>JBBRCH010000068.1:0-25605 GCA_038204995.1 Bacteroidales bacterium | reverse complement strand
ACTAATTAGTGTCTGTCCATAAACTCCCATATTTTTATTAACAACCTCTTGATTTTTACCGCAAAGGGAGATGTTTCACGATAAAAATCGGTCTCAACTTTCAAACAGCACACATAGCTGTTAATATCTGACATATTTTTGTTAATAACGTTGATATTTCAAAAAACCGCCCACACCTACTTACCCCCACTTAAGGGTAATTACTTGTATCATTTGATTTTACTGATCTTGCAGGTGATCAGCAAACCTGTAGGTCAGGTTTAATCCGGGAAATAATTTGTCCGGTCATTACCCTGAAGTTATAGGCCAAAACGCTCCAAAGGACTTTCGATTGAAAATGTTCCCAGCCTTTCCAGTTACACATAAACATGTTGAAGCCTCGTTTAATGTTCGAGATAATTGCCTCCATTACACTACGCCATTTCTTCAATCGGGTTACCATATTGCGACTGCTGGCAATATTCTGCATGCTCCCTACAACTTTATTGAAAACGATATTTGTAATACCCGCTTTCTGTGCATACTTCAGATTATCAAGACTTGCATAACCTCCGTCAGTTGCACTGTCGCGGGGGACAATACCGTAATTTTCAATAACCCGGTCAAGGGTAGGCTGGAACAAAGATGTGTCAGACGGGTTACCCCGGGGTACCAGGCAATCCAGAACCATGTTGCTTTTGCCGGCAGCCAGGTTTATTTTATGGCCAAATTGTACATCCCGCTGGCCTTTAACGATAATATCTGTATGCAATTCATAAATTGAAAAGAGTTTGTCTGCATTCGGAACTTTCTCTCCCTGTATCTCTTTGCGATAGGTTATGTCATACACCTGGTTCATCAATTCAAGCAATTTTGCCAGTTCTTTCTGAAGGCAATTTGCGATAATACTCGTGGACTTTTTTTTTATTGCGTTAGAGGTTTGGTTGATCACTTTGGTAAACAGAATCAATTGTTTGTGAAATAGTGTCAGCCGTCTGGATTCTCCCCGCGTAACATTAATATCGAAAAAAGTCTTCTTAGCTGACTTTGAATAATTTATGAAATCCAACGTGGTGATCTCTTCTTTCAATTGGTACAACAGGCGGGTACTGGTTTTCACACAATCCCATACCAATGAATTATTCGTCGGGTGGTGTATGTTTGTCTTCACAACAGTTGAATCCTGTGAAACACTTTGGACATTTTCAAATCCTTCGCAAATAGCTATTTTATTGATCTCTACAAGAAGACGATGCAGCGATTCTGCTGTGATGCGGGAAATATACTTCTGGAACAACTGAAAACTAAATGGGTTGCGACCGTCTAACTTGATAAACAGTTCACAAATTCTGGAATCAATTTGAGCATATTCCAGCTCCCGATAATCCATGCCCTTCATCTCCTTGTAAATGGCTCCACGGACAATTTGTTCAACACTGGGGGTGTCCTGGCGACCAAAAGATGAAGTTTTCTCGCTGCCAACGATATCATTTTTCAATATCAAAATAAGATCAGGACGAGATTCCAATATCGTATCAATGACACAAAACTCTGGATTCCCGCTCCAGTCGGGCTTTTCGAACTTAAGAAGCAAATCATTGAATAATTTCATGGTTTCTGTATCTTTGATTCGAAGTTACTCAGAACTTTTATAAAATATTGCATCAAACCTCAGTATTTATTAACATTTTGAGTTTAAAGACAGACACTAATTAAAGAGCGCCTTCATCATAAGCCCGCTCGCCATGTAAAGCGGAGTCGAGTCCGATCATTTCATCTTCTTCACTCACCCTGACTTTAGTAATATAATTGATCAGGATCAGCATGATATATGTAAAAATAAAAGCATAAGCAGAAGCAGCAATTACTGTTATGGTTTGTTTCATGAAAAAAGCAACATCACCATATATAAGGCCGCTGTAAGCCTGACCGGTAACAGCATTGGTTCCTGCAAAGGCAAAAACTCCCAACAAAATTGTACCAACAAATCCTCCTATACCGTGAACGCCCCAAACATCAAGTGCATCATCCCAATTCAACCTGTTTTTCAGTTGAACCGCAACGTAGCAGGCAACCCCGGCAGCGGTTCCAATGATAGGTGATGCCCATATTGGCACAAACCCGGCACATGGAGTTATAGTAGCCAAACCTGCAATTGAACCGGTAAGAAGTCCGACAAATTTAGGTTTCCCTTCGCGGTACCATTCTATCACAACCCAGGCCATAGTTGCAAAAGAAGCTGCAATATCAGTATTCAAAAATGCAAGTGAGGTAACTCCGTCAACCTGAAGCTCGCTACCGGCATTAAAACCATACCATCCAAACCACAATAATCCGCTTCCAATTGCAACCAAAGGAATGCTGTTAGGTGTTGATTGTTTGTTAACACGTTTTCCGACATAAAACACGGAAGCCAGGGCAGCAAAACCAGCAGTTGCATGAACCACAATCCCTCCTGCAAAGTCGAGAACTCCCCATTCGGCGAGTAAGCCTCCACCCCAAACCATGTGTACAAACGGATAATATACCAGTATTTGCCAAACCGTGAGGAAAATCATATATGCTTTAAAAGAAACCCGGTTTACAAACGCACCGGTTATAAGCGCCGGAGTAATTATGGCAAACATCATCTGGTAAGCGATAAATACAATTTCCGGAATTTTTTCATTACCCGAAAACATTGAATCCATTCCAACACCTGCCAGAAATGCCTTGGAGAAATTACCCAGAAGGCCACCTTCGCCTCCGCTGAAACAGAGTGAATAACCAAAGGTGACCCAAAGTACGGTTGTCCAGCCAAGCGAGACAAAACTCTGAATCATAATACCCAGGATGTTCCGCTTTGTAGCAAGACCACCATAAAAGAATGCCAATGCGGGAGTCATCAGCATAACAAGGCTTGTTGCAAGCAACATAAACCCGGTTGAACCTGTGTCAATCATAATTTATAAATTTAGTAGAGTTTGGGATTATAAGAACTGGATGTTATTGAAGAAAAATCGGTTAAAATGAAATTCCAAAAACAAGAAAAGCTTTATCCTGCTGAGGATTTACAATGAATGAAGAGCTCAGGGTTGTTTCATAGTTTTCGGAAAGTTTAATTTTTTTATACCCTTTCAGACCGAGGTTCACCACACCAAATCCGGTAACATTTCCATAACCATCGCCATATAAGCCATCAGCCGTAGTCATTCCGACAAGAGCATCAAAACTGGATTCCTTCACTTTAAAAGTGTACCCAAGTTCGATATAGGTTGAATAGTTATTTGTTGTTTTTGCATCTTCCTCCACGTCCTGGTATTTTTTATCGGCTCCATATAACATGGTTGCTACTGAAATACTAAGTGGAAACTTTTCGAAATCATAAGTCAGCATTCCCTCGATAAGATGGCTTGTAGTTTCATTTTTATAATGAAAATAAGGCTTCGATAAAAAATCAGGATCCCAGTAATAATCAGTTATTGTAGCAGTTATTCCTTTAATTGAATAAGCCGCATAGAGATCCAGCTCACTAAAACTACCCGTAAAATCAGTTGATCCCCAGGCGCCAACCTCAAAACCACCTATTTCAAAACCCAGAGAGGGCTGCAAATTCGGTGACAGCACTGCTTGTTCATTCAAAAGTGAATAGGAAGGGATTCCACGCCAGATATAGCTGCTGACCAGTTCGGCTGAGGCTTTGACAGACAGAGCACATTTTTCCTGCGACATCGCATATTCTCCTGCCAAAAGCAGCGAAACAATAATTAGGGGTTTTAAAACAGTACATTTCATTTGTTGCTGGTTTAGTATTATTGGCAACAAAAATATTGTATTGAAAACCACTCGTCAATTGGATAATATACTGAAAATGCATGCAAAACCACTTAAGTGGAATTACGCACATAATTTAAGTAATGCACGGAGAATAGGGGATTTGAAGGAAGAGTGAAAAGTGATAAGTTTATAGTAAAAAGGCAATCACCATTTAGCAATGTTACAAACGGGAACAAACTAATAAATTTGAAATACATTGGATACATTGAAATAAATTGAAATAAATTGAAATACAGTGAAATAGATTGATATAGATTGATATACAGTGAAATAGGGCAAAATTTGAAGGTATTATCAGCCTGAAACGTAAATAATAGTGCTCTTGTGAGATGAAATGGGAAAGCGGTTAGTGAATTGAAAATACTCAAAAATTGACTTTCAATGTTTTATGAAGGTTTGATTTTATTATAAATAATCAGCGTATTGGTTTTCATAGTGTGAGTATCCATATCAGGACCAGGTGGGCTTTGAATTTTGTATTTTAAACTGAAGAACAATACTGTATTAGTTCTAAGTCCGGGAAACGAGAACGTAGAAATAAGTTTTCGTGTATTCCTATATGTTAATAAGGTTATGCCTGATAGCATATTTAACAAGTTCAACCTGGGTCTTGAGATTGAGTTTTTGCATCATATGATTTTTATGCGATTCTACGGTGCGAATGCTGATAAAAAGGCGGTCGGCTATTTCTTTATTGATAAAGCCTTCGGCAAACATGATTAATATTTCAACCTCGCGTTTTGACAGAATTTCGTGAGGATTGCTGATTTCTTCGGTATTCATCCTTGCTTTATCAACGTAGCTCTTTAATATAATCTTAGATATGTTATCACTATAAAAATCACTACCCGAATATACCGTGTGAATAGCAATAAGCATTTCTTCACGGGTGGTATTCTTGTGCAGATACCCTTTTGCTCCCGCTTTAATAGCCTGATTTATAAAACTTTCATCCGTAAACATTGATAATATTAAAACTTTTATGAAAGGAAATCTTTCCGAAAGCATCCGTGTCAGCTCTATACCGGAAATATCAGGTAGCGAAATATCCATCAAAATTATATCAGGCTGACTTCTTTCCAAAAGTTTCCACAATTCTTCACCGGTTGAGGCTTCACCGATAATCTCAATATTTTCGGAGGAAATAAGCGCATTTACGCCATCGCGTAACAGCTGGTGATCTTCGGTAAGAATAATTCTGATTTTTGACATAGGTCGTAAAATAAAGTAAAATTGAGTACTTTGTTGAGGGAAATGCGGCTTTCGGAAAATATTTTCTCATACTTCAGCCGAATAGTACAGGTGATTACAATTTATCCGAATGGTATTTTAACTGAAACAATAGTGCCATGCTCCTCCCCGTTCGAAATATCAATCAGGCCATTAAGCAGTTTTACTCTTTCACACATGTTGCTCAGGCCCCGGCCGTTCTGTTCGCAAGGAGTTTCAAGGTTAATACCCTTACCGTTATCCTGCACCATCAAACTGATCATTCTTTCATTTCCGATCAATGTCATAATAATTTCTGATGCTCCGGAATGTTTAACCGCGTTATTCAGTGCTTCCTGTGCAATACGGAATACATAAGTTGCAATCCGCTTATCGAGTTCCTGACTGGCAATCTGCGAATCAAAAATAACATTAATATGACTCAGGATTGAAATCTCCTTACAAATCTGGCTTAACGCCATTTCGAGGCCAAATTCCTGCAAGGCTGCCGGCATCAGGTTATTTGAAATTCCGCGAACTTCATCAACCAGCCCATCAAACATCAATCTTAGCCGGACCATGCTGTCGGTATTGATTCCATCTCCGGAATCTATCATGTTTTCCATTTTTAGCTTGGTAGCAACTATCATTTGTCCGAGCCCGTCGTGCAATTCGCGCGACAGGCGTTGCCGTTCGTTTTCCTGACCATCAATGAAAGATGAGAACATTCTGATTTCCCTTTCTTTCAGTTCCTGCTGCTGAGCTTTTAACTGACTGGTCATCAGATTAAAATTTTCGATAAGTTCGCCAAGTTCATCCTTGGATTTGATATGCAGTTCATGGTCGAGTTCTCCCCTGCGTACCCGGATAATAGCATTTTTGAGTTCGATTATAGGTCCGGCAATGGAGCGGGAGATAATATAGGATGCAATAAAAAGTATCAACGTTATGAAAATACTAAGGAAAACAATTTCATTAGCCAGTTTATATACAGGACGCATGGCTTCCTTTTTATCAATTTCAGCGATAATTATCCAGTTGAGGCCGGGTATATTCAGTCTGCTGTATGACGATAATGTCATTACATTTCTGTAATCAACATTCAAACGTGTTCCTTCCAGGGCAGTAAATGCATTCCTTACCGATTCAGAAAGCACAGGTAAACGAAGGACGGAATTCGCAAAGAAACGTGATTCGCTCCGCATCAGCGAATCAGGTCCTACCATGTAAACTTCTCCGCTTTTACCCAGACCATCGGCAGCTTCCTTGTTTTTCATAATTTTATTGATGGCGGAAGATTTTATTTCGAACACTACGATTTTAGGACCCGAAAACGAAGATTTACCTAAGGGAGAAGCAACATACAAATGAGTTGTGCTGTCGCTGCTGTTCATTATATAATCCTGCAATACCACAACATTTCCACTTTTTACTTTTGCTATGATCGGTTTGAGCATTTCTGACTCCATTTTATCCGGCACCTCTTTAACTCCTGTGATGGAATCAAAACTATAACGCTCAACATGTTCTCCGTTTACAATATATAAATTCCGGAAATAATTACCTGATTTGAAGAACTTTTTGAAGTTTGAATCCAGACCCTGCTGTGGCAAACCGAATGTGATCAATCCTTCGAGTTTTCTGGTTTTTATCCTGAGAACACCGGTATTCTCAAGATGCGAAAACAATTCAACTTCTTTAACCCTATCGTTAAAAAACTGTTCAACCTGTTCCTTTTTAGCAACTCTCAGTGATGTAAGCTGATCGAAAGTACGCTTCAGAATCGCATTTCGGGCTGTAATAAAAGAATACAGACTAACTACCACAATAACAAATACCCCTAAAATAAAGATGTAGAGGATAAGTTTGTGATAGATGGATGTTCGGATTTGCATGGAATGAGCCAATAGTAATCACAAAAATAGTTTAATTATAATATGACTGACAGGATAAAACTGCCTACAGCTAATATAAAAAAAACTGCCAGTTCCAATTGAATGGCTGGCAGCATTATTTTGTATCGGGAAAGTTTTTTATTTAACCAGTTTTACATTCACTGCATTAGGGCCTTTGGGACCGTTAACAACTTCAAACGTTACCTTATTATTTTCCTTAATCGGTTCTTCAAGTCCATTAATATGGACAAAAACGCTTTTACCTGACAAGACATCATTGATAAAGCCATACCCTTTGGAATCGTTAAAGAAAGCAACTATACCTGTCCGGATCAATTCTCCTTCGCCAGGTTCAACATACTTGGGAACGCCGATTTGAATATCTTCGGCTTTAATCGCAACTCTTTTGGTTAAATCGGGAGGTGTGGAGGATATTCTTCCAAATTCATCAACATAGGCAATCATTTCATCCATGTTATTGCCATCTCTGCCATCTTTTTTATCAAGCCTCTTTGCTTCTTTTTCTTTTCTTTTTTTCTCTTGTTTAGTGCGGTTTTCCCTTTTACCAAAAGTTTCACGTGCTCTTCCCATAATTTTGTTTTAAGTTATTTAACTGAATTCCAACCGTATCTAATACATCCCTCAAACAGGTTCAGATATTCAGGATGTATCGATGTTATATGCAAAAGTATACAAAATAAATGGCAATACACATATTACATCTCAAATCATTTTGTTGATGATACATTTAATGTTCAATCTATTTATTCCAATACTGAATATTGTCGATGGATCAGGCCAAACGGCTCATCTGTAAATATGAAATCCTTGCCACAAACCGGCCTTCTTTTAAAAATGTTTTTTTGTCCGGATTTACACCTTTACCATTAGTGATCGCTCATCAAAAGTTACTCAATCTGCACTTCAGGTTATTCTAAAATAGTACTGATAGACAGGTTGTGTTTTACAAAAATAACAGAAACAGATACGACGGGTAAAACAACATACTATCAACATTCTTTTGATCATTAAAAAAGATAATATTTGCTCCTAATCATAAGAGAATGGAAGGTGCCTCAATAAAATTATAAGCACATCAGGAACCAGGGAACTGAAAGCAAATGCTGATCGATGAAGGATCAATCCTCAATATACAGTTTACCCTTCCAGACAAACTTCTTACAACACTTTCCATTTTGGTAGTTTTCGTATTCTGGCAGTGAGTAGGTCATTTCAGTACCATCATAATTAAAAACCTTGGGTAAGGATGACAAAAGCAGGTTATGATACTCGAAATAAACTGCTCCGTTATATTCATACCGGATCCAGGCAGCAAGGTCTAAACCTGATTGAGGATTAGATGAAATTTCCTTTTCATCAGCTGCAATTCTTTCCTGAAGCCATTTCGGGAGATCGTCTGTAGTTTTCGATTCCTTGGAACAGGATATCATTACTGAAAAGATCGCAAGCAAGATTAGTAATTTTCGCATGATTATCGCTTTTTTATGATAACAAATTTATATAAATACCGTTAATGGTAAGACATTTCTTTTATATTTGACATCTATTACCTTATCATTATGAAAAGAGCACTTGTAATTGTATTTTTTGTATTCACAGGATTTCCGGGCGCTGTTGCTCAGGATATTATCTCTCTTAAGTCAGGCCAGGAAGTGAAATCCCGGATCATACATCTTAACCCGGATGACGTAATTTATATTCCCGAAAACGGTACAGACACTTTATCCATCCTTCGCACTGAAGTTTCAAAATTGCAATATCATAACGGAACACTTGTATACCTGGAAGAGAAACGAAACATAACAGTTGACGACGGATCTGTAAATGACAGCATGTTTTTGTTAGGATCCAGGGATGCAAAACTATATTATAAAGGCTACAAGGCCGCCGCAACCGGCACACTGATCAGCAGCATTTATTTTCCTTGGGGATTAATTCCGGCTATTGCCTGTTCATCCACACCTCCTTCGAAGAATAATCTGGGTTACAGGGATCTGAAACTCATTGAAAACTCAAGCTATTACAACGGGTATTCGAACCAGGCATATAAGATCAAGAAGAAGAAGGTATGGCAGTCATTTGCAATTGGTTCCGGGATCACAGTTGGTTTATCTGTTTTAATCACAATTGCTGCTCTATCCGTATACTAAGGTTGACCTTCCCGGAGAGGATTTCATAAGTTATATCGCGTGAAACGTCTGAATGCTGAAACCACATATATATTCAGTTTCAAATCTGTTATTTATTCACAATTAACAAAAGGAAATTTATACTTTTGTAAAAAAAAATACATACTTAATTCTAACTCATATGTCGAATAAAATTATGGATCCCATTGGGAAACTAATGGGATTAAGGTATAAATCGCATCCGTGGCATGGAGTAGAATTAGGTGACGAATCACCGCAATGCCTTACTTGTTTTATCGAAATGGTATCGACTGATACCGTTAAATATGAAGTTGACAAAGTCAGTGGCTATCTGAAACTCGATCGTCCACAGAAATACTCAAATGTTGTTCCGGCAATGTACGGATTCCTGCCGCAGACATATAGCGGAAAATCCGTTGCTGATTATTGTATGGAGAAATCCGGTCGTGAGGATATTAAAGGTGATGGAGACCCTATTGACGTATGCGTGCTCACCGAGAAAGTAATATCTCATGGTGATATTCTTGTTAAAGCTATACCAATCGGTGGATTCAGAATGATAGACGGAAATGAATCGGATGATAAAATTATCTGCGTTTTGCGAAACGATGCTGTTTATGGCGAATACAAAAACATTTCTGATTGTCCGGAACTAGTTATTGACAGACTTAAACACTATTTCCTTACCTACAAAGATTTACCGGGACAGGAAAAACGGGTTGAGATAACACATACATTCGGGGTCGAAGAAGCTCATGAAATTATAAGCAGGTCCGGAGATGATTATCGCCGCCGCTTCGAAAACCTTGAACTGCTTCTCAGGGAAGTTTAATACACGCCATCTCAAAAGAATCTGTTTTTATTATGGATAAGACCACCCTGGTGCTGGGAGCCAGTCTCAAAGAAAGGAGATTTTCACATATTTGTGTAAAAACCCTGGTTTCAGGTCATTTTCAGGTTGCTGCCATTGGGCTGAGAGAAGGAATGATTGATGCAATTCATGTAAAGACGGGTTTTCCCGAACTACAGAACATTCACACAGTTACATTATACCTTAGCCCTGAAAATCAGAAATCATGGTATAATTATATTCTTACATTAAATCCTGAACGGGTAATTTTTAACCCCGGAGCAGAAAATACAGAATTTGAAAATCTATTGACTGAAGCAGGTATTGATGTTATCGAAGATTGCACAATCATGATGGTTGAATATGGCAGATATTAATTCAGCCTGTGAAACACGAAAAAGAGTGTTCACACGTTATACTCTTTGAAATGCATTAAATTGACTAATTTTGTACCCTTTAAAGCCTTATATAGAATACATTCCCTGACCCAACTGAAAAGCATGCGCAAATTTCTGACACTTTTACCTATAGCTGTTTTATTCTTTGCTTTTACCCCAAAGCTCATTAATGCCCAGGTAATAACAGAAATCGGCGAATTTCAGATGTGTTATCATGCATCAACAGCAATGCCGGTTGTGGTGCACAATATGAATGATATTGATTCACTCAGACTGGTATTGTCATTTGATAAAAACGTTATCGGCTTTGTTGAATATTTTGCATTAAACGCACTCCTGGCAGGAGGCACTTTTGAAGTTTACAATGACAATGACTCAATAATTATTAATTGGTCCCGTACCAGTTCTGCAACCATTACTTCAGACACCCTGGTTTGGTTGAAATTCAATGGCCTTGTCGGCTCTTCGGTACTTCAATGGAATACTCCGGGTAGTTCTTATTATACTCAGGGTGTTAATGTTACATCCATTTTCCTGAATGGAAATGTGACCGTGAATCCTGAAATAAAAGTTACACTCACTGAAATTGATCCTACTTGTGTCTTAAAATGCGATGCCAATTATATGGCCAATTCTACAGGTGGAACCTCTCCTTACATATACCTGTGGAATGGTAAACCCGGTCGTTTCGATTCCATTCAGACCGGGATGTGTTCCGGTCCATATCTGATCTCAATCACTGATTCCAAGGGGTGTAAGCTCGACAGTCTGTTCACCATCGAAGGATTACCCGCTGCCGATGTTAACCTTATCATTGAAGGTAATTCAGACACTACAATCTATCTTCAGAATCCTGTTCTGACCTTTTCGTTTCAGGAGATATCCCCTACCCATGTGATTGAGCCTCCGTTATGGGAATTCGGCGATGGTGATACGGCAAGGTCTTTCAATCCAACTCATGTTTATTCTAGAGCAATTACCAATACCGATGGATACTATATCCTTAAGTTATTTATCCTGAATGAGAACGGCTGCGGTGATACTATTGAATTTAAAATTCAGATAAAAGATGCTAAATTAAAAATTCCGGGGGTTATAACACCTAATGGTGACGGGTTCAATGATTCGTTTATGATTCTGAATGAAAACAAGACTGGTTCAGGTGAAGAGATTAAAATCACAACTGAGTTTCAAAGGATGGAACTGGTGGTTTTTGACCGCTGGGGCAGAAAACTATTTGATGATTCAAATTATCAGAGTGACTGGGCTGCAAAGGGCGTTCCCGACGGCTCCTATTATTTTATTTTAAAAACCGTTGGCTTCTATAAAACGGAGATTTATAAAGGTTCAATCACCATATTAGGAAGTGGGATTACAAATTAAGGCTGTTTTGAAAGCTTAATACCTAAAAAGGGTAATATCCTTCTCGAGAATCTTACCCTTATTGATCATATAATGACTTACTGTAGAAAATCCCCTTTCATGGAAACTACATCATCCTTTCCCTTTTCAATAAATACGGAAGCAACACCTGCTCAAATCCCTTGTTAATATCGGCTTCTATAAAGTCAATTTTATACTGGGCGCATTTCAGTTTCAGTTCCTGGTGAAATTTACCGATAGCTTCGGAATACGTTTTGCGCACTTCGGCAGGCTGAAGTTTTATTTCGGCACCGGTTTCCATATCCACAAAGCGATACGGGCGGTTTTCGTAATCGAAATCCAGCTCTTTAGCCTTATCCACTACATGGAAAAGTATTACTTCGTGCTTATTGTAACGCAGATGCTGCAACGCATCAAAAAGCGCGGAATCGTCGGCCCCTGCATCGAACATATCGCTGAATAATACTACCAGTGAGCGCCTGTGTATATTTTCGGCGATATAATGCAATGAATTGGTAACCTTTGAGGTGCGCTGATCTTCAGGCTTGATAGGTGTAAGAAGTTCTTCGAGTTTGCCCAGCAGGAATTTATAGTGAACCGAGTTTGATTTAGCCTGGGTATGCAGATTGACCTGTTCGCTAAACAGGCTCAGCCCAAGAGCGTCGCGCTGCCGTCTGAGCAGTTGCATTATACAGGCAGCTGCATAAACAGAAAATGTAACTTTATTGGGGTGATCAACATCCAATACCTCCCGTACCGGGAAGAACATGGATGAAGAATTGTCGATAACGATCTGGCAACGAAGATTTGTTTCTTCCTCGTATCGTTTTACATACAAGCGGTCAGTTCGTCCGTAGAGTTTCCAGTCGATATGCCGCGTCGGTTCGCCGGGATTGTACAGACGGTGTTCCGAAAACTCGACCGAAAAACCATGAAAAGGACTTTTATGCAATCCAACAATAAAACCCTCAACAACGGTTCGTGCCAGGAACTCAAGGTTCTGATACTGGGGAATACGGGATTGATCGAGGGTTACAGGCATAATTGAAAGAAATTACAGTTCGGATATCAGTGAATAGAAGAAAAGATTACATCTGCTTGAGATAAATGTTCTGATATAAACTTCTCAAACCTTAAACCTAAATCCTAAATCTTCTTTATCCAAGAAGTTTTTCCAATTTTCCGACTAAAACACTTTTAGGAACTGCACCAACCTGTTTGTCAACAACTTCGCCGTTTTTTAGAAAAAGAATAGTTGGGATATTGCGGATTCCAAATTTGGCTGTAGTTACAGGATTGCTGTCAACATCCAGTTTGCCGATAACAGCCTTTCCTTCATATTCCTTAGCCATTTCTTCAACAATAGGGCCAACCATGCGGCATGGTCCGCACCATTCAGCCCAAAGGTCAATGATTACAGGTTTATCTGATTTTTCAACCAGTTCTGCGAAATTTGCATCCGTGAAATTAAGTGCCATAATATTTGCTGTTAATTGTTAATTTTTATTAGTTAATTGCCAATTGGGCAGAAGTCAAATTTATAATGTTATACTAGAACCAACTTAATAATATTTTTGTTTGTTGATGTTGGTTTATTTGTGCAAATTTAGACAATTTAGCTTTGCATCAGAGAGAAATCCTGATGATTAATTTAACCGGGTAAATTCATGAACTAAAAAAAAGACAAAATATAAAAGTATAAAGAATCAATAAATTATGAAAAACTACCAGAAAAAATCTATTGCAAACTAAATAATGCAAAAACTTAACTGCTGCCTTATCTTATCTCTTATCTCTTGTCTCTTATCTCTTATCTCTTATCTTCTGAAAGAATAATTCAGGTTAAGCTTTCACCTTGAGTTTAATCCCGGGTACCGTGCTGAGCTGATGTATAACTCTGCTGCATATAATCCTATGTTGTGAAGATACAGTTTCGACCCTGTAATTATTCACAAAATCAAAAAGCTCGACCCTGACTTTACAGTTTCCTTTATTCTTTTTCACAGCGTCAATGATCTTGTAGGTCAGGGAGTCGTTGAGATTATCGAAAGGAATCTGGATATTCAGAGCTTTTGCCTGTTCATCCATAATATCACTCAGAAGCGAAATGCGCTGAATACGGGGTTCGAACTGGTCGGGAGTATTGTAACGCGGAGCTGTTCTCAGTTTCACGAACACAATCCGGTCTTCTTCCAACAAGTGTTTGAATTTAAGATAATCTTCCTTAAAAAGCGATAACTCGATGGATTCATCAAAGTCTTCAATTGTAAATCGCCCGTATGGATTACCGTTTTTGGCTACTTCATGCCTTACTTTGGAAACAATTCCTGCAATAAAGATATCATGCGAAGCCGCTGCAGCCATATTTGCCTTTAGCTTTCTGATCGAAACATTACAGAAGGTATCAATTTCGAACTTGTATTCATCAAGCGGATGGCCTGAGATAAAGAAGCTCGCGATCGCTTTTTCGCGTTTAAGCTTTTCGATATTCGACCATGACGGGCAATCAGGAAGTTTCAGGTCAGGGACTTCGACTGGCCCCAGATCGCCAAACAATGATTGTTGCGATGAAAGCTGCATGGTCTGGAAACTACCCCCGAAACGGATCAGTTTTTCAAGGAAAGTGATGTCTTCGTTCGATTCTTTTGCAAAAAACTGTGCCCGGTGCATCCCTTCGAAACTGTCGAATGCGCCTCCCTGAGCCAGAGCTTCCATCGAACTTTTATTCACAGTGCGAAGGTTCACCCGTTTAATAAAATCGAAGATGCCCGTATAAGGACCATGTTCAGTACGCTCAGTCAATAATGAATCAGCAGCGGCATCGCCCATGCCTTTAAGCGCTTTCAGCCCGAAGCGGATTTCTTTATTCTTGTTAACCGAGAAATTAAGCCCTGATTCATTCACATCGGGGCCTAACACACGCAGATCCATCCGGCGGCATTCATCCAGATAAGCTGTCAGGTTATCGACAGTACCAAGGTTGGCAGTGAGCAGAGCAGCCATGTATTCAGCCGGGTAGTGGACTTTGAGATAGGCCGTCTGGTATGCAATGTATGCATAACAGGTACTGTGAGACTTATTGAAAGCATAGGAAGCAAAATCTTCCCAGTCGGTCCAGATTTTATTGAGTTTATCTTCAGGATGGCCGTTCCCGGTACCACCCGAAATGAACTCAGGCTTCATTTTATCCAGCTTTTCGCGAATCTTTTTACCCATTACTTTGCGCAATTCATCAGCTTTTCCTTTGCTGAATCCTGCCAGTTTCTGCGAAAGCAGCATCACTTGCTCCTGGTAAACAGTGATGCCATAGGTTTCCTGCAGTATCTCTTCCATAACAGGAAGGTCATATGAAACTGCTTCGCGACCATGTTTACGGGCTATATAATTGGGAATGTATTTTATAGGTCCCGGGCGAAAGAGTGCATTCATTGCAATCAGATCTTCGAATTTATCAGGTTTCAGATTGCGCAGGTGCTGTTTCATCCCGATACTTTCAAACTGAAAGGTACCATCGGTATCGCCTCGCTGGTATAGTTCGAAGGTGGGGACATCGTCGAGTGGAATGGTGTCCAGATCTATTTTAATGCCATGATTTTCCTCAATCATCTGGAGGGCATCCTTCAAAATGGTAAGATTTTTCAAACCAAGGAAGTCCATCTTGATGACTCCTGCCGATTCGATTACGTTTCCTTCGAACTGTGTAACCCACAATGGAGAATCTTTCGCAACACAAACAGGTATAAGGTCAGTAAGATCGGTGGGAGCGATGATTATTCCGGCGGCATGAATGCCGGTACCACGCACCGAGCCCTCGAGCTTCGAAGCCAGTTCCAAAACCTGCTTTTGCAGGAGAATAGAAGTGTCGGTGCCTGAAAAATTATATATCTCCCTGATTTTCCGTACATTGTCCATATCCTCGGAGCGGAGATCTTCTTTTTCCTCCAATGATTTCGGACCCTCTTTTTGAGTAAGAGGTGCAGTTAAGACCCTTTTTAATTTGATGCCAGGTTTATCCGGAACCAATTTCGTAAGGTAATTGCTTATGCTAAGGTCGAGATCGAGAACACGGGCTACATCCTTGATGCTGCTTTTAGCAGCCATGGTGCCATAGGTAACAATTTGAGCCACCTGGTTCTGTCCGTATTTCTGCACTACATAATCAATCACTTTCTGCCTGCCCTGGTCGTCGAAGTCAGTGTCGATATCGGGCATGCTGATTCGCTCAGGGTTCAGGAAACGCTCGAACAGTAAATTATACTTCAAAGGATCTATATTGGTGATAGCTGTACAATATGCCACCACACTTCCAGCTGCCGAACCACGTCCCGCCCCGATATATACGCCCATATCACGGCCGGCTTTAATAAAATCGCTGACGATCAGGAAGTAACCTGCAAAACCCATATCGTGTATGGTCTGCAGCTCAAAGTCAATACGCTCCCTAATTTGAGGAGTAATTTCACCGTACCTTACATTTGCCCCAACATAAGTGATATGTTTCAGAAACTCCCACTGGTTGCGTACATCGGCAGTAATTTCCTTTTGCCCGTTTACATCTTTCCTTTCGGTAAAAATCGAATTCCTGTGTAGATTAAACTGAGGCGGAACAGGGAAATTGGGTAACATAATATCCCTCTGGAGTCTGATTATTTCAACTTTGTCAACAATTTCGTTCGTGTTATCAATGGCTTCAGGGACATCGGCAAATAGCAGGTTCATCTGCTCTGTAGTTTTGAAAAAGAACTGATCGTTATAAAACGAAAAGCGCCGGCCTTTAACCATAGAGTCATTATCAGCATACTCCCTGAAAGTAGGCGTGCTTTGTTTTTCACCGGTATTCACACAAAGCAAGATATCATGCGCATTAAAATCCTCTTGCTCAACGTAGTGTGAATCGTTGCTGGCGATCATTTTCACATTGTATTTGGCAGCAAAACGTTGAAGCACAAGGTTTACTTCATTTTGTTCCGGGATTTCGTGCCGTTGAAGTTCCACATAATAATCTTCGCCAAATATATCGAGCCACCATTTAAAAACTTTTTCAGCCTCGGATTCCCCCTTGCGTGAGATGGTGCGCGGAACTTCGGCAGCAAGGCAGCAGGTAGTGGCTATCAATCCTTCATGATATTGCAGCAATAATTCCTTATCAATACGTGGATATTTACCGTACATACCCTGGATATATCCCAGGGAAGCAAGTTTGACGAGGTTCTTATACCCGGTGGCATTTTTGGCAAGCAGAAGCTGGTGATAGCGAACATCCTTTTCGCCCCCGCCGAATTTCTTCCGGTGACGATCTTCGACCAGATAAAATTCACAACCAAGAATAGGCTTTATAGATGGTGTGGTATTATTACCATTCGTTTTTTCTGCTTCGGCAATAAACTGGAAAGCGCCAAACATATTACCATGATCGGTAAGAGCAATACCTGGCATTCCATCGGCAACAGCCTTTTTGAACATGGCAGGGATTTCGGCTGCACCATCGAGTAATGAATATTGAGAATGTACGTGAAGATGACTAAATTTGGGCATGTAATACTTGATTATCAGATTTTTACCATATGACTATGGAATCTGCTAAGTTACCTTTTTAAAACAGAATTCTGTCAGGTGTTGATAAAAAATGGTAAATCTCCGTTTATCAAAACGGAAGCAACGAAAGGACAGGAAGATAAATATAAGTCAATCAGGATATTTTTAATTTCATGAATTCAGAAAAATAAGGCCTGCGATTACTATAATTGAATAAAAATTATAGCTTTGTTGAAAAATCAAAGGCTACCCCGCATGATAAAGATAAAAAGCAAATTCGCAGAAGTATATATTTTAATCGTTTTAATTGCTTTTGAAGCAGTGAGTGCCATATATGGAGGCATCAGCCTGATCAATGATCCATCGGGCGAAAGTATTAAATTGCCTGTTACACTTCTGGAAGGTACATTTTTCAACAGCTATCTTATACCCGGCATCATACTTTTTTTAGTGCTCGGGTTTTTCCCTCTATTCCTTATTTTCCCATTAATTTTTAAACCAGACTGGCCGATAATCAATCGCCTTAATATCTATTCAGGTTATCACTGGGCCTGGACCTACTCCCTTTATACTTCGATTATGCTGATCACCTGGATTATTTTGCAGATGATGATTTTAGGTATAGGATCAAAGATTCAGGGCATAATCGGGCTTCTTGGTATTACCATACTGATTGTGACACTCATGCCCCGGGTAAAGCGCTATTACAGGTTACTGAAAAGCTCAGGAAACCACAGGTCATCACAGAAAAAGAATAACATTATAAATAATTCATAAAACTGAACTGTTAAGCTTTGAATATTAAAAATAACGTCCTATCTTTGCACCCTTAAAATAAGAACCCGAAGATAATTATAACTTCTTATCAAACAGGGTTTTATAAATAACCATTAAACAAAAACAATTTACATGGCAACAAAGATGAGATTACAGCGATTTGGTAAAAAAGGCCAGGCCTATTTCCATATCGTGATTGCTGATGGTCGTGCACCACGTGACGGACGTTTTATTGAGAAAATTGGTATTTACAACCCGATAACAAGACCTGCCGATATTCAGTTAGATTTTGACCGCGCACTTTACTGGGTAAAAACAGGTGCTGAACCGACAGAAACAGTTGAAGCTATACTAAGGTATAAGGGTGTAGCATATATGCATCACCTGCTTAAAGGTGTTGAAAAAGGTGCAATGACAGAGGAAGAGGCACAGGCTAAATTTGAAGAATGGAAAACGGTTAAGACAGGTAAGATTGAAAGTGCTAAAAATGAGATCCAACTGAAATCAAAATCGGCTGATAAAAAACTCTTCGAAGCTGAAGTTAAAGTAAATCAGACAAAAGCCGATGCACTGGCTAAAAAACAAGCTGCTGAAGCTAAAAAAGCAGCCGGACATATAGAAGAAGAAATTGAAGTAGAAGCTGAAGTTTCCGAAGAAGTGGCCGAAGTTGCACCTGAAGTGGTTGCTGAAGTTGCTCCTGAAGTAGTTGCTGAAGTTGCTCCCGAGGTAGTTGCTGAAGTTGCTCCTGAAGTAGTTGCTGAAGTTGCTCCCGAAGTAGTTGCTGAAGTTGCTCCTGAAGCAGTTGCTGAGGTTGCTCCTGAAGTAGTTGCTGAGGTTGCTCCTGAAATTGCTCCTGAAGCACCTGCAACCGACGAAAAAGCATAATAGCCTTATGAAATTAGATGAACTTTTCCATCTGGGAAAGATCGTCAGGACTTTCGGTTCGAAAGGCGAGGTAGTATTTCAGATAGATACCGAAATACTTGATAAAATAGAAAATCTGGAATCAGTGTTCATCAAATTCAATGAGAACCTGGTTCCATTTTTTATTGAACGTCTCGAACGCAGACCAAAAAGTCAGGCGCTCGTAAAACTGATGGATATTGATAATACTGATGATGCTTCCGCGCTTGCCGGTTGCGACTTTTATATTCCGATCGTCATGCTGCCAAAACAAAAAGACACACGGTTATCCTCCTATGAAATTGAAGGCTATAAAGTAATTGATGCAAATTACGGAGAAACCGGAACCGTTCGGACTGTGCTCGAAATGCCACAACAATCCCTGCTGGCAATTGATTTAAACGGGAAAGAAATCCTGATACCCATTGTGGATGAGATTGTAAAAAAAATCGATCGCAAAACCAGAACGATTCATATTGATGCTCCTGAGGGATTAATAGAGCTGTATTTGTAAAAAATTTCGAAATTCGCCTCCCTTTATTCATTCATTAAAATGTTTCATTTTAAAAAATTCAGTATCGACGATACCAAAGCCGCTATGAAAATCGGCACGGATTCGGTGTTGTTAGGTGCATGGGTAACTTGCGAAAACGAGACACGAATACTTGATATAGGCACAGGCTCAGGTATACTTGCCCTGATGATGGCTCAACGAAATAACCATACGCCTGTTGATGCTGTGGAATTGGAATTACAAGCCGTAACCCTGGCGCAACATAATATACAACTCAGTCCCTGGCCTTTCCAAATCCAGGTTTTCAACACATCCATTCAGGAGTACGCTAAAGATGTTGCTTATCGGTACAGCCTTCTTGTCTGCAATCCCCCTTTTTTCACTGATTCACTAAAATCTCCGGGTACAGCCCGGAATATGGCACGACACAATGACAACTTACCTGTTTCTGATCTGCTTGGGATCACTTCAAAAATAATCACTAAAGAAGGGAAAGCAGCTTTTATTATTCCATATGATGCTTGTGAATACTGGAAACAAATTGCCGCAAAACACACCTTATTCCCGGAAAAGTTAACCCTTGTAAAGAGTTCGCCTGACCAAAAACCACATCGCATACTGGTTACATTTACTCATAAGGAAAAATTATCTGCAGACGAAAATGAAATTTCTATTTATAAATCAAAATCTGTATATAGCGAAGAATATCAGTATCTTACAAAAGAATTTTATCTGAATTTTTAATCGCTTCTTCATTTTATACTACCCGAATACTATTCCAGAAATTAATCCTATCTTTATCTGAAATTAATGAATATGCTAAAGTTATCTTTTAAAGGATTACTGCTTTTACTTTTTGCATGCTCATTTTCAGCAAATGCACAGAAGATTTATAGCTGCAACAATCGTTATGATGCTGATATAAAAGTATTTGTAGTTGAAAACCGATATGATGCCGACCTCCTTGTATACACGGTAAAAAATGCATATGATGCCGACGGGAACAAAGGGCTCTGGTTTTTCTGCCAGAATAAATATGATGCAAAGAAAATTATATGGTTCGCCGAAAATAAGTATGATGCTGATTTACTGATATATTTCGTTGAAAACAAGTATGATGCAGGATGGCGCGGGAAGGAGAAGATGCATTTGTTGTACTAGGAATCTGGCATTCTTTGTTTGTTGTTCCAATATGAAATACTAAACACTAATTGTCCGGTTTCAAATGTTCAGTTTTCAGTTTTCACGTTTCGTTTCTAAGCTTATTTTACTGTCATACAGATACTAAACCACTATGCATTGAAAATACTTAGGTTTAAAGATTTCGAATGAAATTCGATAAAATAAAACTTGTTATCCTGAAGTCGGAAGACAGGAAGTTATTACTATATTAATTTAAAGATACTTCTGACTTCGGTCTCCTGTCTTCGGTCTTTAAATATTTTAAATTTATAGAAACTTAAGTATCTGCAATAAAATTGCAGGGTTTTAACCATTAACCAGAAAATAAATAGTATATGACTGCAGGATCAATCAAATTACTTTTAACCGCAATATCTTTTGCCGGCTTTTCACTTATAATCGGATGCAACACAACAAAAATGGATAAACCGCTTCGGATTGCTTTATCATTGGGTAGCGAGAATTATATTAACTGGGTTCACAGGAGTGATTCAACAGTTGAGATTATTGATTTGAAAGGGATGCAGGTGGATTCTGCCTTACATTTGCTTTCAACTGCTGATGCAATTGTTTTTACCGGAGGTGAGGATGTAGTTCCATCCTATTATGGGAAAGAAGCTGATTCAGCTCGTTGCCAGACAAATCCCGGACGCGATTCCCTCGAATTTGCATTGATCAGGGAAGCTATGCTATTAAAACTTCCAATCCTGGGTGTTTGTCGGGGACAGCAAATACTCAATGTGGCCCTGGGAGGAACATTGATCGTGGATATTCCGGCCGATCATCCAGGTGAAGTAATCCACCAGTGTGATGATTATATCCACTGTTATCATTCGGTGAATATAGCAAAAGGAAGCCTCTTGCAATCAATTGTAAAAGCCGATACAGGCATGGTAACCACCAATCATCACCAGGCTATCGAAAAGCTTGCTCCAGGCATGCTTATTTCAGCGTCAAGTGCCGACAGCATCGCAGAAGCCATAGAATGGATTGATACGTTAAACCATCCCTTTTTTATAGCTGTTCAATGGCATCCTGAACGTATGGATGCACAAAGCACGCTCAGCATGCCACTGATAAATGCTGTACTCGAAGCGGCAAAAACTTTCAGGAATAAGAAATAAACATACCTGGTCATACCGATAAGTCTTCAATATGTTTCATCCTGTCCCTTGTAAAAATAACAATATATATTGGAGGAATCTTTAATTATCCGGTGCGAAGATCGATTTACTGGCGTGTAAATTCAGTAATCACCGAAGTATGCTGCGGGAATAAACCAATGAGTTTTTGTCGTTGCCCTAATTTAAAATCCTGAAATTCAAACCCTGGCGAAACGGTGCATCCTACCAGTGAAAATGATTTATCTATAATACATTTAGCCGCAAACCAGCAGTCACGGCTGATAGTATGCTGAAGGAATTGCCCGTCAGACAATTTGTTTCCCATCAGAACCTGAGATGATGATCCATCAGGGTATATGCAATAAATTATGAGTGGGCTCCCAAGATAAAAATGCCACGTTTCGTCGGATCTGATACGATGAAATGCTGAAAAATCATCAGATTTAAGCAGAAAATATATAGAGGTTGAAAAGCAATGTGGCACAATATACCTCTCTGGAAGAGAAGCGATCATAATCAATTCATCAGACCTGTATACTTCCCTGTACCAGCCACCTTCAGGATGAGGAAGTAATTCAAGCCGTTTAATTATTTCTTCTGCTTCACTCATTAAGGGGATCTTTTTTTCTGACACTTTTATCGGAGCGTTTCTCGTTAATCATATAAATTAATCGGAAGGACCACAAGTTGTTATAAAAGTCACGTTCATTCGGCTTTCCTGTCTGTGAATCGATCACTGTCCGGGTTGCTATTTTTTTGAGGGAATATTCATATCGTGCATTCAGTAAAAGGTTTTTATACACTCTTATCCTGATATCTCCAAAAGCTATCCAATCGTCGCGGTCAAAAACCTTGCTCAGGAGCGAGACCGAGTCCACTTTATATCCATTCCTGAACTCCTCGGCAAAAACCAGCCGGTTCCATGAAACGCCAACTCCTGCTGAAACATTATCTCTATCCGTGTATTGAATCATAAAAGGCACTTCAGCATAATTCAGAAACAGTTTATACGAACCATCCAAAGAATCGTTGAACCTGGGTCGTTGCTTACTGCCTTTTTGCGAATACAGGGTTTCGAGCGAAAGTGACCAGTTTTTGTAAAGAGGGGCAACAACACCCACTCCCCCGGTAAATCCCCATTTCTTGAATTTATAGGCTTCATCTCCATCAACCTGGCTTTTGTTGAACCCGCCAATGATTTCTCCTTTAAATATCTGGGAATAGCCATTGGTATTGACCAGCGTCATTAGTAAAACAATAAGCGTGAACTTAAACTTTTTTTTCATTTGAAAAGTAAAGGTAACATTAAGCAATAACGCGTTTTGCAGGGTAAGATTATTGAGCCTGAAAAAATCTTTTATTGTACATTTTTAAGGCTAAGCTGAATCCTTTTCCGTTCTTTATCTATCTCAAGAACTTTAACCCTTACTTTTTGGTTCAGTTTTACGATTGTATTAGGATCTTTTACATACCTGTCAGCCATCTGGCTCACATGTATAAGCCCATCCTGATGTACTCCGATATCAACAAAAGCTCCGAAATTGGTGATATTGGTAACCAATCCATCCAATATCATACCGGGTTTGAGGTCGTCCATCGAGTTTACATTTTTATCAAACTCGAACAGTTCAAATTTTTGACGCGGATCACGTCCGGGTTTCGAAAGTTCAGCCATGATATCAGTCAGCGTAGGCATTCCGACTTTATCGGTAATAAATTCTTCCAGCTTTATTTGCTTGCGTAATTCTTCATTTTGTATCAACTCAGCGACAGTACATCCGGCCTTTTTAGCCATACTCATCACTACAGGATAACTTTCGGGATGCACGGAACTGGCATCAAGTGGATTTTCGGACTCACGTATACGTAAAAAGCCGGCTGCCTGCTCAAATACCTTTTCCCCAAGCCGGGGCACGCCTTTTAACTGTTCACGCGAAGAGAACTTCCCGTTTTTGTCGCGGTATTCAACGATTTTTGATGCAAGCACCGGCCCTACACCCGAAACATAGGTAAGCAACTGTTTACTTGCTGTATTTAACTCCACTCCTACTTTATTCACACAACTCTCCACAACAGTTTCGAGGCTTTTTTGAAGCATCGTCTGATTCACATCATGCTGATATTGCCCAACACCAATTGATTTTGGATCTATCTTAACAAGTTCGGAGAGCGGGTCCATCAGGCGGCGTCCGATAGAGATGGCACCACGAACGGTTACATCATATTCAGGGAATTCTTCGCGCGCAACTGCTGATGCCGAATACACCGAAGCTCCATTTTCGTTCACCATTAAGGCTATCAGTTCCGTATCAAAAGGTATCCGACGGACCAGGTTTTCTGTTTCCCTTCCGGCAGTACCATTGCCGATTGCAATAGCTTCAATCTTATATGCTTTTACCAGGTTCTGAATCTTGGCAACGGATTGTTTTACCTCACTTTGGGGTGGATGAGGGTATATGGTTTCGTTGTGCAACAAACGACCCTGACGATCGAGAATAACAATCTTGCATCCGCTGCGGAATCCGGGATCAATCGCAAGAACTGTTTTCTGTCCGAGAGGGGGAAGCATAAGCAATTGCCTGAGGTTTTCAGCAAAAACCCTGATTGCTTCTTTATCAGCCTTTTCTTTTGCCATCTGGCGAAATTCAGTTTCAATCGAAGGTTGCAGAAGTCGTTTATAGGAATCCTTCACGGCTTCTTCAACAATGCAGGAGCTTTCGTTTGATGATTTTATAAAAAGTTTATTCAATGCTTCCCTGGCCTGTTCTTCAGAAGGTTCGATGCTAACCTTAAGAAATCCTTCATTCTCACCACGTAACATAGCAAGTAAGCGGTGCGAAGGTGCCTTCATCAATGGTTCAGACCAGTCGTAGTAGGTTTCATATTTGATTCCTTCAAGTTCCTTCCCGCGAACCGGTCGTGAAACTATTTCTCCTGATCGTTCAAAATGATTCCTGATGCGCTGTCTGCTTTGCTGGTTTTCATTCACCCATTCAGCAATAATATCACAGGCTCCTGCAATGGCTTCATCTTCATTATTTACATCCTTTTCAACGTTAATGAATTCTTTTGCTCTTCTGACTGGATCTGATTCAGACTGAGCCATAATTATCTTAGCAAGAGGTTCTAACCCTTTTTCCCGGGCAATCGAAGCACGTGTGCGGCGCTTTGGTTTGTAAGGGAGATATAAATCTTCCAGTTCGCTCATTGTTGAAGCTACAACCAGCAGTTTTTCCAATTCAGGTGTAAGTTTATCCTGCTCTTTTACTGATGCAAGAATAACTTCCCGTCGTTTTTCAAGTTCAATAATTTTCTCATACCGTTCCCGTATTGCAGCTATCTGAACTTCATCCAGGCTTCCTGTCATCTCTTTGCGATAACGGGCTATAAAAGGAACTGTGGCACCTTCCTGTAACAAATTAATTGTGTTCAATACCTGAAAATCACGAACTCCAAGTTCATTGGCAATCTGCAGGACAAATTTCTTTTCCATCATATTAACAAGTATTTAGAAATCATTGACAACTAATACCATTGTGAATTTTATAACAGGCCAAAAACCGTTTAAAATTTTACAAAGGTAAATACCGACTAGAAATTTGTTTAGTTCTTCCGATATTTATCGGGATGGACTATTATGAATTTCATATCGGTATAATTCTGTCATCTATCTGCAAAAATAAGAAAAGCCGGGCTAAAGTCCGGCTTGTTCCTGTTAATTCTCAAATCTATTTACCTTATAAGCGTAATGGTCCCGTATACCGGTCCGGATATTCCTTTTTGTTCTCCTATGTTCAGGTTGGCCCAAACACTTCCGTCGCGGAATATGGCTGTGATCTTCCATACATAAACATCCTGCTGGCAAGGCT
>JBBRCH010000067.1:0-25998 GCA_038204995.1 Bacteroidales bacterium | reverse complement strand
CGGGACAAGCCGTTCGCTTGAAAGGATTGAACAAATATGCTGCTTCACAGCGGCGCTCACTTCTGCATGGCTTGAAATGCCCTACGCTCATAAAACCTTCCTTGAACTACTACTGAAATTCTATAAGGACGGTCCTTCATATGAAAGTTTTTCTGAATCCGACTTTTATTTGGGGAAGTTATTTTGAAAGTTTCCCTTAAAGAAACCAGCACCCCGAAAAAACTTATAATTCTTTTTTGTAAACCCTGAATCTCTTATGCACCGGGATTTGGAGTCTTTCAATTTCGGCACGCATTTTATAATTGTTTTCGAGAATCAGGTGTGCTTCAATATCCTTGAAATCGGCCTTGCGGGCAGACTCGATCAGTGATATTCCCATAACTACTTCAAGACCGGTGCCTTGATAATCGCGACGCACAGCTCCAAGCATTAAATCCAGTTGCCTGGCCTTTCTGGATGCCAGCAGAATCTGAAAAATACCAAAAGGGAATAAGTATCCCATGGATTTCTGGATGCCTTTTGTAAGGTTGGGTATGGCAATGATAAATCCAATAACTTCTCCTTCCTTTTCGATAATCTTAACAAACCGCGGATCAATAATAGGCAGGTAGCGGGAAGCAAATTCATGCATTTCGGTATCCGACATCGGCACAAAGCCATATATCTGGTCATATGTTTTGTTAACCAATTGAAGAACGGGAACTATATAGGGTTTAAGGCCCTTACGCGAGGTAAATTCGATTAATTCCGCTTTGCTGCTGTAATTTGAGCGCTTCTGAATCCGGTAATAGAGTTCGGGTAATGCCAGGTTTACAGGAAATTTATACGTCATGCAATCTACTTCTTTGCTAAATCCTTCATTTTCCACAAGCCTTACAATATAAGGCGGGTTGCAGGCAGAGTCGATCAGCGGTAAATGCTCAAAGCCTTCAATAAGCAAGCCTTGTATATCCTTATCTGAGAATCCGTATGGTCCAACCAGTAGTGTTTTCCCTTGTTCCCTTACCCATTCCAGGATAGCTATAAACAATGCATGTGCGACATCCTGATTATCAATACAATCAAAATAACCAAACCTGGCTGTATTTTCGTTTCGCAGCAAATTATACTTGTGGTGTATAATACCCATAATTCTGCCGACAGGCTTATTATCAGCAAGAGCAACTACCATTATTGTATCGCACGAATCAAACTGGTGGTTCTTTTGGGGATTGAAAAAACTCCGGTCGTCAGCATAAATTGTTGGCATCCAATTAGGTTCATCCCTATGCAGTTTTGCTGGTAAATGAATAAAGGTGTGCAATAATTTTCGTGAGGTTACCTCAACAATTTTTATTTCCATGCTAGTGTTCATAATCTGCTAATCGACAACAATATTATAAAATTGTTGTCAATTATTCATTTTTAATCGAGAATGTACTTTATACCATTCCTGGGTAACTATGAAGATACCTTGCTGAAAGGGCAGGAAGAGATTAAATTTCTTTTTTGAAAACCCTGAACCTCTTATAAACTATGCCGTCCATACGCTCCATTTCCTTACGAACCAGCAGATTGGTTTCCAGTTCCAGGTGGCTGTCGATATACTCCAAGCCAAATTTATGAGCGGTTTCGAGCATTTTTACACCCATAATCACATCGAGGCCTTTACCGCGGTATTCTTCCTTTACTCCCCCCAGAAGGAGATTGAGTTGCTTTGCCTTTTTCCTTGCCTCAATGATCTGAAAAATTCCAAACGGTATAACCCGGCCTTTACATGCTATAATCCCTTTGCTGATATCAGGCATGGCTATTATAAATGCTAGTATATTATCCTGCAGATCAGTAATTATCTTTATAAACTTCGGATCCAGTAACGGGAGATAACGGTTGGCAAAGTCGTCCATTTCACGCTCCTCGAAAGGATCGAAAGCGTAAATGTCGGTGAAGGTTTCATTTAAAAGAGTTAAGACCGGACGAATAAGAGGTTTGATTTTCTTTCGACTTGTGAATTCCAGCACTTTAATATGATTATTAAGCAACGCCCTTTTATAAATTGAATTATAGAAATCAGGAATCTCAGCGGGAACCGGAATTTTATATACTACACTATCAACTTTTTTAGAATACCTTTCCTTTAAGAGCAATTCGGGCATATATGGAAAGTTGCAGTTGGTAGCAAGCACAACCGGTTCATTGAATCCTTCCACCTGGAACCCTTGAGGATCTTTGTCAGAAAAGCCTAAGGGTCCAACGAGATTGTCACAGTTTTTGTTTTTGGCCCAGTTTTCAATAAAAGTTATTAACGCATGGAACACTTCCGGATCATTCCAGGTTTCCATGAAACAGAAGCGGGCATCGTTATCACCACTGGCTTTGTTATACCTGTGGTTAATAATACCCATTATACGGCCGACAGGTTTATCGTGTTTATATGCTATCGCAAGGATAGTATCACAATATAGAAATGATTTATTCTTTTTTTTGTTAAAGAAGCCCCTGTCGTCAAGATAGATAGGCGGCACCCAGTTCTTA
The DNA here is from genome assembly GCA_038204995.1 of Bacteroidales bacterium. GTDB lineage: Bacteria > Bacteroidota > Bacteroidia > Bacteroidales > UBA4417 > UBA4417. Next base: position 23,484 of record JBBRCH010000067.1, on the reverse strand, counting down.
TGACCAACATGTATCCGTGCCGGAAGGTTAATAAAGGTACGAAGCAGTCTGGGAGATGTTACCTCAACAATTTTTATTTCCATAACATTGTTTACGCTGGAGCTAGTTGATCGCAATATTAATAAATTAATAACATCAACCCGCCTGATTCGGATTAATTCTCTTTATGATTGCTCTTTAAAGAAATTTATCTACCTGTTAATCTGTTATTTAAAATAATTTTATTGTCAAATAAAAACAACTTTCCCTGGATTTGGTTTTAAAGCATACTTTTGTAGCCTAAACATATATCGATATCTACATGAACATACAATACGTTGGAGAACACCTGATGGCCGGTTACCTTGGCCGTATTTTTATCTGGCTCAGCATCTTATCATTAATAGTTTCAGCACTTTTATACATTCAGTCGATCAGAAAGTCCGAAAAGAAAGTTCTGTATACCAAACTGGCCGGAAGTTTCTACTGGTTTCATTTTATTTCTCTACTCGGGGCAATCGCCACCCTGTATTACCTGATAGTTAATCATTGTTTCGAATACTCATATGTATGGCAGTATTCTTCATTAGATATGCCGGCAAAATATCTTATATCCTGTTTCTGGGCAGGACAGGAAGGTTCGTACCTGGTATGGGCATTCTGGCAGGGATTGATAGGCTTATTATTATTGAGGACTGCAAGGGAATGGAAATCATGGGTTATGCCGGTTTTTGCAACAGGCCAGTTCTTTCTTATTTCGATGGTATTAGGTCTGGATCTGGGCAGTTTCAGTATCGGAGGCACACCGTTCGGGCTATTACGTAATATGCCGCAAAATATGGGCGAAGAGCTTTTCAAACTACCCAACTATGTAAGCTTAATTGCAGATGGAAATGGTCTGAACCCCCTGCTCGAAAACATCTGGATGATTATCCATCCGCCTTCGCTTTTCCTTGGTTATGCAGTTTTGCTGGTTCCTTTCAGCTACGCTATGGCTTCGTTGTGGCGTAAACAATATCATTCATGGCTAAAACCTGCCATTCCCTGGGCATTGGCAGGAGTTCTGGCCTTAGGCAACGGTATTATCCTGGGAGGCCGCTGGGCTTATGAATCTCTTACATTTGGCGGTTTCTGGGCATGGGATCCTGTGGAAAATGCTTCACTGGTGCCCTGGCTTATACTAATAGCTGCACTTCATAGCATGATTATTGCCAGAAAGAGATTTAATACCTATGCAACAACCTATTTTTTCATGATACTAGGTTGGTTTTTTGTAATGTATGCTACCTACCTTACCCGCAGCGGAGTGCTGGGTGAAACTTCAGTACATTCTTTTGGCGAAAATGCATTATCGGCACAAATGGTTGTATTTAATGTCCTGTTCCTGGTAATCCCTTTACTGCTGTTATTGTTGCGGAAAAAGGAATTTCCTAAAAAAGACAGTGACGAGATCATGACCCGCGAATTCTGGATGCTTATAGGTGCAATTGTTGTGCTGCTTTCCGCTTTCCAGGTGATTGCTACTACATCCATACCGGTATTCAACAAGCTTTTCGGAACAGGTATTGCCCCTCCTATTGATAATGTTCACTTCTATAATAACTGGCAAATGCCATTTGCTATTGTTGTTGCGTTAGGCATTGCCATAAGCCAGTATCTCTGGTATGGGGTAAATGAAGTTAAAGTGTTTCTCCGGAAGATGCTTATAGCTGCAGGGATCTCTGTACTTCTAACCGTATTTATCGCCCTGGGAGATCATGTTTCGGGAGCAAGCCTGATTGTGCTACTTTTCAGTATTATACTGGCTTCAGTGGTTTCACTTGATTTTGTGATCCACTATCTGAAGAAAACATCAAATATTGGGGGTGCTATCACCCATATTGGATTTATGCTCTTTTTACTGGGTGTAGTGCTTGCTTTCAGCAATTCGCAGGTAATATCGCACTCCATATCGGGATCTGATACCGGGAAAACAAACGACAACCAGGAAAATCTCGTTTTGAAGAAAGGTATAGGGCAACCTATGGGCAGGTACATGGTTACTTATACCGATGCGGAAACAAAAGGCCGGGAAACCTTCTACAAGGTTGATTTCGTAAAAATGAAAGATGCCGGAACAGGTAAAGTTGATTTCTCAGTATACCCTTCTTTGAACGTCAATACACGTATGGGTAATGTTTATAATCCTGATACAAAACATTTTATTGATAAGGACATATATACTTTCCTGAGTTTCGCCCAACAAAGCACAGGGAATTTGGATGCGGAAGGATATAGCAAAAGCGGAGAACAGCCAATGAATATTGGTGATTCATTATTTATTGCCCGAAGTATTGTAATTCTTGACGATGTGAAAACCTCCATAACAAATGATGATGTTAACAATGCGAGCATTGTTGCAAGGTTCAGAATCATCAGTATGAAAGAAGGCCTGCTGGAAACCGAGATCAGATATGAAATTGTGAACGGCGAACTAAAACGGACTGACGCTATACTTGACCCGCTTAACCTTAAGCTTCGCTTCGAAGGTGTATCAACAGATTCAAAAGCCATTCATGTCGGAGTATATGAGAAACAGCAGGATTATATTGTTATGAAAGCGATTATTTTCCCATTCATCGGGGTATTATGGTTCGGCATAGTTATTCTGTTCAGCGGTTTAACCTATACTATTATGCGCCGTACGATGGGAAAGAACAGAGAATAAGTAGTAAAGCAGTAACTTAGCAGTTCAATCAGTGCCAAAATTGCAATAATGCAGAAAAGCATTAAAAGGATCGCTTTAGCAGGCTCAGGTAATGTTGCCTGGTACCTGGCTAAAGGATTAAAATTGCAGGGCTATGCTATCACCGGCATCTGGAGCCGTGAGTATTCACATGCTCTTATTCTCGCCGATAGTATTGGGACTGTTGCCTGCAAGAATCCTGAATCTCTTGGAAAAGGAGCTGACCTGATAATTATAGCAGTTACAGATCAGGCTATTGTGAAAGTAGCTCAAAAAATCGGAGACTTTGAAGGGGTTGTAATACATACTGCCGGTTCAGTTAAGATGGATGTTTTAGCTGAAAACTTTAAGCGTTTTGGCGTGCTCTATCCGTTGCAGACAATTACAAAGGAAAATCATTTAGTTACAGCAGAGGTGCCCTTTTTGGTTGAAGCATCTGCTGTTGAAGTTTTGCAGGCTGTTAAAGAAGTTGCGTATAAGCTCTCTCCAAAAGTATATGAAACTGATAGTAATGATCGGTTGCTATTGCATGTAGCTGCTGTTTTTGCCGGTAATTATTCGAACCTTATGTATACAATAGGCAACGAAATTCTTAAAAATTCGAACCTGCCGCCTGAAATCCTGCATTCACTGATCCTGGAAACTGCCCGGAAAGCAGTTAACGCAGATCCTCTGAAAATGCAGACGGGTCCAGCCCGACGTAATGATTCACTCACCATTCAGAAACATATTGAATCTCTTGCATCTCTACCCGAATATGCTCACCTTTACAGCTTGTTAGCAAGCATGATCAGTAAAAAATACATTTAGTAAATATCAAGCAGCAAATGTCGAACTACAAGGAGAAGCTATTAAAGATCAATACATTTATTTTTGATTATGACGGAGTGCTGACGGATGGCACTGTAATCCTGACAAGTACCGGAGATGCGCTTCGCTCAGCCAATGTGAAGGATGGGTATGCTTTGCAGCTGGCTGTTAAGAAAAACTATCGAATAGCAATTATTTCAGGAGGCTTTTCCGAATCCATCAAACACCGTTTCGATAGCCTAAAAATTGAGGATGTCTTTCTGGGAGTTGACAAAAAAATCGATGTTTATAATCAGTATCTCGAAACCAACAATCTTAAAAGTGAAAATGTGCTGTTTATGGGCGATGATATTCCTGATTATGAAATCATGCTGGCTGCAGGAGTTCCCACATGCCCTTCCGACGCTGTAGAAGAAATTAAAAAAGCGGCAACTTATATTTCTCACCAGGCTGGCGGACACGGTTGTGTGCGCGACATTATTGAGCAGGTGCTTAAAGTGCAGGGAAAGTGGTTGAATGATGATGCTTATCATTGGTAATAAATTCCGGAGTACGGAATTTTGCATTTCTGCTCTGCCTGGTGCATTGTAAACATTCTGCAATCGAACAACCAAATATTTGAACCTTTCACGAATTCAGATCCATGCGTACTATTTTCTATATGCTTAGGGTACCAAACCTGTTTATAATAGCAGTGACTTTCATAATCCTACGTTACCTGGTATTCATTCCGGTTTGTTCAGCTTATTCCATAGTTACCGGGATGGGAAGCTTAAATTACATGTTGATGGTGACTGCAACCATTCTTATCGCCGCTGCCGGTTACATCAGTAATGACTATTTCGACACGATAACTGACCGTATTAATAAACCGGAGAAACTTTACATCGGCAAACAAATTACACGCGGTTTTGCGCTTTCTTCAGCACTTTTACTGAGTCTGGCAGCAACAATTCTGGCTCTATGGCTTTCCTGGTCAGCAAACAGCTGGTTGCCGGGTCTCATACTTGTAACTGCCTTATTGGTAGCATGGTGGTATGCCATCAGGTTAAAAAAAAGCTTACTATTGGGCAACATAGCTGTGGCATGTATGTCGGCAGGAACTATTGCTATGGCATGGCTTATTGAAGGACTTTTTTCCGGTATTCCCGAAGCACCTTCCATGCTCATAACAATTATTGTGGTAGCGATAAGTTCTTTTGCATTTCTGCTCAGCTTTATACGCGAAATAGTAAAAGATATTGAAGATATTGAAGGTGACAAATTAATTGATTGTCAATCACTTCCCATTGTCAAGGGCATACTTATTACTAAAAAAGTATTGTATCTGTTCACATCAATAACATTTCTTTTACTGATCATCTCACAACTTTACCTCTTTCATTTTTCTAAGTATATTGCATTAGCCTGGTTGTTTGCCTGCGTTGAAGTTCCGTTGGTTGTTTTTATCAGAAAGCTGATAAGGTCTGAATCGAAAGCAGATTTTCACCGGCTGAGTTCTTTGCTTAAAATGATCATGCTTGGCGGAATTCTGACAATGGTTGCAGGGCAATTTTGAAAATAGCAACAAAATGATTTAAGTTGATGGCATAAAACAAATAACAATTTCCCGATATCTTATAATTCTGAGCAATTTGTAAAATCAACTCAATGAAACAGGAAATACTAAGGCATTACAATTTATTACTGGGTTCAAAATCACCGCGCCGGCAAATGCTGCTTAAAGCCCTTGGCCTGAATTACAGCCTGGTTGAAATTGATGTGGAAGAAGCATACCCAGTTCATTTACAGGGTGCCGAAATTGCCAGGTATCTTTGTGAATTGAAGGCTGATGCCTTTGATGCCAGGCAATTAACCAAAGATTCAATACTGGTGACAGCAGATACTATTGTTTGGCTCGATGGAAAGTATGTTGGTAAACCTGAAGGGAAAGAAAAAGCAATAGAAATGTTGAAACAACTCTCGGGAAAACAGCATTCCGTGTTTACAGGAATCTGCCTGAAGTCAGCAACCCAAAAAACTGTTTTTCATGCACACACACTGGTTAATTTCAGGAATTTGAAACCGGATGAAATTGAATATTATGTTACTCACTGCAAACCTTATGATAAGGCTGGTTCATACGGCATTCAGGACTGGATCGGTTATATCGGTATCAGTGGAATTGAAGGCTGTTATTATAATGTAATGGGATTCCCGGTTCAGATGTTTTATGAGGAACTGGAGAAATTTATTACCGAAAGCATGACAGTAAAGCAGGAAGACAAATAGCAGTTGAATAATATTTATTTGCAGGTTCGACTAGAAGTCTTACCCGGACCGGATATTTCATTTCATATCAGCCTGAATGCCTGCATCTTAATACCATATTGCGGTTTGAGGCAATATTTTGACTAATTTTGCACCCTAATTCAGCAGTATGAACAAACTAATTCGTTACTTTTTTCAAGGGCTTTTGCTTATTTCACCATTGGCAATCACTATTTATGCAATAGTGGTAACTCTTGAATTTATCGATGGATTGCTGATTCAGCATCTTACCCGTTTAATCGGATTTAAAATTCCGGGTCTTGGATTGATCATCATCCTTAGCTTTATTACTCTTATAGGCATAATCGGAAGTTCCATACTGATAAAACCTATACTGAGCTCACTTGACAAGATTATCAGTCAGGCACCCCTGGTAAAAATAATTTATACTTCCATCAAGGACTTTATGAATGCCTTTGTAGGTAAGGATAAAAAATTTACTGAACCTGTACTTGTAAAAGTAAATAAAGATTCAGACCTGGAAAAAATGGGGTTTATCACGCAGCACGATCTTACTGCACTTGGCATTGAAAAAGGGAAAGTTGCCGTTTATCTGCCTCATTCCTATAATTTTTCAGGGAACCTGTTTATCGTTCCCAGTGAAAACGTAAAACCCTTGAATGCCAACTCTACCGAAGTGATGAAATTTATAGTAACTGCTGGTGTTACAGCAATACCCGGACAAAAAAGTATACCTGTTACAAACTCCAACCCGGACACCCAACTTTAAGATTACCATTACCTTTTATATGAAAAAACCGCTCATACTGATCACCAATGATGATGGCATATATGCTCCCGGGCTGCGTTACCTGATTAAAACAATAATGCCTCTCGGAGACATCCTGATTGTTGCTCCTGATAAACCCCAGTCCGCAATGGGTCATGCTGTTACTATACAGTCGCCCTTGCGGATTTACTTGTTGGCTGAAACAGCGGGCTACCGGGAATATAGCTGCAACGGAACACCCGCCGATTGTATAAAACTGGGCGAAAAAGTAATACTCCGGGGTAAGCCTGATCTTATTTTGTCAGGGATTAATCATGGCAGCAATGCTTCAATCAATGTATTGTATTCGGGTACCATGGCGGCCGTTATCGAAGGAGCTATGGAAAATGTACCCTCTGTTGGTTTCTCACTGAATGATTATTCAGCTGATGCTGATTTCAGTCATTGCGGTTCAGTGATCACATCCATTGCTACCAATGTGTTGAAACATGGTCTGCCAGATGGAATTTGTCTGAATGTAAACATCCCGGCACCTAATGGCAGCCCGGTAAAAGGGTATAAGATAACGAAGCAGGCTAAAGCATTCTGGGATGAGAATTTCGATGAACGCAAAGACCCTCATAAACGCGACTATTATTGGCTCAGAGGAGAATTTATCAACCTCGATAAAAGCGAAGATAATGACCATTGGGCGATTAATAATAATTATGTGAGTATTGTTCCGGTTCAGATTGATCTTACAGCACATCATATGATAGGCGAATTAAAAAGCTGGAATCTGGAATTATAATAGACCTTTATGTTACTGAAAAATTGGTTAAAAAATGATAAAATTTCTCTCGGAATAGTCTTAGGGTTGATTATTCCAATCCCTGTTTGGTTTCTGTTCGCATTAATTATCCGGCTAATACAGAACTACTTTCATATTTTCACCAGGGTTCGCGATGTTGATATTCTATTGTTAGGATTTGCAATCAATTTTATTGTTATGCGGTACTATATGGTTAAACTCAGGTTCGAAAAAACCGGTAAAGCCTTGCTGATATTAACAGTTTTTATGATTATCGTGTTTTTCATGTTCCTGAAGAATAGTAATTTTGTCTTCCCATTCTGAAATATCAAAAGCAACCCATGAAGTACTACATCATTGCCGGAGAAGCATCGGGTGATTTACATGCCTCAAAGCTTATGAAAGGGCTCAGTAAACGGGATGCAACGGCTGAATTCCGATGTTGGGGTGGCGCGCATATGGAAGCAGCTGGCGGAATGATAGTAAAACATTATCGGGAACTTGCATTTATGGGGTTTCAGGAAGTTATCCTTAATATCAGGACTATTTTTCACAATATACGTTTTTGTGAAGACGACATAAACGCGTGGAATCCTGATGCGGTGATTTTGGTCGACTACCCGGGTTTCAATATGCGTATTGCAAAATTTTCCAAAGCTAAGGGATACAAGGTGTTTTATTACATATCGCCCCAGGTTTGGGCATGGAAGAAACATAGGGTGCATAAACTTCACCAAAATACAGATCTGGCCTTTGTGGTTATGCCATTTGAGAAGGAATTTCATGCAAAACATGGATATCAGGTTGAATTTACAGGACATCCTATGCCCGATTCAATGGATCTGGATTCAGCAATTGACGAGCTTGCCTTCCGAAAAACATATCATTTGGGAGAAAAACCTATTATTGCACTTATACCAGGCAGCCGGAAACAGGAGTTGCATCGTATACTACCACATATGCTGAAATTAACTGAACGTTTTAAAGACTTTCAGTTTGTAATTGCCGGAGTACCGACACTGAGCGAAAAATTCTACACTAAAATGATTAAAAACTATCCTGTGAAAGTAGTCTTTGGTCAAACATACGATCTTCTCAGGGTTTCACGGGCAGCGGCGGTTAAATCAGGCACAGTAACACTCGAAACGGCGATGCTGGGGGTTCCACAGGTAGTTTGTTACCGGTTTAGCTTCCTTTCGGCATTGGTCGCATGGATGGTCGTTCATGTAAAATACATATCGCTTGTAAACCTCATACTGGACCGCAAGGCCGTAGCCGAACTTATTCAATATAAATTCACTTCAGAATCACTTAGCCGTGAACTTGCCCCACTTTTACATGAGGGTGAAGCGCGCAGCAAAATGCTGAACGATTATAAAGAACTGCTCACACGTGTTGGGCCTCCCGGTGCTTCCGACAGAGCGGCAGCAATCATGATTAAAAATCTTCAATTAAAATGATAACACAAAACTCTATGACAAAGAATATAATACTAACAATTGTAATTTCGATGCTTGCTGTTACCGTTGGATTTACATCATGCAATAACTCAAACAAGGGAACCCTTCAGTCGGCTGATATCCCCAATGTTGATTCAGGAATTTCATTCATGCCTGATACTGCTATTAAAACGATCATTTATGCTGACAGCAGTTGGCATAATGCTAATGAAGCCTTCAAGAAGGCTGCAGCACCCGTGAGTGAAGATACCATATCAAAAAGCAGTAAGAAAACGCTGGGTACGCCAAAGTTAAAGATTTTAGGTAATCCACTCAGGCCCCAGGAGTTACTTGATGGCCTTACTAAAGCTCAAAACGGCGATCTACGGGGTGCAATTGTCGATTTCGACAGCTGCATTGTTAAAAATAACAGAAATTACAATGCCTATTTTTATAAAGCCAAAGCATTTATTGAATTGAATGAACCGCAAAATGCTTTGTCTAACCTTAACCTTGCCATCCTTTATGGTTTTGATAATCCGATATTTTACTACTACCGCGGAAAAGTTTACTTCGATAGTGGTGATACTGCAAAAGCGTATGACGATTTTGACCACTCCGTGGTATTGAAACCCGATTTCCCGGATGGATTGAACTACCGCGGAGTTATTAAAGAATTGAGGGGAAATCATTCCGGAGCCATCGAAGATTACAATGCTGCACTCAAAGCAAACCCGGCTTTTTCGACTGCCTGGTATAACAAAGGAACATCCGAAGCTGCCATGCAGCTATACGAGGATGCATCTTCCTCGTTTTCAAAGTGTGTTGAACTTGACCCTAAAAAAATTATGGGATTTATGAACCGGGGCAACTGTTATGTAATGTTAAAAGACTTTAAATCAGCAGTTAAAGATTATACCAGTGTTATCTCCTTCGATCCAGGGAATTCGGACGCTTATTACAACCGCGGAGTTGCTTACCACCTTGCAGGCGATCAAAGTTCGTGCAACGATTGGCAAAAAGCGTTATCATTAGGCAATAAAAAAGCTAATACAATGCTGAAGGAGTATTGCAAATAACCAAGCTTGTTATTGAAATATTTCGCCGGAAAAATAATTTTCCGGCTTTTTTTTACCTAAAATAATTTATCTTCCTTTTTATTCAATCTCACAACATAATTTATTGAATAATATATTAACTTTGAGTTAAAGATATAGCATCATGCAATACCGTCACCTATTCCCTATGGTGAGAATTCTATTGCCATTTATGGCTGGAATTATTGTTTCTGTTGCTCTATCGGCTGCTGAAAGCATTTCTTATTCTATCTGGACAGGACTAATGCTACTCACCTTCGGAGCAGAAATCATTTCCTTCAGGCGGCCGCAATTCTTTAAACGCCTGTTTTTCGGAATTTTAGCAAGTTTATTTTTATTTGTAAGCGGATTCAATTCAGTACTACTTCATAAAGAAATACTCAGGCCCGATCATTTCTCAAAAAAACAAACACAGGGTCTTTTCATTGCCGAAGTTTCCGAGCCTTTGCAGCCCAAAGAACATAGTTATAAGACCATACTTAAAGTTAAAGGAATTATAAACGGGAAAACAGTTAATAAAGTTGAAGGCCGGATACTCACTTATTTCTCGAAAGATTCCACTTATAATCTTCCAGGTGAAGGAAGTACGATTTTGTTTTCAGGACTGGTTCAGAATATCGGATCTCCTCAAAACCCGGGCGCTTTTGATTATCAACGATATATGGGCACCAACAATGTCTACCACCAGTTATTTCTCAACAATAAATCGTGGAAATTAATTGAAAATCCGCATGGGTTCAGCCTCTTTCGCTTCGCACATAAAATCTCCGACAAATTCGTTCATATACTGAATTCCAATGGCCTGAAAGGAAAAGAGTTTGCAGTTGCATCCGCATTATTACTCGGACAAAAAGATATGCTTGATAATGAGACACGACAGGCTTACTCAGGATCAGGGGTAATGCATATATTATGTGTTTCGGGTTTACACGTTGGTGTAATATTTTTTATTGTCAATTTCCTGCTTCGTTTTATGAAAAAGAAAAGATGGCAGGTATATCTGAAAACCTTCCTGATTCTACTTTCAATCTGGGCTTACGCATTGCTTACAGGTTTATCACCCTCAGTGATGCGGGCTGCCGCAATGTTTACTTTTATTACATTTGGAAACGCCAGCAACCGATACGTTCACATTATAAATTCACTTTCAGTATCGGCATTGGTGTTGTTACTCTATGACCCTCTGATGATCAGTAATGTCGGATTCCAGCTTTCTTACATTGCCATATTGGGCATTATTTTCATCAATAAGCTGATTAATGATCTTTGGGAACCAACCAACCGGATCATGGAGCACATTTGGGGGCTTGTTACCGTTTCAGTAGCTGCCCAGATTACTACAGCGCCATTAGCCATGCTGTATTTCCATCAGTTTCCGCTTTATTTCATTCCTGCCAATCTTGTGGCAATAGATATTTCGTTTCTAGCTATACTATCAGGATTAGCCGTTCTGATCACATCGTTTGTTCCATTTATCAGTAATCTTTTTGGCGTTATCACGAATTTTCTGATATACTTAATAAATACCAGTGTAAATTATATTGAGCATTTACCGTATTCAGTCATACATTTTGATTCTATCTTCACGAAAGAAATGTTACTGATTTACATGATCATCGCTTCATGCACTTTATATGTATACTTTAAGAGAAAAGAACTGATTCACATTACTTTACTATTGATTTTACTGCTTTCGGTTAGCCTTACAATAACTGAAACTTTGCGGCAAAAACAGCAAAAAATAATTTTTTACAGTACCAACAACCAATCAGCTGTAGGATTTATCATCGGTCAAAAACAGATATTATTAGCTGATTCGATTTTGATTAAAGATAAAACAGCAAACAAATTCCAGCTGGATGGAGCCAGGTTGCTTTATGGCATTAAAAGAGCAAATATCTTGACAATAGATACTGCAGTCAGCTATTACCAAATGCTTCCGGAAGAATTTCGTCCCCTACGGTACCTGGGAAACAATATATTATTTCATAACAAACGCATCGTTTTTATCGATAGCATTCCCAGACCTGATGTGTCATGTAAAAAATTAAAAACCGATTATCTTGTAATAAGGCATAATGCAAAATTCCGGATTGCCGATCTGCAGCGATTATACCAGCCAGGATTAATTATTATTGATGGCTCGAATACGTCATATAAAACAGAAAAGTGGTTGACAGAATTCAGACAGGCTGGATTAAAAGCTTACAGTCTTAAGAATTCAGGAGCCTATATTGTTGACCTATAATAACATGTGACATCTTAACTGGCTTCTGTTATACCGAAAATTCCGGATGACTTTCACCTGGTCAGTTGAGCTCGAACCTTTTAAAAAATCATTCATGGTGCCTCTAAGCCAGGTCACAGGTGCTTAAACTGCATAAGGGATAAATTTATGCTATCTGTTGCGACCCAGCCTGATTGCTACCGGCACTAAACTTCAGGTCCAGGATTATAAAAGGGACACCGGAACCGGGATTTCCTGCCAACTCCATTCAAGAATTTGCTTATTAGCATCCGATAAATAATCCTACTCCAGGTATATCAAGCGTATGTAAATCCGTTTGGAATTCAAAACTAAAAATCCGGGGTTGGATCAGAATGAGATCAAATCACCTACCTTAACACCATGTTTCGAAGTATAACCGGCATTAACTTCAACCACGTATAATGCCGGTTGCCCTGAAGGGATCTGATCAAGCGAATATGGAGTACAATTCCGGTGAATGCTTACTATTCGACGATCGGCATCGGCGAACATGATATCCAGCGAAAGAATAGTATTTTTCATCCAGAAGGCTTGTGGTTCCTCTGTCCCCATCAGGAAAAGCATTCCGGCATTTTCGGCCATGGTATCCCTGTACATTAATCCTTGTTCCCGTTCAGCATCATCATCAGCAACTTCAATATCAATTGACGTGATTACATGGTAAGTTTTACCATTCAGAAACTGAAGTGCACCATCCTTGCGAAAAACTGGCTTTGACGGCTTAGCCGGTTGTTCGGTAACGTAATTAATCGGTTTACGGGTTGTTTTTTTTGAAGGATTAATAAAAAGAAACATTGAAATGATGCCAATGATGAGTAGTAAAATAATAGCGATAGTAATGTTATAAGCCGTGAGTTTGCGTTTCATCTTTGAAAATGGTTTTCCGGTTCAAAAAGATCCGTTGATTATTGTTTAACGTTTTAAACTTCACTTAAATTTAAAATCCATATAGATGGGAAGATGATCGCTGAATCCTCCAATATATTTGGCGCCGAAATAGGTGCGGAAAGGCTTTTGGCCAAACCAGGCCTCATCGTCCTGCAGCAGAAAAGGTGCATCGAATATTTGCAGACTATGAGGAGTTGTATATGAAAGCAAAGGCCGTGACACGATCATATGATCGATCGTCTCCCATTCTTCACGAAATTTTATTGTGCCCTTTTTCCAGGACAGGCCTGATCCGGCCAGCATATCATACAGATCGTCAGGAGCCAGATTTGTGGAATCCATTTTAGCCCTAAGCACCATACTAACGCTTTCATCGTAAGGCGAATCATTGAGATCACCCATTATCAGAATATTGGAATTCGGATTCATAGCCATGAGCGAATCTGCATTTTTACGAAGTACCGAGGCTACATATTTTCTTTTAGGTATAGTCGCCATAGCACCGCCATACTTAGATGGCCAGTGGTTAACAAAAATATTGATCGTATCGCGTTTACATGCAATACCTTTAACAAAAAGGATATCACGGGTGCGGGCGTCCGCATCAAACGGGAAACGGATGCTGATAGGCATGCTGTAAAGCACCCTGAATTTTTCGGGACGATATAGTAAAGCAACATCAATACCACGCGGATCGGGCGACTCATAGTGAATGATTTTATATCCAAAACTTTTTAATGGTGTATTGTTCGTTAATCCGTAAAGAACGATCCTATTCTCAACTTCACATAACCCGATCAGATCAGGAGGATCCCAGCCACCAATAGCCAATACAACTTTTGCTATGTTTATTTGCTTGCGCTTCAATCGGTTATAAGTCCAACCCCGCATCCCGGTCGGCTGATATTCTTCATCAGCCTTAGCACTGTCTTCTGTTGGGTCGAATAGATTTTCCACGTTGTAAAACATGGCCCGTATTTCATCATCTCCTCTTTTATTAGCATTCGACTGCTGAAAAACAGGTCTTTTCTGATTGGTCCTTTTCGTATCCTGTGCTTGCGAGGGATAAACAAAAATTAAAGATAATGCAACTAAAAACAAATACTTGAAGAAGAGTTTCATCTAATCAGTTTCATTGAGTTTTCAAAGGTAAGAATTTATCCTACAACTAAGCTTGTATAGCTTTCTCTGCCCAGAGCTATAAACGGTAGACTAATTCTAAATTGCGATTTTACCTCGGTTGCAAAGGTTCATTTTATACTTTCGCAAATTATCTGATAACTATTAACAAGAATTTATAAATCATTCCGGTTATGGCCCGTAAAAAACAATCTCCTGTAAATTATTACCGAATAACGCTGCAATGGGGAATACTTGCGCTATTGGCTTACATGCTTTTCAGGCCTTTGTTCGACCATAGTTATGCACCCGACTTCGAAGCTTACTGCCCGTTTGGCGGAATGCAATCTCTGGCCAGCTATTTTTCGAGTCACTCTTTGGCCTGTTCCATGACAACAGTACAAATTGCACTGGGATCTGCTTTATTGGTCGCGGCAATTCTTTTCAGCAAACTTTTTTGCAGTTATATATGCCCCATTGGCACTTTTACAGAATGGATGGGTAAATTAGGCCGCAAAGCTAAAATGAATATTACTTTATCAGGAACTGCCGACAGAATACTCCGCTTACTCAAATATGTTCTTTTATTCATTACCTTTTATTTTACAGTAACTGCCAGTGAATTGTTTTGCCGGAAGTTTGATCCTTTCTATGCTGCATTTACCGGATTCAGCGGTGACGTATTCCTTTGGTATGCTATCCCTGCAATACTGTTAACAATAGTAGGGTCCTTCTTTATACGCATGTTCTGGTGTAAATATCTTTGCCCGCTTGGCGCCATTACCAATATAGCAGTTTACGCATTGCCCGCTTCAGCTATAACCTTGCTATGGGTGTTGCTCACCTTTGCCGCCGGTGTAGCAATTCCATGGCCATGGCTGCTTGGTACATTGTGCCTTATGGGTTTTATTTTTGAAGCTACAACACTCAGATTTTTTGTTTTCCCATCTCTGCGCATCACCCGACATGATGAGCTATGCACACACTGCCGCATTTGCGACAAGAAATGTCCGATGGCAATAAATATTTCTACTGTTGACCGTGTTGATCATATCGACTGTAATTTGTGTGTCGACTGCGTGATTAAATGTCCTGAAAAAGGAGCTCTCACCATAAACAAACGCAAGCTGCGCTGGCTGCCGGCAGTTGCCACCGTTATCCTGACTGCTGCTGCTATTACCATAGCTACATATTATGAACTCCCTACTATTAGTGAAAATTGGGGAAATATTGAAGGTAAAAACATAAATATTTTCAGGATGGATGGCCTGAAAAGTGTAAAATGCTTTGGCAGTTCACGGTCTTTTGCCAACCAAATGAAAGAAACAAAAGGTATCCTGGGTGTTGAAACCTTTGTGAAACATCATCGAGTAGTAGTTTATTACGACAATACGATCATAACTCAAGAAGGAGTAAAAAATGCTATTTTCTCCCCTATTTCCGAATTTCTGAACTTCCATGGAAAAACCAATGGGATGGTAAGTTTTGTGAAGTTGGGTATCGACCGTTGTTTTGATCCCAACGACCAGGTCTACCTTGGTGAATTATTGCGGAAAAATAAAGGCATTCTTGCGCTTAGTACCAGTTTTGGCGAGCCTGTTCAGGCTACCATCTACTATGATGCATCGCTTACCGATGAAGATAAAATTATAAAAGCTGCCTCTGCGGAATACCTTCTTTTGGGTGAAGGGAATGAGCAAACCAGAGTTGAAACAGGTTTTATAGTGAATAATGCCGGTAAAACCAGCGGAGAAATGCATGGATATGAATTTGCAGGAATATTTATCCCTGAAACAGACGTAAAATTTAATAACTACGAGAGTTATTCTGACGCCGGGATGCTGGTTTACGAGCTACCATTCGAACAGGGGGCAGAACCTGAAATGCAGAAATGGATACCGTACCTCGTCTCACATGCTTCGAATGATGACGGAATAATAAGAATACAAACGGCTTTTACTGAAACCGTGCCGGTGATTAAAATCTGGTTTGTAAGTAATTTGACAACGGTAGAAAAAATAAATTCCATGCTTAAAACACAGGAGTTTATCGTTCATTATCCTGATAAATCGGTTAAGAAAGTTAAGAATCCTTTTAGATTTGAAATTTAAAAAATTTATAAATCAATCTTGAATAGTAAAATTTATAATATTAATTTTCAATCAGTTATATGTTTTTAAATGGACTATTCATCAAAACCATGGCTTGCTTTTTTAGAAAAAACAAGTATAATGGAAGCTGAAAAGTCCAGGATAAATCCAGTAATGATTAACGACATAAGAACAACCCGCCAGGAATAATTTATATCTCTGGTCCAGTAATAAATCATCAATGCAACACAATTGATCAGCGATAAAACACCAAGGGTGGATAGTGAATAATGCTTATCAGGGGAAACAGGGATCAACAAAGCTGCCACGCCAATGGCAGTAAGTTTAAATATACCCCAGATTGCACCCCAGAAGAAAGGGATCATTAAAATGAAAAAGATAAGATCAAAGTCCCTGTACCATTGGGTTGTCTTATAAATGGTCCAGTTTAGCAGGCTAAGGAATGCATAGTTTATCAACCCTAATGCAATTAAGCATACAGGAATAAATAACATAAACTTCAGTTTTCTCATTTCTTCTTTCAAATGGTAATGGTACAGATATTTTCTAACCCCAGTTACCTCTATAAACAGACTAGCTTGACAGGTAAACTACTTAACCCGTCTGGATCAAAATTCAATCTGTTTGTGCGATCTCCTCATCTAAGTTGACAATGTGTTACCAGGGCAAAACACAATTTTAGGAGTATAACAAGTAAAACTTGATTACGGTTCATATGCGATAATGAAACCTACCTAATTATCAAGCTACTAATGTAAACAAAAAAATCATTAATTTTATTTATGCTAATAATTTATATTAACATGCAGATGTTAACATGCATATTACGAAATTGTTTACTTAAGGAAAAAAATCCGGGCCTAAATCGAAAATCAATTATTCTGACAAAGATTTCCCGATTCCAACATAATACAGGTCAAATCCTCCTTTACCACCAGGCCGGTTCGATGAAAATATCATAAAATTATTTGTGAATTCACTGAACGGCTTCACAATGGGCCGGTATTCATCATATGGTGTGTTGATTTTATCCCCGAAATTAACTGGGCCAGTCCAATTCCCATTTCTGAGAACGGAATAATACAAATCATAGCCCCCGAATCCTCCGGCACGATCCGAAGTAAAAACCATAAGGCTATCCATAATAAAAGGACATTTATCATTCCCGGATGAAGAGAGGACAATTTCTGTTGTAATAGTTCTTGATTCAGTATCTTCAAAATTTTGACGTAAATTTTTGCTTTTATCGAGCATCACCTTGTAAATATCAAAACTTACTTCCCGGTCAGAACAGAAATAAATGGCAGAACTATCGGGCGTCAGAATGGGGTAAGCATCATCCTTCGCGGAGTTCAGCCAGCAGATAGGTTTGGAATCTGAATAGGTATTGTATTCATCCAGATTTTGTACATACCTGATATCCTGATTCCCGGTTTCGTTATTTGAGTAAAGAAAAATAAAGAGGGGATGGATAAGGTAACCATTTCCTGCATCCGGAATAAGGCAGGGCCCGAATTCATCATACGTAGTATTTGCTTTAGAAAGAGCATATTGAATATTTGCATATTGCATAGCAAGTGAACTCCATGGCCCACCTATTTCTTCAGCAACGGTCAATTCGCCGCTTTCCTTTTCCATATATACATCGAGGAATTTATAAATTATGTCAAAATTATCGCCATCGCTTTTGCGGTTTGATGAAAAGCAAAGCGGGAAAGCATAGCCAATAATCGGACTGGTCGAATTATAGTCGTCGTATTCCGAATTAATGTCGCCCAAATTGACAGGCGTATCCGGGAAGGTTCCGGTGTTATATTTATGTCCGACTGGTTCACAAGCTGTTAATAAAAGAAAAATAAAAGTAAAAATTACAAGTAATGTTTTCATCTGTCAAAGTTTAATTGGAAATTAAAATAAGATGAGTAGAATTTGATTCGTCTTATTCACATAGGGTAATGTTTCCGGAGAATCGTTGGTTCGTTTAAATAATCTTTGTATTTTACAACAGAATAAAAAATCAAAAGTCAATACAGATAAACTCATACAAAAAAAAACAAATCAAAAATCAAATCAAGTGCGTTGTACTGGACTCGAACCAGTGACCCCCGCCCTGTCAAGGCGATGCTCTGAACCAACTGAGCTAACAACGCAGTTCAACTGCAAAATTAACATTTTATCTCAAATATTTCGGTTCTGGTTTAATTTACATTAAGGTTGATGTCTTATTTCAACTTATATGATCATTTTCAGCTGAAAAATCTTGTTTAAGCTATTCTTCAAATGACTAATAAATTACATTTGCCGTTTCAAACCATTCCTATGAAAACCTCATTTCTCACTCTTCTAATGCTTTCTTTTTGTGCATTATTGACCTCCAATGCCATAGCTCAAAATGGCAGGAAGCAATTCGAATTTGACGACTTCTTTAAAAACTACACATTTTATTCTCCTGTTGCACGAAGCCTCATATCCATGAAAGATGGTGAAAACTATGTCGCATCTGAAGGTCGTGGTACCAGACTGGTTGTACAAAGTTATGAAACCGGCGAAACCATTAACACGCTGCTTGATCTGGCTGAATTTAAAAAAGATAAAATTAAAACTTTCAGCGATTATAGTCTGAGTGCAGATGAGACTAAAATCTTATTGCTTACAGAGAAGGAATCCGTTTACCGCCATTCGTTTACCGCCAATTATTTTGTATACGATATGGCAAAACAAACACTTATACCCGTTTCAGATAATGGCAAACAACAAATGGCGACTTTCTCACCCGATGGAAGCAAAGTAGCTTTCGTTCGCCAAAACAACCTTTATTATTCCGACCTGGTAACCGGCAAAGAAACCCAGGTAACAAACGATGGTAAATTCAATTATATTATTAACGGCATTCCGGACTGGGTATATGAGGAAGAATTTGAGTTTAACAAAGCATTTGAATGGTCGCCCGATGGCAGATATCTCGCATGGGTGCGTTTTGACGAAAGCAGAGTACCCCTGTTCAGCATGACCTTATTCCAGGGGCAGGATCCCGCTCTTGACGATAATAAATTGTATCCCGGTGTTGAAACCTTTAAATATCCCAAAGCAGGAGAACCTAACTCTATTGTTAGTGTTCATACTTACGATATTGCTTCCTCACAAATGCAAACCATGGATATAGGCACCGAAACCGACCTCTATATTCCGCGGATCCGCTTTACACAGAACCCCGACCAGCTTGCCATATTCAGACTAAACCGCCTTCAGAATAAATTCGAGATTCTGATTGCTGCTCTTTCAACAGGCAAAACCCATCTTCTTCTGACTGAAACCAATAAATTTTATCTTGACGAAAATTACTTTGACGATATCAAATTCCTGGATGACAAACTTCATTTTACAATGATCAGTGAGCGCGAGGGATTTGCCCAGATT
Source organism: Bacteroidales bacterium (assembly GCA_038204995.1). Classification (GTDB taxonomy): domain Bacteria; phylum Bacteroidota; class Bacteroidia; order Bacteroidales; family UBA4417; genus UBA4417. The sequence continues at coordinate 3,800 of JBBRCH010000067.1, read as the reverse complement.
TACCTGTACGATATGCAGGGTAAATTGACATCCAAGGTCACCAGGGACAATTTTGATGTAACTACACTGAACGGTTGCGATGTAATAAACAAGCTTATTTATTACACTTCAGCGGAACCTACACCTTACGAACGAGAGGTTTACAGTATTAAATGGGACGGTTCAGGAAAGAAGAAACTTTCGGTAAACACCGGCGCTAACACGGCCACATTCAGTGAAGGATTTAAATACTATACCATTACCTCCTCAAATGTCAGAACGCCTTCTGCAACAGTTCTTTATAATGGTAAAGGGAGAGCCGTAAGGGTTCTTGATGACAGCAAAGTCCTGAATAATAAATTAAAAGAATATACATTCGGATACCGTGAATTTTTTAATTTCAATACCTCTGAAAATATGAATCTAAATGGATGGATGTTGAAACCGGCTGATTTCGATTCTTCAAAAAAATATCCTGTTTTAATGACCCAATACAGTGGACCAAATTCCCAGGAAGTACTTGATGCGTGGAACCTTGGATGGGAGGATTACCTGGCTCAACTAGGCTATATTGTGGTTTGTGTTGACGGCCGTGGCACAGGCGGACGTGGTGAATTATTCCGCAAAATGACCTACCTGCAGTTGGGCAAATACGAAACCATAGACCAGGTAGAAGCCGCCAGATACCTCGGATCCCTGCCCTTTGTCGATAAATCGCGCATCGGAATCTGGGGCTGGAGTTTCGGCGGAACCATTTCAGCATCCTGCATGGTTAAAGGAAACGGGATTTTTAAAACAGGAATTGCCGTAGCTCCTGTAACCAACTGGCGTTATTATGATAACATTTATACCGAGCGATTTATGCGCACACCCCAGGAAAACCCGGATGGCTACGACCAAAACTCACCCCTTAACTTTGCCGAAGACTTTAAAGGGAATTTCCTGATCTGCCACGGTACTGCAGATGATAATGTACATGTACAGAATACGCTCGAATTTACTGAGCGCCTGGTGCAGGCCAACAAGCAATTTGAAATGCAGTTGTATACCAACCGTAACCATAACATAAGAGGTGGTAACACCAGGTATCATCTTTATACCCGAATGACTAATTTCATTCTGGAAAAACTTTAGACGAAAATCCTAAACCTGCCGGCTACTTTACAGACTGAACTATGTAGTGATTTTCCTGAGTTTAATCCGAAGTTATTATACTTGTATTTGATTACAATCTACGACTTTTACTCTTTGCCGGGACCTCCCGGTAAAAAAGTTAGGCTGATACTTTCCGATTACCTGATCCGGCGAAAAAAATCTTCATCACCGGGCGACAGCCAGGCAAAATGTAGTGGCATTTCAGGATAGGCCGAAGTAAACAATTTATATTTACTTAGTTTCAGCTGGCGTTTATCATATTTTACTTCTATTGCTTTAAGGTGAACGTTACGCGGAAGCACAAAATCAACCTCATTTCCTGCTGCAGTTCGCCAGTATTGAATTTCATCCATCCCATGCTTATCTGCAAGCAGCCTGAAAACCGTATTCTCCCAAAGTTCTCCCCTATCCGTGCGTTGCGCCACCGGCTGAAAATTATTAAGCAGGCAATTCCGCATTCCCGTGTCCAATAAATAAACCTTTTGCATTTTGGTCAGCTCCTTCCGTATATTACTGTAATAAGGTTTTACCAGGGCAATATGAAAGCATTTCTGAAGCACGGCAAGGTAATTGACAACTGTTTCATTTTTTATCAGCAAGGTCTTAGCCAGCTCATTCACGTTCACCAGGTTGCCCGTCTGCGAAGCCATTAACAGGAAGAGTTTATAAAATGCATTTTCATTCTGAACCCCTGATTCAAGCATATCCCTTTTCACAAATGAGTCCCTGAGTTCTCTCAAACGATCCATTTTCGCATCCCGGTCAGGTTCGGTAATAACAGCGGGATAACCACCATAAATCATGTATTTTTCCCATTCAATCAACAATGTTGCAATCAGGGTGCTTTTATAGGTCTCTTTTGAATGGATCCGCCCAAGTTCTTCGACCAATTCCTTTTTCCCACTGATTTCGAGGTACTCATCAAATGCACAAGTATATAGAAGAAACAACTTTTTCCTTCCGGCTAAAGAGTCCCTGAAACTGTTATTCATATAGAATGCACTGCTCCCGGTAGCTACAATCTTAATCTTCCCGGCATATTCATCGTAGAGTAATTTCAGAAAATTGGATGCATCATCAAGATATTGAACCTCGTCAACCAATACGACTACCTTTTGGTCCGTTTCGGGCAGGAATTTCAGTAGATTGATCGGGCTCAGGTTCATTTCTCCGAGAATGACCTTGTTTTCAAGGTTCATGAAAATAACAGGAATTCCGTTTTCTTTGCAATATTCTTCCAATTGCCTTAACAAGGTTGATTTGCCGGTTTGCCTTGCCCCGGTTATAATGCTGAATTCCTTCTTTTGCAGATGAGCTTGCAGGTCAGAAAATAATTTTCGTCGAACCATAAACCTCAATTTTCTGCAAAGTTAATTAATATCAGATAATATTATCTATACATAGTGTATATTATCCGATATTTATACCTATATAGGAAACATACTATTTTTTTTTACTGATGTAACCCTATTTTTGAATCCTTTACAAAACGAATTCTACCTGCATACATCAGAATATAAGATGCTCGCCAACAGTGTCTTGATTATGAAAACGAAAACAAGGAAATTTACCATTTGGTAAATGGATTCTTGGCCAATTTCGAGTTATAATACCGCATATCGCCGGTTACTTCTTCCCCAAGCCAGCCTGGTTTATCAAATAACTCTTCTTCCGAACTGAGTTCAACTTCAGCCATTACAAGTCCTTCGTTTTCGCCATAAAACTCATCCACCTCGAAGGTGAATTTTCCGACCTGAACAAGGTAACGCGTTTTATCGATAATTCCCGGTTCGCATAGCACAAGCAATTCCCGGGCTTCGTTTACGTTGACTTCCTTTTCCCATTCGTACCGGCTCATTCCCGTTTTATTGGAGATGCCTTTAATGGTTATAAACCCTCTATCACCGTTTATCCGCACCCTGACAATGCGTTCGGGAACAGAGGACAGATATCCCTGTGTTATACGGGTATAGGTATATGCAAATCGCTTATAGCCTTCCTTTGCAAGGAATTTTCGCTCTATTTCCTGGGGCATTTAAATTGATTTTAAAACAATAATAAAATGCAGTAACATTAATTCATGCGCTTGTTCACATGTATTAACAAAGGTATTCAATTTATAACCATATTAAATAAAATTTGCGGGTTTCTAAATAAGATGTGACAATTTAATTAGCCAAAAATAAGCTATCCCCGGTTGATTCGAAATCAAACAGTATGTCTGAAGATTGGAAATCCGGAAATATTTGCCGCACTTGTCAGGAAATAAGACGGGCGAACTGATGGCGAATTTTTTATTATCGTTTTACCACACGAAAGGATTCGTGCAGTTGAGTGGGCAAAAATCAAGATGAGAAAAAGCATTACGTTGGGTACTGTAATAGGTAACAATACCCCATTATTACTTGTTTAAAAAATAAGAATTACTAAAAACACATCCCCAGACTCATCCCCATTACGAAATAATATATATCTGTTGATTCCAATCCAGAAAAAGGATAATTCGCGAATACACTGAAATTGACTTAGTAATTATTTCAAAATAAGTTCCTCAATTTTGTAACTTTAAAAGTTTACTTTTTTTCAACTTTTGCATGATCAAAAGTTGAGCAACTTAGCGGAGCGATCTCATGCACACCTTTAAAAAACAAAACAATTTGTGCATA
>JBBRCH010000066.1:0-26003 GCA_038204995.1 Bacteroidales bacterium | reverse complement strand
CGCTTCGCGGCTGCTGATTGCTGCTACAACGCACATTTCGAGTACGCCTTTGCGCATCTGTGCAATTGTTGAATCTGCTTTTTCCATGTGGATAATATTTGAATTATGCAGCAAAGATAATTCAATAAACAGTACTATGCAATACATAGTACTAAAGAATGCAATATAAATTATAAATTATTTTACATTGTGCTGTATAACAGACGATTATAAATATAAAAAGTTTATCGTTTTTTAAATGGTTCCTGAAATAAGTTAATAGTTTTCATTCCTGTGACAAAAAGAGCAAGAGTTATACTTTTGATTTCAAGTTTCTTTTCAAAATCTGCCGCCGTAAAATGTTATCGTTTCTCATATGTAAGTAATCAGAAATACAAATAGGCCTGGTTTGGACAAAACAATTCAATTTCTAATTGATCCACAATCATTCCTGGACCAGAATAAGACCTTTTCAGGAACAATTGATTCATAAAATATGAAAATTAAAGCTTTAAGTAATGAGGAGAAATTGTTGCTGCGAAAACGATCTGTCATCGAAACAGTTAAAGATGAATTAAAAAATATCTGCCAGGCAGAGCACATCCGACACTTCTCCATTAGCGGGGTTCTATTAAATATAGTGTGCGCTATTGTAGCATACTCTTTATTTTCAAAAAGCCTCCTTACAAAGCCGACATACAAGAAACTGACTCGAAAACTATTTAAGCGTACAAACAACAATTATTACTAATTTCTTAACCCGAACTCAGGCTATAACCTTTCATAATTTTTAATTTTTGAGCACTTATAACTGAAAAGGCTGCCCCAAATGAGACAGCCTTTCTCTAACAAGCATGATGTTGTACTATTTGAGTGAATTTTAGTTTTTAACAAATCGTCGTGAAGATGTATTTCCGTCTTTGTCATGAATAAAAAGGACATAAAGGCCTGGTTTGAAATGTGAAACAGGTATTGTAATCAATTTGCCTTCAGCAGAAATATTTTCATTATTTTCCAAAATTGTCTTTCCGGAAGTATCCATAATCTGTATTTTAATTGCCCCCTGCGATTTAACGTTTACCAGGATTTCATTTACGGCCGGGTTGGGATATATATTTTCAATTATACTGGTTTGCTTCAATTCACTTATTCCTGTAATTAAATGACCGTTTATGGTCATGGAAACCGTGGCTGTCGGACTGTTTACATCGAGAATAACCACTGCCGGTAAGGTTGTCATTCCGGTAATAACCGGGTTTACTTTGTATTCGCCGAATGGCAATGACGCAAAACTGAAAGATCCTTGCGAATCTGTAGAGGTCAAGCGAACAGGATTATCAAAGGCATCGAGCAAAAGCACTTCCTGTCCTCCGGTCATTATAGATTTGCCGCCGCCTGAAAGCTGACCGGAAATACTTCCATCACCACCACCGATACTATCAAAGCTAATCAGGTTGATATTATAGGGATTCAATGGAATTCCCAGGTAGATCGGGATTGCCTGTTCCCAGAAGATAACATCTCCGTAATAAGTCGGAAGGTACTGGCTTCCCTGAAGAGAATCCGGCTGAGGAATAGCCAGAATAATATAGGGTCCTGTATTCAGGTTCCAGAAGGTATAATACCCTGATGAATCAACAGCGGTATTTTGATCCGGGTAATAATATCCCAACTGATCGGCACCAAAAAGAGTTACAAATCCCTGGCTGAGAAATGCGTTACCTGCAAAAACCTGCCCGCTTACCGAAAGATTGCCGGTTGAATCCGGGAATATCATTACCGGGGCAGAATAAATAAAAGTGCAGCCTATGCTATCGGAGGTGGTAAGTACAACATTGTAAGTACCGGAAGCGGAATAAGTATGCGTTGCGTTTTGAAGGGAACTTGTATTATTTACGCCGGAAGCAGGATCGCCGAAATTAAAGGAGTATAAGGCAGGATATGGACTGTTGGTAAAACCTTCGAAATAAATTTCATACGGATTATTACCTGCAGTTGAAGTAAAGTAACTGTTGCAGCCATTGGAGATTGAATCCATCAACACCACAGTTATAGTGGACTCATCTATACAACTGTCGGGAGTTATCGTTTGCAATAGAACATTGTAGATACCTTGTTGTGCATAAGTATGTGAAATACTCTGCCCGGTAGCCGAAGTCCCGTCGCCCAGTGTCCAGAAATACGATGCCGGCTGCCCGCTGTACAAAGCGCCAAGGAAGTCTACAGTAAGCCCCTGAATACCACCTATAATGATATAGTTTTCACATTGCCCCGGCGGATTTATCGAATCATTTAATACAACAGTGTAATTCGAATAATCGATACAACTATCGGTAGTAATTGTTTGGAGCACCACATTATAAATTCCCTGTTGTAAATAAGTATGTGTTACATTCTGTCCTGAAAGTGCAGTTCCATCTCCCATATTCCAGAAATACGATGCCGACTGAACACTGTTGAGCAATCCTCCTTGCATAGCGACAGTCAGCTCCTGTATTTCATTCACCATGATATAGTTTTCGCATTGCGACGGGGGAAGAATTGTATCATTACAAATACTAAAATCTGCAGTAAAAGAAGTTTGATTTCCGTTATAAGCAAAGCTTTGTTGAACCCATTGCATCATACAATCAGGAGTTCCAACGGTGAACGATGATGTAGTGCCGGCAACATATGAAACATCGAAAGTAAGGGAATACATACCCGACTGATCCGTTAAAGCAGAATCAGCAAAAGGGCTGTTGAAGCCGATACTATCCGGATAAAGAGTAACAGCTACCAGGTGGTTGGCAACAGGAATCTGGGTTTGCAGATCATACACCTGGCCGGTGACCTGAAGGGTAACATTTTGCAAAAAAGCAGAAATGCCTGATAACATCAAAGTAAACAATAAAAGAAGCCTGATCGATTTCATGATGTAAAAGTTTAAGTGCAGAATATTGTTTTCTTCAAAGACACATCATACCATGGATGGTTGCATCAGTAAAGGTACGAATTATTGAATTTTATATATTAATCCACCGTAAACGCTTATGCTATAAGGCTTTGCATATGGTCTGTTTTTCTTATCATAAAGATTATTGAGGTACAGCACTGCTGAAGGACAAACCGCCAATGACAATCGCTGAGTGATATCCCAGCGGAACTGGGGCGCAATAGTAAACTGACAGGTCACATGGAGTCTTGAATAATTTTCACTCAGGCTGCTAAAAATAACATTATCGGGGGGCTTGGGTCCTGTTACAGATTTCCTGCCGGAAATCATGAAGCCGACAGATGGTCCTCCTTTAACATCGAGTGAATACCTGCTTTTGGTGAAAACTTGTTTGGTGAAGAACAAAGGCACCTGAAGGTAGGTATAAGTATACTTGTAATCAACGGTTCCTGTATATGAATTGTGATTTACCACCGGGGTTATGATAATTTCAGGAATCAGGATTGAATCTACCTGATGCCAAATAGTATCATATTTGAACGTTGTATCCGTAAGTATCCAGCTATTTTCAACCTTTCCATAATCCTTGTATTTGCTTAGTTCGATCCCGGTTTCAATTCCTCCTTTTAATTTATTACTCCATAATCCACCCGTAATCATCCCGCTATAAAATAAGTTTGCCTTTCTGTATTTTTGATACACCTGTCCGTAATATCCATATATACTGGCTTGCCAAACGAGGTTTTCAGGTAACATATGTCCAGATTTCCCATCACTACCGGATGTATCATTTCCTCCAACATGAAGATTGGATTTAGTAATTTCCGGCAGGTCACTGTTTCCATTTAGTGTGCCTGTCTTTTTAATATCAGGAACTTCTGCCGAAACCGATGAAACACCTCCTGAAGCTTTCTCTCCCTTTTCAACAGCAATCTGAACCTGTTCGATGTGCCGGTCGGAAATAGTATCTGCAAGTGTTGAATGAAAAGTATTGGAATCTGCTTTCAGACCGACAACAACAGCCAGCTTTATATTGTTTTCGAAAGAATTTACCTCCGGAATTTTCTCAAAAACATGGTTAGCCGAGGTGCTTTTCCTGCCCGACTGTTTATCAGTAACAGGCGCTGCTACTTGTGAAAGAGCTGTTTTAGAACCATCCTGATCAAACGGCCCGGCATTGGCAGTCTTAGTATGTTTTTGTTTTGTGACTGAGTTATGATTTGCCGGGTTCCCTGTTTTTGCTGCACTCTCAACCGTTGTTATAATTGAGGGTTTATTTTCGTTTTTTAAATCAACAGATGGTGAAGTTTCAACCGCTGAAGGATCATGTACCGGATGATTGGAAAATATAGAATCTTCCGGAACAGATTGCTTTGAATCAGGATCAATAATAACATTCGGAACAGCTGCATCTTTTTGTGAAAGCCCGGGTTCAGCCAAAAACGCCTTATAAATAAACCACGAGGCAACTACCAAAACCACCCCTGTAATAACAGTTAAACCACCTGGCCTGGTAAACCATTTCCCGGAAGAAAGGTTTTTACCGATCTTTTTGGATCTGATATCTTTCAGGACAGATTTCGGAGGAATAGGCCTGTACCCCTCCAACGCCTGTTTGAAAAGCTTATCAACCGGATGAATATCTTTATTTTCCTTCATGGTTAACGTTGTAATTCACTAAGTTTTTTCTGAAGCAGGTTCCTGGCCCGCATCAACTGTGTTTTTGATGTGTTTTCGCTGATACCGGCAGCTTCGGCAATTTCTTTATGTGTATAGTCTTCGAAAACATGCAGATTGAAAACCATCCTGTAACCCTCTGGCAATTCCTGAATTAACTGTAATAAGGTATCGGTATCTGCAGAATTATCCGGTTCATCTGGTTCGGGCACAATCTCGGGTATGTTTTCAACCTCCGAAAAATCTGAAAACAGCTGTGGTTTTGTATTATTGCGGATGTGGTTCAATGCATTATTGATCACAATCCGTTTTATCCAGCCCTCCAGCGAACCTTTTTTTTCGAACGACGAAAGCGAGGAATAAACCTTGATAAATCCTTCCTGGAGTATATCCTGGGCTTCGAACCGGTTAGCAGCATAGCGGAGGCAGATACCATAAAGCTGCGGGGAAAAGCGTTTATATAACTCGTTCTGAGCTTTCCGCTTACCCGCCAGGCAACCTTCTATAAGTTTTACCTCCTTTTCCATGCGTTGTATCTCTCAGACACAAGATTTAAAAATGGTTGCACTAAATTTAAAAAAAATCCCGGACGACTAATTTATAGTTCCGGGAAATTCTCTCTAGTTCGCGAAAACAGATTTCACTCCAATTAACTTCTCTGAGTATAAAGCTCAACAATTTTCAATATCACCTCAGTTGCTTTTAGTATTGATTCGAGAGGCACATATTCCATTTTACCATGGAAATTATGTCCTCCGGCAAATATATTCGGGCATGGAAGACCCATATATGAAAGCCGCGCTCCATCGGTACCTCCGCGGATAGGAATTACTTTTGGAATTATTCCCAGCTGTTCCATTGCTTCCTGCGCTGTGGCAACCACATGATACACCGGCTCAACCATTTCACGCATATTGTAATACTGGTCCTTCATTTCGAGCGTGAAACAACCATCACCATAGCGTTTGTTCATAAAATCAACACACTCTTTGAAAAGTTGCTTTTTCAATTCAAACTTGGGTCTGTCGTGGTCGCGAATAATGTATTGAATAAAAGCGTTTTCAACTGATCCTTCCGTCTTAATCAGGTGATAAAAGCCTTCGTAATCCTGGGTAAATTCAGGCCTTTCATTTACAGGCAGCAGCGCATTGAACTCCATAGCCATCAGGATGGCGTTTTTCATCTTATTCTTGGCATAACCCGGATGGATGTTTCTACCCTGAATAATAACTTTTGCACCGGCTGCATTGAAATTTTCATACTCCAGCTCGCCAATACCGCCTCCATCCATTGTATAAGCAAAGTCGGCTCCGAATTTTTTCACGTCAAAAAAGTCGACGCCTCGTCCAACTTCTTCATCTGGTGTAAAACCGACTTTTAGGGTACCATGCTCAATTTCGGGATGGTTGACGAGGTATTCGATGGCTGCCATAATTTCGGTTACACCGGCTTTATCATCTGCGCCAAGCAAAGTTGTTCCATCGGTGACGATGAGTGTTTGCCCAAGGTAATCGTTCAGTTCCGGAAAATCGGCCGGCGACATCACCAGGTTTTTTTCTGCATTAAGCAGAATATCTTTACCATCGTAATTCTCTACCAATCGTGGTTTGATATTGGCGCCGCTCATATCGGGACTGGTATCCACATGCGATACAAACCCGATAACCGGAACTTTCTTCGAAGTATTTGAAGGCAAAGTTCCCATAACATACCCGTTGGAATCGATACTCACATCGGCTAAGCCAAACGCTTGCAGTTGATCGTGCAGGAGTTTCAGCATATCAAATTGCTTTGCCGTGCTGGGGAATGTGGTTGATGTATCGTCACTCCGGGTATCTATTGCAACGTATGACAGGAACCGGTTTAATATTTCAGTTTTATTTAAGGACATGATTTCTGGTTTTATTGTTATTGTTTTGGTATAGCTGACGAAAATTAAGGTGTCATTAGCTATTCATAAAAGTTAAAAGGCAAAGGGGGCGTTTCCTCTATTTTCCCATATTCTCCCCTTCTCCAAGTCTCCCCATCACTCTATCTTTTCTGCTCACTCAATCTTCTATCTCCTCCTTTTTTGCCCGCATGGTTTCCCAGATAAAATATCCGCATAGCACCGCCAGCATCACTAAAGCAAGTATTTCAGCGCTATGCGATTCGAACCATTCTTTATTGATAAAATTAACTCCAAAATTGGCCAGCACAGCACTAATCACACCCATTAAGGCGCCACCGGCAATAAAGCCGGATGCAATAAGAGTGCCTCTTTCGCGGCGGGCCTGGTTAAGCTTTTCGTCCTTGCTCCGTTTCCCTACAAAGTTAGCTATGATTCCACCTAAAAGCAACGGTGTATTGAGTTGCAGTGGAATAAACATTCCCAGGGAAAAAGCTAAAGCAGGTACTCCTATCATGGTTAAAATCAGCGATAAAAATGCTCCTGCTGCATAGAGCATCCATGGTGCCGGCTGACCGCTCATCATGGGTTGGATAACTGCTGCCATCGCATTTGCCTGGGGCGCTACCATGGCATTTTCGCCGGTAAAACCGTAGGTTTTGTTAAGCACCATTATAACACCTCCAACAGTAATAGCTGAAACAAATGTGCCCAGGAATTTCCAAGTTTCCTGTTTATACGGCGACGATCCAAGCCAGTAACCGATTTTGAGGTCGGTAATAAAACCTCCTGCCATAGAAAGAGCTGTGCAAACAACACCACCTATTAGAAGTGCTGCAACCATTCCCGAAGTGCCTTTCAGCCCGACTGAAACCAGTATCAGTGATGAAATAATCAATGTCATAAGTGTCATTCCGCTCACCGGGTTAGTGCCCACTATGGCAATAGCATTGGCGGCTACCGTTGTAAAAAGGAAGGCGATAACCATCACAATGGCAAGTCCGATCAAGGCGTATTTTATATTATGAACAACACCAAAATGAAAGAATATTAAGATTACTATTGCAGTAAGCACAATCCCTCCGGCAATGATAGCCATTGGCAGATCACGCTGCGTGCGGAGGTTCTTACCGTTTGTGGCATGTTTGCCAAACATTTCTTTCCCTGCCAGACTTACGGCCGATTGAATAATTTTACTGGAGCGGATTATGCCGATAACTCCGGCCATTGCAATTCCACCAATTCCTATGGGACGCACATAAAATGTAAAAATTTGTTCTGCTGACATATTACCAATCAAATCGGTAATATTGGTTCCAACAGCTATGGTTTGTCCATCGGAAAAGAAATTAATAATAGGAATGATCACATACCATCCTACAAAAGACCCTGCCGTGATGATAGCCGCATATTTCAACCCGATGATATAGCCCAGTCCTAAAACAGCTGCACCTACATTAAGTTTGAATACGATTTTTGCCTTATCGGCAAGCATTTGTCCTACAGGGATTACCCGTGAAGTAAACACTTCGGACCAAAGACCAAAAGTGGCAATAACAAAATCATAAATTCCACCTATTAGTCCGGCCACCAATAATAAACGGGCCTGATTTCCGCCTTTGGCACCCGATACCAGAACTTCGGTAGTAGCGGTTGCTTCAGGAAAAGGATATTTGCCATGCATTTCAGAAACAAAATATTTACGGAACGGAATCAGGAACAAAATGCCCAGGAAACCACCCAGCAACGACGACATGAAAATTTGGTAGAATTGTACCTGCAGGTTAAGAATATAAAGTGCCGGAAGGGTGAAAATAGCGCCGGCTACAATTACACCAGAACTTGCTCCTATTGATTGGATAATAACATTTTCGCCCAGGGCGCCTTTTCGTTTAAAAACGGTAGACAACCCGACAGCAATAATAGCAATCGGAATGGCAGCTTCGAAAACCTGACCGATCTTCAGCCCAAGGTAAGCCGCTGCAGCCGAGAAAACGGCAGCCATAATGATACCCCAAACAACACTCCATATGCTTACTTCGGGATACACTTTTTGTGGTGACATGATGGGCTCGTAGGTTTCGCCCGGTTTCAATTCGGTGTAGGCGTTTTCGGGAAGGCCTTTGATGGGACCGTGTTCGTGTTCTGACATAGTGTTTCAGGTTAAATTTGTTCCAAATGTACAGCAAAAATTGATTTGACAAAAATTGATAACCGCTTACGTCTTTTTTCATAAATTTCCGTCATAATATTAAACGAGCATCAACGGGCATGAAAACACCTGGATTCAAAGCTGACCTTGCGGAAATCTCAAAGCAACTGGAAAATCTGATTGATAGTTACCAGGATAAATTTGTGCATCACGCCTTCTACAGGCTGGGAAACCGAAAAGATGCGGAAGATGTGGTTCAGGATTCGATTGTAAAAATTTTTAACGAGCTGAAACAAGGTAAAACAATTCTCAATCTGCCGGCATTTACATTTCGCCTTTTGACAAATGCCTGTATCGACAAGCAGCGTAAAGCCGGCAGAATCATTCATGTTGCTATTGAAAATATTCAGGAAACTGATTTGCAGGTTTTCGATTCCCGTGAGGAAGAACTGGTGAGACAGGAAGAATTCAGGCGTATTAACGAATTGCTTGACGTAATACCTCCGGAACAATCGGAAATTGTACGATTCCGGTTTGTTGACGGGCTTCCTTTCCAGCAAATAGCCGATATTCTTGAATTACCCTTAACTACAGTAAAATCGCGATTTACATACGGAATGCTTAAAATCAAAACACAATTTTTTTTACAAAAGGAGGTAACCCATGAAATGTGTAACTGCAAATGAAAAAATGGCTGACCTTCTGGATGAAACCCTCAGCCCCACCGAAAAAGACGAAATAATGCAGCATGTCGGCCAATGCCCTGAATGCGCACAGGAATTTGAAGCCATTCGCCGGATTGTCGCAGAGCTAACGCCAAAATCGGAAATTCATGCATCTGATAACTTAAAACTAAACGTGATGAACCAAATTAATAACACTTCTCAAATACCTGAGCAAACCAAAGGCCGGTTAATTGCCTTTTTCAGCAACCGATGGGTAAAAGTGGCCGGAATTGCGGCCATGCTGTTGATTGCTTTTGCACTGATTACACTTTTCAAGCCTCAGTTGGTCACCAATCAGGCTTATGCCGCACAATCCCTGATCGAGAAATCGGTAGCCGCTTTATCGGATCTGAAATCGATGGTAATGCACTTCAAAGTGAGGGGAATACCAGGCGATATCTTCGACGCCATTGAAACCAAAAGCGAGTTTATTGATCATCAACTGTGGAAAGTTTTCAGCCAGCCCGAAAAATGGAGAATTGAAAAGCCCGGCTTGACCGTGGTGATGGATGGAACCAAACAGCACAAATATATGGAAAAAGCAGGTATTGGTTATGTTGGTAGCCCTGGAGCAGGATTTGTTGATTGGATGAAAATTTTCCTCGATCCGCAAAAAATTCTGCAAACAGAAAAGGATTTTGCCAAGGCACACAAAGCGGAATATAAAATTGAGAACACAACCGCCGAAACAATTCTTACGGTAAAAGCCAAAGCTATAGGTGATTTCAAAAATTCGTACCTGCTTAATAAAAGTATTCCCGAATCAAACACCCGGCGGGTATATCATTTCGATAAAACTACCAACCGCCTGAAATCAGTGGAGATTTATATCGAGGATAATGGCAACGAAAAAGAAGTACTCAATGTATCAGATATTCAATATGATACTGAAATTCCGGATTCAACTTTCGTAATCAAATTGCCTGAAGGGGTAAACTGGGTTGAGTTAAAGGATTTAAAACCCAATAAGGGAAATGCTACGCTGGTGAAAACTGCCGATGAAGTTTCGAAATTATGGTGGGAATCTATTTCAAAACAAGACTGGGCAATGGTTTATAAACTTGACCCATCGTTCGAACACTCAGCAAATATTGGATCGTTTAAAGCGGATTATGGCGGATTGAAGATTATCAAACTGGAAAAATCATTCAAATCAGGGCTATATCCAGGTTATTTTGTTGCTTACGAAATCAGGTTAAAATCGGGAGAAACTTTAACCGGGAAGCTGGCAGTCCGTAATGATAACCCTGCGAAAGTGTGGGAAATCGACGGAGGTTTTTAAGAAGACTAACAACTACTTGTAAAACCATCAACCGGATATAATCGGTTGGTGGTTTTTCTTTTTCTGAATATTGGGTACACATTTGTAATTGAGTGTTTCGTAATTTTGTCCAATTATGAATCTTACCGAATCCCTTCTTCACTGGTACTCCCAAAATAAACGACCTCTCCCCTGGCGCGAAACCCGGGACCCATATAAGATCTGGCTTTCGGAAGTTATCCTCCAGCAAACACGCGTGGCACAAGGAATGAATTATTATCATCGTTTTCTGGTCTCCTTCCCTGATGTTCATAGCCTGGCAAAAGCTGACGAACAGGAAGTACTGAAGCTTTGGCAAGGTTTGGGTTATTATTCGAGGGCAAGAAATATGCATCATGCTGCAAAGGAAATTGTTGAAAAACACAACGGAATTTTTCCGCAATCTGCAACAGAATTAAGAAAACTCAAAGGTATCGGAGAGTATACAGCCTCTGCAATTGCTTCCATTTGTTATGATGAACCGACTTCCGTTGTCGATGGTAATGTATCCCGGGTGTTATCACGCTTTTACGCATTGGAAACAGTAGTTGATACTCATGCCGGCCGTTCGCTTATTACAGGTCTGGCTGACAGCCTGATGGGAAACAGCAATCCCGGAACATTTAACCAGGCTGTGATGGAACTCGGAGCCCTGATTTGTACACCTAAAAGTCCGGTTTGCAGCAACTGTCCGCTGAATTTTCCCTGTGAGGCGCTGAAGCAAAATAAAACGGAATCTTTCCCTCTAAAAACCCTTAAAAAATCACCTAGAGCCCGCCACATGAATTACCTGGTGATCTGCTTTACACAGAACAATGAGGAATTTGTCATGATGCGTAAGCGCACCGGTAACGATATCTGGAAAAACATGTACGATTTTCCGTGCATCGAAACCGAAAGTGCGGCTGATGTTTCCTTTGTCCTTCAGCTTTGCCAGGAAAAAGGTATTCTTCAAGGTCTTCCGTTTACAGTAAATCAGGTTTCGGAAGAGTATATACATCAGCTCTCGCACCGCAGGCTTTTTACAAAATTTATCAGAATAGGATTGGATGGATTGCCTAAAAATACAGGAGAAATGTTTTCTGTTAAAATTAGTGAGATTGAAGAACTTCCTTTGCCCAGATTGATTGATCGCTATGTGGCAACTTTATTGCAGCTGCAATCTAATGGTGAAAACAAATAAAATTAAATGGATGAAACCCGCATTCAGCAATTCATGCAGGACACCCGCATTATCCGCAACCAGCTTAAAATCAGGTCGACGGTTACCAACGCGCAGGCTTTCCTTAACGTACAGAAGGAATTCGGAACATTTGACAGGTACATCTGGCAGTTTACCGGTGGAACAACTATTTTAAATAGCTGGACTGATCTGAAGCAAATCCCTGCAAAATCTGCCGAGTCGGACGCTATGAGTAAAGAGCTCATCAAAAGAGGGTTTAAGTTCTGCGGATCTACAATTTGCTATACGTTTATGCAGGCAGCGGGGATGATAAATGATCATCTTACATATTGTGACAAACATCCCATGAATGCTGAAGTCTGATTACCTGATTTGATGCTGTCAACAGGGGGGGACTTGTCGTCAACAACCCTTTTAATTTTTAATTTCTGAAATACCTGATGTTTAATTCTTCACACAACGGCATGATATCTTTATATTGAATCCAACATTAACTTTTAGCAAAGGAATAGTCCAGGATTGAAGTTGGTATGCTTCAATGCCATTATTCAACCCATGTGTCGTAGTCCACAGACCAAAAAAATTCAACTGTTCATATTTTGTATTACCGAATCCGCCACCGCGGGCACTAAACCCATAAAGATCTGTTGCTCCCAGGTTTGGTGCTTTCCAGTAGTTCAAGTCCTTTAAATCACCACCCTTATTCCCGATTGTAACAATATTCAGATAATCCCATTCAGCAGCACTCGGCACATGCCATCCATTC
Organism: Bacteroidales bacterium; assembly: GCA_038204995.1. Taxonomy (GTDB): domain Bacteria; phylum Bacteroidota; class Bacteroidia; order Bacteroidales; family UBA4417; genus UBA4417. The sequence goes on along the minus strand of JBBRCH010000066.1, from coordinate 13,398 downwards.
GGGCAGATACCCTGCACCCCACTCGGATTCGCATTAGTAGAGGCTGCTCCATTCATGACCGTAGCATAATCATATAATTTGCCATATATGGGACCATTTGCAGGATCATCATTATAAAATGCACTGCCCGGAGCATTATACCTCAGATTCTCACCCATCCAAACCTGCTTTCCCATGCATACTGATTTGTAAATATTGCCATCACGGTTATCAGTAAATACATCATTACAACTATAGTAACTATAGTCAGGAGCTCCAAATTGCCTGAAGTATAAATAGATTTTCGGCTCACTGGGAGGACCCGGTTGGGTTAAAGCATAAGGATCGAAATACTCCTTACCCTCTGAATCCAAATGGGCAATACCTGTACTGTCACCATCAACAAGAAGTGAACGGACCAAAGATTCTTCCATGGATTTGGCGAATCCATCTTCTACTTCGGATGAGCGTTTATTATCTCTTATATAACAATAATAGCTGATAGGTTCTTTACTAATGAAAGCCGTCCCGATTCCAGAATATTCAGTTTTACCAGTGTAGGGATTTACTACAGGCAATGAATAACCGCTGTAACACATATTCCCAAAGATCACAGTTTCGGGCATTTTTGGTAATCCATCTATGTATTTTGAAGTGACCTTGAGATTATAACAAGAATATTTAATTAACTTATTATTAACCTTAGTATATTTGTAACCGTTACACAAAATTAATTCATTTGCTTTTATTTTAGCGTAAGCGTCAGGTCCTGCGCCTTTTGCAATATTCAATTTTAATATTTCTTCATCATTCCCCTGGGCCGTATCAATTTCATTACCGACGCGGAAACTACCCGTACCGCCATGAGTATCAATTATGACGAGACCGTAATCTTTAAATTTAGGAATTATTTCGTACGAACACTCAAGGTCTTTCATTAATGTTGTAGTCACTAATCCGGATTTATTTAGAATATTAACTACTTTTTGCATTTCCGCATCTTTATAAAAGTCAGAATAAGCCGGGGCATAAATCAGAACATTTTTATTCTTAATGTCATTCTTAGCTTTTTTCCCTGTTACAGCCAGGATATTTCCGGAATTTGAATTCCCCCCACCTCTGAATAGGCTAAAGCCATCAATATTGGTTTCGTTTATGAAAAATGAAGTTTCAAGACCTGATTTCAGCGTAATATTAATGATTACGCTATCAACGCTCTCAACAAAAGCAACTGTGGGCTGAGTTTGCAACCAGCTTTTGGTTTGTTCGATGGCTTTCTTAGGATCACCCGGTGAAAGTGTGTTATACTGAATAAATTTATCATCAGTAGCTTTTAGTATCGAAGTTACTTCAGTTAACATTCGGTTCCCTGATACCGCGTTCTCCGTTTCTTTACAATGAGTCAGAAGCAATGCAAAAGCTAGTAAGGCAAAGAGTTTAGTGTTTTTCATAGGTTGGTCTGTTAAATTGAACTCTGAAAAGTTTTATTTTGATGCTCAATGGCAAAATAGATATAATCTCCGGTTTAATAATTTATGATTATACACGGTTTCCTTAGTTTTTCATCAATCTTTTATAATCTTTCCTTTCCTAAGTACGTTGTTTTTGTTTCTTACTTCGAAAATATAAATTCCTTTTCCGAGGGTTGAGGTGTTTAAAGTAGCTGTATTTGTGAATTTTTTCTGAAGTAATTTTCTTGAGGTAATATCATAAATACTGATTTCACATAGTTTATTCTCACTATTGCTGACAGTAATTTCATTTGAGAAAGGGTTTGGAGAAACCTGAATAGTATTTCCGCTGATTAAAGGTTCGTTAATACCAACCGGATCACCTGTAGGGTTACGTTTGTAATATATCTCATAGTTCCCGTCGCGCATGTCCTGCCAAACTGCATGCACAACCGAACCGGATACGGCAACAGAAGGATATGTTGATAAAGGCGAGTTCGTTAATTGTTCATCTGTTTCCCAGTTTAGTCCGCCGTCTGTGGATCGTTTGTAGTATATCTCAACTTTTGGCGTATCGCGGGGGTCAATCCATACTACATGAACAGTTGATTCGGATACAGCAACACAAGGAAACATAGCATTGCCAGGGTCAGTAGTCAGCCGGGTATCTGCGCTCCAGGTTAAGCCTCCATCTGCTGAGCGTTTGTAATAGATGTCATAGTTTCCATCGCGATCGTCGTGCCAGACTAAATGCACAACTGAGCCGGATACTGCGATGCACGGATACCTCGAAACATGCGAGTTATTTGTCATCCGGGTTTCTTCGCCCCAGCTTACGCCCCCATCAGCAGAGCGCTTGTAGTAAATCTCCCAGTTCCCGCTCCCGTTACGGTCATCATACCACGATACATGTACAACTGAACCGGATACGGCTATGGAAGGATTCCACGAATCAGCAGGGTCATTCGTCAGCCGTGTGTCAGCTCCCCAGCTTACGCCTCCATCTGTCGAGCCTTTATAATAAATTTCAGAGTTCCCCTGGCGCTCGTCTTCCCACACCACATGCACAGCAGAACCGTTTACGGCAATTGATGGATTCCAGGAATCTGAAGTGTTAGTGGTAAGTCTTGTGTCGGCATCCCAGGTTATGCCTCCATCAGTTGAGCGTTTATAGTATATTTCATAATAACCATCGCGTAGTTCCTGCCATACAATATGCACAACCGAACCTTTCATTGTTATACATGGATCGTATGAATAGGCAGAATTCGTCAACCGTATATCTTCTCCCCAGCTTAATCCTGCGTCGGTTGATCGTTTATAGTATATCTCATAGTGCCCGTCACGCTGGTCATCCCAAACCGCCAGCACCGTATCGCCGCTTGCTGCTACGCACCAGGCATTATTCAGTGATGTATTGGAGGGTGAAGGATTGTTAGTCAGCCTTACATCCGGCTGCCATTGGGCTTGCGAAACAAAAGTAGTAAGCAGTAATATTGAAATAATTAATACATGTTTTTTCATAGTGTTTAACTTAAAAGGTGAATTACGGTGACCGGACGATCTTTCATACAAATATACATATAAAGATAGCTGTATATATTAATTATCGGTATTAAAATTCAAATCGATTTTAATAAAGGAATCTATAACGATGTAAAGTTTACCCAAACTTGATTTAAAGGATGTTTAAGTTTCCTTTCGGGAACCATTTTTGTCTATACTTTGGGTAAGTAGAAAAACCAAGATAATTCAAATCTGAATTTTTTGAATAGACAATATTTTACAAAACGAGAATTTACTATATACTCCCCAACTTTTGAAAGTGATCTAATTAAATCGCTGAGTTTGCACCTTCACAATACTCTCCAGGGGTTAAAATTTATCAACACCTACAGGTAAAGCTTTAATTTAAACTACATTTGTACGACTAAAAAATTCATAAATCTACAATCCAATTAGTATGGCACGAGGTGTAAACAAAGTAATTCTGGTTGGGAACCTGGGTAAAGATCCGGAAGTCCAGACATTTGATACGTATAAAAAAGCAGCCTTTTCGCTGGCTACAACTGAGTATTCGCGCGACAGGGAAGGAAATGAAGTTCAGCATACCGAATGGCACAATATTGTGATGTGGCGTGGACTGGCCGAAATAGCCGAACAATACCTGCACAAAGGGAATCAGGTTTATATAGAAGGTAAAATACGTACCCGTTCCTATGATGCAAAAGACGGACAGAAAAAATATATTACTGAAATACAGGCAGATAACCTTATTTTATTAGGTGGTCGTAAAGAAGGAAGCAGTGAAAATCCGGGCCAGTCTCAATCCCCTGGTTCTTACAATCATCCGGCTCAACCCGTTGTACCTCCGATTACCGAACCTTTGTCACAAGAGTCAGATCATGATGATCTGCCATTCTAATGAACTTTAACCTAAATAAATAGGCGTTCGAACCATGTTCGCACGTTTATTTTAAGCTTTTACTATCTTTGCATCTTAAAATCAATTACTTCACACCGTGGCTGACCCACTCCCCGATGCGTTTAGCGCATTATTTTTATTATCAGTTTCAACAACCTATCTGGCTTCTTCAGCAGGCCTGATTGCCGGATTGATCACCATCCTGATTTTGCTCTTATTTTCGGCTGCGGCTTCTGCCTCTGAGACGGCTTTTTTTTCGCTCTCTCCATCTCAGATGAATGAAATCCGATCGGCGAAAACTGCCGCCAGTAAAAGGATTATTTATTTACTCGAAAACTCAAAACTATTGCTGGCAACTATATTGATAGCCAACAATCTTATAAATGTCGGCATCGTTATCATTTCAACCTTCCTGGTAAATCACTATATCGATTTTTCTTCCAATCCGCTCCTTGGCTTTCTTATGCAGATTGTTGTAATTACCGCCATACTGTTATTGTTAGGTGAAATAATGCCAAAAATATTTGCAACACGCAAACCTGTTAAGATTGCCTCCATGCTCTCCGCCCCGCTTACTATTCTGCAACGGATATTATATCCCTTCAGCCAGGTGCTGGTAAGGTCAACAAGGTTTATGGATAATAGGCGGACACATGGCCATCACATTACCCTTGATGATATTTCGAATGCCATTGATATTACCAACGATGGCAAAGTTGATGATGAAGACCGTAAGATCATGAAAAGCATAACCCGTTTTGGCGATATAAATGCCCGTGAAATCATGAGTCCACGAGTTGATCTTACCGCTGTTAATAATTCACTGCCATTCAGCAAAGTGCAAAAAATGATCATCGAATCAGGCTACTCACGAATTCCTGTTTACAACGATACTCCCGATACAATTACCGGGATACTGTATATCAAAGATTTACTTCCTTATCTGTCGGAAAACGACTCTTTTAATTGGGAATCCCTGGTGCGGCCCCCGTTTTTTATTCCTGAAAACAAACCTATTAATGACCTGATGCAGGAGTTTCAGGAGAAAAAAATACATATGGCTGTTGTGGTTGACGAATACGGCGGAACATCGGGAATCATTACCCTCGAAGATATAATCGAGGAAATTGTAGGCGAAATAAATGATGAATTTGATATTGAAGCTGAGAATACTTTTTATTCGCGAATCGATGCTCATAATTATGTTTTCGAAGGGAAAACCACTATCAATGATATGTGCCGTGTTTTGGGCATCGACGATCGGATCTTCGACGAATCAAAAGGAGAAAGCGAATCCCTGGCCGGGCTTATACTTGAACTCGCCGGGGAAATTCCTGCTACCGGTCAGACATTCTCTCTTGGCGAATTCACATTCCGGATAGAGGCAGTAGATAAACGAAGGATCAAAAAAGTTAAAATCACCACTCCGCTTGTAGATGGCGATCCGTATTGATCCTTGATGACACGGCAGGTAAATTCGAAAAACGGGAAATTTAGGCGTATACTGATAGTTTTTGCTCCGGTTTTTCAGGCAATAATGAGTGATAGTTGTCGTTTTAATCAGGAATAACAGTACCAGATGCCATTTCAAAAAAAATCTTCACTCCTGATAAGACTTCGTAAGGATTTTATTCAAGCCATTGTGATCCTGCTTGTAATAACCGGTATAGGGGTCAGCGTTTCATCCTGCAACAACGATTATACACCAAAACCTCGCGGTTATTTCCGTATTGCTCTCCCTGAAAAAACATATTTACTTCTCGATTCTGTTTATCCCTATCAGTTTGAATATCCGGCATATGCCACTATAACAAACGATCCGCTTTCACCACAGGAAAAAAACTGGATTAATATCGAAATGCCTGTTTTTCATGGCCGTATCCACATCAGCTATAAACCTCTGACAGATAAAAGCAGCCTTATTACCTATACAGAGGATGCCCGCACACTTGCCTTGAAACATATGGCAAAATCCAGTGGAATCAGGCAGATTGCAATCACCGATCCAACGCGTAAAATATATGGTCTGGTTTACGAAATCAACGGAATGGGTGCCGCCTCACCTTACCAGTTTTATCTGACTGACAGCATACATCATTTTTTGCGGGGCTCATTATATTTTGATGCCATTCCAAATAATGATTCACTGGCTCCGGTAATTGACTTTGTAAAATCGGATATTCAGCATATGTTCGAAACCATCCGCTGGAAGTAAACATCTTGGTATTTAAAGGCTTATAATCCTGCGACAATTGAATAAAAGTTGGCTTGTAGTGTATTATAATTATTGATTTTAGTGTTCGGTAACTCAGGGCTTAGGACTTCTCCTCTTTTTTCAGCAGCTTGATCGATAAAATAGAACTGAGTTTAAGTGTATCAGAATTTTTGCCGCCGCGAATTAATTTTCTGCATGTATAAGCTGATGGATTTCAATCAGCCTCAGGAAAAGGGGTCCGCAAATAATAAATCATTCCGGATTATTGCAGGTTATACCATTCTTTCAATTAACCTCAGGTATATATCATTATTGGTTCAGTCTACAAAAAGATAACAAGATAAATAGTACTTTTGCACCTCTTTATCAATACCAGCATTGAAGTGGAACAAGGTAAAGTATATCCTCTTTTCGAAAAATTAGTGAGCCGCCAGGTCAAAGAACATAAACTTGGACAGCACGCCAGGGTAATATGGTTCACAGGCCTTCCCTGTTCGGGGAAAACCACTCTGGCTCTGGCACTTGAAAAAGAACTTTTTTCAAAAGGTTATCTTTGCCAGGTACTCGAGTACCCGCTCGCTCGCGTTTTATAACGCGTGCGCGGAATTACTCCAATAACCATTCATTAATCCGCCCCGGTTCATTTTTTCTGTTATTTCACCACCAATTTGCTCCCTGCAACCTGTTTCCCATTGTATATCATTCTGAATAAGTAAGAACCTGAAGTCCAATTTGAAACATCAATTTGTACCATTTCATTATTGTTTAGCAATTCCCGATTTATTATAATTTTGCCATTCAGGTCTATCGCTTGTAATACAACTTTTCGCCATTGGTGATATACAGTAGTTACAGGAATATTCCCATTGCTGTCAGTAACTACCAGATATTTTGGCAACTCTACTGTTATCCTGTCATTTGCGGGATTTGGATAAACTTTAAGCTGCGTGGTTTCCGGCTTTTTGAAAGGCTCATCCACACTTACAATTACATTATCACAGTTGGGATCAATGGTATCGCTTACAATAGGGTGTGGACACAGGCTGTCGTAGGTAAAAGGTTGGGTGTAGATGCTGTCGTATTCCAGGTTGGAGTTGACTTTGACGGCAACAATCCAATAATCCGACCCTTGTGAATCAAGTGCAACTGCAACAAACTTATTATCACAAGTTTTGGTTGAGGCAAGAAATGAATTACTTGTGGATGTGAGAGGTTGAAGTTTTCTCAAATTACCTGCCGTATCTGTCTTCATCGCATAATCTGTCCAAACATTGCTATTATCCCATAGACCACCAAATAATACCAGGTTAGTATCTGCTAATTCAGAGAAGTCTCCAAAACCGCAAAAATTCGTATTCCCGGTTAGTAAATCTTTGTCTCTTGCTGAACTTCCATTTCTATCAACAAAAATAAGAGCAGGATTTTCGCTATTCCCGGCTGAATGCGTGCAGGAGTTAATATAGTTACCCGAACTGCTTTTAATAGTACTCCAGGGCATTGTGTAATAGTGATTACTCAACCCATAAATGAGATCCCATTGTTTAATTCCAGCAGTATTAGTCTTCATAAAGTAACTTCTCATTACCTTTGGCCAAAGTACACCGGAATCAGGCGCATATCTGGATGATGTTACAAGATAGCCGTCAGTATCCACCAAAAAATCCGAAATTTCGTCCTGATAATAAATACTGTCCAAAGGATAATACTGATGCCATAAGAGATTGCCTGAACTATTAAATTTAAAGAGCGAAGTATTTGAAGGTGGATTTTCGTTGACAAAATAGGACATTAAAACAAAATCTCCTTCGGGTGTAGGTAACCCTTTGTAACCAAAATCATAAATATCAGGGGTATCTAGTGTATTGCACCATTCTATTACACCACAGGGATTCAATTTCATTATAAATGAATCCCAAAACAAGTTGTTTTTTTGCCAGCCACCACAAATTATACTTCCACCGTCATTCGTTTTTTCGACATTGCTCCCCCAGCAATTATAAACCCCATTGCCAAATCTCTTGTTCCAGATAATATTCCCGTTTACATCAGTCTTTAAGATCCAAATGTATTTGTAATGGTTAACTTCTCCACTTATCAGATACCCATCATCATAATCATTTGTAACAGAACTAGGGGAAGCTTTCTGACCAACCCCATAGAGCCTTATCCACTCCTGAGAAAAAGATGTTTGGCTGTAACATAGAAGAAATAGAGCTAAAAGTATTTTTATTCTTGCAGTCATATAATATTTAGTTTGGAACAGAAAGTTTGATTGACTGGATGTTATGATTACCACATATAAGTGTAATCAAATACATTCCAGGTCTCAAATCTGTTATTGGCACTATGAGCCTGCCCTGAACATCTTTAAGAATTATTTGGCGTAGTATACTGCCCTGAACTGATGAGAGTTCCAGAAGCTTATTGCTGAATTGAGCTTCAGGCCTATTTGTTAGATCATATTCAATAATAAAGTAATGACTTGTAGGATTAGGGTAAACTGCGAGAGTGGCTACAGGTAGATTTGGCCCCATCCGGTGCTTTTTCTTAACATATATACTCTTGACTTCATCCGCTACCAGATAGGGCTCATTGTATTCAATTACTCCTGCTGAAAGAAGTAGGTTGCGCATGTATGATCTCACAGGTTCGCTGCATTGCTCGTACAAAGCTTGTGCATATGCACAATGAGTACTATCAAGTGAAAGGCCTTGAAGCGTGTCATTCTGTAAATGGTTCAGCAGGTTAAAGTAGTTGCCGTAATCGTTGTGCAACGAAGTTTCAGCAGGGTTCAGATTGAATGTAACAGGAATAGATTCAAGAGTTTCAGCCATGTTGGCTGAGTCATTGCTTTGCAGCAACAGACTTACCAGTAAGTATTTGGCTTGCAACGTGTTTTTTTCAGACAAGAAATTACTGAGGCTGTCAATTGCACTATTTATTGTATCACTTAAATAATATGACACTATGTTATTGTAGAGTTGGTTCCTCTCTGCCTTTAAACCTGACAACTCAGTCTCTTTGGATTCAAGTGCAGAAATAATTTCTTGCCCTGATAGAATTTCATTATACATATTCTCAGGCATAGGATCTGTTCTTGCATCAAGTTTATCCAGTACTGCTTCCGATATAGCCGATTGTGGGTTGGCAAGCAATATTTCATGAATCAGGGTGTTGGATAAAACAGCTTCATTGGCAATGGCTGTCTGCATGACTGTGTCACTCAGGAAAGGGGATTTGAATAACAAATCGTTCCTGATATCGATAGCTTCGGGCGGTGAACTATAAACAATGGTTTCAGCTGTTTCTTCAGTGTTTCCGCCATCAATTATGGCTTGGAGTTCAATTTCTTTTTCAATAATAGAATCAACCTTAGCAACTAGTTCATCCTTCAATCCTTCAACTTGTATACCTCCACCACCACCAAGTTTTGATGGGCAGGCTGTTGGTTTATCTGTATAATTCCAATTGGTTAGTCTTGGTGTAACAGTTGTACTGTAATATAGAGGTGTAACCCGTTTAGGGTTATGTGGTAAATGATGATAATAATCAAATGCTGCACCCTCATTATAAAGGTCTTTTGTACTTGAATTACGATCAGAAAAGGTATTTCCTGCCGGGTCGGTAACTGAATTAGGACCTCCTTGTGAGGGGGCTATCCCCCAGGTTGTTGGTGCGCCATTACTTAGCAATACACTTTGATCCGTTTTCACACCTGTATAATCATTACATTTACATACAAGCCCAAGGTTATTGTCCTGGGAGGTGATGCCGTTTTGCAGTTTGGTAAACGTATTGTTGTAAATTTCGGTAGGTGCAGTACCAGAGTTATTTACAATAATACCGCTTTCGTAGGTGTTTGTAATTCCCGCGTAATTGCCAGTGAATGTATTTTCCTGTACGAAGTAGCCGGTTGTTACATTATCTAAGTAGATACCACTACTGTTGGTTAATTGGTTAAATGATGATTCAGCTTTGGTTTTAAATGTACAGAGCGTAATGGAGGGGTTCGTTACTGCCGAAAGATAAATACCTCTGCTGTTATTGTCAAAATCTGAATTTTCAATCTGGATAAACTTTGCAGCCCCTGTACTGCTGCATCGTATGCCATAATACAAGCCCTCAAAATACGGTCTGCGGTAATTTGAACAGGGTGATATATTACCTATACATATATGGTTTAATCTGAAACCTGCGTCAATTGCCAGTATGCCAATTCCTCTTTTATCTATATCTGTTGTTGAAGGCAAATTGCTGATGAATGATAAACCGGTCGTACCAAGACCTTTTATTCCCTCGAAGATCACCATTGCGCTCCCATCAGGTGTTCCAATGTATTTTTCATCTTTAACAAAATCAGCGCTACTGATATTACTATTATAATTTTTTATACCGTATTGATATGGATAAATACGAATGCTACATTTATTGTTTATAAATTTAGCATTTGTGCAGCTTAACATACCCCCTGTAGTACCTATGGTATATCCCAGGGCAGTAGTTTGAGCAGTACTTATTGCACATTTGGCATCTTTGATACAACCAGAATTGGTTATTTGTACAAATCCCTGGTTAGTAGCTGAAAATTGCGATAGGCTTGAATTTCCTACTATATCAATTCCTTTCCATAATGCTTCACAGGATGATGCTAATTTCCCGCCGTCAACTATAAGCTTAGCCCCAGGCATAACAGTTATCTTACAATCCTGAACGAAATAAACTTTACCTGTAATGGTGAGCGTTACTCCGGAGTTGATTGTTATATCCTGATTAATAAATCGTTCACCACTCCACGGAAAATTTGGGGTTGTGGTTATAACCATTGGCGTACTGTTCTTGGTACAACCAGGTGAAACAAGTATCTCATCAGTATATGGCAGATAATCAAACCCACTTACGGTAACATACAGGATTCCCTGATTTAAAACGCTTGCAGGTATCAATACTGTTTGAGAAAGTGCTCCATGATTTCCTACGATGACATAAGTTTGCATAAAATCCTGTAGCGTGGGGGTAGCTGACTTTTGGTAAAAACATAAAATAACAGTATCAGCAGCAGCAATATTTTTGAAAGTAACGATCAATGTAGTATCCTCGTTCTTGATAATGTGATGTTTGTTAATAGAAGCACTTATAGGAACAGGAACTTGTGTATAATACATCATTTCCGGGTCGCCGAATAAATTATTAGTTAAATAAGTTTCATAACGATATTGATCATAACCTATTGGATATGAATTCCATTCGAGCGATCCGAGATGTTAGTTTTTCATGCTCATATTGTTATGACATGAATCAATTATGGCAGATTCGCGTTTAATTTTTTCAATCCCCTGATTAATCCATCCCAGTTCTGTATTTCCAACAAAGGCAACACTTCCTCCATTTGGATTAAACAGGCATTGCTCCATCATACAATCGTTTGATCCCTCGAAATTTGCCACATTACAGCTTGCGGCACTTATGATACCTATGCGTTCATTGTTCGTTAGCGACAATAATCCATTGGTTCCATTTCCGGTAGAAATGGTTCCTTGGGGTGTTATGGCTATATTTGTACTATCGGTCATGGTAAACATCTTATCGCTTAATCCATGATTGTTCCACGACCACCATCCAGCCGGATGAATATTAAAATTACTTATGATAGTTGCTCCTGTTGTCGCTGTTGGAGGATTTGAGTAATAATATGGCAGTTCTTTAAATATTGTTGTATCAAAAATATCTAACGAATTAAATAATATGGAACTATTTTGTAAATGTAGCTGCATTTCATCTGCCATACATAGAATATAATTCTTTAGATAACTTGAATCGCCTTTACCGGGATGCATTTCATAGGTAAGTAACTTATTCACCCAGTTATTAAATTCAGAAGTATCTGATGCAGGAATCCTTCCAACGAAGGATTCCGGAAATCTATCTACATTGTCACCGATATAACTACCTGCGATAAATTGTTTTCTTTCACCATAATCTGTATCAGAATCAACAGCATAATCACTATTGTAATCGGCAAAATATTTATCAGTTATTGGCTTTACTTCTCTGCCAATATAATCAGATGCCCTGTATTTTCTAATAGTATTTGCATTATCTCCTACCAACAAAATCCACTTTGCTCCTCCTTGGCCATGCACATCTTTAAGATACATCCTGATCATTGCTGCATTTCCTGAAATAGTTACATTATTAACCGGCACTAAAGTATTGCCAATACTATCAGCAATACCATTATACTGCAAATAAATGTCCTCTAATGAAACAGCTTCAATATCAAGTCCTCTTTTCTTTTTCCATTCAATATATTTATTCATACCAATTGTATTTAGATAATTTGGAGAGGTTATTACAAGAAAATTTCTAACAGGCAGATTTCCAATATTACGAATCTTTTGATCAATTAATTGTATTCCCTGCAGATAAGTTTCTGCATCATGTTCATTAACAATACTATTTTTTAATCTGTCAATGTATTCAGAATAATTTTTTCTTACAATTTAATTGTGCCAGGTACGCGAGGAGCACCTGTTGGATAACTATACCAAATTTGAAATGAAATTGATTTTAAAAAAATAAGCCTGCCTTCCTCTATATTATATTGGAAAGGAGAAATTTCAATAGTAGCAATATTAGCTGTTTCCCAAAGTCCGGTTGATTTGAACTCAGCAATCTTATCAGGATAAAGTTCTGATGCAAAATATATGCTGCTATCAATAGGAGTAAAACTTTCAGGACCAGTATTCAAATCAGAAGGTAAATTGGCCTGAGTAGGATATAACAAGTTATCTAATTGAATAATACTTGTATCCGCAGAAATAATCGTAATACTATCTATACTTGTTCCATAAGGAATTATATAATTCAGAAGCTTTACCGGGATGTTTGGTGCACCGGCACTCACGGGATAAGAACAATCATTATTCTCAATAAAGCTATAATTGTATCCATTTGCCAATTTATGCGAGATTACAAAATTTCTACTTTCAAATTGGACACTGCCTGCAATTTGTGCTTGTAATTGAATTACACAAACAATAATGATCGAAAATAAAAAACATAGATTTTTTATAATTATATTTTTTAAGATTGTGGTAAATATATTAAAAATCCAGATATATTAAACATTTAATTAAATCTCATAAGGTAAAAGGCAGAATTCGAAAATCCTTATAAGAAACCAATATTTGTAACTATTCAACCCCTATTTTCATATGGCATTAATTTGGGAAAGGGACTGCAGTGGGTTAAGGCTGTTTTTGATTGCAGTATCGATAATGGAACGTAGTATTGCAAAGTTCAATGCACCTTTGAAGGACTTAAATTGA
>JBBRCH010000065.1:0-26089 GCA_038204995.1 Bacteroidales bacterium | reverse complement strand
CTGACTTCAGCACCGGGACACCCAAATTAAAGTTAAGTGGATTAGAATAGGATATTTGGCAAAGAAAATATTTTTTTTCTCGTTTTTTCTGTTCTAAAGAGGTCAAAAAAGTCCGGGACACCCAAGTGTCAAAGTCAGGAGGAAAGTCTTCATTTATCCTTTCGGGCAGGCGCAGCTACATTGATCTGCTTGTAAAGCCTTTTATTCCGGCAGGTATCAGTGGTACAAACTATTATCTGTATGATTTTAACGGGAAAGTCAATTATGAATTAGGCAAAAACGACCACCTTTTTGTTAGTTATTTCACGGGTAAAGATTATGCGGTTTATACCGGGGCAAACAGTTTAAACTTCAATATTGATTTTGGCAATACAACAAGCACTGTACGATGGAACCATCTTTTCGGCAGTAAGCTTTTCAGCAATACTTCCTTTATTTTTAACGACTATCACCTGGGTTTAGCTACTACACAGGGCAGCTATTATTCCTTGCTTTATACCGGAATCAAGGATGTTACCGGTAAAAGCGATTTTACCTATATGCCTTCGCCTAACCACGAAGTAAAAGCAGGGTTCAGCTATACGTATCATACTTTGTATCCGGGAGCAGTTTCGGCTAAAATTCCTAAAAAAGGAAATCGTATCGATCTGAATAAGGACAGTATCCCACAGAAATATTCCAACGAAGCAGCATTTTATATAAATGATGAACTAAAAATGAATGACTTGTTCAGCGTAAGTTATGGGATACGGGTTCCTGTTTTCGCTTCCGGTGGCAAAACATACTCGTTTGTTGAACCCCGTTTTACGGCAAAATTCTCCATCAACGAAACCTCCTCCATTAAAGCATCCTTTACAAAAATGAACCAGTTTGTGCACCTTGTACCAAACAGCACGGCTTCGCTGCCCACTGATATATGGCTTACCAGCAACAAAACCATTAAACCTCAAAACAGCACTCAATATGCCATAGGCTATTTTAGTAATTTTAATAATAACGAAATAGAGGCAAGCGTAGAGGTTTATTATAAAACGATGGATAACCAGGTTCTTTTTAAAGAAGGAACTCAAATAGGTGTCAATACCGATCTGGATAAAGTACTGGCGTTTGGGAAAGGTAAATCGTATGGAATAGAATTTTTTGTGAAAAAGAATTTTGGCAGGCTCACCGGTTGGGCAAGCTACACGCTTTCGAAAACGACACAGGTTTTCCCCGACCTTAATTTTGGCAAGGAATTCCCGTTTACGTATGATCGAAGACATAATCTGTCACTTACTGCAAGCTACGAACTCTCAAAATACTGGACTGCTTCTGCCGACTTTACTTTCTATACAGGCATAGCATTTACGCTACCGGCCGGTAAAACTTTTGTTGCTGAAGATGGCTCCTTATACGATGGCGTGTACTATGATTATTCAAGCAGGAACAATTCGCGCTTACGCCCTTACCACCGCCTTGATATCAGTTTTTCGAACAAAAAGCAGGTTAAAATATGGGGGAAACAATATGAAAGGGAATGGGTAATAGGCGCTTACAATGTGTATAGCCGTCAGAATCCATATTTTGTGTATCTCACTACCGATCCAATTACCAAGCAGCCACAAGCCAAGCAGGTTTCGCTTCTGCCGATTATCCCCAGTGTTGCTTTCAATTTCAAATTTTAACTGAAAAATACTTTACAATGAAATATATACTGATTTTCCTGTTCGCCGGCACTTTGCTTATAACAAGCTGCCAGAAAGATATAACCATCCCCCAACCACCATACGATAGCAGAGTAAGCATACAATGCAGTCTCGAACCAGGTAAAACTCCCGTTTTATACTTTTATAAAACTGCACCTTATTTTGATAACGTCAACCTAAGCCAACTTTTTGTAAGAGGTGCATCAGTTAAAATTGGCAATTCAAATCAAACAGATAGCCTTAGCATCGACAGTACTTATAATTTCCTGAAATGTGAATACGAATATTTCTATCACGGACATACGATAATAGAGGCCAATTCGAATTATCAATTAACTATTAAAGTAAATAAGGAAACATACACTGCAACTACCAGTACTAATCTTTCAGCGGTAACCATTGATAGTGTGGGATATGTAACACAGTTTAAAGATATATACGGGGAACACGAAGGTGTTGTCCCGTATTTTCATGATGTGCCTAATCAGGCAAATTATTACAGGTACGAAATGACCCGTAACATTGATACAACCATGAAATACCGGGAAGGGAAGATATACAGTCCATGTATCGGAGGTGGCAGTGTTACTATACTGGAATTAGGCAGGAGTGTATATAATGATTTGAGCAGCAATGGCGATCAGATGAATTTTGTGATAGAGCCCGCGTATTCACATAAAAAAGGATTAGCTGGAATAGTCAGGATTCAAACCATCGATAGATCGACCTATACTTTTTACGACCAGTTGGACCGCCAGAAACTGGCACAACTGAATCCGTTTGTCGAGCCTGTTTTCCTTACCGACGGTCAGTTTGGCAAAAAGGCAATCGGTTATTTTGGAAGCGTGGTACGGAGTCAACCCTTGGAATTTATTTTTCCGGAATAGAATTAGTATTACAAGATGAAGAATACATTTTGTGTCATATTCAGTTTCTTCCTCGCCAACTTCCTTTTTGCACAACCCTGGTCGTTTGTTAAAGAAAAGGAAGGAATAAAAGCGTATACACGGCTTGAACCGAACTGTTCCCTGAAATCGTTTAAAGGAGAAGCAGACATTTCCAAAACAAATAGAATTAAAAGCTTTTCTTAGCAAATTTACATCACCCGCATAATTAAATCAGGGGACCGCTAGATTCCCTGTTCATGCGTTACGATGGTGAAGCTTATTGCTGGCAGGTTGCTCCTAAGCAGAGCATGGTTCTTCTATCACCTCACGGCTATAATGTACATCATTTAAATGCCTTTGCCACCACTAATTTTTTTCAACATTACCCATGATGACCGAATCATTAAAATGAAAGAGTAATATGGAATGAGGTTGTTTTACCTGTTGGAACGGCCCTTAAATCTTCTGATCTTTTTATTTCTTGCCAACATTATTTAGCACATCTTTCATCATTCCAATCTGATCCTTTTGCAATTCGAGGAGTTCCTGTTGCTGATCCATAATGAAATGATCGATCTTTTCGTGCAATGTCCTGATTTCCAGTTCCGATTTCAGGTTAATCATGTAATCCTTCTTGGCCCTGTCCCTGTCTTTTTCTTCCTGCCGGTTCTGGCTCATCATTATCACCGGAGCCTGCAAGGCTGCGAGGCACGAAAGAATCAGGTTTAAAAGTATAAACGGGTAAGGATCAAAACCTTTATTTAAGAGCCAGAATACATTTAGAGAAATCCAAAGAAAAATAAACACTCCAAAAGAGATTATAAAAGTCCAGCTGCCCCCAAAAGAGGCAACCTTATCTGCAATCCTTTGTCCAAATGTAATATTTGTTTGCTCATCTCCATCTAATTTGTCAGTTAATGTAGTATTCCCTGTCAAGGAAGCCAGTACGGTTTTTTCGAGTTCCGAAAGCTCCCCGATTTCATTTGCCATATATCCGGAAAGGTGTTTCTCCCTGTATACATTTAATTCACTTTTGGCTAAAAAAGACTCATGAGTAATTGTTGGGTGGTCCTTTTGAATCAAGTCCAGGATAGAATGCCTTATCGATTTAGCTGAAACTTTTTCGGAAACAGGAAATTCATTTTTTGATACATCACTGATGAAGGTTTTCATATATACTGGTTCATTTTGTTTTTAATAACAGATGATAAATGTGTCGTACTAAAGGTACTGACCTGAACAGCAGGGGACAGACCTTTCAAGGTATTATCGCAGCTGAAAGCACTGGTAAATAAAACAATAACAGTATGAATCAGAACTGGTGAAAGCTTTCGCCAATAAATTTCAGTCCGGCGGGTAGTCCTGTCCTCCAGTAGGTCCAGTTGTGAGCGCCGTCGCGCATACGAAATTCATGTTTTATCCCTAATTTATCAAGGTGAATATGCAGGCGGCAATTATCGTCAGTAAGGAAATCATCATCGCCGCAATCAATCATAATCCGAAGGTCATTGTATGCGCCTTTTCCTTTAGTTTTTGTTACATCGAACGGATTGTTCTTCCTGTAATGTTCGCTTAAGCGAGCTTCGCCCTCTTTATAAGGTCCATAAAGGGAACCCATTATCCTACCCCAGCCTTTTTCATCGGTAGCCATTACGCTTTCTTCCGAGAATAATGCAGCACTGAAAGCAACGCAGGCGGCAAATTTATCAGGATATTTGAATGCGAAGTTCAGCGTTCCAAACCCACCCATCGAAAGTCCGGCAATGCCCCGGTAACGATTTTCAGTCCGTATACGGTACGTTTTTTCGATAAATGGCATAAATTCCTGGATAAAAAAATCTTCATAACGCAGTGAATTATCGAAACTATTCATATAAAACGAAACGCCTCCATCCGGCATAACAAGGATCATGGGAGGGATTTCACGGTTTGCAATACATTCATCAGCAATCAAATTAGCTTCGCCAAACTGCATCCAACCCATATCGTTATCAGAATAGCCATGCAACAAATAAGTGACCGGGTAATAACGGTTGGATGTTTCGTAATCGAATGGGAGGTAAATGGTGTATTTTACCTGCTTGTCCAGTATTTTACTATCAATGCTAAGGCTTTCTTTCACAGTTCCTCTTGAATATTGAGCGAAAGTGAAAAATGAAATCGCCAGAAATGAAATTAAAGGGATAAGCTTTTTCATAAGACTCCAATTTTTAGAATTTTATATGTGAATGCTACTGTTTTCAGACATCTCATATGGAATACTGACAAGTAAAATTAGAAGAAATAGTTGGAATTTGTAAAGAAAACCTCAGCTTGTGAAATACTTTTATATAAAATTAGTTTATATCATATATTTCGTATTTTTGCGAAATACTAAATGAAAGATGAAAATACCTTATTCCGAGGATCAGGTAAAACTGGCCAGATTTGCTAAGGCAATGGCCCACCCAGCCCGTATTAAAATACTCGAAATCCTGTCAGACCGTGGTTGTTGTTACAGTGGCAATATAGCCGATGAATTCCCGATTGCGCTTTCCACACTTTCGCAACATCTGAAAGAATTAAAAGGATCCGGCCTTATTCAGGGTGAAATAAACCCTCCTTTCATAAAGTATTGCATAAACCAGGAAAACTGGCAGCTGGCAAAAAACCTTTTCGATACTTTCCTTGAAGATAAATCTGTTAAAGACACAACTTGTAATGTCTGACAATAGCATTTCCCTGCATAATCAAGGCATCAGTAAGTTCTGGCCCTTGCTGCTCCTGCCTGTCTGGTTTCTCCTATATAATAATCTCCAGTGGCTGACTGATAAACTTGTTAATGATTTTTTCGGGTTAACTACCGGAACTCACTTTACCGAAACCATCCGCTTCTTTATTTTTGAAGTCCCAAAAGTTTTGATGTTACTTACACTCATCATATTCTTTGTGGGGATTATCCGCACTTATTTTTCTCCCGAACGTACGCGTAAAGCCCTGGAAGGCAAATCATTATTTACAGGGAACATAATGGCTGCCCTACTGGGAATTGTGACTCCATTCTGCTCATGCTCAGCAATACCGCTATTCCTGGGATTTGTTGAATCGGGAATCCCTCTTGGTGTAACTTTTTCTTTTCTGATAGCCGCACCTATGATCAATGAAGTAGCAATTGTTTTGCTGTTCGGATTATTCGGTTGGAAAACAGCTCTGATCTATGTGGTTACAGGCTTAACTATAGCTATAGCGGCTGGATGGATAATTGGCCGTTTACACCTCGAAAAATGGGTTGAGTCCTGGGTATATGAGCTAAAGGTCGGCAGTCATCCGGAAGATGAAAAAATGTTGTTTCCTGCCCGTATAAAAGCAGGGTTCGGGGCAGTAAAGGAAATTGTCGGAAAAGTCTGGATTTATGTAATGATTGGTATAGCAGTTGGTGCAGGGGTTCATGGTTATGTGCCCCAGGATTTTATGGCTTCATTTATGGGCAAATCTGCCTGGTATTCTATACCACTCTCAGTTTTAATAGGCATACCTCTTTATTCCAATGCCGCCGGAATCATCCCCATAGTTTCTTCGTTGATCGAAAAAGGAGCCGCACTCGGCACTGCTTTGGCTTTTATGATGTCAGTGATCGCGCTTTCTTTACCCGAAATGATCATCTTACGCAAAGTGCTTAAATTACCGCTAATCTTTACTTTTATTGGCGTTGTCGGAAGCGGAATTATAATAGTAGGCGTCCTCTTTAACTACATTTTTTGAATTGGAAATGAAATGCGTTTAAAATCGAAGGATTGAAAATCCGAAAATGAATTGAACCTAAGGGTTGAAAATCATATCAATTAAATATTAAAACCAACATTTAATAACTTAGCAATATGGAAATTAAAATTTTAGGAACCGGTTGCGCAAACTGTAAAAACCTCGAAAAAGCCACCCGCGAAGCTGTAGCTGAACTAGCCCTCGATGCAAATGTGGTAAAAGAGGAAGATATTGTAAAAATCATGGGTTATGGTGTTATGCGTACACCAGCCCTGGTAGTGAATGAAAAAGTACTTATGTACGGCCGCGTACCTTCGGTAAATGAAATAAAGGAACTGCTTTCAAAATCATAAATTAAAACAACTAATTATGAAAAAGAATCTCATTATTATTCTTTTGCTTGCCACAGCATCCGTTTTTGCTCAGAAAACGACCAAACTGAAGATTGTTTATTTCCATTCGGAACGCCGTTGTCCAACCTGTATTTCAATCGAAAATAATACTAAGAAAACTTTGGATACCTACTTCTCAAATCAATTAAAGGATGGTACTTTAACGTTCCAGGTTCTGAATGTTGAGGATGATAAAAACCAAAAAATGGTTGAAAAATATAAAGCAGAAGGATCATCCTTATTCCTCACCAAAGTAAATGGGAAAAAAGAAACAATCACCGATTTTACCAATTTTGCATTCAGCTATTCCCGAAACCAGGCAGAAAAATTTATGGTAGGATTGAAGGCGGAGATTGAGAAGAATTTGAAATAAATTCAGTTCCGGGTTTACTGTTCCAGGTACAGCATTGCTTCTTGCCTTGTCACCCTACTTGTTAAAAACAAATGAATTTCTATGCAATTCTTACAAAACCTGATCGACCAAAGCACCTTCCCCCTGTTGACTGCTTTCCTGCTTGGATTAATGACAGCCATCAGTCCTTGCCCTCTGGCTACCAATATTACCGCATTAGCTTACATCAGCAAGGATGTTGAAAGCCGACGTACTGTTTTCCTGAATGGTATTTATTATACCCTGGGCCGGGCGCTCACTTACACAATCCTGGGTTCAATTATTTTTTTCGGGGCAAGTAAATTTCAGATTAGCCGGGCGGTACAGGCCAACGGCGAAAAATGGATCGGCCCGCTGCTTATCCTAATCGGAATATTTATGCTTGGTGTCATCAAACTCCCGGGAACATCAGGAACCATAATACAGCGCTTTGCCGACAAGGTAAAACTTGGTAGCGGGTGGGGTGCTCTTTTTCTGGGAATGATTTTTGCCCTTGCATTCTGCCCGTATAGTGGAGTACTATATTTTGGCATGCTAATGCCATTGGTGCTTTCGCAACCATCCGGGCTTTTATTTTTACCGGATTTTGCTGTCGCCACAGGGTTACCTGTTATCCTGCTGGCTTATGTGCTTGCTTTCAGCATTGGGGGAATAGGTAAATATTACAATAAAATTAAAACCTTCGAAATATGGTTCAGGCGTATTGTAGCCGTATTATTTATCGTTACAGGATTTTATTTCGTATGGATTTATTTCGCGTAAATATACATTGTCAATTCCTTTGAGCAAATTTTAAATTTTCAGAAAATGAAGACAAAATCCTTAGGCTTTATTGGTGGTGGAAGAATAACCAGAGTAATGCTCCAGGCAATCGCCAATAACAAAACGGAATACAAAGCAATTGTAGTTTACGACACCAACACGGATGTTTCAGCAGCATTAAAGAATCAGTTTCCAAATATAATAGTAGCTGAATCAGCCTCACAACCGGCGAAACAGGATATGGTTTTTATAGCCTTGCATCCGCCGGTTATAATGGATGCCCTTGAGTTAGTAAAAGACCAGTTTAGAACCGGTTCCGTATTAGTCTCGCTGGCACCCAAGATCAGCATTGAAAAACTGGCATACAAACTGCCGGACATTAAAAATATTGTCAGGCTCATTCCCAATGCTACCTCAATCATTAACGAAGGATATAACCCGGTTTGTTTTGCCAAAGAAATGTCGGACTGGAAAAAACAAACCCTGCTTACTATATTTCGCGGAATGGGCCATACATTTGAGGTTCCCGAGATTAAGCTGGAAAGCTATGCCATTATGTCGGCCATGTTACCCACCTATTTCTGGTTTCAATGGAAAGAGCTGATTGATTTGGGATGCCAGATCGGGCTCACAGAAGATGAAAGCAATAATTCGGTGAGGGATACAATGCTTGCAGCACTGAGAACTTATTTCTATTCAGGCTTGAAATCTGATGAAGTGATTGATTTAATCCCGGTAAAACCTATTGGAGATAATGAGGCGCAGATTAAAACAATCTATAATGAAAAACTTCTCTCCCTTTTCGGAAAGATAAAACCCTGACAACATTCAACACTTTGTTACTTTGCTTTCCCATTAATTATCGGACTAATTGATGGTTTTTGATAACCTATTCAGAATTCATGTAGCTGTTTTCTGTTCGAAAAAGTTCTCATATACCGGTAACTGTTCATATCGTCTGTATCATCTTTTATATTACTTTTACCGCTTGAAACACGTATGAAAATTTTTGCCTTCATATTATCCTTTTATTTGTTTGTACTCACGGCTATACCTTGCATTGATGTACATCAGGATAATTCAATTCAAAAAACAGAGGTATCACAAAATAATCAGAACACTCACCATCATAGTGATACAGATAACTGCTCACCATTCTGTACCTGCAATTGCTGTGCTACTTCAGTCATATTTCAGGAACATCACAATCAGTTTAGCTGTTTTTCATTCTGTGAAAAAAAGTATATAAATTCTCCTTCCAGGCATTTTTCGAGCCCTTTTGATTCTATCTGGCAACCGCCTAAAATAGCTTAACGCTATCCGTTTACTTTTTTTGCCTCTTTCAAGCATTAAAAATCTGCATTGATAATGGCAAGGTATGGTGTTAACTTTATAGTCATTACTCATGATAGAACGAATCATATATTTCTCTATAAAAAATAAATTCATTGTCGGATTATTTGTAGCCGCATTAATTGGATGGGGAACGTATTCTCTCACCCGTTTGCCGATTGATGCTATTCCCGATATAACCAACAACCAGGTGCAGATTATTGCACTGGCACCTTCGCTTGCCGTGCAGGAAGTCGAAAGTTTTATAACTGCACCCGTTGAAGTTGCTGTAGCCAATATTCCCGATATTATTGAAC
Source organism: Bacteroidales bacterium (assembly GCA_038204995.1). GTDB lineage: Bacteria > Bacteroidota > Bacteroidia > Bacteroidales > UBA4417 > UBA4417. The sequence goes on along the minus strand of JBBRCH010000065.1, from coordinate 16,582 downwards.
TTCGATCGATCTCCCGCCTGGGATTATCGGTGATTACAGTAGTTTTTCGCGATAATGTTGATGTGTACTGGGCCCGGCAGCAACTGAGCGAACGCCTCAGGGAAGCCGAGGAAGTAATTCCTGAAGGGTTGGCAAAAATAGAACTTGCACCCATTTCTTCGGGTTTGGGCGAAATTTACCAGTACCGGCTTGCAGTTGACAAAGGTTTTGGGCACAAATATGAACCTATGGAACTACGCACTATACAGGATTGGGTTGTACGCCGCGAGATGCTGGGGACTCCGGGAGTGGCCGACATCAACAGTTACGGTGGCTTCGTTAAACAATACGAAATAGCCGTAAATCCCGAAAGGCTCAGGGGAATGGGTATTACGCTGACAGATATTTTCCAGGCACTCGAGAAAAACAACGAAAATACCGGCAGTGCATACATTGATAAAAAGCCAACTGCTTATTTCATACGAGGTATAGGCCTTGTAAAAACCCTGGAGGATATTGAAAAAATTGTAGTTAAAAATGGCGCATCCGGTGCACCGGTACTTATACGGGATGTGGCTGCGGTTCAGTTTGGCAATGCAACCCGATATGGCGCTTTGGTGGTAGATACAACCGAAGCCGTCGGCGGTGTAGTTATGATGCTGAAAGGAGCTAATGCCCATGAAGTAATTGACAATGTAAAAACCCGCATTGAGTCCATACAAAAATCATTACCAAAAGGAGTCACTATTGAACCATACCTCAACCGGTCAGAACTGGTAAGCCGTGCAATCGGCACCGTTTCGCGCAATCTGGTTGAAGGGGCATTAATCGTTATTTTTATCCTTGTTCTTTTACTCGGAAACATACGCGCCGGGTTAATTGTAGCCTCGGTGATTCCTCTTTCAATGCTTTTTGCCATTTCACTGATGAATCTATTCGGCGTTTCAGGTAACCTCATGAGTCTGGGAGCCATCGACTTCGGGCTGATTGTGGATGGTGCTGTAATCATCGTCGAAAGCGTTGTTCACCGGATCAACCAAAGCAAACATCACCATGTGGGAATTACACGTCTTTCGCAGCAACAGATGGACGAGAATGTTTTCCAGTCAGCTAAACGCATGATGAGTTCGGCTACATTCGGACAGGTTATCATCCTTATTGTTTATATACCTATTATGGCTTTAATAGGGATTGAGGGCAAGATGTTCCGCCCTATGGCCCAGGTAGTAGCATTTGCGTTAATAGGCGCAGCTATTCTTTCACTGACTTACGTTCCCATGGCTTCGGCTTTATTTCTGAACAAAAACACAGAACACAAACGCAATTTCTCTGATAAACTTATGGATTGGATGCATACAGCATTCAACCCGGTTATTGCTTTTGCGCTGAGGCAGAAATTACTCGTTTCGGTAACGGCTGTTTTGTTGTTCGGAGCCAGTTTAGTTCTCTTTAATCGTTTGGGCGGTGAGTTTATTCCGCAACTTGAAGAAGGTGATTTGGCAGCCGGTGTTATAACGCTGCAGGGAGGATCACTATCGAATACGGTGGAAGTGGTAATAAAAGCCAATAAAATATTGCTCGATAATTTTCCTGAGATAAAGCATACCGTTTGTAAAATCGGTGCTGGCGAAATTCCAACGGATCCGACTCCCATGGAAACCGGAGATTATATTATCACGCTGAAAGATAAAAGTGAATGGACCTCCGCCAAAACCCGCGAAGAACTCGTCGGAAAAATGGAAGAAAAACTCGTAGTGCTGGCAGGGGTAAAATTTGAGTTTCAGCAACCCATACAGATGCGTTTCAACGAACTCCTTTCAGGATCAAAACAGGATATTGCCGTTAAAATTTTTGGCGACGATCTAACAGTGTTATCCGAAAAAGCAGATGGAGTTGAAAAAATAATACAAGGCATTTCGGGTGTCGAAGATCTTAATGTTGAAAAGTTAACAGGTCTTGCACAGGTGCAGGTTACGTATAACCGCGACAGGCTTGCTCAATATGGCGTTTCAATACAGGAAATAAACCGGGTCTTAAAAGCAGCCTTTGCAGGAAGCCAGGCCGGTGTGGTTTACGAAGAAGAAAAACGCTTTGGCATGGTTGTTCGCCTCGATAAAGATTACCGCCAAAGCCTCGGAGATGTAAGAACCCTTACGGTTGAACTTCCCAATGGCGGTCAGATTCCTTTGGATCAGCTGGCCGAAGTCGAGATAAAACCCGGCCCGGCACAGGTTTCGCGTGAAAATACCAAACGTCGTATCACCATCGGCTTTAATGTCCGAAACCGCGATGTACAAAGTGTGATTGATGAAGTTACCGCCAAGATTGACAAACAGGTTACTCTGCCTACAGGATACTATGTTACCTATGGAGGCCAGTTTCAGAACCTGGTGGCCGCAAAAAAACGACTTGCAATTGCTGTTCCTGTTGCTTTGCTTTTAATTTTTGTGCTGCTGTATTTTACATTCCATTCGGTGAAACAATCCATGCTTATATTTTCAGCCGTGCCCATGGCTGCAATTGGAGGAGTATTTGCTTTGTGGATGCGTGGCATGAATTTTTCCATTTCAGCAGGTGTAGGGTTTATAGCATTGTTTGGTGTCGCTGTGCTGAATGGTATTGTTCTGATTGCCGAATTTAACCGCCTCGAAAAAGAAGGGATTACCGATATAACACAAAGGGTTCTGAAAGGCCTGCACATACGGTTACGCCCGGTAATTATGACTGCCGCTGTCGCTTCGTTTGGCTTTCTACCCATGGCTTTGTCCAATTCAGCGGGTGCTGAAGTACAAAAACCTCTGGCAACAGTAGTCATAGGTGGGCTCATAACGGCAACACTACTAACGCTGATCATCCTTCCTGTATTTTACATCATTTTTTCGTCGAACAAATTCAGGTTTGGGAAAAAAGAGATCAGAACGCTTTCACTATTGATACTTCTTTTTTTAGGAAACTCATTCCTTCATCCTATAAAAGCACAGGAGATCAAACGGATTACACTGAATGATGCAATAAAAATGTCTTTAAACAATAACCTTACGATCCGTGCGTCAGTGTACCAGTTAGAGGAACAAAAGGCCATGAAAGCAGCATCCTGGGATATTCCAAAGACAGCATTAGATGTAGAATATGGCAGGTTCAATTCATACACAAAAGATAATAGTTTTACTTTATCACAATCTATCTCATTTCCATCGGTTTACAGTAATCAGAATAAGCTGGCTGCTGCTGGTGTTAAAATAAGCGAATGGCAACTGAAAGGGGCGCAGCTCGAAATTGCAACCCAGGTGAAGCAGGTTTACTGGCAGTTGGTATACTTATTTGAAAAGCAAAAACTGCTGGTTTACCAGGACAGCCTCTTTTCGGGATTTCTTCACGCTGCTGAACTCCGGGCTAATGCGGGTGAAACCAACCGCCTGGAAATGATTACCGCTCGTTCGCAAAGTTTCGAAGTTAAAAATCAACTTCAATTAACCACATCCGATATAGGTATTTGTTGCCGCGGGCTTCAGACACTCCTGAATGTTGATGTTCTTTTTTATCCCGCAGATACACTTTTGAGAAAACAACTCCTGGTTATACTACCCGATTCCATAGCGACAGATCAAAATCCAGCTTTAGGATTTGTCAGGCAACAGGTTGAAGTTGCCGGTTTAGATAAAAAACTGGAACAAAGCCGGGCATTACCTGGTCTTTCATTAGGCTATTTCAGCCAGACAATGCAAGGGATGCAGGAAGTGAATTCCGTTCCCCGCATCTTTGGCCCCGATGACCGTTTCAACGGGATTCAGGCAGGAATTTCGCTGCCCATTTGGTATAAGCCTTATGCGGCCAGAGTAAAAGCTGCCGGTATCAGGCATGAAATTGCCCAAACCAATGCGGAAGCTTATACCAAAACACTTGATGCCAATTATCGTTCGTTGCTGGACGAATATAAGAAATTCAGCAAAAGTGTTGACTTTTACGAACAACAGGCTGTGCCGGAAGCAGGTTATATCATTGAGCAGGCAGGACGCAGCTATAAAGCCGGTGCCATGGATTACCTGGATTATGTGCTGAACCTCAACCGGGCTCTTACCATCAGGCAAAATTACCTGGATGCGCTCAACAGCTACATTCAGACTATGATCAACATCGAATACATTTCTGGAAAAATCTTATAAATCAAAGAACAAATGAAAAACACTTATATTAATTCACTCATCATCCTTTCAGCATTTATTGTTGCATTTTCTTCCTGTGGCAACAGCAAAAAAGCAGTTGAAGCAGAAGAGACAGAAGTCCTGGCCGAAGATATTGTTGAATTACGCAACGACCAGATTAAAATGGCAAATATCCAAACCGGGCCTGTTGAATACCGCACGCTCAGCGGTACCCTCAAAGTGAATGGCCTTGTTACTGTATCGCCTCAAAATCTGGCTACGGTTTGTATGCCACTCGGAGGATTTATTAAAAGTATTTTCTTTATACCGGGCAGTCCGGTTGGTAAAGGTCAGACACTCGCTATACTCGAAAATCAGGATTTTGTCGATGTTCAGCAAAATTACCTCGAAGCAAAAAATAAGCTGGCTTTTGCAGAAGCCGAATTTAACCGTCATACCGAACTTTTCAAGGAAGATGTATATTCACAACAAAATCTGCAACGGGTTACCTCTGACTTTAAAACCCTGAAAACTCTGGTAAAAGCACTTGAACAGAAACTTGCACTTATAGGCATCAATCCGGCAATGCTGACCGAAGATAACATAACACGTTCAGTTGCGGTAGTCTCTCCTATTACCGGATATGTAAAGGCGGTAAATATTAACATTGGCAAGTTCGTTTCCTCGGCTGATGTATTATTCGAAATTGTAAACAGCGATAAACTTCTTCTCGAACTAAACCTGTTCGAAAAAGATGCTGATAAAGCCTCAGTCGGTCAGAAAATCAGGTTTTTTATCAATAATGAGACCGAACAACATGATGCTGTGATCTACCAGACGGCACGCTCTGTGGCAGCTGACAAAACGTACATGGTTTACGCCAGTGTTAATGGCATTTGTAAAAATATTTTACCTGGAATGTATGTTAACGCAGTTATCGAAGCCGCCGGCAACAAGGTTGCGGCCTTACCATCTGAGGCAATCGTGAGTTTCGATGATAAGGATTACATTTTTGTATTCGATAAGAACAAAGATGAGAATGGTAAACCCTTTACCGAATATCGCATGGTTGAAGTGCAATTAGGAGTTACTGATGGTGGCTTTACAGAAATTTATCTTCCCCCGGGTTTAGATCCCAAAACGGCTAAAGTTGTAATAAAAGGAGCTTACAATCTGCTTTCGGCCAAAAAAAATGCCGGCGAAATGAGCTGCTGATAGTAAAATATAATCCTATTCTTCTGAATAATGAGCCTTTTTCGTGCTTAATGCTTACATACATTTGGTGATTGATCGTATTTCCTGATTGTACTACAATTCTTCCTGAATTTGTTACCAGGGAATATTGCACCGATGGTACCTTTGCACTTCAAAACTAAAAAGTGTACACTCATTTAAAATGAATATCAATATGAAAAAATTACATTTATTTTCTACCATAGCCTTAACGGCCGTTTTCTTTGCTTTTACTGTTGTAACCAACGCTGTTTGGACGTATGACAATGCACACGCAAAAGTAGGTTTCAGTGTAACGCATATGATGATTTCGGATGTTGAAGGCTCATTTAAAAAGGCTACCGCAACCCTTACCACTACCAAGGCCGATTTCACGGATGCTGTTGTTGAATTTTCGGCTGATGCCGGTTCAATCAGTACGGATAACGAAAAGAGAGATGAACATTTGCAAAGTGCCGATTTTTTTGATGTTGCCCAGTTCCCGACTATTACATTTAAAAGCAATTATTTTAGAAAGGCAAGGGCTGCCAACATTTATTATGTAAAGGGCAATCTGACCATGCACGGTGTAACAAAGCCTGTTACCCTTACAGCCGTTGCTAAAACCGGAACTAACCCAATGAGTAAAAAGACAATTGCCGGTTTTAAAATCACCGGGAAACTGAAACGATCGGATTTCGGAATCGGTGGTTCAACACCTTCATCAATAGTAAGCGATGACGTAATGATTGATGCTAATGCTGAATTTATTAAAAATTAAGAACCCCTTTATCGGTATGTTGAACGGCAAATTCTAAAGGTTTACAATTTGATTACTATTCCTTTTCCTGTAAAAAGAGGCATAATGCTTCTTTTTAAATTCCAGGTGGAGCCTTTGGGTAACTTTTCTGACAAAATCCAGATATCCTTAACTTACGGCAAATTCTTTCTTTATAATAGCATGGTTTTCTGCTGATTACAAACACTTATTCAACATCACGATGATTCAGGCATTCGTGGAGGACACCTTCGCCAATCATTCAAGTGGCACCAGTTATTATTGCACATATCCTGACTAATAGCACAAAGAACAGATCATAAAATAAAAAAGGAATGAAAAGAATTAAGGTACATGATATTCACACTTGTTAAGCACACAATTCTTCACTATGTGCTAAGATAATTAGCAATGATCATCTTCTGACCATGATCTTATTCCGCCCTGCAGAACTATTCATTGAAACATTCAGTAAATTTACAAATAGAATCAAACAGGTCAGGATAGGTTTTTCACATTAAAAACGATATGAACATGCATGAGCAAATTACGCTAACCACACCAGCCCTTTTGTTTTCAGCCATTTCGCTGATATTACTGGCATACACCAACAGGTTTTTAGGATATGCAACACTCATCAGGGGATTGCATGAAAAATTCAAGGATAATCCGAATGAATTGCTGAAGGGCCAGATAGCCAACCTTCGCAAACGCCTTTATCTGACTAAAAATATGCAGATATCAGGCGTCACAAGTCTATTTTTGTGCGTTGGAACCATGTTCCTTATTTTTATTGGTGAGCAATCTATTGCTGTCTGGGTATTTGGAATAGCTTTGATTATGCTTATAGTTTCCCTTGCCATTTCTTTATATGAAATCCAGATTTCAGTCAGGGCTCTGGACCTGCATCTCAGCGATATGGAGCATGAAGTAAAAGAAGAATAGTTTTTATGATATGTTTTTTACTTAAAATCAATTTAAAGAAACTGGAACAGGATAAATTCCGATAACAAAACAGGTAAAATTTTCGCTGAAATCCTTTAGATTTTCGCTAAACCGGCAGTGTTGATCTGTAACGCTTATACCGTTTATTATTTCGCATTCATCGAATACATTTGATTTATCGTCAATGTGTTATGTACTTTTATGGTACAAATTAAATTGAATATAAACCTAAATAAATCAGAAAGTCATGAAAAGTTCAGCACTTCTTTTCCTGATGTAGTTTTTTACATCTTTTATGCAGGTTTCCGCAAAATCAGGAGGCGATTTTATAATCATAGGCAAAAAAACCTACTTCTGCGATCAAATTCGTGTTGGTAAGGCAAAAACCAGTATTTATTTAGATGGCAAGCGGTTTATTAAAGTACCGACCTGGATTATCAATGCGTATGCACAAGGTGGTAATCTTTATGAGTATTTATCGGTTTTGAATAAGAACCAGGACAGAACCGAATGGGCATTTATGCAATTCATTACTACCCGCGATGGTAACCGCTTATATCGATATTGCAGCAACTGCCTTCATTATGATCCGGTGAGCCGAAAAATTGAACCAATCAGGCCTGTTTACAGGTACTATACCTTCAGAAAAGGGGTTTTTGTTTCAGTTACCGATGACAATAATGTTGGGGAGATATTTTCTTTATTTGGATTAAAAGTGATCAATTGACCTGATTATCAATGGGATCAATTTGAGTCATCCTGAACCCATGACTATGCTCCCGGCAAATCGCTGTTTCCCAAATCAGAAATTTCAATTCATAGAGATTGGTAAAGCCGCTTATACGGGAATTCATTTTCAGGAACAAAGCGCATTCCAGTCTCAAAATAGTGAAACTACAGGCTTACAGATTCTCCCGGAACAATAAACTACCCCGAAGCAAAGTTTTCGAAGTATTACCGGGAAACATCTTCCTTTCGAAGCAAATCTTTAGGGAAGTAACCCAAAAGAGATTAGAATAAGTTCTTGTAATCACTAAGTTTATCACCTTTCTTCACTAAAACAGATCGCGTTTTTGAGACAGATAGCGTTCATTAATTTTAATTCTTTCTACGGTGCAACATTTTTTAGGCGATATCCAAGGAAGCTTACTATTTTTAACTTGCTTTTTCCGAAATGAAAAGAATGGTTCATTTTAAATTAAATAATTGAAAAATCTATCGTCATAAAGAATATCTTTATCGGATGAAACAGGCATGATTGTAAAGAGTTCATCCTCTTTTATATCAATAGTAATCATGGTGGTTCCGAAGGCTAACGGAACCATATAACTCGTTTAAACAGACCATAACACATGAAAGAATACACTGCTATTATAATTGATGATGAACAGAATATACGCGAAGCTTTATCGATATTATTAAGCCAATACTGTCCTGAAATTCATTTATGTGGTATGGCAGGTTCTGCCAGCGAAGGAAGGAAACTTCTTGAAAACACTAAGGTGGATTTTATTTTCCTCGACATATCAATGCCTAAAGAAGATGGATTTGTTTTTCTTCGTTCTATCCCCGCTAATAATTACGGAGTAATATTTGCCACTGCTTACCAGGAGCATGCATTGCGCGCGCTGAAAGCAAACGCTGTAGATTATCTGATGAAGCCAATTAACCCGTTCGAGCTGCAGGAAGCAGTTAAAAAGGCAATCCACAATCATAATCTTCGCCGTAGTTATTCAGAATTCCAGGAAGTATATAATCAGTCATTGAATAATCTGCATGAGCATCTTCATTCGGAAAGCCCCCTGGTAACCAAACTCACTGTCGCTGACAACCTGGGATTTAGGTTAGTGAACGTTGAGGAGCTGATGTACCTGCAGGCTGATGACAATTATACCGTTCTTTACTTAACGGGTGATCAAAAAATCGTTGCTACCCGCACCCTGGGAGAGTTTGAAAAGATATTGGAGGGACCCAAATTTCTCAGAATTCATAAGTCAACTATAATTAATCTGAATTTTCTTTTAGGTTATTCCAGTTATGAAGGGAATTTTGCTGAGTTAAAAAATGGTACCCGTCTGGATATTTCGAGGCGGAAGTTGCCCGAATTTCGTGAAAAAGTGAAACGTTTTTCAATTTCAATAGAATAATTTGAGAAAAGTATTTTTTTTCGTTGTTTTCATCCTTGGGTTTTGCGCCGACATCTTTGCTCAAAATCCTTATATCCGGCATTATACCACCCTCGACGGGTTGCCGACAAATACGATCTACCAGATATACCAGGACAGCCACAAATTAATTTGGTTCACTTCAGATGCAGGAGTGATAAAGTTTGATGGTTCCAACTTTACAAGCTACAGGAAAAAAGATGGCTTAAGCAGCAATGATGTGGTTCGTATCAAAGAAGATTCGAAAGGGAGGATATGGATTTTTGGTATTAATGCATCTGTTAATTACTTTTATAACAATAAAATCTATAATGAAAAGAATGCACCCTTCCTTAATTCATTGATAGGAAAGGGCTTTATTTTGGATTTTTTTACCGATTCCAACCAAACCATTCATTTTTACAATTGGGACAGGGAGGTATTTTCATTGGATATTAATAACAGAGTATCCAAGAACATTCTCTTTAAAAATGGTATGGATAGTTTGCCATTAGCCGAGCGCAGCAGTTTTAGTGGAATGAAAGTTCTACATTTAAGTATTAATATGTTAAATGAATGGATTATCTGGTCGAGTAGAGGTATCTACAGGCAACATATGATTCAACAAAATAAATTATCAGTTGTCGATCTTGGTTTGCGCTGCATAAAGGTTTTTCCTACCAGAAATAATACTTATTATGCTATAACGTTTAGTCGTGAATTAATATATGAAATAACAAAAGTTACAGGTAATTTTCATAAGAAGAAAATCTTACTTCCCTTTGACCTGCAGAAAATCAATACTATTATGGAAGATTCGGAGGGTTACCTGTGGATCGCGGCCTATGATGAAGGGGTGTATTGCCTTAAAAATAATAAAGTTGTCATGCATTTTGATATTAAGGATGCCCTTGGACTTTTACAGGATCATGAACAAAATATTTGGGTCAGTTCTCAAACAGATGGTATTTATGTGATTAATCATGATATATTGGAACAAAATCATTTTGATCGCACTAATTTTGAAAACCTTGGAGTAAATAAACTTTTTGATTTCCCCGGAACAGGGATCTGGTGTACCAACACAAAAGCAGCATTTTTATTGAAAAATGATGTTTTTTATAAACTGTCGGTGCCCAAGGCTATACAGCCGGTCAATCTGTTATATCTATTTAAGGATCAAACACTTGTGTTAGGCACAATTAGTACTCGGCTTTACACGTTCGAGAATATAACTCTAAAAGCTGCTTCAGGAGAGATTGGATACAGTAAAAGAATGATGCATCCTTTTTTTACCAAGAAAATTATCACTGACTGTACCGGAAATATTGCTGCACTGTTTGATCAGAACAAAATACTGTTTACCGGCTCGGATAAGCCATCCTTTAATTCCGAATATAAGCAGATAAGTGAACGAATTAACAATGCGTACTATAATGCGGATAACGAGCTTGTTTTAAACACTAAAAGAAATTATCTGTATCGAAATGACAAATTGGAACCGTATTCTGAATTATCCAGGTTCGACGGAACTATTATTCTGGACCATCTTTTTATGGATGATGATACCGAATTGTTTAACATTGACGGCGATAGCCTTTTTGTTTTGAAAAACCATACATTCTACAATTTAGCTGATGCTTTCGATATCCCGGTCGATATACAAATCAATAAAATTTTATATGCTGATTCAACTTTGTACCTGTCCACACTTAAGGACATTTTTATATGTCACAATCCTATGCAGGTTATATCAGGAAAATCTATCCACCTGGAACCTATGAACATCAGTTTCAACAATATAAATGATATACTTATCCATAAAGATTCACTTTATATTGCAAGTGATGACGGGCTGACAATCATAGCTAAAGCCTCTGTTGCTAAAAGTATAGCTTTGGCTCCGATTCCGTATCTCCAATCAATAACTGTAAATGATAAATTATTTTCCAGGCCTGATCAGGAATTTAAACTTACCGGTAAGAACAATATAAAATTGTCTTTTGGTTGCATCAGTTATTCTTCCGGCTCCGTAATTTATTCATACAAGCTCAAAGGTGATGAAAACAAATGGACTGTTGGTACAGGAAGCGTTATTAACCTGGTATATCAAAACCTACCCCGGGGACACTATATTTTTCAGTTGAGAGTCAGAAAATCAAATTCTGCTTGGAGCAAACCACTTGAATTAGCTATTACTATCAAACCTACCCTGGTTGAATATCCTGCTTTTTGGGTTTTCGTTATGCTTATTTTATCAGGAATCATTCTGCTGGTTATTTCCAGGATCAGAATTCAAAAAATGAAAAAAGTGGAGGTTGATCACCAATTGATTATAATGGAGCAAAAAGCATTGCAGTCGATGATGAATCCTCATTTCATATTTAACTCACTGGGCTCTATTCAAAATTACCTGCTTAAAAATAAAGGAAGCGAAGCTGTAATATACCTTTCGGAATTTGCCCGGCTGATCAGGCAAAACCTGAATGCCATCAATACACCCATGATTATTCTTGAAGAAGAAGTTGACCGTATGAGAAATTACCTTGACCTGGAGAAAAAACGGCTTGCTAACAAATTTGATTACAGTATTGAAATTGATACTAAATTTGAAGAAGAGGGTGTATTTATTCCAAGTATGATTATTCAGCCAATTGCAGAAAATTCCATCTGGCATGGCATCGCCACCCTGGAAACGAAGGGTTTTATTAAAATCTATTTCGAAGCATACAAATCAAAATCAATGAAGATAATCATTGAGGATAATGGCATCGGGATGAAAAAATCGTCAGAATATTCTACCAACGATTCGTATCAGAAGCATCTGGGTATGCAAATAATTAAAAAGCGTTTAGATCTTCTGAGTAAAAAATATCATGCAGAGACTGGTATATCTTATTCGGAATGCTATCCCGACCAAAAAAACCCGGGGACCCTTGTAGAATTAATTCTGCCTTTTATATATAGTATAGATGATTTTTGAGATGAAATTCTCAACCAGTACCAGGCAAAATATGCGAGGGTTTATGACTGGTTTATTTTTCTGGTTTACCGTTCTTTTTCTTAAATGCCCTTTCACTCAAATTTTACTACCGTTCACTCAATTACAATTTGCAGTGACATCAAAAAGTCTATTCTTGCATTAATAATATTTACTATCCTTTTTTAAAGACTACTTTTTATTCTTTCAAAGTAGTTATATTCTTAGATTTCATTCCACAGCCGTCCTGCAGTTGGGCGGCTGTTTATTATTTTGGCTTACTGATGGGAAAATTCTCGCTTGCCCCAGATGCTTTTTAAAATAGTTCCTCAGAAAAAAATAAAAAAGCGGATGTTCTCATCAAGAAGCCAATATGTGATCACTTTGCAATAAACAGACTCCAAAACCAGTTTAATGCTCTTTAAAATGTCTGCTTTCGCCAGGCCTGACAACCAGAATACTCCCGGATGTTTATTATTGATAACCTCATTCCAATGTATATTTACTATTTAAGATTGAATAAGACTATTAACCGACTAACCTACATAAGTTGCTGATTATCAATTTAAAACTCACCCCAACCTCTCTCCGGGGGAAAGGGGCTACATCGTCAGTCATTCATCTATTTCAGAATAATCATATATTTTTAGTCGTTTAGTAGTGATTGAATAAAACAAGAAACGAAACCCGGGAAAAAGGCTGATTCTTACTGAAACCAACTTGTTCATGATTCCAACTACAGAGTTCACCCAAAATTAACAAGAGTTTCATATGGTGGAAAAAACACAGGAGATCAAAAATGATCTATTGTGTTTTCCGTTTACCCGTTCAGTTGTTAATTCACAAGCCCATTCCAATACCCTGCAGTATTTTCACAAAACTTTTATTCTAAAGAAAGGCAAGATGGATGCAGCGTTATCCTTAATAACAGGCAGATAAAATATTCCATCTTTAAAAACAAAATATTCTACCTGGAGATGTGCTTTTTTGTACGTTTTATCACACAGACTACCACATTCTCCGTAATCACAAAGCATGTACAGACGGAATCCATTGCGTGTTGTAACGTATTCCATCAATGCAGTACAGTTAGCCGCGGCACCTTTACACATGACAGGCAGCCTTTCAAACATACACCCGTTACAGGAATTGGGGCCCTTGTGAGAAAACAACCCAGGAAAAAGAATACAACTAAGACTGCTTTTTTATTCATCTTGAAAGCTTGATTACTGAACTTTCTGACTTTTACACCTTAGACTCTATAAAAATATTAAGTATTAGACGAAAGCAACTGAAGAATGTTACTTGCATATCAAATTTACAATATCATAACAGATATTCCAAATAAAGATATGTTTTAAGTGATTGACAAGATGGTGAAAATGCTTTGACTGACCTGCTAAATATTACTGGGATAGTCGCCTCGAAGAAGATATTATTAGTAAGGAATGCCACTCATTCTATCCGGCAGAACCAAACCCGGGTTTCATACTCAGTGTTTTTTTAATTGCGTACCTCCAGAACCTAATGATTGGCTGGTTAAATAATTGATTAAATTCTATATTTGAATTGCTTCTGAGAGAGAATTGTTTTCGTGAACATATCTATTTCTGTATTCTTCATCTCTTTTCATTTTTCGAACTGATCTTTTCATTAAGAAAGTCTTGATCTCACGCTTCAGAAAGTCGATAAAATAACCTGTTCCAAGGATAAATGAAATAATTACAAGAACAGAAAGTGCCAATAACTCTCCATCACTGGCATTGCCTGTTGCTGAATAGCATTTGCTGATACTTAACGCGAACAGAAATGAGAAAATCTTCTTCATGGCCTAACCAATAAATGTCTGTACTAAATATTATGCCTTATGGCTGATAATACAAATATAGTTTATTTTATTACAGAAGATTATAAGAATAGGAAATAAATCCGTTAGTTCACTTTCAAATTTCCTTCTGGTAAATTCTGTACCTCCGTAACGGCTTATCGTTTAGTTTGCGGATTGCATTATTCATCGGGTTATTATCTTCCAGCACATAGTTGATCTCCATCCAGATATCTGTGGTGTATAGCGATTCGCACAAAGCGCGGTATATCAGACTATCAATCCCTTTGCCGTGATATTCCGGCACAGCGCCAAGGGCAAACAGACGAAAATTGGTTAGTTTCGGCAAGCCTCTTAATAGCTTCAGCCAGCCGAAAGGAAGCAGTCGTCCGTTCAGGCCTTTGAGCAAAACATTGGCATTGGGAAGTGTAATGGCAAACCCTATAGTATTGCTTTCAGCATTTTCCGCAAACAGAACACCCTTTGGTTGAATTATTGGTTTCAGATCACGGGCAATTGCTTCTGCTTCAGCATTTGTAACAGAGGTAAAACCCCAGTTGCCATCCAGGTTTTTGTTCGACAGATCGATTACTTCCTTCACATCTTCATCGTAATGCTTCATATCAACCTGCCTCACCTTCACTGCGTAACGCTTTGCAACATTATCAGTCTGAGTCATTATCCTGTAAGGGATTTTGTATCCTTCCGCACCCGACATGTAATACACAAGCAGATCTTTAACCTTCAGCAGCTTATACCTGGTCAAATGTTCCATATAGTATGGTGGATTATAGGTAGCTATTAAAGTTGGAAAAGGAGTGAATCCTTCAATCACGAGTCCCCCCATTCCTGCGATACAAAGCTCCAGGGGCAACGCTTTTGTTTCATCTTATTTTCCTGTAGCCAACCGGAAGCGGCATCAAGAAGCCTTTGAGAAGCGTTATCATTTTCAATACATTCATAATACCCGAAAAACCCGATGGGTTCCTTCCATATCTCAAGTGCAATCAGATCAATGAAAGCTGCAATACGGCCAGCAGGCCTTCCATTATCTTCGAGCAGGAAAAGAGCATACTTGCTGTAATCAAGCGTAGGGTTGCGATTAGTATCAAACTGCTACTTCTGCTCGTCTATTAATGGCGGAACTCATACAGGATCGTTTTTATAGATTTGATAAGGCAGTTTTATAAACTTTTTAAGGTCCGATTTAGTGATAACACGGATAATTTCCATATACCTGGAGGTGTAAAGAGTTAATTGGTTTTGTTCAGGTTTAGTTGTATAATACACAATAGTCCAAATATAAACCTTTCCTCCTGAAATCAGATCCTTTCCATTTAAAAATAGTATGCCAAATTGTTGAGAAAGCAGAAAAAAGCCTGCCTGAAGTCTGGCAAATATCCGTGGCGCCATCAATCACGTATGCTGCTTATCTTTCTAAATTTCCTTTTCAGCCTTTAGCCAGTCTTGTTCAGCATGTCCTTTTTGATGACCTTCCTGCTCATATAGTTCATATGCCCTGTTTGCGATTTGTGGTTTCAGATTTGATGCCGACTTAACTTTGACAGGATCAAAAATTTTATAGGCCAGTAATTTTATACGGTCATTTACAAGAAACCACAGAAGCGCATATCCCCAAACAAAGCCTGCCCAACCCCAACCCAATGGCGTCATAAAGAAACCATAAACTGCTATTAACGTTGCCACTATCTGGGTGCCGAGAACAGCTATCCCTAAAATCTTAGCTGGTTTGATGGACCAGAAAGGGCCGCGTGTTCGCGTAAGGAATATAGTAAGATGTCCGGCTACTGACAATTTTAAATACATCAATGTCTGTATGTGTGCCCGGTCAATATGAAAGACACGTTCACCCAGGTAAAACAATCCAAAAGCCGACACAACCCCGATTACACCCAAAACCGTAGAAATTCCCAGAACCATGCGCATATTCCATGCTTCAGGCTGGTTTTTATAATGAACATTATCATAAGCTATAGACAGTATGGCTCCATCATTCAGCAATGCCAACATCACGATCATCACGGCAGTAACGGGGTAAAAATTAAATACAAGAATTGATAAAGTCATGAATAATAACACGCGCAAAGTTTCTGCAATACGGTAGATTGCATAACTGTTCATTCGCTGGAAAATACGGCGACTTTCCTTAATGGCGTCAATAATCACCGAAAGACCAGGAGTCATCAGCACGATGGCTGCAGCGGCACGGGCTGCATCCGTTGCGTCCGAAACAGCGATGCCACAATCTGCTTTTTTTAACGCGGGCGCGTCATTTACTCCATCACCGGTCATACCAACTATATGCCCACGTATTTGGAGAACATCTACAATGTGAAACTTATGTTCGGGGAACACCTGCGCAAAACCGTCAGCATTCTCAATAGATTTGGATACCTCAGCAGACTCTTTCTTTTTGGAATCGCCCAGGCTTGAAGCATCAAGAATATTCGTCCCCATGTCCAGCTTTTTGGCGGTTTCCCTGGCAATAGCCAGGGCATCGCCTGTGACCATTTTAATTGTAACACCCATGGCTAGAGCTGTGGCGATAGTTGCTTT
>JBBRCH010000064.1:0-26724 GCA_038204995.1 Bacteroidales bacterium | reverse complement strand
ATGAGTAAGTTCGGAATGCAGGGGATGACGCGCGGACTGGCTTTGGCAAGATGGATTTTAGCATCTTTTGGCGTACCCAGCAGAATTGCGATCCATTTTGTTTTTTCATTTTGCTCCAGCACTATTTTGAGAGTTATGGTAAGTGGAACTGAAAGAAACATACCGACTATTCCGAAAATAAATCCCCAGAAAACAAGTGAAAGGAACACTACAAGCGTCGACAGGCCTAAACCCTTGCCCATAATTTTAGGTTCAATAAAATTTCCAAGAACGCTATGCACAGCCGCAAAAGATACTAATACCCATACAGCGCCTCCCATCCCCAATTGTACCAGCGCCAGGAAGAAAGCAGGGATAAGAGCAATTAAAGACCCTATATTGGGGATGTAATTCAAAAGGCATGCTATAAGCGCCCAAAGAATAGCATAATCGAGCCCGATTACAGTCAATGAGATGTAAATAAATACGCCGACCGCAAGGCTGATATAGGTTTTAATTACAAGGTAGTGACGGATGCTTTGGATTATAGTTGTGAGATAATCCATTGATTCGACAGGTCCTTTAAATATTGTTCTCAGCTTATCAGGAATGCTACTAAGTTCCATCAGCATGAAAAGGATAGTTAGAAAAACCAGGAAAGCGTTTCCCATCATATTAACAACTTGATTAACAACGCCGGAGGTAAAGCTAAGGATACGCGACGGTTCGAACATATTGTTAAATTGGGAGTGCGTAACCTTGATGCCATAGTCATTCAGATTCTGAATAAATGTATCGGTGATGGTTTTCAGGGTGGCCTCATAATTAGGAGCATTTGATGAAAAAGAAGCTACTGAACCTCCGATAAGGGTTCCAAATCCCATAAACAATGAAAGCATTCCGATCAGCACAATAAAAACGGCCAGTCCTTTCGGGACTTTCTTTTTTTCGAGCCAGTAGATGGGCTGCGCGCATATAATGCTGATAAACAAGGCAATCAGAAACGGTACCACTATAGCTTTTGCGAAAATCATACCTGCAATAATAATAATAAATGCTGCAATCTTCAGCACTGTCGAAGTAGATTCTTCATGTAACTCTTTAGTCATGGCTTAATTCTTTTTTTTGTAAGCAAGTTCAGGTACTTTATCAATGCCAAAGTTACGAATAGTTATTTCCCAAATACACGGTTTTATATTTGGCAAAACAGGATTTGTACACAGCTGGCTATAGTCCACTTCAAAATTTCGATAACCCTGGCTGGAGCGTCTTCCGATGCGCGGTGGCACAAATATGCAGCCCATATTAAAAGAAAAGATCAGCAAGTAAATGATAGATGTAACTTAAACACCAATGTATTACAAACACAAGATATTCGTAGGCGATGAGGTATGTTTTTTTTACATTCACAATTGTTTAATGGATTAAAGTACCTGATAAATGAAGAGGGATTATACCGTCACGCGTCGGGAGACGCGCTAGCCAAGGATTTTTGCGAAATACAAAATCTAAAACAATACAGCTTACACTTGCAGAACGACTTTGGCAAATTATAGTTGAAGTGTTGGCTGATTTGGCTGAACTACTAGAAATTGACGTTGAATCCTTAATGGAAAAATTAATCTCTGATAATCAAAGACTTGAAAAATTAACAATTTACCATACCCTATTGTAAGAAGGGAAATCAGAACTTGCGAAAGTTAAATGAAAAGGTTTTGGTTTTCATTATCTTAATGGTTTTGGTTAATAATATTGGGATTTATTTTTATTTTATATTGATAAGGGAAACGTTCAAAATAACTTCCCCAAATAATTGTCGGATTCAGAAAAACTTTCTTATGAAGGACCAACTTATAGAATTTCAGTAGTAGTTCAAGGAAGGTTTTATGAGCGTAGGGCATTTCAAGCCATGCAGAAGTGAGCGCCGCTTTGAAGCAGCATATTTGTTCAATCCTTTCAAGCGAACGGCTTGTCCCGCAAAAACGGGATAAACTGTGGCGTGGCAAAAACCTGACTTAGAAATACACTGAAATTATATAAAGACTAGATTTTTATGCACAAATTGTTTTGTTTTTTAAAGGTGTGCATGAGATCGCTTTGCTAAGTTGCTCAACTTTTGATCGTGCAAAAGTTGAAAAAAAGTAAACTTTTAAAGTTACAAAATTGAGGAACTTATTTTGAAATAATTACTAAGATACTTCAGAAGTGAAATACCCTATAAAGTTTTTATGCTCACCCGTTATTGTACCAGTAATTATTTGAGATTGCAATTGTTTGTCTGCCGAAGAGTCTTTCGCCAAAGTATCTACGTTTTAGTTTGTAGCAAAATTCATCTTGATAGAACTGCAAGTTTTTCTCGTCCGGCGGGATATCTGACAGCGGGTGTGCTGAAAAAATTATTCATTTTGAACAATTATGAATATAATTTGTATTTATAGTCACTAAATATTTCTTTTATCATTCCTCCTCTCTCCTTTACAGATAAAAGACTCGCTTAAGTCCTTTCTGAATATTTGTTGTGTACGAATTAAAGTGAATTTTTTCCTGAATCTTTTACGCATAATTCAAATTAGTTATTAACCTTAAAAAAAAATCAAAGATGAAAACAACTATTCTTTGCAGCTTAATGATTGTATTTAGCCTAAGCGTTTACTCACAGCAGAAAAGCCCCAATATTGAAGGCACATGGAAACTTGTTCAGCATCAGTCAATCACAGGTAAAACAATAGTTACTAATTACCCCGGTAAGTCTCATATTGATGCGACTAAAATCTGGTCAGGTAATAACTTTATGTTTATCAGCCGTCATAAAGCTGATACAACTGTTTCGGACTGGTACGGTGTTGGAACTTACAAACTTGCCGGCAACAAATATGAAGAACATATTCGGCTTATTAATTACGAACCATGGGTAGGCAAAACGGTTAAAATGACATTAGTTATGAAAAATGACACTATTGTCCAAACTTATCCTGTTGATGATAAAGGTCAGCCAGATAAAGATGGTGCTACCATTGAGAAATATATAAAGCTCAAAAAATAATTTGTATTTAAGTTTTATCTATTATCTGAATCCTGAGCAATAACTCAGGATTTTTTTTTTGCAACTTTTATTCATTTTTATTATTGCTTTCGAATTCCGGCAAATGCCATTGCTTTTACCCGTTCCCCGGTTGAAAAAGCCTGCCAAATCCAGAGTATCAACCTCCACTAAAACAGGAACAAAGGCTGTTTGCCCAATAGGGTAATGTGTGAATTATGCAATAAAAAAACACAATTGTATAATATTATATTTCAAAATAGCCCACACCTTTGCCGGGAATTATAAACCTCCTCACGAAAAAAACAACGAAAAGCAATATGAAACACACAAGAACAACTTTGAGATTTTTAATCGGAATGCTGGCAGCCATCTTAATTTCGGGTCCTGCAAGCGCACAGCACGGCAATGCACCTGCCGGTCACGTAAACATTGGAATTAAAGGTGGGGTAAACGTTTACAATGTCCACAATGACAACAATATCAAGTATGACTCAAAAATAGGATTTAATATCGGTTTACTTGGCCATATCCATTTGAACAAGAATGTTGCAATTCAACCTGAAATAGTATATTCAGCTCAGGGTGCAAAATATACGGTCAACAACGAGGAAACAATATATAAACTGGATTATGTTAATATACCAGTCCTGTTTCAATATATGTGGGACAATGGACTCAGAATACAAGCCGGTCCACAGGTAGGATTTTTGCTCAGTGGAAAATCGAAAACCAATTCTACTACTGTAGACCATAAAGCTGATTTAAAACCTATTGATTTTGCTGTAAGTTTCGGCGCGGGTTATATACATCCGGCAACCGGGCTTGGTATTGACGTAAGATATAATCTCGGATTAAGCGATATAAATAAAAACAGTACAGTAGTTTCAACCAACAGGGGACTCCAGGTGGGCTTGTTTTACATTTTTGGTAAAAACAGCAAAGACCTCCTGAACTAATAACTGTATTCATAATCTGCTTAGGGTAGAAACCCTTAAAGACTGGAAACAATTCCGGTCTTTTTTGTTTTAGGGCGGTTGTCACCCTGTTTGGCTTGACATGCTACACAGTCGTACCTCAATTCTCCATTCCAAACAAATTTCTCTTCTGACGCGCGTCTTCCTTCCGACGCGTGACGGTACCTTGGCTGGCGCGCGTCTTCGACGCTTGACGGCACAAATGTCTGAACTGTGATAGTTGTGATTATTGTGATATCTATGAAAAGGAAATAGAATATGATAAAACCTGAATATAAATATTCGGAAATTACTGGCAAAATCATAGGTTGCGCTATGACTGGGCATAAAACGCTGGGCAATGCCCGCCTGACCCCGTCGGGCAAGGATTCCAGGAAGTGATTTACCGAAGGGCATTGAATAATGAAATGCAGCTTGCCGGATTTGAATTCATTCGCGAATTTGAAATGCCGGTTTATTATGGTAACCATCAAATTTGTTGCTTATAGGTAAAGAAAAGGGTCAACAAGTAAATAGCGTTGTCACTTAACCACCGATGCCGGACAAGTACAAGATTTTCAAAGGCGATGAGGTCTGTTTTGTTACATTCACAAATGTTGAATTGATGTAAGTGCCTGGTAAATGAAGTTTGATTTTACCGTCACGCTTCGCGAGTCGCGGCAGCCAAGGGGAATACGGGAACTATTTTCAATCATGACATTTTTGTTATTTCAGATCTATCGTAGAAGAATCAAAGTTAATTAAGATAGATTGGAAATATGTCGTGAGTTTTAAACTCCGGACAGTACAGAATTTTCTTATTGAAAGCTACGAATAGCAGATCGAATTCTGTTGCAAAATGGAATGGTACAAACTGGTCTGCTCTTGGAAGCGGAAAGGATGCCCCAATGCATCCCCTGGCTAATATATACAGTAATTTGTTTGCGGGGGGGGTACTTTTACAATGGCGTGCGGCAAGGTATCGTCAGCTTTCGAAAAATACGATACAACTCTCACCAGTCTGGAAGAGAATGAGGTTCCAATACAGGATTTTGCATTGAAGCAGAATTACCCGAACCCATTTTATCCGGGTACAACTCTCAGATATGAACTTTATAGTAAATAATTTGTTATCTTAAATGTTATCGATATCCGTGAAAGTGAAGCTGTTACTCTTGTAAATGAAGAAAAAGCTGCAGGAGACTATAAGGTAAGTTTTGATGCCACACTATCACCTGACGGAGTTTATTTCAACAAACTTCAGCCAGGAAAATCTATTGAAAGGAAGAAGATGATTTTATTAAAATAGCGACAAATTTCGTAAAAGTAAATAGTCCGAAAAAGAGTTGACAAAAAAGGATAATTTAATAAAACTCAATTTTAGATTCCTGGATTTGTATTCTTGTTGATTTTGTGCACTACAATCACTTTGCTTCAAATAATACTTACTTTCCGTTCATTCAATTTCTTAAACAGATAAGCCATGAAACACTTTAACGCATTTCTCGCATTAGCTTTTGCAGGAACATTCTTATTGAACATTGCAACAAACGCACAAACAACTGCGCAGCCTCTGGGCACAGCGCTAAACCCCGATGGCTCACTAAAGAGCGGCTTACAAGGAAGCTTCGATCCTTGCGGCTACCATATGTCTAAAGGTGCAAATGGAGAGCCGCGCTTTTCGCCGAACTCCACGCCTCTTAGTGATGACGATTACTGGGATTCGCAATTTCGCTCCCCGGGAATGAATGGCCCTGTGAATGCCCTTGCAGCAACAGGTACTGATATATACGCTGGTGGCGGCTTTTCAAAGGCTGGAGGTTTGGAGGCTAACAGCGTTGCAATATGGAATGGCACGAGCTGGTCTGCATTGGGAACCGGGATGAATGGTGCTGTGAATGCCCTTGCGGTCGGCGGCAGCAACATATACGCAGGAGGCGACTTCACGACAGCCGGAGATAGTGCCTATCGGGTTGCAAAATGGAATGGAACAAGTTGGTCTGCTTTGGGAACTGGAATGAACGGCCCTGTGCGGGCTCTAGTGGTCAGCGGAAGCAATCTTTACGCGGGTGGCTTCTTCAACACAGCCGGAGGCACGAGCGCGCCTCGTATTGCAAAATGGGACGGCACAATTTGGTCCTCACTGGGAACCGGTATGGATGGATTTGTATATGCCCTCGCAATAAGCGGCAGCGACTTATATGTGGGTGGCAGCTTCACAACAGCCGGTGGTGTTAGTGCGAATTATGTTGCAAAATGGAATGGCACAAGTTGGTCTGCATTGGGAAGCGGAATGAACGGTGATGTGCGCTCCCTGGTGGTGAGCGGCAGCGACCTATACGTAGGTGGCGACTTTACAACAGCCGGAGGCGTGAGTGCCAACTATGTTGCAAAATGGAACGGCACAAGTTGGTCTGCTTTGGGAAGCGGGTTGGATAACGGGTATAATGTCTATGCCCTTGCGATCAATGGCAGCAACTTTTACGCTGCCGGCAACTTCACTATGGCTGGAGGCACAAGCGCGAATAATGTTGCACAATGGAATGGAACGAGTTGGTCTGCGCTGGGAAGTGGGATCAGTAACCCTGTGAATGCACTTGCCATCAGCGGCAGCGACGTTTACACGGGTGGATACTTTATAACGGCTGGAGGTTCTATTGCGAATAATTTTGCAAAATGGAACGGCACAACCTGGCCTGTGCTGGGAAACGGGATGAGTAATTATATTAATGCCCTTACTATCAGTGGTAGCGACATATATGCAGGTGGTGCTTTCATAACGGCTGGTGGTACGAAAGCGAATTTTGTGGCAAAATGGAACGGCACAAGTTGGTCCGCTTTAGGTACAGGGATGAATAATTATGTTAATGCTCTTGCCGTTAATGGCACTGATCTGTATGCTGCTGGTGACTTTACAACGGCCGGTGGTACAAGTGTCAATTATATTGCAAAATGGAACGGTACAAGTTGGTCTGAATTAGGAAGTGGAATGAACGGCAAAGTGTATTCCCTTGCGGTTAACGGCAGCAGTGTTTACGCTGGAGGCATGTTCACATCGGCTGGAGGCACGAGTGCAAATTATATTGCAGAATGGAACGGGACAAGTTGGTCTGCAATGGGAGACGGAATGAATTATTATGTTTGGGCCCTTGCCGTGAGTGGCAGCAACGTATACGCGGGAGGCTCTTTCACTCAGGCCGGAGGTACGTATGAGCCTTTTGTTGCAAAATGGAACGGCACAAGTTGGTCAGGGTTGGGAAGCGGAATGAATGATGCTGTATATGCCATTGCAATTAACGGCAGCGATGTTTACGCTGGTGGCACCTTTATAAAAGCCGGTGGTACGAGTATATATTATATCGCAAAATGGGACGGAACAAGTTGGTCCGAATTGGGAAGCGGAATGGATGGCGATGTTGATGCTCTTGCGGTGATTGGCAGCGATTTATATGCAGGTGGCACCTTCACAACAGCCGGAGGTACAAGTGCGAATTATATTGCAAAATGGAACGGTTCTAGTTGGTTTGCTCTTGGAAACGGAATGGATAATGAGATGTATGCCCTTGCTGTGAACACCAGCGATGTATACGCAGGAGGTTATTTCTCAATGGCAGGCGGCAAGCTATCATCTTACTTCGGGAAATATAATACAGCTTCAACCAGCGTGGAAGAGAATCCTGTTCAGGTGGATGATGCATTGCAGCAGAATTATCCGAACCCGTTTAACACGATAACGGCAATCTCATTTTCCATTCAGTCAGAATCATTCGTTTCAATACGGATATTTGATCTGCAAGGGCATGAAGTAACAACTCTTTTAAACGAACAGAAACCCGCAGGCTCCTACCAGGTTAACTGGAATGCAGGCGATGTTCCCAGTGGAGTTTACTATTATAATTTAGAAGTGGGAACATTTTCAGAAACCAGGAAACTTGTCGTATTAAAATAGGACAAATCGTACCTGAGAAATAGTATCATTTATTTGAGCCAAATTGTACTGATTACAGATGAGATGCATCTTTATTTCAGGCGCCTTGGCGCGTCTTCCTTCCGACACATTACAGCACCCATGATCTTGACAATCTTAAAGTGGTTTGTATAACCTTCCCTGAACTTCGGCCATTTAACACTCAACTGAATTATAAATTTTTCCAAATCACCCGGGTATTATGCCGATGTGATAGCTGTTATAGGACAATTATTATCCAAATGAATTATAAATTATTCCAAACCATGTGTGTATTATGCCGATGTGATAGCTGTTATAGGACAATCTATTGGACTATTTCAGATATCCTATCGGTATAAAATCGGAGTTCGGCAAGCTTTAAACCCCTCCCCTTTCCAAAACCTTATCACGGATCAATATAAAAGAAATTTACGATTTACGAACAACGATTTACGAATAAGAAATGTACATCCTCCCAATCGTACCTCATAAATCCAAAATCGTAAATTATCGGACTTTGCACTACATTTGCTATTCAAGGCAAACAAAGTAAACATGCAAATTACAAAAACTAAAAAGAGGTGGGGCATCATTTTGATATTGCTGGCAGTAATTGCCATACTGGCTTTTTATCCGTTGCCGCCACAAGCTCCCATCCAATATTACGATAGGGATAGTGGGTTGTTAATAACGGAAAAAGTAGCTGGAGAAAAGTGGTTGGTGTGGCTGTATAATAATCCGGTTGGTGAAGCAACATTGTGGGCGCTGGCAAAAAGAAAGGTGGTTTCGTCCATTTATGGCAACAGGATGGATCGTCCTTCATCAACAAAAAAAATACAACCCTTTGTTGAAGAATTTGATATCGACATGAGTACCGCCCAAAAACAAGAGTTCAACTCTTTCAACGATTTCTTTACCCGGAAACTAAAGAATAATGCCCGACCGGTGGATACCAACTCAACTATTACAGTATCGCCTGCCGATGGAAAAATACTGGCATATGCCGATATCAGCAACAGCGATTTTATCATCAAAGGATACCGCTTCGATATTTTTTCATTTTTGAATAATGCCGGCCTTGCTCAACATTACCTTGATGGCACCCTGGTGATCATCCGGCTTGCTCCTTTCGATTACCACCGTTTCCATTTTCCCATCAGCGGAAGAGTATCACCCATCACCCGGATAAAAGGCAATTATTATTCAGTCAACCCCCTAGCTTTGCGCAAAATAACTGAAATATTCTGCCTGAACAAAAGGGAATTTTCCATCATTACGAACCCTTTGTTTGGAGATGTTGTGATGGCCGAAGTAGGTGCAACCATGGTAGGAAGTATCATACAGACTTATACAGGGCATTTTATAAAAAAAGGGGAAGAGAAAGGGTATTTCAAATTTGGGGGTTCCACGGTAGTGCTGCTGTTTGAAAAAAATAAAATTCGCATCGATAACGATTTATTGATTAATACTTTAAAGGGTTATGAAACGGTGATCAAACAAGGAGAAAGATTTGGTGTAGCTATGATTACACCAAAGGTTTCAGGGTAGGGTTGTGATAATGTCTGTGCTGTGATTCAGATGATTAAAATGCTGAATGTGAGTACATAATTCATAATTATCAAAATCATCAAACTAATCAAAGTTCAGACAACATTATTATGTAGCGCGTCTCCCGACGCGTATCGGCACAAAACTTTATTTCCCCAACTAACCGGAGTCTCCAACTCAGGCTTCTTTTCTCAATACTAAATATTATACTTATTATAAATCACCAATGGATATCCGGACAATCTAACAGGAAACCATAAAATACGCAGCCGGGAAACATCAGGCTTTAAATCAGCCAACACCCGGAACAAACCTGCCATATGAAATTCATCTCAGAGAAGTAGCAATGGAAATACTTATGGCCTCTCAGTACACAAAGAACTTTAATACAAAATTAGCTGTTCATGTAGCTTTACTCCACGATGTACTGGAAGAAACAGAAACCACATGTAAGGAATTGCTGCTGATTTATGGAGATTAGGTAACAAATGCAGTTTCGGCACTTACAAAAAATACGATTCTGCCTAAAGAAGAACAAATGGCCGACAGTGACTATTCCGATCCAATCATTGCCAGTGATTCCGGTCGAATCGGTGCCACCTTTCTGGAGCTAAATTTAAGGCAGAAAAAGGTAAATCCGGAAGTTTTCCGACCTGACATTCCGGCAGAATCAGCGACACCTTCAAAGGCGGATTTGTAACAAGAGTACCTTGCTAAAAAAAGGCACTTTGGTTAAACGACCCATTATAATGCCACAAATTCGACGTATTTTACAACTTTTACAGCAAGATGAATCCAAACGAAAAATAGCACAGATACTTCATTCGGGTCGGCACACCATAGATTGCTATGTGCAGAGGTTTCAATGCTGTAGCGTTAGATTGCCCCTGTTGATCAAACTCTCTGATACTGATTTGGCCATATTTGTTTATTCCGGGAACAAGGATCCTCAACCTGATCAACGCTATGAGGATTTAAAATCAAGGCTGAATTACATTCAGAAAGAGCTTACCTGCACCGGGGTTACAAAACTCAGGCTGTGAGAAGAATATCGGCAGGAAATACATGATGGCTATGGCTTCTCTTAGTTTTGTGAACACCATCCAAATCCCGATAGGAAGTTTCGGTTTACAGGAGATTCTTTTTTATAGCCAATTGAATGGCTAAGTCTAAAATAAGATTATCCGTATTTTCCCCTATCTGATTTCCGTTAAAATACGCATAGGTATTGTACGAGGCAGGCATACCTTCGCCTCAATAAACATATAAATCTAAACGATATGAGAAAAATTTTACTCTTAAATCTTGTAATAATGAGCTGTATAAGTGTTTCAGCCCAGATAAACGATGATTGGAATGAAGTGGGGAATGCAGCATACAATTCAGAAATAAACTCTGTTGCGTTTACTTCTGAGGATATAGGTTTTGCCGTAGGAACAGGCGGCGCATATCTGAAAACAACCGATGGTGGCTTAACCTGGGTAGCCTTCGATACAGGCTTCGACTATATCTTTAATAAAATTGTATTTACCAATCCACTAACCGGTTACATTGCCGGAAGTATATGGTGGGATGGTGAAGGCAGGGTGATTAAAACTACCAATGGAGGGGTAACCTGGACCGAAGTATTGACTGACGCGCACATGTTTTTTGATATTTTCTTCGTTGACAACAACACAGGGTTTGTGGTAAGCTACGAAACAGTTTATAAAACAACCGACCAGGGGCAAACATGGACAAATGCTACAGTTAATGGTGCTTACGACATTTTTTCGGTGTTTTTCACCACTTCGCAGCAAGGGTACATTGCTGCAAACGGTGGATGTTTTAAATCAACTGACGGAGGAGTAGTGTGGAATAAAATTAAAGACGGCACTTTTGGGTCAGTAACAGTTACTGCCGGCAATATATGTTATCTTAGTTCCAATTCACACACCTATCTGTTTAAATCATCGGATGGCGGCAGTACATGGTCCCAAACTGCTTCAACAGGTATAGATTACTGCGGCAAAGCTCTTGTTATTGATGAATTGAATGTGTATGCATGGTCGAATGATGAAAATTACTCTGGGAAAATTGCCAAAACTACTGATGGTGGCTCTACCTGGATCCTGGTACTCGAAAATTCAACCTGTCCGGTTCGCAGTATAGTGCGCAAAACTGCTGGAAGTTTTATTGCTTGCGGTAGAGGTGGTTTGTTTATGAGAAGCACTAATGGTAATTCGTGGGACATTGCCCAGCAAGGCTTGTTTAAAGGAAAACTCAACGATATCTGCTTTGTAAATGATACCACTGCATTTGCTGTGAGTGAGGCAGGTGTTATTGTAAAATCTACTGATCAATGCAGCTCCTGGCAAATACTTAACAGCGGAACCACCGAAAAACTATGGGGTATTTGTGCCACATCCGAAAACACCCTTTATGCTGGGGGCAATAACAACACTTTGCTTAAAACAACCGATGGAGGCCTGACATGGAATTCATCAAACAATGGCTATGAAACCAGCACAATAACACAGGGTGAAATTGCTTTTGTTGATGCGAATACCGGTTATGCAGCTATGGGTGATGTGTTTAAAACTACTGATGCAGGCGTTACCTGGTCGGCTCTTACCCCTCCTTTTACCAGCACCGGTATTTCCATACCCAATAGTGATACAATATATGTTTCAGCATTTTTTGGGGTTAACAGGTCAGTGGATGGAGGCGCAAGCTGGACCAATGTAAATCCAATGGGCAGTATTTTCTGGGGAATTGATTTTCTGGATGCAAAAAAGGGAATTGCCGCTTTTCAGAATTTTAAGGTTATGAATACCGAAGATGCGGGAAACACCTGGGCCGATCATCACTTCCAGGGAAAATCATTCAGAGATGCTCATATGGTTGATGAAAACACCATGTATGCTATAGGGCTAAAAGGTTTAATTTTGAAATCGACAGATGCAGGAGCAACATGGGATGAAGTTCAGTCGGGTACAAACAGGAATCTGTACGACATTACTTTTACTCCTGACAATACCGGGTACATACTCGGGCAGGACGGACAGATACTTCGCAAGTCCAATGTAGCAACCTATGTGCTTACGTTTGATGTAACAGGGCCTGGTGGCGCGCCGGTTACGGATGCCACTGTTACACTGAATGGCTCAGGATATCCTGCCGGACAGTATGTTATGCAGGGATTGCTTCCGGGTAATTATGATTATACCGTTAGCCGGCAAGGTTTTTGTCCCTCCATCGGGTCAATACAATTAACAGGTAACTACCTTCAAAACATTAATTTGTTTGAATGCTTAACTGTTAACTTTCAGGTTTTCAACGTTTTCGAAGAGCCGGTCGAAAACGCTTCCATCACTATTAATGGTATTGGAAATGCCTCTACCAATTCGGCAGGAACTGCTTCAATAATTACACCCTCATTTCAGGATGCTGATTTTGCCGTTGCTGCTACCGGATATGAAACCAGCTCCGGAAGCCTCAGTGCTTATACCGATACAGCCTTTCTGATACAGCTTGATGCAGCCCTGGATGCACCTGTAGCCTTAAATCCATCAAGCATTTCGTTCAATTCGTTTACCGCAAAATGGTCGAATGCCCCGCAAACTGATTCGGTGTTATTATATGTTTCGACTGATAATTTTCAGTCATTTATCCCCGGCTTCGACGGGGCTCTGATTGTAGGTACAGAGGTATTAATTAGTAACCTTTCGCCAAACTATACCTATAGTTACAAGCTATGCGCCATTAATAATTATGGAATTTCGGAGTTTTCGAATACCATTTCGGTAACCACTCTGGCAGCAGGCATCTTTTCGCAAAAGCAGGTATTAAAAATGCTCGCCAGGCCTAATCCGGCATCCGAAACTATTCAATTCATGATTCCAGGTATCGAAAACTGTGCGATCGTTGTAACGGATGTTAATGGCCGGAATATAATTAGTGCAATATTTAATGGTACTAATAACCAGGAGCCTACGTTGAATATAGCACAGCTTACCAGTGGATTATATCATGCCCGTATCATGGCCGGGAAACAAATATATGTATGTACTTTTATTAAGAATTAGATTATTGAATGCAATTTTTGGCAGATTGATTGGTTGTATGCTTCGAAACCCCGGTAATTGTTTCCGGGGTTTTTTTTGAAATTATCCTGCAATAATATTTGACTTTATTTTGATTTAACCTACTTTTAATGATCCATTACCATCGCTACAGCACGAAATTACTAACCAAATGTAGTTCCTTCGCATGGTAATAGATATTTTTAAATTTGTTAAATGAGCATCAGCTGCCCGAGGCTGGCGCGCGTCTCCCGACGTGTAACTGCATAGTTCTGGTTCATGCTAAACCAATAGCTTCCCAGCTGTCGTTAGTGTGCCATCAAAAAAAAATACTATCCGTAGTTTATTTGCCGGGAAAAGCGTATCCACGCAAAAGCGGGGCAGGATCCCGCTTAGCTACACAAGGAATGAGATCCTGGCTTGCCTGCCTGCTTTGCGCAGGTAAACAGCATGGCTTCCATAATTATTGATTAATTGAGTCCGTAAAGACGGTAATTTTTACTATCCCACCTTTTACCCCTGGTGTATTCCCTTTAATAAAGGCAGATTATATCTGAATTCAAACTCGCAACATCCAGCATGAATATGGTTAATAGCCGGGTTCAGATATCTTTCTTTCTTTTCCAAAAGCTAATTCTTTGTTTAATTTTTCGAACTTTTTCTTTGTCAATCAAGCCAAAATACACCAAAAGGAAAAGAACAATCCATAATAGCCCCTTAATCAGGAAGAAAAGGAAACCGGCTATCCCAAGATCCCTTAGAAGTTCCATTTATGTAGAATATAATGCTGCATTATTACATTCGGTTTCTAATTCGTCAAATATTGAAATATTGAAATCGAACCCTTTGTTTACCTCTTCAGCCCATTCATCTTTTTGAATATTCCTGATTGATTGAATGCTTTCGGGCACGTTGTTAAAAACATACATTCTGCCTGTTGAAGGCACCGCTTTTTTCATCATCTGTCCGCCAAACATGATCGCCATATAATTAAGGTAAATGTGTGGCAAGACCTGATCATAGGATAAAGAACCAAGATAGTCAGCATATGCTTTGGCGCTGCTTAGAATAACATCGGAAAAATATCCCTGAGAATTCAATTCTTCGATGTCTGCCTGAACGTTTTCAACTCTTCTTAAATTAACATTTGGTAAGCCTATGTTTTCGATTGTTTTAAAAATTTGAAGCAGCTGATTGAGGTATAACAAATATTCGTTTTTGCTGAGCGTACCGTTGAACATTCTTGTGTTGAATGGCATTCTTTCAGCTTGCTTATGTTTTATACTGGTAGCTTCTTTTAATGGTAGCATATTGTATTTGTTTAAATCCACTACAAATTTAGAATAATTCTAAATAAGGGTGATTGTATTGCAAAAAAAAACAAATTCATAATACACATTACAAACAAAAAGCTGAAGTTCCCGGTTGTCCGTGTTGTTCCATAATAAAAACCATTGTTTTCCTGAGCCGGCGAAAAGGATAACGAAATTATTTTATGTTATTAATTAGTGCGACGCCCAAAGCATACAGGCGTAGGGGTTTGGAATAATCTAACGTTATTATTTTGTTAATGATGAACATTTTAAAATTATCAATGTTTATTCTCATTATCAAACGATTGGGCTTAAGCCTATAGGCTTTCATCAACTTTGCACGGTAGGGTTAATTGATATCTTCTTCTGCTAGTCTGTTAAAATCAACTCTTTCTTCTTATTTGATACACTGTTTATATAACCGAACCGATAATTGCAATTCGTACTGGATTTTTCCTACTATGATAAATGAACGGAATGTAAAACCAGATTGCTTATGAGTGAAAAATATGTGCAATTGGGTATATATCGATGTTAGGCTTTATGCAAATGAACTAACAATATGTTTAACAAAAAACAGAGGAAAATGACAACAAAAGAACTTCTTGACACGTATTACAAAGGATTTGCCGAAAAGTCAAACTGGGAAAGTGTCATTGCAAACGACTTTCGCTACATCGGTGGAGACATGACAAAAACCGAACCCATCGTTGGCAAACAAGCGTATATTGAAGTTATCAAACGATTTTCTCAGATATTTAAAACTATGAGGGCAAAAGACATGGTAATACAAGGTTATAATGCTTGTGTAATCGGAAACTATGATTTCAAATTCCCCAATGGAAAAGAAATGAATGGAAATGTTGCTGAACTTTGGACTGTAAATAATGACAAATTACAGTCATTAACAATTTACTTCGACACTTTGGCTTTTGCGGAAAATTCAAAGTAAAGATAACTATAGGGTACAATACAATGCCTGAGGATAGAATTCGGAAATATGTTATTGGAATTCCCAAATAATAACAGATGTAAAATATCAGCAATTGCATATATACTGATGTTGGCTTTCACTGTAGCAACAACCCCGGCAACGAGTTTGAAACATTGACAAAAACAGATAAAATTAAATGAGTATTAACAATTAAACTTAAGGAAAATGAAAAAACAAATCTTTTTGATTTACTCATTCTTATTAATGGTAGTGTTATTTATTTTTACAAGCAGTTGCAAAAAAGATAATAATAATGATGGCGGTAATACTAACAGTTTTACCGACCCCCGCGACGGCAACGTTTACCATACCGTAACCATAGGCAGTCAGGTATGGATGGTCGAAAACTTAAAATACTTGCCAAGTGTGGTTGGTCCTGCCACAAGTTCAGCAACCACTGCATATTATTACGTTTACGGTTATAATGGAACAGTAACAGCTGATGCCAAAGCCACAGCTAATTACACTACCTATGGCGTTTTATACAATTGGCCTGCGGCTATGGCAGGTTCAGCGAGCAGTACTGCAAACCCAAGCGGAATACAAGGCGTATGTCCCACAGGCTGGCATTTGCCAAGCGATGCAGAGTGGACACAACTAACCAATTATTTAGGAGGTGAAAGCGTTGCAGGAGGCAAGTTAAAAGAAATTGGAACTACACATTGGACAAGCCCCAACACCGGAGCAACCAACGAAACGGGTTTTACAGCCTTTCCGGGTGGCAATCGTGGCAGCCAGGGGAAATTCTTCGTCATTGGGTACCACGGTGGCTGGTGGAGTGCTACGGAGAGCAATGCTTCTTACGCATGGTTCCGCTATATGTACAGCGATTACAGCGATGTTTACAGAGTCTACGACGATAAGGAGTTGGGGTTTTCAGTCCGATGCATAAGGGATTAATTTATTTGATTTATTTGACTATTTGACTATTTGATTATTTCACATGAAGCGGGATCGATTTTTTTTGAATTCTACACAATATAGCGAATTACAGGTATGTTAGGCTCCATACAATTTGGTATTAGCAATTTTTCAGTTTACAAAGGAATTTAGCTAAGAGTATAAATATACTGTAAGCGAGAGTTTAAAGATAGAAAATGAGATGGTCAAATAAAAACCAACGAAACGCCAACAAAGTGTAGCAGTAATAAGTGTTTCAGAGGGTATTCGAACGTTCATCTGCCTCACATTAAGTTTTGTGTAGGTTGCTTGCGATGAAGCCACTAGTCCCTAATACTGCAATACCCGACCGCTAACCGATATTTTTTCAGACACCTGGCATATATTTAGAAACAGAGCTTTTATCCTGACAAATTAATCCTTTTAACGATGAATTCAATGCTTTTAGAAAGAAAGGCAAGTAGAATATATCTATGGCTCGTCCCGGTATTAGTGGTCATCTTTGGTTTTAGTCTGGGGAAAACCAATTATTCCTTTTATTTACCTATCTGGATTTTAAACGTGGTTTTAATGGTGATGACCTCGTGGATACTCGGACTACATGTTATTAATGATAAAAACAGAACTAAACATATTGCTGTTGGTGCATTTTGCCTGATTGTTCCGACAATTCTTGTTTCCATGTTTTTTGGTTTAGGACCACCACCTGAAACCCCTGAAGGTTGGGTAGCAAGTTCAGCAGAACAGCAAGTACGATATTCGATGTTGACAACTGCCGGTATTTTTATAGTATTTGGATTTGCATTATTGAAAGAGAAATTAAAAAATGATGGTGAAAATTACTATTCACTTTTAGGTTCAATTGCTATTACTATTGCAATACCTCTTTTCATTCTTGACATGCTTTTTTGGGGATTTTCATTGACAGAATCATTTAAAATATTAGTTGCAACAAATACTGATAAAATGCCTGAATGGTTTAAACCAGTGAGGCAAATATTTACAATGATATCAGTAGTTGAGGTAGCATTGACATACCTGGCAACAGCGTTTTTTAGTGTGTCGCTAAACCTGACAGGAAAATTAAGTAAGACTTCTAAAAATATTTATGTAGTGTTAAGCTTATTTGCTTTTCTGATCATCATACTTTCATCCTTTTTGCCTGAGCCATTTGGTACAGCAGGTTTTGCAGTTTCAATTCCTGCAATTCCATTTTTTATGCCTTATTTTATTGGCATTAATTTATTGAAAAGAGAAGGCGACCAATTAGTTAAACAAAACAACAGCTAAAACGGGTTTTGCTCCTGGCGGGCTGATGTCCAAACCTGGAACTCTGTGATTCTAATGAACTTTAATAATAAATTGAAATGTTGTACTCCGAAATCCGCCCGAACGCAAAGCCTGAAAAAATTAGCACTAAGTGTAAAAGACAACAATAAATAACAGACAAACCTGACAACAATGAAAAAAACAATATTAATAACACTTACACTTGCGACAACTTTCGGGTTAGGTTTCGCATTCAAAACAATCATGATTCAGCATGCTGAAAACAAGACAGCAATGAAAAAAGTAACAGGTATTGGCGGTATCTTTTTCAAGTGCAAAGACCCCAACAAAATGAAAGAGTGGTATAAAACTCATCTTGGGTTAAACACTAACGAGTATGGGGCGACTTTTGAGTGGAGAGAAGCATCCGACTCAACTAAAAAAGGTTATACAACATGGAGCCCATTTGCTGAAAAAACAAAATATTTTGAGCCTTCAACCAAAGACTTTATGATTAATTATAGAGTTGCTGACCTGGAAGCACTTGTTGTAGAACTTAAAAAAGAAGGAGTAACATTTGTTGACAAAATTGAAACTTATGACTATGGGAAATTTGTTCACATCATTGACATAGAAGGAAACAAAATTGAATTATGGGAACCTACCGACTGACTAGTCAGCAAAACAGCAAAATAAGATTTTAAACAACAAACAGCGCTACAATTAACGAGAGAACAACAGGCAAATAAAATATTAAAATGACAGCAAAATCTAACAAATGGGGAAAAGGGAGAGGTAAATCAGGTATTCTTATTCCGTTGCTTGGAAGTTGGGTAGCCATTGGAGATACTGAAATGGGAAAAATGAGAGGCACAAGGGCATTTACTAAAGTGCTTGGGGTAAATATATCCAATTAAACGCAAAGAGGGAGTTCAGGACAAAGGTTTGCGAAGAATTTGCAATAATCGGACCTGACAATGACAAAATTTCATTTTGGTCATTTACATCTGACGGGAAAAAATCACAAGGACAAATATCCGAAAGCACAGATGTTCATCCTGATGCAATTTGTTTTGAAGCTCAAATGCCCGCAGGTCATGCCCGAATGATATACTGGACGGATGAAAAAGCGGGTTTTTACCGGGCGGTAGAATCAAAAAAACAAGAAAGGCTTGCATCGTTTTACTGAACATCATTACAAACGAAATGACAACAACTAAAAGGAACTGCACCATCGTTCATTAGTGTTCCCTCAAGAATAAAAACAAACAAATGCTATCATTAAACTGCGACTTCGGATACAGATTTACTAACTTTCAACAAATACTGATCTGAAACATGTTTGTATAGTTGCTTGTTATCAATTCAAAACTATGCCTGCCGGCAAATATAAGATCAGAAATCCTGAAGAAATTCATTTTTAAACCTTTGCAGTTTTAGTCCCGATTGATAAAGAGAGGGTTGATGTTTTTACAAGACAAGAGTACAGTGATATTGTGATTGATAGTCTTCCAAAGGAAAAGACCTGTGTGAAATTCATCCGTTATGATAAGAAAAACAGGTTGAATTTATGTGCTGAAATTTAAACTCAGGACAACATAGGATTTTCTTCAGGAAGACATAGAATAGCAGAGTAATATACAGGTTGGTCAGTCCCCGGCTTCAGATCAGTAATCCACAACTCCCCTCCACTAAGCCCGACCTTGATCAATGCAAAGGAATTATCGGACTTTTTCCAAATCCATTCACAATATCAACAATATTAAAGTTCTAATTATCCGGAACAGAACATTTTCTGACTTCACGTGTTTCATAGTCAGTTGAGAAATTAAAACCATTCATACTATTATTCTTTCATCAGGAAAAAACAGAATCGCAGTTGATTAATCAGAATTGCACACGGAATTTATTTCTGCAAAATAAAATCAACCGAAAATAATCATACAATTACGCTAATTAATAATTAAATCATGAAACAACAAATATTAGTGGTTGTACTGACAATTTCAAGTTGGATTGTTCAGGCACAGTATACACCTGATTGGGTTGTACCATCTGCTGATCCGGTATATGGTGCAATGGCAGCATGCGATACATCAAACAATTTAATTATTGTTGGATATAGACCAAGCTTCCTTGGCGGAGGCCAAATTTATACCCGAAAGTTCGATGTGCTTGGCAATTTGTTATGGGAGCAGGTTGACTCTACCGGAATTCCCGGAGAATATGAGATGGCCCGATGGGTTAATAGCGATAAACAGAATAACATTTATGTAACAGGTTTTAAGTATTCAGGAACATCAAATATTTATACCGATTCTATAAAAGTATTGAAATATAATTCAGCGGGTTCACTTCAATGGACAAAAAATATTTCTCATTACTGGCTGGGAGCATTACCTATGAGAAGCGAGTTAGATAATATCGGAAACTTATTTATTGGTACTGTAGGCTTAAGTCCTGGATTTACACTAATAAAGTTAGACAGCTCAGGCAATATTATTTTTAATGTAGCGAATGCCAGTGCTGACAACATAAGTTTTGCTTCTATGCGATTAAAAAACAATTTAATCGTAATGACGAGTTTTGCCGGGAATGGTGGCTATGTGAGTGTTTGCGCATTTGATACATCCGGTAGTTTTTTATGGAGCAATAAGTTTCAGAGCAGAGGTGGAATGGACGTTGAAATAGATGACAGCTTAAATTGTTACATTCTAACCCGGGAAATAAACCAGGTTTCAGGCACCAGCAATTATGATATTGAGATTTTCAAATTCGATTCAGCTGGCACGCTTTTAAATCAATTCAATTATGATTTTAGCGGTTCAAATGACTTTGCAAATCGCATGATTTTGGTTAATGGAAAAATAACCATTATTGGCTCAAGCATTCAACCAGGCAATGCTTATATGGACTGGATAATATTCCAGGTTGACTTAAACGGTAACAAGCTTTGGGATGCCCGTTACGACTTTACAACTACAAATGATGAAAAGCCTTCGTGGGTATCGGCAAAAAATAATGGCGATGTTTATGTAAGCGGGCAAGGCGGACCCGACACGGTGAGTGCAGGAGGCTCGCATTATCTGAGATATGTTACTGCCAAATATAGTAGTGGTATACTTGAGTGGGTTGATGCAAACCCATATCAGGGTTACATTGGCATTGCAAATGTTCTTGATAAAGATTGCGGTTTGTATGTATTGGGAGAAACAGCCATGACAGCTATTCATTATGCTGATAGCTGCGGAATCATTACCTCCGGTAATGCATCTGATTTAGAAACTGAACAGGGCTTCAATTTAGTATATCCAAATCCCTTTCGATCAATTATAACTTTAGAATTCCATATATCCGATACAGAAAATGTTTCTGTTTCAATAGTTGATGTGATGGGTAAAATTGTAAAAACAATTTCAACTAATAATCTTCAATCAGGAAAAAACAAAATCACAATTGATTTATCTGAATTGCGCAACGGCTTTTACTTCTGCAAAATAAAATCAGCCATAGACAATCAAACAATCAAACTCGTCAAAAACTAAAACACAATGAAAGATATAATCATCATTTCAATTCTTATATATCTCTGATTGCTCCCGGTTGGCGCATTCCTACTGACGCATGCCGGCCAAATCCAACTTATTCCGTTTTATCCGGTGCGTGGCACAAAGTCGCACCGTGACATTATGATTGATCATCTTCCAAAGGCAAAGGCTTGTTTGAAATTCATCCGATATGATATAGAAAAACATGTTGAATTTATGTGCTTAAATTTAAACTCAGGACAACATCGGATTTTCTTCAGGAAGACATAGAATAGCAGAGTAGCCTCTTTATTAAACCAAATCCGATAAAAATAAGATTCAGACAGTATCCAGCGATTGAACTTAAAACTCACCTCCCAAACTTCACTATCCTCTCCCCCATCATCATACGGGTTAAAACAGCAAGCAAAATTCTATCGTTAGTATTTTTGTTTTATTAAAATTCTGTTTACATTTACTCCGACTTGAGCAGATGGAAATAAAATTTAAGTGATCATTCATTCCGATTTGTGAACGATTAGCAATTATATATAAGGAAAATGATGAATGATAAACCATTATATGAACAATTAGAAAAAAAGGTTCTCGAACTCGAGAACATGCTTTCATTACGGAATGCCGAAAATGTAAAACAGCAAGTCGAATTAAATAAGAATAAAGAGGAATTAGAGAGATATAAATTAAAAGCAGAAGAAATTGAAGGTATCTTTAATCAATTTTTAAAGAATTCTCCGATATATGTTTTTTTTAAAGACTCACAAATACGAATATTATATTTAAGCAGCAATTATCAAGATATGTTGGGAGTTCCTTCTGAAAAGCTTATTGGTAAAACAATGGATGAAGTTTTTCCATCCGATCTTGCCAAAAATATGATAGCTGATGATTTACGTATTTTAAATGAAGGAAAGACAATTGAGATAGAAGAAGAATTAAACGGACGGTTGTATTATTCTCAAAAATTTCCAATCCATTTAAAAGGCAAACCGGGTTATCTTGCAGGTTATACAATAGATATTACAGAACGGAGACGATCGGAAATAGTAATTCAACATCAAAATCAGGAATTAAAAGAGCTTAATGCGACAAAAGATAAACTTTTCTCTCTTATCGCTCATGATCTGAGAAGTCCTTTTAACAGTATTTTAGGATATTCAGAGTTAATAATTGATGAAGCAAAAATCAAACGTGATGTTGATACAGCAGCGTTAGCAGCTATTATCAGATCATCAGCCAATAGCACACTCTATTTGCTTGATAATTTATTAGAATGGGCTAAATCACAAACAGGGGAGATTAATTTCAAGCCTGAATATCTCAATTTATCTGATGTTGTAAAGGAAA
Source organism: Bacteroidales bacterium (assembly GCA_038204995.1). Lineage (GTDB taxonomy): Bacteria > Bacteroidota > Bacteroidia > Bacteroidales > UBA4417 > UBA4417. The sequence goes on along the minus strand of JBBRCH010000064.1, from coordinate 3,820 downwards.
TGATAGAAATATTCAAACCAACTGCGAAGATTAAAAATATATCGCTGAATTTCTTTGAATCCGATAAAATTGAGGTATATGCCGACCAAAATATGTTGCGCACAATTTTAAGAAATCTTATTCACAATGCAGTAAAATTCACCAATACAAATGGGAAAATAGAAATCTGTTATAAAAGGGTGAACGACAATATACTAATTACGGTTTCCGACAATGGAGTTGGAATGAATACAAAAATGATCGGTAAGCTGTTTAAGCCGGATTCAAGTATCACAACTCCGGGCACGGCACAAGAGAGAGGTTCGGGGTTAGGCTTACTGATGTGCAAAGAATTTATTGACAAACATTGCGGTAAAATTTGGGTAGTAAGTGAAGTTTCCAAAGGAAGTGATTTTAATTTTACGCTTCCTTTACCCGGAAACTAAGCTATATGGAGTATTCTTATCTTACCCTTCCCGATTAAATTTTGCACTCTTCATCTTTCACCCGTTCCTTACCTTCCTAACCTTAACCAACCTAATCCCAATTATTGAGTTTTAGCTTCCTCATCCAATTCACCAGCCGTTCGGCATTTAAAAGTTTATTTCATTTGATAAATTCAGTCACGGCGAAAATGCTATGCTCCATAAGTAAACTACCATTAGTAGTTTTAATGCACTAGTATTGAAATTTTTGCATTTTTTATTGCTTGTAATTATGAACCATTTGGCTTGTTTGTTTGTCTTCTATTTAGCTGACTATTTAAGTCGGTTTTGGTAAAAAAAAATAACTGAAAGCAATACACGTTTTGATTCCCTGGTTTTAAACCATTATTTAAGTCATTTAGCACGCAACTATTAACAATAAAGTTACGATGAACAAACTGCCAAACATTTTAATAGTTGACGACATTTTAGAAAATTTGCTTTATCTCGAAGCAATCATCAATAAAATTAAGGTTAATCTGATAAAGGCACATTCAGGTTTTGATGCAATGGAGAAATCCAGGGGAGTTGAACTTGCTCTGGCCATAATCGATGTTCGTATGCCCAACATGAATGGTTATGAACTGGCTACTAAAATGAATTCTGAAAGAATTGGCGATAAAGTGCCTGTTATTTTTCTTACAGCAAACTTTTTCAGTGAGGTGGAACTTATCAGAGGATATAATTCAGGAGCCGTTGATTACATATTTAAACCCATTGACAAAAAGATTCTGCTGAGTAAAATACATGTATTTATTGACCTTTACGAGCAGAAAAGGACCATTGCAGATAATGCAATGCAACTTAAAAAATCCGCTGATGAGTTGTCGATTGTGAATTCCTCGCTTAAGCAGAGTGAGGAAAAATACAGAAGCTACATTGATAATGCGCCTGATGGTGTTTTTATTTCGGATGAAACCGGGAAATATTATGAAGTGAATGCAGCGGCATGCACTATATCAGGTTATTCAAAAGAGGAACTTTTGCATATGTCGATTCATGATTTGTTACCTGAAGATTCACGCGAGAACAGCCTCGATCAATTCCGGAAAATGAATAACAGCGGTATATTGAAAGCAGATTTGATGTTCAAGCATAAAGACGGTACGAAAAGATGGTTCACTGTTGCAGCCATTAAGCTTTCAAATACCCGCTTTCTTGGTTTTGCTAAAGATATCACTGAACATAAACAGGCCGAAGAAGCTTTACAGGAAAGCGAAACCAATCTTGCCAAAGCCCAGCGGATAGCTCATATCGGAAGCTGGGAAAAAGATTTGGAGACAAATATGCTAAAATGGTCGAAAGAGATGTTCAATGTTTTCGATATCAACACTGAATCTTTCAATGGGAAAATTGACCCGATTCTCAAGGTAATTCATCCCGAGGATATTATTGATTTCACCAAAAGTATGAGTTTCAGGGATAAAGGCAATACACCATCTATAGAATACCGGGTTATACACAAGGATGGTACAGTTCATTATATATTTGAGGAAGGCAGTATTGAAGTTGACGAAACCGGCAATCCGGTTAAAAAAATAGGCACATCCCAGGATATTACCGAAAGGAAAAAGATCGAAGAAGAACTGCGAAGTTCACTCACCCAGCTTCATCAATTGGGAGAATATATTGAAAAGGTGAGAGAAGAAGAAAGGGTAGCTATTTCACGTGAACTGCATGATGATCTTGGTCAGGCGCTTACGGCTGTTAAGATTGACCTGGGAACTATTCGTCGGAATGTTACAGACGATGAAGTCTTGCTAAGAGTTAATAAAGCCTCGGTTCTGGTAAGTGAAACGATCAAAACTGTACAGAGACTTACTGCCCGTTTAAGACCACAGATCATTGATGACCTGGGCCTGGATGCCGCCATTGAATGGTATACCAATGAATTTATTCTACGAACCGGAATTGAGGTGAAACTAAAGATTGAGTCAGATCTGGATATCTCGCCCGAAGCTTCACATATTGTTTTCAGAATTATGCAGGAATCACTTACAAATATTGTAAGGCATTCCAAAGCGACACATGTTAGCCTGGGATTAAATAAAAGTGATGAGTTTATTAACCTCACGATCTCCGATAATGGAATTGGCATAAATGAACCGGAAATAAAATCAAAAAGGTCGTTCGGTATCATCAGCATGAAAGAACGGGCTGCATCCCTTGGAGGCACCTTCGATATTTATAATGAGAAAAAGGGTGGAGCTATAATTAGTCTTAAGTTTCCGTTAAATTATAAACGAGGTTATGAGAATATTAATTTGTGATGATCACCAGATCGTTCGTGACGGTCTCAGGCAAATACTTATGCACTTGGGTGGCGACAATACAATAAGTGAAGCGGGTGCTGGAAATGAGGTTCTTTTTTTGTTAAAAAAAGAAGTTTTTGATATTATTTTACTTGACATATCATTACCCGACAGGAACGGGCTGGAAATTCTTCAAACAGTTAAAACAAAATGGCCCTCCACCAACGTGCTGATGCTGAGCATGCATCCGCAGGAACAATATGCCATACGCGCCCTGAAACTAGGTGCATCAGGTTATCTTACCAAAGACACGGCTTCAGAAGAATTGCTGATGGCTTTCAGAAGAATCTCAGAGGGCGGGAAATACATTTCACAATCCCTTGCTGAAAGCCTGGCTCAACTCATCGATAAGAATGTAAACAAGCCGAAACACGAAACACTGTCCGGCCGTGAATTCGAGATCATGATCAGGCTTGCAAACGGAAAGTCATTACAGGAAATAGGCAATGAGCTATTTATATCAAATAAAACCGTAGGTACTTACCGGAGCCGCATTATGGAGAAAATGGAATTATCAAAAAACACAGAACTCACCCGTTACTGTATGGAAAATAATCTGATATAAGTCAGCTGTTCAAACTTTTATGATCGGAAGGCGGAAGTCGGAAGACTGGAGACCGGAGACTGGAGACTGGAGACTGGAGATCGGAGATCGGAGACTGGAAACCGGAGACTGGAGACTGGAAACCGGAGACTGGAGAGCGGAGACCGGAGACCGGAGACAGAAGACTGGAGACCGGAGACCGGAGACCGGAGACCGGAGACTGGAGACTGGAGACTTAAGAGCGGAGAAAGGAGACCGGAGACCGGAGACAGAAGTCGGAAGACAGCATATTATTACGCTTTCATCTAACAAGAATGCTATCACTTGAATTTCAGACAGATATATTTTCTGACTATTTTTATTTTTTCTATCTATTTCTATCTATTTCTATCTATTTCTATCTATTTCTATCTATTTCTATCTATTTCTATCTATTTCTATCTATTTCTATCTATTTCTATCTATTTCTATCTATTTCTATCTATTTCTATCTATTTCTA
>JBBRCH010000063.1:0-27355 GCA_038204995.1 Bacteroidales bacterium | reverse complement strand
GAATACTCCATTGAGCATCAGCTGGTAGCTGATCCCTGGCTGTGAATTGGAAAGGCTGATAACAGAACCAACACACGCAAGGCCTGCCGGGAGAATGTCATATTGTATCGGACTGTCGTTAAAAATGGCAGTTCCGTTCATAGTGAACTGACAATAAGAAGTCTGGTTAATGGCAATTATATTATAGTTGCCGGCTGTTAACTGTTGACCAAAGCTGATCGGGAGGCCGGTTCCTGAAAGGGTATCAACATGTATTGCATTATCAAGAAGTAAAACATAGTCTACTCCCAGTTCTGAGCCATTCAGGCTGATTTCGTCACCTTCGCAGGCCGTGCCGTCAGGAATAATCGTGAAAGCCGTTGGGTTCGAGTATAAGGTTGCACTGTCATTCATGTAGGATACACAATTGGTTGTTGCATCAATTGCAATTGCCGAATAAATTCCGGGTAAACCTGCGTTACCAAGGATAATAGCCGATCCTGTTCCCGGAACCGGAGCACCAAGGTCGAAAGTTCCATTCCAGCGAAGCTGGTAATTTACACCGGTTTCAGAACCCGAGAGACTAATAAGCTGGCCCGGACAAAGTATGCCGGCAGGAATCACATTGAAAATCTGAGGGGCTATATTAATGTACATGCTGCCATTCATCATTGCCTGGCAGCCTGTTATGGTATTCAAAGCTTTAATAGTATATGTTCCATTCATGGATTGAGGGCCAAAATCGAGAAAGCCAACCACACCAGTACCCATGAGAGAATCAATAACGATACTGTTCATCATAAGGTAATACATAACTCCGGACTCGGAACCGTTAAGGCGGAAAATTGTTCCGGGACACTGTGATCCGGTTGGATTCACGGTAAATAATGTTGGTGGGGGGTTTAGAATAATAACCGCACTGTCATGCATCATCTGGGTAGCACCGGATAATGAATTAATGGCCCGTACTTCGTATATGCCTGTAGTGGTGAAAGGTCCCCAGAATAAAGGCGAATTTGTTCCGGCAACAAGAGCTCCCTGAGGGAAGCCGTTCAATAGCAGTTGATAATCAATTCCTGCTTCTGATCCTGTAAGTCCTACCGGTAAACCAGGATCACCAGCACATATGGCTCCACCACCGAATACATCAAACAAAAAAGGAAGGGGCAGTATGGTTATATCAACACTTCCATTCATATTGGCAGTACATCCGGTTGTTAAATCTGTTGCAATAACAGTATATGTCCCTGCCAGGGTTTGTAAACCAAAATTAATTGTAGTTTCGGTTCCTGTTACAGGAGCACCAACTGGTATGTTGTTGCAATATAACTGGTAACTGATTCCGTTGTCGCCATGAAGCAGGCCGACTTGTCTTCCTGGTCCACCAAGAGGGTATGAACCGCCTCCGGTAACCAGATATGCAAAAGGAGGAGGCACGATGAGAACAACCGCATTTCCGTTCATCTGGTTCGTGCAGCCTGTAATATTATTCGTGGCAGTCACCGTATATGTGAAAGCTGAAGTACGGTCACCAAAGCTGATCGGATTACCTGTGCCGGTAATAGCCGGGCCATCAGCAACTCCGCCCCTGAATAACTGGTAGTTGGTATTGAGTTCTGATCCGCTCAAACCTATTGCCACTCCCGTTCCTGCGAAGCAGTAAGAACCTCCGCCTGTTACGCTGTACTGTAATGGTAAAGGATTTACTAAAACGGTAACTGAAGCTATGGCTGTGTTAAAACCGTCACCAGCAGTTACTGTAAATGTGGTGGTAACATCAGGCGATACCATAGGATTCTGTAATGTGGATGTCCAAACAGGGCTTCCCGCAGGACTGCAAATCCAGGAGTATGAATATGTGCCTGATCCTCCTGTAACTGTGGCATTTATTTGTGTCTGTGACGCGTCAGCACAAATCTGGGAAGGATTAGCCCCGGCAGTGACATTAAGTGCATTTCCTATGAGCGAAACAACCATCTGATCTGTTCCTGTGCAGCCGTTTGCATCGATTATGGATAGCGTAAAAGTTGTATTTGAAAAGAGATTAGTGGTGTGTGGAGATGCAGAGTTTCCACCTGAAGCGATAAATGCCAAAGGAGTCCATGAGTAATTCATCAACCCGAAACCACCGGAAACTGAGCCTGAAAGTATAGTGTTTGTTCCAAAAGGAATAACCTGATCAACTCCTGCATCAGCAACAGGCAAAGAATTAATTGAAATCACAACACTGCTTCCCATATCCTGGGTACATCCTGTTGAAGCTCTTAATGCTGTGGCCGTATAGGTACCGGCTGCCGTCTGGTTGCCAAAGCTGATCGCAGCTCCGGTCCCCAAAACCGGTATGCCAACCGGTATGCCATTATTATTTAACTGGTAACTTATACCGGATTGTGATCCGGCCAGTCCGACTACAACTCCCGATCCTCCTGCACAATAGCTTCCACCACCCGTAAGAACATACTGGAGAGGCAAAGGATTTACTGTAACGGTTATAGATGCGGTTACAGAATTAAAACCGTCGTTAACAGTCACAAAATAGACAGTATTTACTAACGGGGTAACCGTAATATCTGGAGTCACCGATGTAAATCCTGCCGGTACTGAAGTCCATGCGTATGTATAAGTACCGGATCCACCGGTAACATTTGCATTTATAACAGCACTTCCACCCAAACATAGGTTTGTAGGGGTTGAGGTTGGAACTGCTGCCAGTGGAGTACCCACAACGAAAACGGTCATCTGATCATTTGCGCTGCAACCGGCATTGTCAGTTACTGATAATGTATAGGTACGGTCGCTTATCAGATTTGTTGTTTGTGGTGTTAATGTGCCGGCACCTGAACTTATATAAGCATTTGGTGTCCAGGTATAGGTTAATGCACCGGTTCCACCGTTTGCTGTACCATTCAGACTTGTAAAGATTCCATAAGGAATTGTAACATCAACCCCCGCATTTACCAGTGGTAATGCACGTACTTTAACAGTTAAAGTTACCGGATTTCCGCTACACAGGCTGGGAGCCGGGCCTTGGGGTGTCAGAATATAAAATACATCTATATCGCTGTTTGTAGTGTTAATCAGAGTTTCGTTGATGGTAGCTGTTGTACCTGAGGCGGAAGGGTTACTTATACCTGCTGCCAGGGCTCTTGACCAGGTGAATGTTGTTCCTGCCAGGTTTCCGGTAAGAGTATAATTAAAAGGTTGTCCGCCACATACTGCTGTATTCAGGCTGCTGGTGACAGCAGGAGAAGGATTTACAGTAATGATATAGTTTGAAGGAGTTCCCTGGCAATTCGGGCCGAAATTGGATGTTGGAATGATGTGGTAGCTCACTGTTCCCGGAGTAGTAGAACTGTTGAATATAGTTTGACTGGGTATAGTGTTACTGCCACTGGCCTGATACCCTGTAATATTTACTGACGACGGCGTTGCTATCCACGAAAAAGTAGTTCCTGCAACATTCGATAACAGATTAATATTCGATGTTGTGGCACCAGAGCAGATTGTTTGCGACATGGAGGCATTTGTTACCAGCGGCAATGGATTGATCGTCACAACATGGGTGGCATCTGCACCAGTGCAACCGCTAAACGTTGGTGTAACAGTGTATAATACTGTTCCCGGAATGGCTAAAGTATTGTTGATAACCTGCGGTGGGAGTATTGCAAATCCGGATGCAGTATACCCGTTGATACCTGCACCTGACGGAATAGCAGTCCATGAGTAAGTTGTTCCCGCCACTGCTGAAGAAAAAGTTATTGGAATAGTGGAAGTCCCGCTACAAATGGATTGGTTAGCCTGGCTAAGATTTACATTTGGAATTGGGTTTACATTTACCGTATAATCTACCGGTGTTCCCGGGCATACGTTCGCACTTGGGGTAATAGTGTAAGTAACTGAACCCGGTGCATTCGAACTGTTAACTAAAGTTTGATTTATTGTACCGCTGCTACCTGCTGAATATCCTGATATTCCCGGAGTACCGTTGGCAATCCAGGTATAAGTGGTTGCTGCTACGCTCGACGTTAGCGCCAGGTTGAAAGCTGTTAAGGAACACAATGATGTATTAAGCGGAATATTTGTAACCGAAGGCTGAGGATTTACTGTCACGGTAAAATTTGTCACCCCTGAACTACAGCCATTGAGTGTCATAATTACGGCATAAATCACAGTATTAACGACATTATCATTATTGACTAATGTTTGCGAAATTACTGATCCACTGCCATTACTGAACCCTGTTACATTCCCTGTCGAAGAGGCTGTCCATGTAAACGCGATTCCGGGCACATTGCCAACAAGATTAATAACCACATTATCTCCCGAACATACCACAGGAGCGGCCGGAATTACGGTTAACACCTGTGCAGGATTAACAGTTACAATTACTATAATCGGGTTTCCCACACACCCGTTGCTGGTTGGAGTAATAATATAGGTTACATCATGAGAGGCGTTGGAATTATTTAAAAGAGTCTGTGCAATAACATCACCTGATCCGTTACTGAATCCTGTTATTACACCTGGAGCTGAAGCTGTCCAGTTGAATGTTGTACCTGCAACATTTGATGAAAGAGAAATATTGGTTGTTTCGCCGGAACAAATGATAACAGCTGATTGTGATACTGAAGCAATAGGTTCAGGATTAACATTTACAATATAATCACTGGAGATCCCCACACATCCGTTAATGCTGCCACTGGGCATAATTTGATAAGTCACTACTCCCGGCACATTGGAAGGATTGGTTAGGGTTTGAGCTGGAATGGAGTTTGTACCGTTGGCCTGGTACCCCGAAATACTGGCGGGAACAGCAGTTGCTGTCCAGGTAAATGTAGCTGAAGGTACATTTGATGTCAGCGCCACTGAAGTAGTTGTTTCTCCTGAGCATAATGTCTGCTGCATAGGAATATTGGTAACGCTCGGCGAAGGGTGAACATTTATTGTATAATCAACCGGAGATCCGCTGCAGAATGAAGGTGCTGGTCCCTCTGGAGTAATAGTATAGGTTACCGTTCCGTCAACGAGTAATGAACTGAAAATCTGCATGGCAGGGATATCCCCTGAGCCCGAAGCCAGGTATCCGCTTAATCCTGCTGTGCCTGCAGCTGTCCATGAAAAAGTGGAGGAAGCTACATTCGACTGTAAAACTACCTGAGCCGTCGTGGTTCCGGCACAGATATCCTGCAAAAGCACGGGGTTCGTGACTGATGCAAATGGATAAACTGTAACCACAAGATCCATAGGAGTTCCCGGGCAACTCGAAGGTGCCGGACCGGTAGGTGTGATTACGTAAGTTACTTCTCCCGAAGTTGAAGAGCCAAAAGGGAGTAACAGAATGTCATTTATAGCAACGCTTCCCGATGCACTGAAGCCGGAAACTGTGCCTGATGTTACAGATGCTGTCCACGTAAATGTCGATCCTGCAACATTGCTTGTCGGATTATAATTAAAATTGGCTCCTGAACAGGTTGCCGAAGTCGAAGGACTATTTACAATAGGGATGGGATTAACAAGTACTACAACTACATTTGAATATTCGTCATTACATGGGGGAGACAGGGTTACCAGCCTGTACCATGTAGTTTGCAAAGTAGGCCCTGGCTGATAGCTTGTTCCTGTAGCGCCGGGGATATCTGTGAAACCTGCTATGGAACTTGTAGTGCTAACCTGCCATTGATATGTATAGGTTCCGCCTCCTCCTGAAGCAGGAGTAGATGTTATTAAGGGAGGAGTATCGCCCGGACATACCTGGGCATCTGAATTTATTGTGCCGGAAGTTAAAATTGGTAAAACATCAACGGTAACTGATGAAGTGTTGGCACAATTTGTTAGCTGGTCTGCACCAACTATCTGATATGTCGTAGTAATTGTTGGCGATTGAGTTGCAGGATTGGTGTTTGTTCCAAATAACGACGGAGGATTTATCCATACCCATGTTACATTAGGTCCTGGAAATATAAATAAAGAAACTTGCTGACCGCTGCATAAAAGTGTTGTTGTCGGAAGAATGGTAAGCAAAGGTAATGGCTTAATAGTTACTGAGATGGGACTTGAGGGAATGAGGCATCCACCTGTCATTACAGTATAGCTGCCTTCTGAATAAGCATAGCATGTTGAGCTTGTTTCAGCGGGCATAATAACCCCATCCTTATACCATTGCCATGTGGCACCGGTTGATGGGGTACAAATCATCTGAACTGAGTCGCCCGAGCACACACTCGCACTTGAGGGTGTAGCTATTACTGTAGGGGGACATTGTGCATTAATACTTTGGTTTACAAGTATTAACAAGAAAACAGGAAGTATATGCCTGAACGACACAGCTACCTTGTAGTGTTTGAGTAAAGCCCGTTTCATAATTCTGCAGTGTAGAGAATAAATAGTAAACAGATAGGTGCAGTAAAGGACAAGAAATACAAGTTGTAGCGAGTATAAGTTAATAGCAATGTGTACGATATGTAATAGGGATTTTATTAAAAACTTTTTGATTGAAATTTAATCAATTCTTTTTTAGAGGGTTATATGATATTTTTAGTCTTTGGTCTTAAAATAATTTGGGTTTGTCATTCGCATTTTTAATTAAGTCAAAAATCTCTGAAAAATTGGGTATCCTGAATAATTTGCTTCTCGTATCGGCTATTTATAAACTAATTGGTTTTGTTGTATGAAAAAATATAAATTGATGTACATAATCAGTCTCAGACTTAATGAAATTACTATTTTTGTAATTCCCAGTCTTAAAGGATTGCAATTGCCCACTATTGACTTGGATAAGATGTGAAAAAGTATAATGATTTTCGGGGGGAGAACTTTTTACAATCATGAATAAAAGGATGAACCGGATTTTATAGTTGTTTTGGCATCGCAAATTGTATACTTAAATGTGAGGTAAACGGAAAATGATAAAATCTGAAAATCGGGTTTTTGGTCAGTGACTGCTGAATGAAGTATTTTCTTTACCTGATAATTAATTTGAACTAAATAGAGCCATCAGTTCAAAAACTCAAAAAGTAAAAGGGTTCATTAAATAAATGCAACTTAAAAGAATCTGAACGATACTTATTAATCCTATAATCACATTGAGATCCCTGGCATACATAATTTTATTCATTTTTTTTTCGACTTGGCTGCATGCACAGACATCACTCGATACAGCAGTTAACTTCACCGTTAAAGATGTAAATGGCATAACGCATCTGCTTCATGAATACCTGGAGCAGGATAAAATTGTAGTAATTGATTTCTTTACTATTACATGTGGCCCATGCAGCGTATACGCCCCCTTCATTAGCGAATCGTACAGCCATTTCGGCTGTAATACTTCAAATGTCATTTTCCTTGGGATTAACTGGGGTGCTGATAATGCCGGGGTTACTGACTTCGGCAATATCTATGGGGTTCATTATCCCGAAATTAGCGGTATCGAAGGCAATGGTAACCATGTTGTTGCCGATTATGGTATACTTTCATATCCCACAGTCATCTTGATTTTACCCGATTCATATGTAGCCGAAAAATTTATCTGGCCTCCTTCAACTCAACACCTCGATAGTATTATTTTATTACACGGGGGAATTTTTGCTGATTGCAATACTCCTTTAGCTTCAAATTATAAGGCCGAAGAATTTGCAAACAGAATACTCTCGGTGAAAACTTATACTGAGCAATCCATAGTGGAATGCAGTACTTCTGTTAATGAGAAAGGTTTTTTTGAAGTCTGTTCTCTTTCCGGAAGCACAGTAATCAGCAATATTTCCGTTTTACCAGGTGTATGCACGCGAATTGCAACTTATGATTTGTCACAGGGATATTATCTGCTTGTGCTCCGTAATAAAAAAGGAATTATTCTGGATCGCAAACCATTTATAGTTCAAAAGCGCTGATAATTATTTTGTTTTAGCATGTATAATGAGATTTGCCTCACCGAAAACTTAATTTTTTTGCAATTATTTGAAAGATAATAATAAATTTGCATCACAACATTAAAAGTAAAATCATGAAAACAACCTTTCGTTTTTTTTTGTTATTTTCATCATTGTCAGGCTTGCTGTTAACAGCTTGTGAACCTGTTGCCGATAATACTTCAGGTAACGATGATCGTGATCCTTATATCGGGGTATGGCAATTTATTGAGAGTTTTAAAAGTCCTGAAGGACAAAGCTATATCGTTACTATTACCAAAGATCCCAATAACAGCAGCCAGGTGCTGCTCAAAAACTTCGGGAATCCCGGTACACAGGATGTCAGTGTAACCGGACTTGTTACTGCAAACCAGATTGTAGTTACCTCGCAGAGTATGAGCAATGGTTGGGTAATTGAAGGATCAGGCAAAATATCCAATGTAACTAAAACTGCTATGACCTGGGATTATTCAATTCTGGCCGGCGGAGATAAGGAATATTATACGGCAACCGCTTCGCGACAGTAACAACCGCAATTTCACCAGCAGTAAATATAATTGCTTACATTCAGACTCATAATTTTCACAAACCGGATTTAAATAAGAGATATCGAATTATCACGAAATACACAAAATAGAATGCACAAAAAAGCCCTGCATTAAGCACAGGGCTTTTTATTTTACTATTGCCGGAGTCTGCCAGGAATTATTCTTGTTCCTTTCAGTATAAGTTTACGATTAATACAGAAATTTGATTTCTGACCTACTTTGGAGCCATTTGCGTATCAATCTGATAGAAATAGGGTAAAAGAAAAGCACCAGGTTGAAATTTGAAGCTGACACTAAGAGATCTGGCAGATAAGGCTATTCATTCGGAGACACAGGATATTTTACAGAGTCAAAATATTGTATTTCTTCAGGTTCACCTGTATTTGTTAACGACTTGTACCATGGATTTGCTAAGGGTGGGCCGGGTCGGACACCTGGTTGCCTGCTTACCAGATTGAACCCCTGGTTAACGGGTTTCTCAAGCAATTTAGCTTCCATTACTGTCAGTCGGTTTATTACTTCTACATATATTTTATCTAACTGTTCTATATGTTTAATATAGTAATTAAGGCTTGTATTGAATTCATCCGGTTTTACATCATTCTTCCTGAAAACCTGTGCAAACCGGATTCGTAGGTTAATGGTATCCTGTGAGCGGATGGTTGTATCGTTTCCAAGTCTTATTGTTGCTTCAGCCAGATGTAAATCAACCAATACGTCGACCATCTTATTTTCACTCAGTGTTCCCGAAGGTTTGGACTTTAATATGCCATTGCACGCCGCCGCCAGCATGGTGATGCACAAAAGATATGTCCATTTTTTCATACAAAAGGTAACTCAGTAATTAATGCCTTTCCAGCCTTTACATGCAATATTAATAATGCTGACCGGCGATATCCTTTTATTTCCCTCCGTGTTTTTTCTGATACGCAAGGTTCAGTTCTTTTATCACATCAGAAGTAACATCAAGCGTATCGTTGGCATAAAGTATGTTCCCACCCTTGGTAAAACCAAGAATATAATCAAATTTATACTTATCGTTATACCGTTTCAGGAAATTCATAACTGAGTCGATCAGGGCCACATTCATATCCATTTCACTTTGCTGCAGTTCAGCAGTATACCTGTCGCGAAGTTGATAAATACCCTGCTGATTCTGCTGCAACTGTCCGTATATTTCCTGAGCGCTCTGATCAGATATGGCTTTCTTGGCAACCTGTTCCTGAAAATATGCAGCATCTTTTTCAAAAGCTTTTTGTTTGGAGGCCACTTCGCCCTCGAGTCTTTTGCCTTTGGCTTCCAGATCGGCACGCATCTTTTTAACCAGTTCGTAATTGCTTAAAATACTGTCGTTGTTAACAAAAGCTACCGAAATAGCCCCCTTGTTTGATTTCTGAATTGCGCTCTTTAAAGAATTGTCGTTTCTTCCCGATCCTCTGAAGAATAGGACGTAAAGTACAATCAGCCCTGCAAGCATTACAAAGTTCAGTGCCAGCAGTAAAGTATTTGGTTTGTTGCCTGACGGTACAATACGATCAGTATGTGGTGTGTTAGATTCAGTTGAATGTGCCACATGATCAGGGGTTGGAGTATTCTCAGTACTGTTGTTAAATTCTTCTGTCATTTTCCTGGTTATATCGGTTAAGTATAAAAATAACCTGATTCATCTACAAATGAATCAGGTTGCGAAGTTAAGAAAAACACTTATTTATCAATGCATTAGTTGCCAACTTCTGAGATGTATTTAATACGAACCAGCCTGATCTCCTCTTCGGTGAACTCATTTTCGCCCAAATCCCTGAGCGCCTGTTCTACCGAATCGGTTTCAGCTTCCATAAAATACTCTATAATCTCTTCCTGATGGTATGGATCTATTGTTTCTTTCAGGTAATAAGTAAGGTCGATTTTTGTTCCCGAATCAACTATACTTTCAATCTCAGTAAGCAATTCATCAGCTGTGAGGTTTTTTGCTACAGCAATATCCTCAAGCGAAATTTTTCGGTCAATATTTGTAATTATGTAGACCTTAAGCCCCGACTTGTTTACGACAGATTTAACAACCATATCCAATGGCCGGATAATTTCATTTTCTTCAACATAAGATGAAATCAACTCCAGGAAAGGCTTTCCGTACTTCTGTGCTTTGCCGGCACCTACACCGGTAATACGCTGCAGCTCGTCAATATTTATCGGATATTGTATCGCCATATCTTCAAGCGATGGATCCTGGAAAATTACAAATGGTGGAAGGCTCTCTTTGCGGGCAATTTCTTTGCGTAGGTCTTTCAGGAGTGAGAAAAGCGTTTTATCAGTCGTGCTGGTTCGGGCCCCACCACCTGACATCATATCTTCATCATCTCCATCTTCAGGATCAGTATCTTTTGCCACCATTAATGCATAAGGTTTTTTAAGAAACTTTTGGCCTTCGGCAGTAATTTTTAAAATACCATAATTCTCAATGTCTTTAACAACAAGCCGTTCAATAAGCATCTGTCTCAACACGCCGTCCCAGAACCGCTCACTTTCTTCCATCCCTTTACCAAAAATATCAAGTTCGTTATGCTTGTACGATTTGATGTTGGAAGTTACTTTGCCGATCAGTATGCTTACGATATGTTTGGCTTTACACAATTGCTTGGTAGCCAGTACAGTTTCCAGTGCGAGGTCGACGAACTCACGTCCGTCAATTTGGGTCTTGGGATGCAGGCAGTTGTCGCAGTTACCGCAATTATCCTCATTATAAACTTCGCCGAAGTAATGTAATAACTGTTTGCGGCGACACATGGAAGATTCAGCGAAAGAAACTACTTCCATCAACAATTGGTTAGCAATCTCCTGTTCGGCTACCCCTTTGTTTTTACTGAATTTCTCGAGTTTTTCGATATCATCGTAACTGTAAAAGGCCAGGCATATCCCTTCACCGTCATCGCGGCCCGAACGTCCTGTTTCCTGGTAGTAGCCTTCGAGGCTCTTGGGCATATCATAATGGATCACAAAGCGAACATCAGGTTTGTCAATTCCCATCCCGAAAGCAATAGTTGCAACTATTACATCCGATTCCTCCATCAGGAATTTATCCTGGTTTTCAACCCGGATAGCCGAATCGAGGCCGGCATGATATGGAAGAGCTTTAATCCCGTTTACCACCAGTGTTTCCGATAGTTCTTCTACCTGCCTGCGGCTTAAGCAATATATAATCCCTGATTTGCCCGTATGCATTTTGATGAACCGGATCACTTCTTTATTTACATCGTCATTCTTCTGCTTCACCTCATAATAAAGGTTCGATCGGTTAAACGATGATTTGTAGAGTGCAGCTTCCTGCATGCCAAGGCTTTTCAGTATATCCTGTTGCACTTTCGGTGTAGCAGTGGCTGTTAAGGCCAGCACAGGAACATCCTGCCCTATCGAATCAATAATGGGTCGCAATCTACGGTATTCAGGCCTGAAATCATGTCCCCATTCCGATATGCAATGAGCCTCATCAATCGCATAAAACGAAATTTTTATATCTCTGAAAAAAGCAACATTCTCTTCTTTAGTCAGCGATTCAGGTGCTACATAAAGCAATTTTGTTATTCCTGCTGTTAAATCGCTCTTAACCTGCGTAATCTCATTTTTCGAAAGTGATGAATTCAGTACATGGGCAATGCCGATATCAGCGCCAAACTGGCGCATGGCATCAACCTGGTTTTTCATCAGCGAGATAAGGGGTGATATAATAATTGCTGTTCCCGGCAAAATCATGGCGGGTAACTGGTAACACATCGATTTGCCTCCGCCGGTAGGCATAATTACAAACGTATCATTGCCGGCAAGTAGATTACGTATAATGGCTTCCTGATTTCCCTTAAAATTCTCAAATCCGAATATCTTTTTGAGTGTATTATGCAAAGGAAAATCCTTGAAATCTTCATTCTTTTTCATTCCACGAGCATTATTCATGTATCCGCACCTATTATAAGATGCTTGTTATGTTGGTGTCTGTTCATTAGTCAAAAGAGAAAACCTGCATAAATTATTTATGTTTGGAAGCATATATGGCAGGCCCTGTTTTGTGTTTATGCATTGTAATTCTTGCAGGCTGTTATTTTTTCACGGTACTTATATACTGACAGTGTGTCAGATATTTGCAACTTAGCTCTTGTGTAAAGTAAAGTTAATACAACTTTGTGATTTATGTTAAAAAAAATTTTTTTCAATTACGTTTTTTTAACAGAAATCATTTTAACAGCCTATAATACAGTCGTATAAAAATTTTCAGAACAGATTTTTGAATGTTCAAAAATACTAAATAGCAGATTATTCAATCTGATCCGTGATGTTTTTATGAAATATCTGTATTCAATTAACGGTTATTTGTTTTTCAGACAGATGTCTCAAAAAGCGTGCAAAAGTAGAATTAAAATCAAAACAATCAACAGTTTAAATTTTTTTTATCATTACCTTACTGAAATCCTGTATCAGGGTATTGCAAAATAGAGTTCCTCCTTTGTAAACAGCTTATTTTGAGCGGGGAAAGTATTTAGGGTACGATATTAATATGGACGTGTTAATAAATATCAGTTCTAAAAAATAAACTATATTTGCATGAACAATTTATTATGGATTGTAATACTTTGATGCACTTTAATTCCACTGTTTTTTAGGCCAGATATTTATTTTGTCCCTGAATACAAATTAGTAATGACTTGGTGTTCTGAACTGATAGACGTGTAACTTCCTTCTTAAATTTGCTTGATTAATTTAAAAATTAAAAAAAGACAAAAGGCTGAAAATGAATGGATTAATATTATGAAAAGCAATCTTACTGATAATGTTTTCAATAAAAATATTGAAAATGGTTTTCAACTGCTTTACTTTCATCTGTTTACTTAAGTCTTCAAATGAACAATGCAGATTAGAATAATAAAAAATTGAATACATTATGGGAAATGAAGAAATGAGTGCCCTCGGAATGATCGAAACCAAAGGCTTCGCTGCAATGGTTGAGGCCTCTGATGCCATGGTGAAAGCCGCAAAAGTAGAGCTTGTCGGCTTTGAAAAAATCGGTGGCGGATATGTAACCACTATTGTTCGCGGCGATGTGGCTGCGGTTCGGGCAGCAGTTGATGCAGGCGTGCAGGCGGCTCAAAAAGTGGGTGAAATCATATCTACACATATTATTCCACGCCCTCACGCTAATGTGGACAGCGCGCTTCCGCTGGGTGGGAAACAAATCAAGAAAGGGAAATAACCATGATAGACCTGAGAACATATATTTTTATTGATTCCCTGCAATTGCAGATGGCTTCCTATTTGTCCACAGTATCAAAGGGATACCTGCCTGTAAGCGGGCAGGCATGTTGTATTATCGAAATTGCACCAGGCATTGAAATTAATACCCTAACCGATATAGCGCTCAAGGCAACTAATGTTACTCCGGGTATGCAGATTGTCGAAAGGGCATACGGCATGCTCGAAGTGCATTCCGATAGCCAGGGCGATACTCGTGTGGCAGGAGAAACGGTCTTAAGAACTATTGAGAAAAAAGAAGACGACAGGATAAGACCACGGATACTAACCAGCCAGTTGATCAAAAATGTGGAAGATCATCATGCACAACTTATTAACCGGACACGTCATGGCAATATGATTTTGAAGGGCGACACATTATTCGTTCTTGAGGTTGAACCCGCAGGATATGCCTATTATGCCGCAAATGAAGCTGAAAAAACGGCTCATATCAACATTATTGAAGTGGTTGGATTTGGTAAATTCGGCAGGGTCTATATTGCCGGCGATGAAGCCGAAGTGCTGGAATGCAAGAAAATTGTTGAAAAACGACTGTCCGAAATAACAGGAAGAGAAGAATATTGAAATATAAGCAAACATACATCTTAAAGACATAAATTATGAATGACAATACTTCAGACGCATTGGGAATGATCGAAACCAAAGGCTTTGCCGCAATGGTTGAAGCTTCGGATGCCATGGTTAAAGCCGCAAAAGTTGAACTTATAGGCTTCGAAAAAATTGGTGGCGGATACGTAACCGCCATAGTAAGAGGCGATGTTGCTTCCGTAAAAGCGGCAGTTGATGCCGGTGTTCAGGCTGCCCAAAAGGTAGGGGAGATTGTATCATCCCATATTATACCAAGACCTCATGTGAATGTCGATAGTGCATTGCCTTTAGGCAGGGGAAACTCCAAGAAATAATCCGGAAAGAATTGCAACACTACTGTTATAGGAGCAGATTAATCTGTTTTGCAGGCATTAATCAATAAAAAGAATCAGCATGATATTGGCAAGGGTGGTCGGAACCGTAGTTTCAAGTCAGAAAGCCCCGAAAATTGAAGGGATCAGATTTTTACTTCTCGAAAAAATTGATCCGGGTACTATGAAAGGGAAAAATGACTTTGTTGTTTCTATGGATAGCGTCGGAGCCGGAATTGGTGAAATCGTATTTTATGTCTCCGGAAGCAGTGCAAGGTTCACCAACGTCACAGAAGGTAAACCGGCCGATTCAACAATCATTGCCATAGTTGATTATATCGAGAAAGACGGCAGCTATACATACGAAAAAAATAAGTAGTATGATCCTGGGTAAAGTTGTGGGAACCATTGTAAGCAGTACCTGTAATGATGGGTTGAAAGGATCGCGATACCTGCTGATTGATAAAACGGATCAATACGGAAAAAAGAAAAGCGATTACCTTGTAGCACTCGATATTTTAGGTGCCGGTTACGATGAACTTGTGATGGTTACCGACGGCAGCCCGTCAAGAGAAACTCCCATGACGGCCGGCAAACCAATCGATGCATTGATTGTTGGTATTGTTGACCTGATAGATGAGAATGATAAGGTAGTTTACAGGAAATGAGCATGGGAGTGGATATAATAGCATTAGGGGCATTGGAATTCAGCAGTATAGCCATTGGTATCCTGGCACTGGATGAAATGGTAAAAGTAGCACCCGTTAAAATCATCGAAGCCAGAACCATGTGCCCGGGCAAATACCTGATCGTCTTCAGCGGCGATGTAGCTTCAGTCGAATATTCTTTCCATAAGGGATTTGAAACCGGAAAGGAATTTATTGTTGATAGTTTATTCCTCCCAATGATACATCCCGGTGCCATGATGGCAATAGGCAAAATTATTGTTACTGACCAGTGGGATGCAATCGGGATTATTGAAACTCTTACGGTTGTTTCAAGTATCGAAGCTGCCGATAAAGCTGCAAAAGCAGGAGGGGTTAAAATTGTAGAAGTGAGAC
Source organism: Bacteroidales bacterium (assembly GCA_038204995.1). GTDB lineage: Bacteria > Bacteroidota > Bacteroidia > Bacteroidales > UBA4417 > UBA4417. Next base: position 11,669 of record JBBRCH010000063.1, on the reverse strand, counting down.
TGGCAATAGGATTCGGAGGTAAGTCATATGTTAAGCTGATGGGTAGCCTCGATGCTGTTCAGGCTGCAATGGAAGCCGGTACGGCAAAGCCCAGGTTAAAAAACCTGTTATGTATGGCAACCCTTATTCCACAGCCGCATAGCGAAACAAAACCTTATTTCATGCAATAGATTTACAAAATGGATAATCTGGAAGAAAGCGTAAGACAGATCATTGAAGAAGTTATAAACGGTATGGATCTCCACCTGCCAAAAAACGATACCGTAAAAAATGCAGGTGTGTTTGCCAATATTCACCAGGCTATTGATGCTGCCGAACTGGCTTTTAAAGAGTTTGGTAAACTTACGTTGGAAACCCGAAAAAATATAATAATCAATATTCGGAAAACATGCCAGGCCAATAAGGAAATTATGTCCAAAATGGCTCAGGAAGAAACCGGAATGGGCCGGTGGGAAGATAAGGTCATAAAAAATGAACTTGGCATACTCAAAACACCTGGTGTCGAAGATATTGTTCCCGAAGCCTTTTCAGATGATTTTGGAATGACCCTGGTCGAAAGGGCACCTTACGGGGTAATAGGTGCCATAACCCCAAGTACAAATCCGACTGTATCCATAATCAGTAATGCGATCGGGATGATAGCAGCTGGTAATTCAGTTGTTTTTAATCCACATCCGGCCGCTAAAAGAGTCTCAGCTTACCTTGTGAGTCTCATGAATGGCGCTATTATGGAAGAAGGCGGACCAGCTAACCTGATTTGCTGTATCAGCGAACCTACTATTGAATCGGCAAAAAGCCTGATGACTCATCCCAAAATTGCTATCCTGGTGGTCACCGGAGGACCGGCAGTAGTAAAAGTAGCCATGAACAGCGGTAAAAAAGTAATTGCGGCAGGTCCCGGAAACCCTCCCTGCGTGGTGGATGAAACTGCAGACCTTGTAAAAGCCGGAAAAGATATAGTGGCAGGTGCAAGCTTCGATAACAACGTCATTTGCATCTGCGAGAAGGAAATTATAGTTGTAGCTTCTGTGGCCGACCGCTTAAAAGAAGAAATGAAAAAAAACGGAGCTTACGAATTAAATGAGGACCAGATAAAAAAAATCACACAACTTGTAATTGCCGAGCCGGGTGGTCCCGGAAATGAAGGAGCTGCCGAAAAAAAATACGTTGGCAAAAATGCCGATTTCATCGCTTCTCAAATCGGGCTTACTGTTCCTGCTTCAACCAGACTGCTACTTTGTGAAGTAGGTAGGGAACATCCCTTAATCTGGACAGAGCAACTGATGCCTGTAATGCCTTTGGTTCGGGTTAAAGATGTAGACACAGCAATCGAGCTGGCCGTTGAATGTGAACATGGCTTCCGCCACACGGCAATTATGCATTCGCTTAATATTGCCAAACTGAGCAAAATGGCTAAGGACATGAACTGTTCCATATTTATTAAAAACGGTCCCAGCTATGCAGGTTTAGGCAATGGCGGAGCCGGTTTCGCGTCGTTTACTATTGCCAGTCCTACAGGAGAAGGCGTAACACGGGCTAGGACATTCACACGCGAAAGACGATGCACTCTAGTTGATTATTTCCGGATTATTTAAGCACAAATAGTAGGCAACAGAATGCAGAAAACAGTTTGCAATTAAATGCTATTTAAACAGGTGTAGACAAAAATAAGAACTAGAAACCATAATTCTTTATTTGGCAAGCCCCCAATAACTAACAACCATTTTTCTTTAACTTTTAATTAAAAAATGAAACTTGGCAAAATAACTGGCAGAGTTGTCAGCTCGCATAAAGTAGAGTCATTCGAAGGGATCAAACTTATGTTGGTTCAGCCGCTGGATGAAAAGCTGGAAAAGGCAGGTGATCCTATTGTTGCTTTTGATACCATTCAGGCTGGGGTTGGCGATCTGATTTATTACGAAACCAGCAAGGAAGCCGGAAGGGTACTGGTAACTACAATGAATCCCTGCGATGCGGCAATTGTAGGAATAGTTGATAATATGGAAGTAGAGGGTAAAAAATGATTCTTGGAAAGATAATCGGCAATGTGGTTTCAACAGTTAAGGAACCGGGATATGAGTCCAGGAAAATCCTGATCGTGCAGCCTGTTGATCCTTCAGGGAAATCAAAAGGACATTCATTCCTGGCTATTGATACAGTTCAGGCCGGCGTGGGAGATACTGTGCTGATCCTCGAAGAAGGAGGCTCTGCCCGTATGATCCTTGATGAGCCTGAAACTTTTACAATAAAAGCTGTTATAGCCGGTATTGTGGATGAGATAACGATGTAATTTTGCAGAATGAATATCACATGAGAACTCGGAGTCACAGGTTTTATTTGAGAAATCCAAAAAAATATTTAATGAATACTGACGACCAGGTAAGGAAAGTTGCAATTGGTGCCGATCATGGATCCTTTGATACGAAGGAATTGCTTAAAGCATACCTCCAGACGGCAGGTTACAGGATAGTTGATGTAGGAACTTTTAACAATACCGAGAAAGTGGATTACCCCGACTTTGCCGTGGCCGTTTCAAAAATGGTAGTAAATGGTGAATGCGAACGCGGAATCATGCTCGACGCTGCAGGAATCGGTTCCTCCATGGTATGCAATAAGGTGCATGGTATTCGTGCGGCACTTTGCTGGAGTCCGCAGACCATTGTCAACAGCCGCGAACATAACAATGCCAATGTGCTTACTATGGGAACTGCTCAGCATAAACCTGAAGATATTTGTACTATGGCTGCTTTGTGGCTTAAAACCAGGTTCGAAGGCGGAAGGCACTGGCCACGAATTAATAAAATGATGTCATTAGAAAGGGAAAGATAATACGATGGATAAGAATGAATTGATTGAGAAAATCACTAAAGAAGTTATGCAAAGGCTTAGCGAGAAAGCAATAAGCCAGGGATTCGGTAATCAGGATAATTCCAAACCACTGATGTCAACATCACGTATGTCGCAGGCTGAACTGGCAGGGTATATTGACCATACCTTGTTAAAACCTGAAGCCGTTGAGTCTCAGTTTGAGCAGTTGTGCGACGAAGCAGTCAAATACAAATTTAAGTCAGTTTGCGTAAATTCATCATGGGTTCCTTATGTCGCAAAAAAACTTAGAGGTACCGGAATTATTATTTGCTCGGTTATTGGCTTCCCGCTTGGTGGAATGGATACGCGCAGCAAAGCCTTCGAGGCCAGGAGTGCCATTGCAAGTGGCGCCACTGAACTGGATATGGTAATAAATGTCGGTGCGTTAAAATCAGGAAATCTGAAACTGGTCGAGGAAGATATACGTGCAATTAAAAGGGCTTGCAGGAGCACTACTGTTTTAAAAGTGATCCTCGAAACAGGTTTATTGACAGAAGCTGAAAAAATACTTGCCTGCGAAATTTCCAAAAAAGCGGATGCCGACTTTGTAAAAACAAGTACCGGTTTTGCCGGCAGCGGAGCAACCGTTCAGGATATCGCTCTTATGCGCAGGATTGTTGGTCCCAGAATGGGTGTAAAAGCAAGTGGAGGTATTAAAACTTTCGACCAGGCAATGGCTCTTATCAATGCCGGAGCCAGCAGGCTCGGTTGCGGTGCCAGTGTTGCGGTTATAACCGGAGCTGAAGCTCAGGGGAATTATTAATGGCTTTCTTATAATTGTAGTTTGTGGACTTTTATAACCAAACCTTTTCAGGTTTTGTTCCCATAAGCGTTTAGTAACCTTATTTCTGATCTTCACATCTTTGCGCCTATGTGTTGCAGCTTTAAACAAAAAACCCCGGATAATTATCTACTTAAGCTGGAGATATTTTTTAGTTACCATTCGGGAAAATTTCAGGTATAATAAATTTATTACAATTCTGTATTTCTGAAATTTTAACAACCTGGCCCTGCTTCATACAAGGCTGCTAAATCCAAATCCACTATTTTCTTTCTATCTTTGCCACAATAAATAATTAATACGTCTTGAAAACTCCGGCAGAAATCAGGCAGATTGCTTTACAAACCATATCCGATGAAGCTTCCGCTATTGAAGGGCTGAAGAATAGCATCAACAGCGATTTTGTAAAATGTGTTGAGCTTATCCTTCAATCAAATGGCAGGGTTGTGGTGACCGGTATTGGTAAAAGTGCCAATATAGCCGCTAAAATAGTTTCTACGCTTAATTCCACAGGTACACAGTCTGTTTTTATGCATGCTGCCGATGCTGTTCATGGTGATCTTGGAATGATCAGGCAGGAGGATATTATCATTTGCTTATCAAAAAGTGGAAATACCCCTGAGGTTAAGGTTTTGGTTCCCCTGTTAAAATTAATGGGAAACAAACTTGTTGGCCTGGTTGGCAATATCGATTCTTATTTGGCCAAACAGGCTGATATCATCCTTGATTCATCCGTTTCGCGCGAAGCTTGCCCTAACAACCTGGCACCAACTTCCAGCACAACAGCTCAACTTGTAATGGGCGATGCTCTTGCAGTTTCTTTACTCGAATGCCGTGGTTTTACTGCAGGTGATTTTGCGCGCTATCACCCGGGTGGTGCCCTCGGGAAAAGGTTATACCTTCGCGTCGCCGACCTTTATATTAATAACGAAAAACCCGTTGTTACCATTGGTTCCGGAATAAGGGAAATTATCCTTGAAATATCATCAAAGCGTTTAGGCTGCACAGCCGTGATTGATAATGATAAATTGGCGGGTATTATTACGGATGGCGATTTACGCCGTATGTTACAGGATAGTACTGATGTTGCAGGCTTAAAAGCTTCAGATATCCTCTCTCACAATCCTCTTACTGTAACATCTGAAGAACTTGTCAGCGATGCACTCGATCTGATGCGCTCCCGAAACATTACACAACTCCTGGTTGTTGATAATGGAAAATACCTTGGAGTAATCCACCTGCATGATATACTCAAGGAAGGAATTATCTGACCGGATTTGGAATTTTTGGTATTGGGCGTATCAATGCATATGTTACTTTCGAAGTTCAGGGGAATGAATACTCATGTGAATATTTCTACAATAGGGTGTTTTCAAAGTCACTTTATATAAATCATAGAAATTAAAAATTTCTTGTTTTAGCCATAGTATAAAATTCACATTGGCATAACAAGGCAAACGAACTTTAGCTGTACTATTAACCTCACTATTTTACCAATTATAACTCAAATCAAAAAATGGGAGAAAAGACTGATCAGTTTAACGAATACCGCAGCCGTATGAACGAGCGGATCCTTTCGGTTGATAATAAAGTGATTAAACGTATTTTCAATGTTGATACCAATGCCTATACAGAAGGAGCATTGCCAGTAAAAACCAAGGAATTGCTTGGTCTGGTTGCCTCTTTGGTTTTACGCTGCGACGATTGTGTGAAGTATCATTTGCTTAAATGCAGGGAAAATAATGTTTCAGAAGAAGAGTTTTTTGAAACATTAGGTATTGCAACCCTGGTAGGCGGTACTATTGTGGTTCCCCATATGCGCAGGGCTGTTGAGTTCTGGGACGAATTGAGTACCTGACATGATGCTGCGCCCAAGTGTCGGTGTAAATTATGCTTGCATTTTTTTTGACCCGCCAGCCGGTATGTTGTTAGCAATGAAATGAGATAAGTAACAGTTATTGTGAAAGTTGTGATTTCTTTGGTTTCGGGGAGATGTTTGAAAATTAATTTTGGCACGTGCTTTGATTCTTCAAAAAAAACTATGAAAAAATTTGTACGTCGAATACGCTTATTACTTAGTGTTGTCCTGTTGATTTTATTATCAGGCGTATTTTTACCTTGTAGTGCGCAGGAAGCTACAAAAATTATGGGATTTGTGCGCGACGCACAAACCGGGGATACTCTTCCATTTGTAAGCATATATTTTAAAGACACCCAAATCGGAGCGACAACAGGCTTCGATGGGCGCTTTTCACTGGAATCGAAAAAAGCTACTGACACTCTGATAGCATCGTATATTGGTTATATTACCAAATATATACCCATTCAACGTAATCGTTTCCAGGTAGTTGATATACTTATGGAGCCTGATAAGTATGAACTCGAAGGAGTTGTTATCCGTCCTGGTCAAAACCCGGCTGAGGTATTGTTACGTAAAATAATAGACCACAAACCTCAGAATGATCCCGATAAAGTCGAAACATTTCAATGCCAGGCATATACCAAGATGCAGGTTGACGTGAACAACCTTAGCGACAAATTTCGCAACAGACGCATCCTTGAACCGTTTAAATTTGTTTTCGAACAAATGGATACCAGTGTGGTGAACGGCAAGGTTTATCTTCCTGTAATGATATCTGAGACATTTTCCGATTTATATTTCAGAAAATCCCCCAGGGTGAGAAAAGAAATTATCAGGGCTTCGCAGATATCGGGTGTCGAAAATACAAGTATGACTCAGTTTCTTGGTAACCTGGCCCAGGATGTAAAAATTTACGACAATTTCATAAGTCTTTTTCAGAAAAATTTTGTCAGCCCGATATCAACATTCGGTCTGCTATATTACAAGTATTACCTTATCGACTCCACATTTATTGGCGATAAATGGTGTTATAACGTAATGTTTAAACCACGTCGCAAACAGGAGTTTGCTTTTACAGGCAACTTTTGGGTGAACGATACTTCATTTGCAGTTAAAAAACTGGAGATGCGAATGGCTGGTGATGCCAATATCAATTTTATAAATGATATGGTAATATCGCAGGAATTTGACATTGCCGCTGATGGACAATGGATGCTCACCCGCGAACAAACAGTGGCCGATTTTAACGTTGTAGAGGATGCTAAAATTACTATGGGTTTTTTCGGTACCCGCACTGTATTGTATTCCGGGTATGATTTTTCGCCCGTGCGTGACGAAAAAATCTATTCGATGCCAAATAATATTATTGTGCTGGAGGATGCAACACGTAAATCCAAAGACTTCTGGCAAAAAGCCAGGCCCGAAGCCCTCACTCATCGCGAAGCATCTGTGTATAGATTGAGTGATACTCTTAAGCAAATTCCGCTTTTTAATACCTATCTTGATATAATCAAAATGGTTGCTACAGGGTATTATGTAAAAGGTAATTTTGAATGGGGCCCTTACGCATCTACATACAGTTTTAACGCTCTCGAAGGCAGCCGCTTCAGGTTTGGAGGCCGCACAAGTAACGATTTTTCCACCCGTCTTATGCTAAAAGGGTACCTAGCTTATGGCACCCTCGACCGAACATTGAAATATAGTGGAGGCTTCACGTATATGTTGGGAAAAGTGCCTGATCGGATGCTTAAAGCATCCTATACCTATGATATGCAACAACTTGGAATGGGTAATGGAGCATTCAGGGAAGATTTTATCCTTAACTCCATCTTTAGGCGAAATCCACAGGATAAGCTTTCCATGGTGTCCGAATACAAAGGATCATACAAGCACGAATGGTTTACTGGTTTCCATAATACTTTCACGGTAACTAACCGGCGTATTTTCACACTGGGAGGCGCAGGAATTAAACTTTATGATCCTGTATCCCATGATTATATTCTACGCGATCAGATTACTACTACCGAACTTACTGTTGATTTACATTATGGCTACCGCGAAAAAGTTCTGGCTGGCGAGTTCGAACGAATTGTGGTTAGTTCGCAGTATCCTATATTTAACCTCCGATACTCATACGGCGTTAAAGGCATGTTTAACGGGGATTATGAATATAATAGTGTGCGTGTCAATGCAACACAATGGTTCAGTTTTCTTTCGGCAGGCTGGCTGAAATATACGATCGAAGCCGGAAAAACCTGGGGGACTTTGCCATTTCCCTTGCTGAAAATTTACCCGGGAAATGAAACATTTTACCATGATGACTATTCGTTTAATCTGATGAATTATTATGAATTTATCAGTGACGAATATGTTACTTATCAGTTTATTTATCATATGGAGGGTTTTTTCCTTAACCGTATCCCTGCCATTCGCAAATTAAAATGGCGCGAGGTGGCTCAGTTCAAAGGAGCCGTAGGACACACTTCTGCCAATAATAAATTATTCAATGAGTTGCCTTTGGGTAGCTATTTTATAAGTAAGCCTTATATGGAAGCTGGATTAGGAATAGAAAATATTTTCCGCTTTATCAGGGTTGATGCTGTGTGGAGATTATTTTATAACGATCATCCGAATATTAAGCCATTCGGAATATTGATTTCAATGAATTTCGATTTCTAATATTTGTTGAAGAATCGTCATATATCGCTTCTTTATTAGAAAGTTCAAAATCACGTATAACAAAGTAAGTATAACATAGTATAAAATACTTCAATTCTGCTCTTTTAGCTGGATATTTGAACGCCCTATTCAGCTTTTGTTAAACTCGGAAACCCGGAATCGCCAAAGTCAGACTCTGAATAGTACGAAGCGGAAACCCTTCAAATAATTATTTTACTACCTTTACCCCGTGAAAGCATAAGTATGATACTGCGCACCGAAGATATAGTTAAAAAATACCGTCAACGTACCGTTGTTAACCATGTTTCTATTCAGGTGGAACAAGGTGAAATTGTCGGACTGCTCGGCCCGAACGGAGCCGGCAAAACCACTTCGTTTTATATTATTGTCGGTCTTATTAAACCCTTGCAGGGAAAAGTCTTTCTGGATGATCGTGAAATTACTAATGAGCCTGTATTCCGTCGTGCACAGATTGGTATCGGATACCTGGCACAGGAAGCATCTGTTTTCCGCCAATTGAGCGTTGAGGACAACATCAGGGCAGTTCTTGAATTTACAAGGTTAAACAAAAAGGAGCAGACAGAGAAACTCGAATCCCTTATTGATGAATTCGGATTGGGACACGTACGTAAAAATATGGGAATCCAGCTTTCAGGAGGTGAGCGCCGCCGGACCGAAATAGCACGGGCACTGGCAACTGATCCGAAATTTATTTTACTCGACGAGCCTTTTGCCGGTGTCGACCCTATTGCTGTTGAAGATATTCAAAATATTGTAGTAAAACTTAAAGCTAAAAACATCGGGATACTGATTACCGATCATAATGTTCACGAAACTTTAAATATTACTGACCGGGCATACCTGCTTTTCGAAGGCTCAGTGCTTAAATCAGGTTCAGCAGAAGAACTGGCTGAAGACGAACAAGTGCGAAAGGTTTATCTCGGCAGCAATTTCGAATTGCGCAGATAGTTATTCCAGGAATTTTCCAGGTCATTTTAACGTAAACCAGTCTTTCTGGTTGGCTTGAGTTGGCTTTATTTGTTCTTTATGTAAATGATACCAATGTGAATCTTATAACAGGCAAAGGCCGTTTTAATGTTCTACAGTGGTATGCAAATATTGGCTTTTTATGAAACCGGTTTAAATAGTGAAGAAATCAGAATATAAGCCAAAATGATGAGTGGTATGGCCGTAAAGGTCAAAAGCGTAAAAGCAATAAGTGCGAAAATCAACAGGATGTATTGAGGCTTATTGTCAATAAATTTCAGGTTGCGGAATTTGAGTGAGATCAATGGAATCTCCGTTACAAGTAATAAACTCATCCCTATGGCTATAATTGCAAGTATATAATAATTATCGGTAATGGCCGTAAGACCACTGAGTGATTCGGAGAATCCGGCCTGCATTTTAATGAGGGGAAGCGATCCCAGAAACAATGCATTTGCCGGAACAGGCAAGCCGATAAATGAAGTGGTTTGTCGTGTGTCCAGATTGAATTTAGCTAATCTTACAGCTGAAAGCAGAGGAATGATCATTGCGATCAAAGAGAAAATACTGATATATGAACCTCCGGCCGGTGTATTCGGACTGTTAGCCATGAGTTGATAGATAATAATGCCAGGTAATACACCGAACGAAACCACATCGGCCAGCGAATCAAGTTCTTTGCCTATTTCACTCTTTACATGAAGTATTCTGGCTGCCATTCCATCAAGGAAGTCGAAAAAGGCAGCAATTGCAATGAAATATGCAGCATAATCAATACGGTATTGAAACGCTAAAATGATACCGGTGCAACCACTGAAAAGGTTGAGTGTAGTGATTAGATTTGGAATGTGCTTTTTCAAAATGTGCGTTTTTGCATTATTGATCAGGTAAAATTAACAAAATTGCTGTATTGTTTGTTATTCTTATGGTTTTTGGTGATTTAACAACATGGAAGGCTTTTTGCTGCAGAATTTGCTTATATCTGAAAAAGTCTATATTTTTGTTAGTCGGGAAACTTTTTAACTCGGATACAGATGCAGTTGCCCTGTCCGGTAGTCTCTGATTGTTACACATTTGCAAAACACTAACGCATTAATTATAAAACTATGGCAGAAAATATTCAATCCCTGGGATATATATTAAAAAAGGAGAAACTGGCTTCTTTGGCATCAGACCATGCATATCCTGAATTACTGTTCGAAAGTCTTGAACCGTATCCCGGTTTTTATGAAGAATATTTTGTGCCTACAACAGCCAGGGAACAAAGACCAAGGTCTGTATTTATAGTGATAAAGAAGTTTGATGTATGCCACGAGGATGAATTTATACGTATGAGCATGCATATTAAGCGTGATCATGATATTAAATTTGATGCTGCATTAAGCAGTATCAATCTGTTTAATAAGCCGGCTACAACCATACGTGTAAACATGGATGATTACAGCCAGCTGCCTGATCTTATTAACCATTACAAACAGGTAGGCGTTAATTATTTGGCAAACAAACAGGTAAAACCTTTTCAAAGCCTGATAAAGATACAGCGTTATTTTGATCTTGAAGTGATGGCTGAAGGAGTATATAAAGATCTGGATAAGGAAGATACCTATTATATCAGGGTGCCTTTATATATGACCTGGGATGAATTTGAAAAAGCTACTATTGCCATTCGAAATAATTTCGATTATAAAACCTACGATGCAGCACAGGCGGCTATTTACAATAAACAGGGCATAATTGAACTTGTTCGTATTTATGACCGTAATGCCGATTTGCCAAAATTGCAATCGCTCCAGAATAAGTATGTAATTGAAGTTGAGCGTAAATAACAATTGCGTGGTTACCGAATGATTTTTCGCTTTGTATTTAAAGTTTAAAAAAGTGAAAAGCGACGAATTCCTTAAACTTACAATCTTCCGACAGGTAGAAATGGTATTTGAGAATGGCCGGCACGTGTTAAGCAGGGTCTACCTTTTCTATAATGTGCATTTATATATCCTTTCCGGTTTTTATGTCGAAATATGGTACCGGCAATCAGATAATAAAATTGAACGTGTTATAGTGCTTGATCCATCCTATGTGCTTGATCTGTATGATAATCAGATTGGTTTAAGTGACATCTCAGGATGCATTGGACCAAAAGAGTGAATGAGCCCGGGACTAATCTCTTATACCTCTAAGCTTGATTTCTCCTGTTATGACAATCTTTTCGGGTAACGGATATAAGGTTGTATATCAAAATATTAGGGTCACATTCAAAAGTTGGGGAGTAACTGTAAATTAATGCATATCATCAACCCATTAATTATGGTATTTGGTTCCTTTTACATCTAATTGGAGTAGATTCATTTTCTATATATCTAAAAGAAAAAGAATAGGAATTTTGATTGTTTTATGTTCTTTTACCTTGATGCAAAAGAACCAAAAGATCAAGACTTTATAAAATTTCAGTGTAGTTCTACGTCTGGTTTTTGCCACGCAACGCAAGCCGTTCAC
>JBBRCH010000062.1:0-27376 GCA_038204995.1 Bacteroidales bacterium | reverse complement strand
CGTAAGCATGTTTATAGGCACCCAATCAGGGAAAGAATGCAAGCTTCAGATAAAAGATCTTCAGTTTGTGAAACATCAGCCTCAGCAGGAACCTTACAACTTGCTTCCTATGGGCGGAAAAACTGTTAAAACCACCTATATCTTTGCGGAACCCTGGAAATCGCATCAGCAGTTTATGATTTCTTCCCAGACCCGGTTGGCTGAAGGGAAAGACTTCAAAGGTTCACAGATTGAAAAAATGCTATATGCCAATTTCAATATGCTTACCTGGATAACGGATACCAGGGATTTTACTCCTTTCAACGTGCCGAATATGAATTACGCACCGGATATGTATAATCGGGATTCGTTTTTTGCTGCTGTATCAACCTACAATAAAGAGCTGAACCTTTCCATCTGGGATCAATGGGGCAAAACCCAGACTCCAAAAGGCGGCATAGGCACTATTATTACTCCGTATATGGGCTCGGTAGAGGCTAAGGATAATGAAGCCACCATCGAGTGGCTGATCTGGGCCATGCTCAACAAACGCCGTTTTGGTGTTGAACTTCCCCATGAGAAAATTGAAAAAGCGGTGAATTATGTGTTGAACGAATATGATGCCGACCGCGATGGCAAGTGTAAATCGCATTTTTCGTTGAGCCAGATCGATATTATTGATTATAATCCTAAAACAGACCGGCTTTGCGTGAACCAGGGCATGCTGGCCATTGCATTGCGAACCATCAAAGAACTGGGGTTTGATATTTCAGAATCCTATATCCAAAAAGCTGAAGAAGAATACAGGCATTTTTATGATCCTATAAGGAAACATCTGATTTTTGACCGGAACTTCCCCGATATCATTAACCTGAATGACCTGGAACCGGAATTTTTCTCCCTTTGGCTTTTTAAAAAACCCATATTAACGGATGAAATGGTGAAAAACCACCTGGACCAGATCCCGGTTCTGAACAAAGTCCCCGATTCACCTCACCCCGAATACGGCACAACTGCACCCATCCTGATACGGCTTATAAAAGAGGCTCCGGGGTATTCATACCTGACCGGCGATTACCAGCCTTTCGAGAAATTTGGCCAGGAAAACTACAGCAACGGCAAAAGCGATGGGTATTATTACAACGGAGGCAGTTGGTTCAGGGCGGAGTATACAGCTTACGTGGTGGGTTTAAAACATGGCTGGGCACAAGCAAAGACCTTGATGGAAAACCGCGTGTGGGCCGAAATTTACCTCAATCCCAAATGGCCTTTCAGCAAAGAATTTACCCCGACAAAATGGACTACATTCGATAGCTGGTGGCCATCGACCAGGGGATTGTGCTGGAATGTTTTTATATTAATGGCCGATGAAGTTGCAGGATTACGAACACCGGAAATGGATCCTGATTATAGAAAGGTTCCGGCAAAATAGCCGGTTCAATGATTATAATCAGAATTTTAGTCATATAAAACCCTCGAAGGATTTGAAATCCTACAAGGGTTTTAAGAAGCCGTAATTACATTTTAATGTTTGCAAAACATCAAAGATGAGTATCTTAAAAAATCATCTCCGGAATCTCACCTTCCACAATTAAGGAGCTTTCAGTAGCTTTTCTGATCTCATCAACCGTAACGCCAGGAGCGCGTTCGATAAGTTTAAATCCATATTCTGTAACATCAATTACAGCCAGATCGGAAACAATCCGCCGTACACATTTAATTCCGGTAAGTGGCAAAGTGCACTCTTTCAGTAATTTAGATTCGCCATTCTTGCTGCAATGCTGCATGGCTACAATAATATTACGGGCCGAAGCTACCAGGTCCATGGCACCGCCCATTCCTTTTACCATTTTACCGGGGATTTTCCAGCTGGCAATATCTCCCTGATCCGTAACTTCGAATGCACCAAGTACAGTTAAATCCACATGACCGCCACGGATCATGGCGAAGCTCATGGAAGAGTCAAAGTAGGACGCACCGGGGACAACTGTTACAGTTTGTTTTCCGGCATTTATAAGGTCGGCATCCACTTCATCAGGATAGGGAAAAGCGCCCATGCCCAGGATACCGTTTTCCGATTGCAGTATCACCTTCATGCCTTCAGGGATATAATTTGCTACCAGGGTCGGAATACCGATTCCGAGGTTAACATAATACCCGTCGTGCAGTTCCTGTGCTATACGTTGTGCGATTTGTTCTTTGGATAAAGCCATTTTTATTTTGGATTTACGATTGCGGATTTTGGATTTTAATTTTTGGAATGCGGATTGCAGATGTCGGATTTTAAATTATTACGAAATCGCAAATTCCTGCTTGCAGCAGGCAAGCGAAATCCGAATTTATTCTCTAACGGTAATCCTCTCAATTCTCTTCTCATAATTCGTTCCCTGAAAAATCCGTTGCACGAAAATTCCCGGTATATGGATATAATTGGGATCAAGCGTACCTGCCGGAACAAGTTCTTCAACTTCGGCAACAGTAATTTTTCCGGCCATAGCCATTGACTGGTTAAAATTATTAGCCGTTTGTTTAAAGATCAGATTCCCTGCGGTATCGCCTTTCCATGCTTTAACAAAAGCAAAATCGGCTTCCAGGGCAGTTTCAAGCAGATGCGGTTTCCCGTTGAAATCACGAATTTCTTTGCCTTCGGCAACTTCGGTTCCTGCGCCTGCAGGGACAAAAAAGGCAGGGATCCCTGCTCCGCCGGCACGGCAGCGTTCGGCCAGAGTCCCCTGCGGAATCAAATCTACTTCGAGTTCGCCGGCTAGCAGTTGGCGTTCGAATTCGGAGTTTTCACCTACATAGGATGAAATCATTTTATGTATCTGCTTGTTCTTTAGCAATATGCCTAATCCAAAATCGTCAACTCCGGCATTGTTTGAGATACAGGTCAATCCTTTAACGCCACTTTCGTACAGAGCGCTGATAGCATTTTCCGGTATTCCGCAAAGTCCGAAACCACCCAACATTAAGGTCATCCCATCTTTTACACCGGCAATGGCTTCGGAGGCGTTTTTTACTACTTTATTCATAGTATTTAATTTGAATATGAAAGTACAACATTTTATCGGTTTGGGTAGTATAACCCAGGATTTTTTTATGCATTATTGTATTAAGATCGTCATTTTTTCAACTTATTACTGAAAAAATCATCTACTACTTCATTGAAGCGATCTTTATAATCAATTAACGTTGAATGACTTGAGGCGGGCAATATCCACAGGTAAGCTCCCGGGATAGATTTTGCAATGAGAAGTGTATGTTCCGCTAGTATGATGTCGTGATCACCCCCTATGATCAGTGCAGGGCATTTGATCTTCTGAAGTTGTTCCCTGGTGATATGCGGCTCGAAAAGATCCAGTTTTACAAGCTTTCGGGTATGCACGATCTCCGGAGTCTGGGGCATTTTCCCTAAGGTGTCATAATAATTCCTGCCCCACATATAGGCCTCGGAACTGATTGCGGTGCTATCAGGCCACAAATTTGCACCTGTTATAGCTAATTTCTTAACCTTCGCGGGATGACGGATGGCCAGCAATAGCCCGTTAATTCCACCATCACTCCATCCCAAAACATAACAAGAGTCAAAGTGCAGTAAATCCAGTAGTACACTGAAATCGTCGGCCATCATTTCAAAACTTAATGAATCACCCGTGTCCTCCGATTTACCCTGCGCCCTGCTATCTGCCAGAATAACCTGATACTTTTTTGCAAAATAAGGGATCTGGTACATAAAGTTATTAATAGAACCTCCGTTGCCATGTATCATGAGTAAAGGATCGCCCTTGCCATAAATTTCATAGTACATTTTAATGCCATTAACATCCATATATGCTCCTGTGGCTTCATTATCTCCAAAGTGGGTGGTATCAGAAACAGATGATTGAGCTATTGCGAAGTCAGTAGCAAGAAATGCAAAAAAAACTAAAGACAGGGTTTTAAAAAAATTCATTACAGTAATACTTAAGTTAATTTTAACTATTCAGTCCTCATTTTATTGACCGGGCTGATTGGTACTGTTATTTAAAAACATCAAGTGCCAATTCCTTTACATTGGATAATGCGTCTGTATTAAGATTATGTGTTATTTTATTTTGCATGCACCAGTCAACCAGCACCAGTGTATCAAGATTCCCTATCAACTCGTAACCGGTCATGGGACAGCCGCCAAAGCCTCCCTGTGCGCCTTCATAATACCGGACACCTCCTCTCCAGGCAGCTTCCACTTTATCCTGCCAATCATCCGGTTTGGTATGAAGATGTATTCCCAGCTTAATTTCCGGGAATGAATGGGTCATTTTGGAACAAAGCCTTTCTATATCTCCGGGTGTGCCTTCCCCGGTTGTGTCGGAAAATACAAGGTCGCGGATGCCACCGGTATAGAGTTTTTCAACTTCACGGTTAACAATCTCATCATTCCACTTATCACCGTATGGATTGCCAAATGCCAATGTCAAATATATCCTTATATTTTTATTCGACCGTTCACAAATACCTTTTAAATTAAAAATTGTCTGCCAGGCCTCCTCAGGAGTCGTGTTAAGATTACGTTTCAGAAAACTAACGGAAACAGAATACGGAAACCCCATGATTTGCACTTTGGATTCTGTTGCTGCTGCAAGTCCGCCTCTAGTATTTCCAACAATCACCATCAGTTTTGAACTGCTATCACCTGTATCAAGCAGTTTGAGTACTTCCGCTGTATCAGCCATTTGAGGAACCGCTTTGGGTGAAACAAAACTTCCGCAATCCAGGGTCTCGAATCCCACTTTAAATAAAGCATTGATGTATTCAGCCTTATTTTTAGCAGGAATCTGATTTTGAAACCCCTGCATAGCATCGCGTGGCGTTTCGGTTATAAATATGGTATCAGCGTTAATCATGATGGTTTCAATAGTTTATTTAAGCAAAAATAATTTCGCATGATTGCTCATGAAGAATTATAATCGGGTAAAGTAGGTTTCCGTATAGGGAGATCTGAAAAAAGTACAATTACCAAAAAAAGCATTAATCCCAGATTTGCCAGACCAATTGCACCAATTTTATCAAAGAAAGTACCAATTGTATTACCCACAAGGTCGTTGGAATTAATTCCGTAAAACAGAAAAATGACAAACAGCAAAGCAGTGAGAGTATAACTTCTCTTTATATAAAGATAAAATACTAAAACAGAAATAACAGGTATTGAAAACAGGAAATGTTCGGTATCGGTATTTAAAATATTAGGAATTATAGCCATCAGTAAAAATGACTCAATTAATAAATAATCATTTGCACTCAACGTCTTCTCAGGCATTAAAATTCGCTTTCGGTTATTGAAGAACCAGAAGATAAGATAAAGTATGGAAATTGCAAATAAGGCAATAAAATTCAAATAAGGAATATGTTTTATCCCCAGGTAAAAATCAAGCATATATGCTAGTGAATTAGTACTCAAATAATTGTTTGAATGGTTCAAAATTGTGGAAATCCAGTCGGTGTGAAGGGAAACAGTTTTAGCCGGGCCCCAGAAAAGAAACATAAACATAAACTGTAACACTGTGAAAATAGCTAGTGACGCAAGAGTCTTCCATTTTTTATGCATTACTAACGGCAACAGAAGTAAGGCTAAAAAAGGTTTGAATAAAAATGCAATTCCCAGGATAATGCCGCCGCGGATTTGTTTTTCACTAACAATAAAATCAAGTGCCAGAAGCAATAACATCAGCAGTAGCAAATTAGTATTTCCAAGATGTAATTCCCTGTTAATGTGCACAAAAACAAAAAGGAATATTAGAATGAAAAGAAACGCATTGTTAAACAGTTCTGTGTTAAATAAATGCCTGTTTAACAATCGCTTAACCAGAATGAAAATTTCGAAAATAAATCCAATCATTATAAGATAGTAGATGATTGCAGCAATTTTAAATTGAACCAATAGGAAAGGAGAGTAGAAAAACAGGATAAACGGAGAATATTTATAAAAACCTGAGTCCAGCCCACGGGCTACTCCATATAACTGGTTTCCGCTGAAAATGGCAACTGCTGATTCGTAATAAACTTTAAAATCGTTCAGCCATAGTCTGTGGTTAACTACTTCTAAAACAAAAAGTAACAGACAGATTGCTGCAACAAAAAAAACAAATCCTATTGGAAGTGAAATCTTTCTCAAGGGTGAAAATATAAATTTATTTATTAACCTATTGACCGCAATAGGGTTTTAATATGTTGAAACTTCAGCATCCGATATATCTCGAAATCACCATCCTCTGAATTTCCGATGTGCCCTCCCCGATCTGAAGCAGTCGCTGGTCGCGGTAGAAGCGTTCAATAGGATAGTCTTTCATAAGCCCATAACCGCCATGGATCTGAACGGCCTCGTCAGTCACTTCTTTAGCAATTTCGGAACAATAAAGTTTTGACATGGCAGCTTCCTTAGCAAATGGCTGATGATTATCTTTTAGCCAGCAGGCTTTGTAAAGAAGCGTTCGTGCAAGTTCAATTTTTGTTGCCATATCGGCCAACTTAAAGCTTATAGCCTGAAACTTTGAAATTGGTTGCCCGAACTGCTTGCGTTCCTGTGCATAGCTAAGCGCCATTTCGAAAGCACCCTGGGCACAACCCAGTCCCATGGCAGCTATAGATAAACGGCCGTTATCGAGCGTGCTGAGCATTATGCGGGAGCCATCGCCAACCTCACCCAGGACATTTTCGTAGGGTACCCGGCATTCGTCAAAGAAAAGTTCCGCGGTATCACTGGCTCTCCACATCATTTTACCATGCATGGCACGGCGTGTGAAACCAGGTGTATCTTTTTCGACAATAATAGTTGTAAACTCTTTCTTACCATCGGTTTCGCCGGTAACAGCCTGGACTGTAGCTCCGGCCGAAATATCGGAAGCTCCGTTTGTTATAAATATTTTTGAACCCGTGATAACCCATTCCCCATTTTCAACATAAGCCCGGGTGCGGGTTCCACGCGAGTCGCTGCCGGCATCGGGTTCAGTTAAACCGAAAGCCCATAATGCCTTGCCTGTGCATAGCTGAGGGATATATTTCTGTTTCTGCTTTTCGTTGCCGTAATAAAATAATGGTCCTATTCCCAGCGAATTATGTGCCGCCACAGTGGCCGCCTGCGATCCATCCACACGCGCAAGCTCCTCAACTGCAATAATATACGATAAAGTATCCATGCCATGTCCACCATAATCAACAGGTGTGCTGATCCCAAACAGCCCTAGCTGACCCATACTGTGCGTTATTTCGGGGGAAAACCGACCTTCGTCATCAAGTTCGCGGGCTATGGGCTTAATTTCGCGTTCTGCAAAATCGCGTACTGCTTTACGGATGTTTTGTTGTTCTTCGGTAAGATTAAAATCCATAGGATTGAGCTTGTTTTATAGTTATTGGATAAATTTTAGTTTCAAAGCTTAATTTATATTCCATAGAATTTGAGTAAAGGATGAAAGGATGAAATAGCCAAAAGTAAATTTTCTCACGAATCGAAAATGATATTAGGGCATATTGCATCCCGATAAATCGGGACAAGTAATGAACTTTAAAAAACACCTGCGAAGCAAGCATTAATACCAATGAAAATAAGCAGTGAATTAATAAATTAATAACAGATGAAAACATTCTGTGAATTTTCATTTTTAAAACTAATTATGTTTCATTACTCAAATCCGGGGCTTTTTAGTATTATTAATCCCGCTCATACATAAATAAGCTGCTATATGTTTTTGTTTTTTTACCTGATCATTCCAGAACTTTAACTGTCATTCGACCTGTTACAACTCAGGTGCAGCTAAATGAACAAGGGTTATATTGCTGTCAACAAGGTCACCGGCAGCAACATTTATGCGGTCGACAACTGCATCGGCCGGACTCAGGATGTTGTTTTCCATTTTCATGGCCTCAACAACAAGCAGTATGTCGCCTTTTGCAACCGTATCACCAGGTTTAACGCTGATTTTAATAACCTTTCCGGGCATGGGTGAAGTTATATTGCTTCCACTTTCGCCTACAGTAGCAGTTACTATGTTGAAGTCGGACTGTGCAGGCAGAATATCTTTACGCTTCACTTCAAAGACGTGGGTATTATAGCTCACAATTACTTTACCAGGTTCAGGATGTGAAACAAAAGTAGTAAAAGGAGTTCCATTAAGCTGAATTTCTATTTGATGGTTTTTTATTTTTTCGTTAAAATGTATCTTTACTTTTTGGGTATCAAATTCTGCTTCTAATTCATTTGGTTTCATATCCGTCACATAGCAACGGAATATCTTTCCTTCCATCTCCATTTCCGGTTGCATCATAATACGCCAATATCCTATTTTATTCCAGATGGTATCATCCTGGGTCTGGATTTCAGAATTACTTACCAGTGCAACGGTTACAGGCAGTAGTTCAGGAATTGATAAGCGATCGTTAATAGCTGCGCTCAGCAGAGTTTCGGTATGCTCGCTACAAAAGCGTGTTGAAATAGTATTGTTGATGTAATCTGTGTTTTGAAGTATGGCATACAGGTAGCCGATATTGTTTTTTATCCCGTGAATGCCATAATTCTGTAATGCTTTAATCATATGGAACCTGGCTTCTTCACGGGTTTTCCCATGTGTGATCAGTTTGGCAATCATTGGATCGAAAAAACTGCTTACCTGATACGGTTTGGCCATAGCATCATCGACCCTGATAAAATCGCCTTGCGGTTTCTGATAGAGAGAAAGGTTTCCCGGTGCGGGCAAAAAGTTATTTGAAGGATCTTCAGCATATATCCGGCATTCGATAGCATGCCCTTTTTGCGAAAGCTCATTCTGTTTCAACCTGAGTGTTTCGCCTGATGCTACAAATAACTGTTCCTCCACAATATCGATTCCTGTTGTGATTTCAGTAACCGGATGCTCGACCTGGATACGGGTATTCATTTCGAGGAAATAGAAATTCAGTTCCTTATCTACCAGAAATTCAATGGTTCCGGCACCTGAATATTTGATGGCTTTGCCTATTGCCACTGCGGCCTCGCCCATGCGCGACCTTATTTCGGGAGTAAGCGTGGGCGAAGGAGCTTCTTCAATGATTTTCTGATATCGTCGCTGTATGGTGCACTCGCGCTCGAAAAGATGAACCACATTCCCGTAATTATCCCCGAGTATCTGAAATTCAATGTGCCTTGGTTCTTCGAGGTATTTCTCAATATAGACTGTGCCATCGGCAAAATAGTTTTTGGCTTCACGCGAAGCCGCTTCGAGGGCCGCGGCAAGATTTGCTTTATCGTTAACAATGCGCATCCCTTTCCCGCCACCTCCACCGGCAGCTTTCACCAGCACGGGAAATCCAATATCATCTACTTTCGACAGGATTGTTGCTGCGTCGCCGGCAAGACCTTTTGTTACCGGAACACCTGTAGATGTTACAAAGTTACGTGCTTCCACCTTGTTACCCATAACCTGCATCACATGCGCCTCGGGCCCGACAAAAATAATGCCTGCCTCGTTACAGGCTTTAACAAGTGCCGGATTCTCCGAAAGGAAACCATACCCCGGGTGAAGCGCGTCACAATGGCTGCTTTTGGCAATGTGAATGATCGCCGGTATGTTAAGATAGGTTTCAGAAAGCTCGGATTTACCAATACAATACGCTTCATCCGCGAAACTGTGATGAAGGCTGCTTTTGTCAATTTCGGAGTAAATGGCTACCGTGCGTATGCCCATACATCGGGCTGTTCGTATGATCCGAACGGCAATTTCACCACGGTTGGCTATAAGTAGTTTTTTAATCATATTTGATACTTGTATAACAATTGCTGTATTCGGATTGAGGCTTTAGTTTAAATTTCAACTTGTACCTACTTAGGGCACATTCATACTGCCAATTAATTCACTTGTCTGCTCAATAAAATCTGCATTCCCAAATCCGAACTTCTATTCTACCCACCTGGGTTTTCTCTTTTCAAGGAACGCTGCCATTCCTTCCTGGCCTTCCTCCGAAGCACGTATCTCGGCTATCATCTGAGCCGTATAAGTCAGCGCTTCATTCAGGTCTATATGATTCACCACTTTATCAATAAGGGTTTTGCATTGTGCAATTGCGGCCGGACCACTTGTAAGTAACATCTGAACCATCTGGTGTATATAGCTTTCAGCCTCATCGGCAGGAAGCGATTTATTCACCAGTTTATAGTCTTCAGCTTCCATTCCATTGATACGCCGGCCGGTGAGCATAAGCTCGCGCGCACCATACTCTCCAACCCGCTTGATCACATAGGGAGAGATGCATGCAGGAACAATTCCAATCTTCACTTCGCTGAGCGAGAACACAGTTTCGTGGTCGCAGACAGCAATATCACATGCTGCCAGCAGACCATTGGCCCCACCGATAGCTGCTCCGTGAACCACAGCAATAGTCGGTTTTGGCGATGAATAAATGGCATAAAAGCATTCAGACAGACGGTAACTTTCGGCATAATTTTGTTCATAACTATAGTTGGAAACATCACGCATCCAGTTAAGATCGGCACCCGCACAAAACGATTTCCCTTCACCCCTGAGGATAATAACACGGATAGCATTCATACTGCCTGCTGTTTTAAAAGCATCGGTAATTTCTGAGATCATCACTTCATTAAATGCATTTCGTATATCAGGCCGGTTAAGAATTATTGTAGCTACTCCGTTTCCCGTTTTTAGTTTAATAGTTGAATAATTGCTCATTTTAAATTTTTTTATTGGTTTTTAACGCAAGGATACAAAGGTTTAGCAAGGAACGCAACGAAAATGCACAACCTGTCTCTTCTTTTCTCCTTCGCCCCTTTTCTGGTTGCTGAATGCTATCTTTTCACATCCTGAATATCCCATATTTTGTTTCTTCCCATTGCTTATTCATCGAAGCAGCAATCCCCATAGCAAGTACTTTTCGGGTATCGACAGGGTCGATGATTCCGTCGTCCCACAGGCGGGCAGTGCTGAAATAGGCCGAGCCTTCTTCTTCGTATTTGGCAAGTATTGAATTACGCATTTCATTGCGGTCAGCATCACTTAAAGTCAGTCCTTTTGCTTTGAGTTGTTCTTCCTTCACCGTAACAAGCACTCCGGCAGCCTGTTCGCCACCCATTACGCTTATTTTTGAACTGGGCCACATAAACAGCAAACGCGGTTCATATGCTCGTCCGGCCATGGCATAGTTGCCTGCACCAAATGATCCGCCGAAAACTACGGTAAATTTAGGAACCCGGGCATTTGCGACAGCATGCACCAGTTTGGCGCCATCGCGGGCTATACCGCGGCGTTCATACTCCTTCCCTACTATAAATCCTGTAATATTCTGAAGGAAAAGTATGGGCACATTCCGCGAAGTGCACAGCTCGATGAAATGAGCACCTTTCAAGGCGGTTTCGGAAAACAAAACGCCATTGCTGGCCAATATCCCCACAGGCATACCCATAATATGCGCAAAACCGGTAACAATAGTTGGTGCGTAATTTGCTTTAAATTCGTGGAAACGGCTTCCATCCACCATGCGGGCTATTATCTCGTGGGCATCCACCGGCTTGCGAAAGTCTATGGGTGCAATGCCATATAACTCGGCAGGATCGTAATAAGGTTCTTCAACAGCTAACAGTTCGAGAAACTGCTTTTTGGGTCTTTTCAAAGTCAGGAAGATATTGCGGCAAATCTGAAGGGCGTGGCTGTCGTTTTCGGCAATATGGTCGGCAACACCCGATATGGAAGTATGAACTTCGGCACCACCGAGTTCCTCTGCTGTAACTTCTTCACCTGTAGCTGCTTTCACCAATGGCGGGCCACCTATAAAAATAGTACCCTGGTTACGGACTATGATCACCTCGTCGCTCATGGCAGGAACATAAGCTCCACCCGCGGTACATGATCCCATTACAACAGCTATTTGCGGAATTCCTTCGGCCGACATGCGGGCCTGGTTAAAAAAGAACCGCCCGAAATCGTATTTATCCGGAAAAACGTTGGCCTGCTCAGGCAGGAAAACGCCTCCCGAATCGACCAGGTAAACACATGGAAGGTGATTCTCCATGGCTATTTCCTGTGCCCTGACATGTTTTTTAATGGTTTCAGCCACATAGGTACCACCTTTTACGGTGGCATCATTGGCCACGATCATAGCTTCACGTCCCTGGATAACGCCTATACCTGTAATAATACCAGCTGCCGGAAATCCGTTATCATACATGCCAAAGGCAGCCATGGTGGAGAGCTCCAGAAAAGGAGTCTGCGGATCGATAAGCCGGTCGATACGTTCACGAGCCAGCAATTTGCCACGCTCCTTATGCCGGTTAATGATTGATGCCGGGGAACCGTTAACAACGCTATTCAAGGTATTACGGTATTGTTGCATAATATGCCCGTAGGCATCGAGGTTCGACAGGTATTCCGGCGAATGAATGTTGATTTTTGATTCAATCCTGTACAAGGCAATATGTTTTAAATGTGGGCATTACAAAAATAAATAACTCTTTGGCGCTAGAGTTTGCGCCTGATATTTTAACCTAAATTACAAATAATTCCCGAACAGGGAGCAAAGTTGAATTAATTATTCTGTTTTTTGAATATGTCTTCAGCCTCACTCTCCGGCTCTCCATTCCTGAAAAGCGGATATCAGGTAGGATTTGTTTATTTAACCAGGCTTTAAATCAGTATTATCCCTTCTTCAAGGCATCCTCCAACTTCATCGTTTCCTTCACTTTAATTCCTTTATCGGTTTTCTCAAGGGTACAGCACTCATGGTAAGCATCATGCTCAAAAAACAATATATAATTATTTTCAACTGCCTCGTCCAGATAAGCTTCCTTTTCAGTAAGTGAAATCAAGGGTTGGGTATCATAACTCATAATGTACGGAAGAGGCACATGCGATGAGGTGGGTGTTGTATCAGCCATAAAAACAACGGTATGATTACCTGTTTTAATAAAGGGAATAGACTGACCAACTGTGTGTCCGTTATAAATCCTCACTTCGAAACCGGGAATCAACTCAAAAGGGCCATCGAATAATTTCAATTTACCGCTATCGTAAACAGGCATCATATTTTCGTGCAGAAAAGAAGCCTTTTCGCGGCGGTTAGGATGTGTAGCCCAGTCCCATTGCGGTTTGCTGAGCCAATGAGTGGCATTCGGAAAAGTAAGTTCAAAGCCGCTGTGATCGGTATTGTATTTTACAGTACCTCCGCAATGGTCAAAATGAAGATGAGTGAGAAAAACATCGGTGATATCATCCGGGTTTAAACCTGCTTCCTTCAGAGAGCCAATTAAACTGTGGTTTCCATTCAGGTGATAATGCCCAAAGAATTTTTCGTCCTGTTTATCTCCTATTCCATTGTCAATCAATATCCGACGATTGCTATCCACAACCAACAGGCAGCGCATAGCCAGGTTAATAAGGTTATTTTCATCGGCTGGATAAGCTTTGTTCCAGATGCTTTTAGGCACTACACCGAACATGGCCCCGCCATCGAGTTTAAAATTTCCTGTGTGGATAGGGAATAATTGCATATGTTTATACTTTTAAATCAGATAATATGAACAAGCACATTCGTAAAATGTTGCTTTAGTGCTGCAATTTAGAAGTATTTTCCCAATCATGGCAAGACATATTAATGATTTGTCTTAAAAACAGTTATTGGAAATATGGGTATAATAGTTGAAAATCCGGGAATATGTTTTTTTTGATAATCCCTTCTATCTATAATACTTTTCTACTTCTGATTTTTAATCTCCGATGACAATTTAAATTAACATACGAAACAATTATAGAACAATTATATATATATTAGTGAGTTTTTTAATCAGGAATTATGTTAAAAGAAAATTATACTCGGTTTATTTGGGAAAGCATACTGGAAAACTGGGACCGGACAGCCTTTACTAATTATCAATCGGTAAGTTATACTTACGGTGAAGTAGGACGAAGCATTTATTACCTGCAAAAACTTTTTGCTAAGTGCGGCCTGAAAAAAGGGGATAAAATGGCCCTGATCGGTAAAAACTGCGCCGAGTGGGCGATAGCTTACCAGGCTATTGTTACTTACGGAGCTGTAGTTGTTCCGATTCTACCCAATTTTACACCCAACGACGTTCAGCATATAATAAATCATTCCGACAGCGTATTATTGTTTGCCAACAAAGCAAACTGGGACGTGCTCGACAGGGATAATCTCCCGAAGCTCAAAGCTGTAATTTCTCTTGATGACTTTTCGCCTTTGTGTTCGCGTAACAAGCGTTTTTATGCTCATATCGCAAAATTTAAAACCCTGCTGTCCTGCCAATTTTTTAAAGAGAAACTGCCGAAACAGATTATCGCAAACACTGAACTTTTTGCCATAATCTATACTTCGGGAACTACGGGCTTTTCGAAAGGAGTCATGCTCACGCACAACAATATCACGGGTAATATGGTGTACTCCCGCACTTATATGCCACTGGTTGCGGGGGATCATATTCTCAGTTTCCTCCCACTTGCGCATGCATACGGTTGCGCTATTGAGTTTCTTTATCCTTTTACCTCAGGATGCCATATCACTTTCCTGGGTAAAATGCCAACACCACAATTGTTGCTGAAGGCTTTTGCTGAAATTCAACCCAGGCTTATCCTTTCTGTTCCGCTGATCATCGAAAAAATATTCAAGAAACAGATCAAACCTGTGCTGGAACAGACCAAGGTGAAATTCCTGATGAAGATTCCTTTTATGGACAACGTTATCCTGGGTAAAATAAAAACCAAACTCACCGAAAGCTTTGGCGGCAATTTTCATGAAATCGTTGTCGGAGGCGCGGCCATAAATGAAGAAGTACAGGAAGTGTTTCGCAAGGCTGGTTTCCCGTTTACCATTGGCTACGGCATGACCGAATGCGGTCCGCTTATCAGCTATGCAGGATGGCGCGAATCCCGCTTCAACTCGGCCGGCCGTTGTGTCGACCAGCTTGAGATGCGCATAGATTCACCCGATCCTGAAAATGTGGTAGGCGAAATACTTGTACGTGGAGAAAATGTAATGAAAGGCTATTATAAAAATGAGAAGGCAACACGCGAGATTCTTGACAAGGAGGGATGGCTGCATACCGGCGACCTGGGAACCATGGACAGCGATGGCTTCCTGTATATAAAAGGCCGGAGTAAGAGCATGATACTTGGCCCGTCAGGACAGAATATTTATCCTGAAGAAATTGAAGCCCGCATAAATGCATTCCCTCTCGTTCAGGAATGCCTTGTTGTCGACCGTAAGGAGGGGTTGGTTGTACTTATTTATCCCGACATGGAAATGGTGGATGAAAAAAAGATGACGGAACACTCGTTGGAAGCCAAAATGGAAGTGTATCGCAAAACCCTTAACAACGAGGTACCGAATTATATGCAAGTATCCCAATTCCAGATTGTTTCCACTGAATTTGAGAAGACGCCTAAACGAAGTATCAAACGGTTTCTATATAGTTAGTTCAATATAGCATTTTAAACTGTACAAGGAAAACCAGGCTGAAAGTGTTGTAACTTTGCAGTTTGGGTTCCTGCTGACGTTCATTCAAATGTCCTATATGCGAAAATTATCTTATTTATTTACACTTTTGTTTTATACATGCCTGGTTGTTGGTAAGGCTCAAACATATACCGGCACCGGAGGCATAATACCCGACAACGGATCATCGATTACATTTCAAATCGATATAGGTTCTCTCGGAACTGCTGTGCTCGATACCAATTTCGGAGTTCTCAGTGTATGTATCAATATTAACCATCCGTATGATGCTGATCTGGAAGTAGCTCTGATTGCACCTGATGGATCGCAGGTGATGCTTACTTATGCAAACGGAGGTGATGGTGATAATTATACCAATACCTGCTTCGATGACAGGGCCGCAACCTCAATTACCCAAGGTTCAGCTCCTTTTACAGGATCTTTCAGGCCTAATGAAATTCTGGGCTATGTTAATAACGGTCAATCAGCAAATGGCATATGGACTTTGTATATTCACGACCTTTATGCCTGGGCCGATAACGGAGTTCTACTCAACTGGAATATAACATTCGGACCTGAAGCAACCGGGCCTTATATCCTCAGTTCTTCCAACCTCCCTATAGTTTTGATCGACACTTACGGGCAAGCTATTCCAGATGATCCAAAGATTCCGGCCGGGTTAAAAATTATCAATAATGGTCCAGGTATCCGAAATTACATTACAGATCCACCGGAATTTGATGGTAATTCGGGAATAGAACTACGGGGATCGAGTTCTCAGATGTTTCCCAAAAAAAGCTATGGACTTGAAACCTGGGATGCCTTTGGAAACAGCATCGACACCTCATTTCTAGGAATGCCTTCGGAAAGTGACTGGATATTGAATGCTAATTATACTGATAAATCGCTGATGCGGAATACCATGGCATACCAGGTCTGGCAAAATATGGGTCACTATGCTACCCGTTACAAGTTTGTTGAATTGATATTAAATGGACAGTACAAAGGCATTTACATTTTCTCCGAGAAAATAAAACGCGACAAAAATAGGGTGAATATTGCAAAACTTAACCCTGATGAGAATACCGGAGATGATCTGACAGGAGGTTACATAATTAAAATAGATAAACAAACCGGTTCGGGAGGAGCAGGATGGGTATCATCCTATGCTCCTTCGGCAAATCCCAACGGACAAACCATTTTTTTCCAGTATGAATACCCGAAAGCAGAAAATATTTCGCTGCAGCAACGCAACTATATCAAAAACTATGTTTACGACTTCGAAACCGCACTTAAAGCATCAAACTTTGCTGATACGTTGACAGGGTATCGCAAATACGCGGTTGAAAGCACATTTTCTGATTATTTTCTGGTGAATGAGATTGCTAAAAATGTGGATGGTTACCGACTGAGTACTTTTCTTCATAAAGAGCAGGACAGCAGAGGAGGTAAGATACGCATGGGTCCGGTTTGGGACTATGATATCGCCTGGCACAACGCCAATTATTGCGGCGGCGATGCAACTACCGGCTGGGCATACCAGTTTCCTTGTCCTGACGATTACTGGCAGGTACCTTTCTGGTGGAGCAGGTTGTTACAGGATCCGCTCTACAGCAGCCATTTAAAGTGCCGTTGGCTTTACCTGAGGCAGAACATACTGAGCGAAGCCTGGTTCGACAATTATATCGACAGTATTTCAGGTCAACTCATGGAAGCACAGGAACGAAACTTTACAATCTGGCCTATTCTTGGAATTTATGTCTGGCCCAATCCCTGGCCTTATGCAACTACCTATATGGGCGAAGTAAACGGGCTTAAAAATTGGATACACGGCCGCCTTACCTGGCTCGATGCCAATATGCCCGGTACCTGCGAAACCACATTCGACGTTAATTATGCCGAAGTCTCAAATTCATTCACCCTTTACCCAAATCCAGTTTCAAGCATTCTGAATATTGAATATCAAACAGTTAAAAAAACACAGGTTGAAATTACCATGATTAATCAACAAGGTTCTGTTCTTTATACCACCAATACGCATTCCCGGTCTGCCGGTAAATGGCTCGAATCGCTCGATATGGCATCCTATCCACCCGGGGTTTATCTGTTGAGATTAACAATGGATGGAAAAATGAATAGTAAACGATTTATTAAAATATAAACACCATGGACAAAACCTACAAATTCTGCCAGAGTTGCGGCATGCCTATGAAAAAAGACGAAAAAGGCGGAGGCACCGATGCCGATGGTACAAAAAGCATAAAATTCTGCAGCCTCTGTTACCAGGATGGAAAATTTACCCGGCCTGGCATCACCTCAAAGGACATGCAGGAACTTGTAAAAGGCAAAATGAAAGAAATGGGTTTCCCCGGTTTTCTGGCAAGATTTTTCACGTATGGAATACCAAAGCTTGAAAGGTGGCGGAGTTAGGGCCCGGAGAAAAGGAGAACAAGTCTAAAGATCCGGTTATTCTTTTAATTTTCATTTTGGATTGAAGTCTGAAGTCCGCTGATTAAATCTTTTACCCTGTGTTACAAAAAAACATCTGCGGATTCAGCCTTTCTTAAATACTCTTGATTCAAAGCTATTCGAATCTGATATTCTCAGATCTCCCGACTTCCAGGCAATGAAACGGATAAAAACTTTTCCATTATTAATTCCTTCTTACCATGAAATTCAAAAAAATACTGCTTTACACGGGTGTCGTATTTCTGGCTTTAGTTGCGGCCGGAACTATTTACATGTACCCTTTCTATACATTTTTCTTTACACCTGTTACCACAGTGATAAGACCTGAATTTACTGTAATCAGCGGGGGAGGAAACAGCAGTATACTCGTAACCGACAGTGCCTTGCTGGTGGTTGATACCAAGATGGGCTCAATGGCAAAAGATTTATTCAAAACGGTGAAAGGGAAAGCCGGAATAAAGAAAATAATCGTAATAAACACCCATTTGCATGGCGATCATTGCTATGGGAATTACCTCTTTAATGGTTCCAAAATCTATATTGGAGATTATAATAAGGCTTTTGCCGAAAAAAGCATGAAGCCTGAAGATATGCCTACCGATTTCATTGCCGACAGCCTTGTACTTAGCCTTGGTAATGAGGATGTTGTATTGCTCAATGTAGGTCAGGCACATACGTTCAGCGATATGGTTATCTACCTTAAAAACCGGAAAATACTGATTACAGGAGATGTTGTTTTCAATAAAATTAATCCTGCGCTGATCAGAAGTGACGGTACTGACATTGAAAAGTGGATGGCGGTTCTCGATAAACTCAGCAAGCGCTGGGAAATCAGCACCGTTGTGCCCGGGCATGGCGACATTGGTGGTCCGGAGATCCTGGCAGCCATGAAAGAGTATTTTGCAGATATGGAATTGGCTGCTTCTGATAAATCAAGTGCAGATGTCAATAAAAAAAAATACGACGGATGGCGGGAAATGCCTCTTATGTCTTCTCCAGCAAGAACAATTAAATTCATTAAGGATTCAAAAAAATGAAAACTTCAAATTACCTGGAATAAAACATCACCTAAAATAAACGAGGCAGCCCAGGAAATGCAGCAACTGGTTAAAGGCAAAATAAAGAAATGGGGTTCTCCTGTTTTCTGGCCGGATTTTTCACGTATGGAATACCAAAGCTCGAAAGATGGCGGAGTTAGTAATACAAAATTGGTATTCAGCAAGAAGGGAACATGAAGAAGTTCGATAAGCAACGGAACGAATTCCAATTTTTTTTTGTCCCGGTTGTTATTATTCTGAAAATTAGGTTTTGGATTGTTATCCGTATCGTATAGAAATTGTGTATATTTGTTTATTGACACCTTGTATATAGTTCGATGTATTGAAGCAAATTATATTAATGCCGACTCTCATTTAATTTTTAGTTATTATGAAAACTTCCTGTCTCTTTGTATTGATTATCATTACAGGGCTGATATCTGAAGCACAGAACAACCCTCCTGTTGCTGTAAATGATACCGTTTGGGGATATGCCGGCTACCCTGTGTATATCAACCTTCTTAAAAATGACTACGACCCTGACGGTGATTCAATTTATATTTCCCAAGGCTTTAACCAGAATCAGATAAATGATACAACCTGGGAAATTATTATACCCTCAGGTCCTTTAGATAATTACCTGTCCTATATGTACAGGGGTTTTTATGTAATAAAAGACGTACATGGCAGTATGGCTGTTGCTAAGGTATATATCGGATTTAGAGCGCCAGTGATATACAGTTTCCTGGATATTAACAATATCAAAGCGCTGATCAGTCCGTTCGGGCAGCATTTCTGGGATTTAGATTCAGCACGTTTTGAAGTTCCAAAAGGCTCGGGCAAAACATCAATACTAAGCCATACATTATGGATTGGCGGCCTTGACCAACACAAGCAGCAACATGTTGCAGCTGAACGCTACAGATCAGACGGTCATGATTTTTCGTCAGGACCGGCAGCCGGTATCTGCGATAGTAATTTTCAGAAAAAATGGTGCAATCAATGGAAATTGAGCAAAACAGATATTCAGTACCATATCAACAATTATTTTTATCCGGGTTATAAAGCTATTAAGGCAATAGAAACCTGGCCTGCGCATGGCGACCCGGCTCTCGGGCAGCAGGCAGACTATGCTCCCTATTACGATGCCAACCACAACAATGTATATGATCCTTACAACGGCGATTATCCGCTGATACGTGGCGATCAGGCTATTTTCTTTGTGATGAATGATTTCAGGTTTATTCACAGCGCAACTAAAGCTAAGAAATTAGATATAGAAATAACAGGCATGGCTTATGCATTCGACAGGCCCAATGACTCAACCTTGAATAATTCCATTTTCTTTCATTACGAAATATACAACCGTTCGGATACAACCTATTACGATACATATTTGGGGCTTTTTACTGATTTTGACCTGGGGTATTGGGCAGATGATTACATAGGAACCGATGTATCCAACGGATTGCTGTATGCATATAATGGCAATGCTATTGATGGAAGCGGACAACCCTGGGCGTATGGCGATCACCCGCCTGCTGTCGGGCTTAAGCTGATTGGTGGGCCTAATCTGGAACAAGACGGCATTGATAATCCAACCGGCAACTGTGATGAAGGTATCAATGGATTCAACTTTGGCGATGGTATAGCAGATAATGAAAGGGTGGGGCTGAGTGCAACCATGGTTAAAGGCTGGGGATATATGAATGATTTTGATGAATATGTATTCTCTCCTTACTCCGCCATGTGTGGCTTTTACAATAATTCAACTATACATTTGATGTTTGGTACTTCCGATAGTATCCCCGGTGTTGGACCATCATGCAATTATGTTTATCCCGGCAACAGCGATACTGTTTGTAACTGGGGAACGGAGGGAGTATTGCCCGGTGGCGGTTATAATCAGAATGGTAAGTATTGGAGTGAAAATACGGTTGGCAATCTTCCAAACCAGAAACAAGGTCTTGCTTCGGCAGGTCCTTTTACATTTGAACCCGGTCAAACCATCCCTCTCGACTATTGTTTCGCCTGGGCACGAGATTATACCGGTGATAATAATTCATCAGTCGAGTTACTCAGGGAGCGGATTGCAGCACTTTCTCCTTACTGGAATACCCTTATTACTATACCGGTTACTTATTCCGGAGTGCCGGAAATTCAGCAATCAACTGCAATTTCAGTATATCCTAACCCGGTTCACGACAAGACTACGGTTACACTTGAAGGCACTTCGTCTATGGTCTACTCGCTTTATTCAATTAATGGAAAACTAATTTCCCAGGGTATTTTAAAACCAGGCCAAAACCTTCTTGATATCTCCAACCTGAAACCCGGTGTTTACATCCTGAAAAGCGGAAGCAGGAATGCAAGGGTTGTGAAGATGTAAGCGCATCAATTTCAATTCGCACTATAATAAAAGCAACGATGCGGTCTGGTATGGGGCCGCCTCGCTTATTGGAGTCAATAATGAAATTATTTGATCACTTTAAGTGCTTCATCTGCAGCTTTAAGCATAGGATCAATGGAGATGGGTGCACCAACGGCAGCTTCCATCCAGGCCTGTGGTGTTAACCGGCCCAGGGTATAAATACGATCCACCTCTGTAGCAAAATTCTTTCCTTTTATAAATCCCTCAATCTGGAAATCCACCAATTGTCCGATAGGATAATTTGGCAGGTACAAAGGATTATCGATCATGTGCGAGTATATAGCCAGGATAGGTTCATCCTTGCTGCCCAATACAGGGGCAAAATAAGAATTCCAGACTTCTTTGGAAATGCGGATCACAGCTTTTTTTAACTGTGCCGGTGTTGCATCCGGGTTGGCATACATCCACCTCCATACCTGCATATCAAGCAGCGAAACACCCATAATTTCGTAACACGACCATACTGCATCAAGCGATGCGAGATGCTCTTTGTCAGGATTATTATCTTTAACCCCAAGCAGATCGAGGTCACGTTTCTGGAAAAGGAATGCCAGTGCTTCGGTAAACCCGGTATTTGGAACACCCTGCAACATATAATAATCAATATCGTAAAGGTCGACAGTTTGCTCAACATTGTGTCCAAACTCGTGAACCGCAATATTGTAGCCTTTGTAATTCATGCCTTTATCGGTTATTCGGGTACGCAGGCGTGCTTTATCGCCTTTCATATAGGCTCCTGCTGCATGACCTGAACCCCTGGCCGGATCAACCTGTATTTTGGAGGCTATATATGCTGCTCTTTCCGAACTCCAGCCTAACTTTTTAAGCATATTTGGCATATCCTTCTCAAAGGCTTCCGGTGTGGGATATAATCCCTGGGTTTTTAAAGTCAGATCATCTTCATTCAAACCACTACGGGCTTTAAATCCATCGTACCAGATATCGAAAGGTTCGAGGTTGCGGCCCAGCCGTTTACTTATAAGCGCTGCTATTTCTTTAATCTCAGGTGAAGTCACCAGCGAAACAAAGAGCTTTTCCACGTCCTGTTCCGGAATTTCCATACCCAGCTCAAAAGCACGTTGACTGTATGTGGGTAATGCCGGGTAATAGGGATCGGTAGCATGATAAGCTTTAAAGTTGTTGAGCAGCATCTCGTAACGGCGGTCGGGCTCAGGAGTAGCAGCAACTTCTTTGCCATCCTTAAGCACTTTGTTATCAGCAGGATTCCACTGGTATTCGCCGCTGTTAATCACCATTTCGGGGATACTCTGATCAATAATGCGTTTCATCACCGAATAGATCAACTTCTGCTTTGCCAGTCCATCTGCTTGCCCGTAATGCGATTTCAGTTCATCGCGTAGTCCCCAGTGGGATATTAGTTTCATCCCTTCAGGAAAATATGTTTTGCCTGAGGCATCAACCAGTTTGTCCATCACAATATTATATTCCGAAATATACATATCCGATTTAGCCAGGGCATCACTTAACTTTTGATTCAGTTCGGCAGGTACGCGCGAAGTAAAGGCATCACCCATACGGGCATAGGCCCAGTCGCGGCGCGACCATGTTTTCCCCATTTCTGATTTCTCCGATAAAGAATAAAACGGAAAGTTCAGCATAGTAATAAATGCAATTTTGTTGCTGAACAAATCATCAGTAAGATGCGAAGAAGGTGAGAAAGATGCGAACATTTCGTCGATAGGTGTGAGTTCATCACCACTCAGATCGACAGGAATACGTAAATCCATACCCATCTTGTTGTAATTGCCATACAATACTTCGAAACTACGTTGCAGCTTATTAAAAAGCACATCGAGTTTTGCTGTGTCGGCAATAAAATTATCAGAACAAAATTTAGCGAACACATCCGGGTCACCATCCTGTTTTTCCCAAAGTGAAGCCGTTTGTTT
The DNA here is from genome assembly GCA_038204995.1 of Bacteroidales bacterium. Classification (GTDB taxonomy): domain Bacteria; phylum Bacteroidota; class Bacteroidia; order Bacteroidales; family UBA4417; genus UBA4417. Next base: position 4,091 of record JBBRCH010000062.1, on the reverse strand, counting down.
TACGCCGCGTTCGATACGTATTTTTGCAGTTTCACCGCAGGAATCGGTGAGTTGCTTTATCACTTTGTCGGTGGCAGCCTGATTGATAAATGCAGATTTTGTTTCCATTCCCTTACCAGTTGGTTTGTTGCATCCGGTTGCCAGTATTAACAGTGGCATAACCATAATGAATAGTATTTTTTTCATAGGTAATGATTTGTTTGTTAGTGGATTTCCATGTCAAAGGTAGAGGGATTTTGTGTATTTGTACCATAGATTTACAAATATTTAAATCCTTGTAACACTGTTTTTAATACTTGTTATAACGGACTATTTCATCCGTTGATTTACGGATTTTGGTTCGAAGGTGATAATTTTCGGCAGCATACCCTACACTGATTAACAGACCGATGGATTTGTCAGCAGGTATTTTCAGTAACTTGTTAATTTTATCTTCATCAAACCAACCAATCATACAGGTTCCTAAACCCAGTTCCGTTGCCTGCAGGCAAAAGTGCTCAGCCGCAATACCAATATCGATCAGAGGCCATTCCTTTTTCTTTACCAGCATGGCAAGACGAGTAATTAGTTTTGCCTTTTCCATAACAATTACAACCAATACAGGTGCCTGCAAGGTGAACTTATTGATCAGCTTGATATCGCTGAAAGTAGCTTTGGCGACCTCAGTGCGCAATGGTTCCTGATCCACAACAATAAATTTCCATGGTTGCGAATTACTGGCGGATGGCGCAAGGCGGGATGCTTCCAGGCATTTGGTTATCTTTTCGGATTCAACGGGTGTTCCCGCATAACGGCGAACGCTTTGACGGGTAAGTATAAGTTCGTTAAAAGTCATAATATGCATGAATTTATTTTGCACTGAGTTTAATAAATGGTTGGAAGACACATGACCGGAGACCGAAGGCACCCACAAGCAAATTGCCTATTCGTATACGATTCGGACTTCCGTCTCCGGACTTCCGGCCAAATAAAACCAAACTGCAAATATCCGTTACAAAAATGGATTATAGAATTATTTTATGGAAATGATAGGATCAGTATCTTTTCCTGATACTTTTTATGTTTAAAAAAATTTGACTCCTGCTCCAATATTTAAATATCCAAATGGTTGATTAACAGCATCATCGCGTTGAAAAATATTTGTCAGGGATATTTTAGCTGTAAACCTGTTCCGAGCGCCTAAATAGGTTCCGATACATGGTTTAATTGCGAAATAGACGTCAGAATTAATAAATGATGGCCCAAAGCTTAATGCAAAATACAGATTATGTATTGGAAAGTATGACGTGCCGATAAATATACATGGAACCACGCTTTTTCCAACAAGTTCGTGTCCATCAAGAGTTGATACCATTACTTTATCGCCACTAAAAAAATCACAGTTTATTTCAAGCAGGTGTTTAAATTTTGATTGGGTATTTACCAGTACTTCAAGTCCGGGACCAGCCCCACGGCCATTATTACGTATTACTCTGTCATACATTGTCTTGTTTCCCTGAAAATTGAAATACAACGAAACTTTCCGATCCGATTGTCCGAATATGTGTAAGGCAAAAAGGCAACTTGCAATTAAAATCATAAAAGTTTTCATAAGTGAAACTTTCAAAATAACTTCCCCAAATAAATGTCGGATTCAGAAAAACTTTCTTGTGAAGGACCGTCCTTATAGAATTTCAGTAGTAGTTCAAGGAAGGTTTTATGAGCGTAGGGCATTTCAAGCCATGCAGAAGTGAGCGCCACTGTGAAGCAGCATATTTGTTCAATCCTTTCAAGCGAACGGCTTGTCCCGCAAAAACGGGATAAACTGTGGCGTGGCAAAAACCTGACGTAGAAATACACTGAAATTATATAAAGACTAGATTTTTATGCACAAATTGTTTTGTTTTTTAAAGGTGTGCATGAGATCACTTCGCTAAGTTGCTCAACTTTTGATCATGCAAAAGTTGAAAAAAAGTAAACTTTTAAAGTTACAAAATTGAGGAACTTATTTTGAAATAATTACTTAGAGAAATTTATCATTACATAAAATTGTATACAGCAGGCTGGACGTGATATTATTTGATGGATTGCCAGAGGTTAAACATAAATTCGATCAAACCGCGATTACCTTTTGCTAAATAATCTATTAATACTATGAACTTTTTATGAAATGATTCGTTCTACATTATACATTATAAACAACTAAACATGTTACGCACGCACAAGGAAAATAGTAATGAAGTAAAATCTCCCTGCAGGGGAGTGTGCACGCTTGACTATAAAGGAAAATGTGTAGGTTGTTTTCGTAAACTGGATGAGATAGCCAACTGGAGTGTTTACAATGATTTTCAAAGAGGTGAAATACTTAAAATGACCCAGCTTCGCATGCAGCTTCCCGATATTTTTGACAATTAATATCCTTACCCTTACGGCTGTATGACTTTGATTTTTTTTTCTGATATAATTCTTTCATGTTAATTATAATTCAGAATTCAAAAAAATAAATTCTACCGCAATAGCTATAAAGATCGTAATCCTACATCCAACATTACACATTCATAAAATCACAATTAAACCTGCTTCTTTCCTCCAGGTTTAATAATTAGCCGCAAAGACTGATCATAAGTTACGTAATTCCAGAACCAGTTAATAAAAACCAAAAGTCGGTTTTTAACGCCCACTATAGCCATCAGGTGCACAAACATCCAGGTAAGCCAGGCAACAAACCCGTAAAACCGTATAAAAGGTAATTCAACTACAGCCAGGTTGCGACCGATGGTAGCCATGGATCCTTTATCCAGGTATGTGTAAGGTTTCATGGGTATATTTTTTAGTTGCCGTTTCAGGTTACGAGCTAGCAGCCGGGCTTGTTGTATGGCTGGTTGAGCCATTTGCGGATGTCCATTGGAGTATTTTCCCTCAGCCATAAAGGCATTGTCGCCCAACGCATAGATGTTAGTATATCCTTCGGCCTGGTTAAAAGAATTGACCTTGATGCGGTTTCCCCTGTTATAAATTTCGGGATTCAACCCTTCCATTTTTTCACCAGTAACTCCTGCTGCCCATACCAAAGTTTTCGCAGGGATCTGAATATTATTATGTACGCTCACCTTTTCGCCGTCGTAATCACTTACCTGTGCATTGCAAAGTACATTAACCCCAAGTTTTTGAAGGTATAATTCAGCATGGTGTGCAGATTTTTCGTTCATTCCTGATAGAATCCGGCTACCTGCTTCGAGCAGGTATGTATTCATGTTATTAAAATCAAGCTCAGGATAGTCTTTTGGCAGGATATACTTTTTCATTTCAGCTAGTGTACCTGAAACTTCCACACCTGTTGGACCTCCGCCTACTACAACAATGTTAAGTAAAGCCTGGCGAAGTTCCGGATCGGTTTCAACCAATGCATCTTCGAAATTTTGTAATAATTTATTCCTGAGGCTCAATGCCTCGGAAACCGATTTCATTGGTATAGCATAGCGGGCAATGTGCTCCATGCCAAAAAAGTTGGTATCAACACCCATTGCCAAAACCAGAATATCAAAAGCTACATTCCCAAGTGATGTAATTAACTCTTTTTTATCCGGATTTAAACCGTTAATCACAGCAACCCGGATTATCACATTTTTTGACCGCTGGAATATCTTCCGTAACGGAAATGAAATTGCACTGGGTTCGAGGCCGGCTGTGGCTACCTGGTAAAACAGTGGCTGGAATTGGTGATAGTTGTTTTTATCGAAGAGTACCACCTGGAAATCGCTGTCTGCAAGTTTGGTGGCCAATTTCAGACCGGCAAATCCACCTCCCGCAATAACAACGCGTTTTTGCTGGGTGTCAGGAATATTAAGTTGCATTATGTTTAATAAAAGAACGGGTGAATGAGATGTTTACATTTAAACAAAGTATGGTGAATTTAGTTCTGAACCTATTCTTATAGAACAGCCTAAATATCTGCAATATTTTAATAAGTTTTGGATCACATTCATTTTCTGGGGAGAATGGGGTATAAAGAATGAAATTGAGACCAAAGATCAAGTCATTAACTAAAGTCCAAGCATTCGGAAAAATCTTGCATTATTTCTTTACTTTTTGCTTGATCAAAAAGTAACAAC
>JBBRCH010000061.1:0-28777 GCA_038204995.1 Bacteroidales bacterium | reverse complement strand
TAATTAAAGAAGAAGTTGATGCGTGGCAATCCCACAGGAATAATAAAAACAGTAAAATAAATTGGCAGTTTGCAAACAAAGAAGCAAGGGTGAAATTGAAAAGACTTTATCCGTCAATTCATGATTAACATGACACTAGTTTTGCTTTATAGGAATAAAAGGCATCGTAGTCTGATGGAATTAGATCTTGATATAGGCTTGTAATTTGACTATCTGCCAACCGTCCATTTCCTGCCTGTAGCAATACTTGAGCAAGTTCAATTGATGCATATACTGAGTCGGCAAGCGAAACAGGACTAGCTAAACGTTGTTCTGCCTCACGGATTGAAGAACCATATTCTCCTCGTGAAACATTCAGTTGATTTCTGATATTTCTGGCACTTTTACCCAGTAAATCCTGATTATGTTCTTCAATCAATTCAGCTAAAAGTTCATTAAGCAAATTAATGCCACTTTTACTCGAAATCAGGTATCCTGAAACTCTGCTAAGTGAGGCTATATTTTCAGGTGAATCGGAACCATCATTTCTGAGTCTGCTCTTGAATCCGGAAATTATTTCCAATGGGTTGGAATTGTTATTTTGTGCCAAGGATTTGCCACTACATACTCCACTGAAGGCCCAAATTGGAAGATAAGTATAAGCAGTAACGGGGTACAAATCCTGAGAAGGCACAAAACTACTACCCCAATTGTTGCACCGAACGTTGAGACTTCCCATAGGTATACTGCTTCCAGCGCAGTACACTAGTGGTTTGGTTGAAAAATTTTCAATATAATTATACTTAAAGGGAGAAGGGAAACTTCCAGCATCAGCTGAAAATACCTGGTATTCAGTGTTATTATAGATTTGTTGAGTATTAGACGGGGCATTTGCTTTATCGTAACCATTAAGACTGACGTTACGGATTGTATTACTGAAAGTAGAAATACCATATTTAGCATTTGTAATGCTATTTGTAGTTATTTCGGCGTTGCTATTATATAACTTGATACCATTATTTTGGTAATAAGTCGAACCACTGAAAGAGATTAAATTGTTTTTGATATTTTTAATCGTACCTGTACCGGAATTATACAGGCTTATCCCATCGCCACTATTGAATGTAATTGAATTATTTTGTAAATCAAAATTCTGATAACCACCGATATAGATCATGTCAGATTGATTAGTTGGCTGAGTTGCTGATGGGGTGAACGTACAATTCCTAATATATGCATCCAATCCATCACTATTATTCCTGTAGCAAAAAAGACTTGAAGAATTTACGAAATTACAATACTCCAATACAATACTTTTAGATTTGATAAAAAGAGGTGCAAGATTAAAAGAGCTCCTGTTATATGAAGGGGATACAACAGTCAGGCTATTCAAATTATTGGCAAAGATAGCGGAGCGTGTAAAAGTTAATTTTTTAAATGCGGCGTCTAATTCAGCATTTTCGAACACAAGTCCACTGCAACTCATACCATCCGGTGCCTCGAATGAAATATTTGGTAGGCTGCCTGTTTTAGTTTTTATCCCACCCCGTATTTCAAGAGCATTTGTCATTACCATTCCATGGAAATAGGCATTATCGTCAAATGAAATAAAAGCACCCTGATCAATGATAAGCCTTCCATTGTTGCCGAAAAATAAATTGCAATTATTTGGTAAAGTGAGCGTTACTCCGCTTAACACATGAACCGGTTCGGAAATTGTAACCTCGTGATCAAGAGTGGTATTTTTAGATACAGAATACCCCTGACTCCTAAGGTTTAAGCCAGGATCACCTATCAAGTTATATATCATTGATGTAATGTCAGTTGCCACCGGATTACAGTTTTGTTTTTTAACTTTTGATATTAGGATAGACTCCCCTAAACAATGAGCAAGCTGCATATAGTTTTCATCCAATAAAAACTCTTGTGATGTCGCGGGCGTAACAATTGGATCATCATTATTCTGTTCTAATATAACAGGTGTTGATGCTGCAAGAATACCGACAAATCCTTTAGTATCAGAATATCGAGTTAGTTCTTCGGCTAGACACTCTGCTCCATTTGCCAGGTCATACATGCCTGCATCGCAGGTAAGCATATACATGAAGCCATATTTACCAACATTGTCCAGGTTAAGTTCTAAATACTCAGTTGTTAAATATTGAGCGTTAGGCTGACCTATAGGTGCACCTATTTGTATACACCAATATTTGCTATGTCCATAATATGATGAATAGCCTTGTCCACTATTAAAACAAGCCATAACAGTGGGAATTTCATCAGCGTAGTTATAATCGTACATATCTTTTATTTCAAAAGAATAGGGGGTTCCTATTCGATTTGGGATAAAATAGTTATAGTATCTGTTATTACCTGCTAGGTAGTTGTGCTCAGGATCAATTGATTTTGAATTAAAGAAAAAGGATTTGTTTTTCCATCCGGCAAAATCGTAATCAGTTTCATAATGGATTGTTTTCTCAACTATATTATACAACTGTGTTGGATCCTTCACACTGAACCTTCCCACATACAGATCACCAATATCATCTTTCACAGTGAAACCTGGCTCTGGCCTCGTTGTCAGCAGACTATAGTAATAATCAGTTACAAATGTCGATGGAGTACGCGTTGTAGTAGGATCACCAGTCTGCCCAAAATAAACTATATCATATGGGTCATGGCTACCTGGCACTCCAATAGTTGGTGTAGTGCCCGAGTCGTCCCTAACGGCATCTCCAACAAGTAATACATAAGCCAAATGACCGTCATAAGTATGTGGTGCATGCCCATTATTATAAATGCGTTCTATGCATTCACGTATCCTACGCTCATTTTTATAATGGGAATCATCATCTCCGAATTGAGGGAAATATGTATATGGAAATCCTACAGCATCCGACATGATATTCTGTGCGCTAATCACGGCAACCACATATCCATTATAGTTTGCCCTGTGTGCTGCAATTCTCCTGAGTTCGCTGTTTGGGTTGTTAGGTTCAAAAAACTGCTGATCAGTTATAATGAGATAATCTGCTACAATGTTATCTGCATCACTGGGTTGAGTAAGAGTATAATATTGCACATAACTACTTGTGGCCTTATTTGTTTTATTAGTATTTTCAGGTTTATTATTCTTGGAATAATTCAGGAAAATTTCGGATGCAATATTTTCGAAAATACCTGTATTTTTTAGAGTTTCTTCATCAGAATTTCCTAGATTTACTGTAACTGTGCATTTTACATTTGCAATTAATTTCTTATTAATTGGGTTCCATTGCAATGGATTAGTAACAACATTAATGAATTTTTGATCCCTGAATTGTCCTGATGAGACAATGGCACAAATATCTAAAGGGTACTGACTATTTTGGGTATAAACATGGTTGTTTATAGTAAAGACTTCTGCTAACCATGGAAAATTGTTAGATGTTACAGAATCATGTAATGCGGGTGCAGGGTATACTGTATATTCTTTATAAGTCAGTTGCTGTAATATATTTACTGTAACTGAAGGGCTTATTTTACCTGAATAGGCTATTGCTCGATTTACTATTGGAAGATTTGGGTATCCGGGTTGCTTCAAATTACTTACCCCAGGCATATTTATATTCTGATAGGTGATTCCACCATTCACAACATCTGTTTGGTAGAACCCAAAAGATTCACAAGTAAATACTACCTGCTGATTTGTTGCAGATATCAAAGTGATTTCCGGAGCCTTCGGAGTAGTAGAATTGCCAAAGCTCACCCATTGTTGGGCTTTGACAGAAAAAGATAGTATCATAAACAGCAAACTATATGTGACTGATAAAAGTATGCTTTTAAGTGTGTTATATTGGGCACTTTGCCCGCTTGAAGCTAATAATTTGGTTCTCATATATAAATAATATTAATGTTTATACTATCCATTTCTCGCCTAATCACAAAAGGGCTTTTTATCCACATTAGAAATGGCTAACAATGTGCCGGTGTTCTTACAAAAATTATTAACAACACAATAGAAACCGGACGATTGTGCCGTGGCTAAGCTAAAGAAACCATGTGGTTTCCTAGTATAATTTTACAATGCTTAAGCCATTCCATGTAAAATTAAGTTACTTTTGTATCGCCTTTCTGTGTTTTGGTTCGTACTCGGTTAAATTAGCGTTTGATGGGTCAGCCTCGCAGGGAGGCTTTCTTGTTTTTAATTTAAATGTCCGGGGTTGGCAGTCCCGCTTTTAAAAAGAGCTATTTATACTTAAAAGGGTTATTTGTGAGGATAAAGTATTGTTTAGGGTTTTGCTGATGATAGTAAAAGGAATTCACTGAATTTATAGTATATCGGTTTTTCGGATCTTGTTAAAGGCGGTAATGCTTTATTGTAATCAATATTTAACTCAACATATAAAAAATCAAAGACTAAAAATAGATTACTCATCAAAGATATAATAAAATATTACTTAATTGCAAGTGGGGGGGGGATAATATGAAAAGTTATTAACAATTTATTTTTTTAAGTAGTTGTTATACTGAAATATACACAAATACTTATACAGCAACATACAAATATATATGTTGTATCAAAATATTTTATAGTAATGTTAGTCGTAGCAATGCTTTCACTTAATTGAGTTTCAGCCTGCTTATTCTTTAGAATCTTCATTACTTAATCCAAAAAACGCAAAAAGGAAATACGAATTTTGAGATTTTTTTTCAGTTGGAAGAAATTTATATGCTGAGAGAGTGAATTATTTTATGAGACGCTCATACCATTCGCAAAATATACAAGTGCAATCACCTAATCACAATGTAAATAGCACTTATTTGCCAGGAAGTGTATTTTGTAATGTGCTTTAATCATATAGGTTAAATAATTATTTTTTATTACTTGAATTCATTTTTTCAATACTTATCAGCTTAAATTATATTGATGCTACGTAATAAGATTAAAATTTGAACTACTTTTACTCCATTAATTTATGATTAAAAAGGAAATCACTCCGCGTCCGAAAACTATTCAACGAAATATTGTGAATAAGTCTTTGGAATTTCAAATTATAATAATACCTTTGCACCCCTTTTTATACTGAAGAGGAAATTTTTGATTAACAGCATAGTATACAGGACGATGAACACATTAAGTTACAAATCAGTTACTCCTAAACCCGCCGATATTAAGAAAGAATGGGTTCTGGTAGACGCCGAAAACGAAATTCTGGGCCGGATGGCAACACAGGTGGCACGGATTCTGCGCGGAAAAACTAAAACCAACTATACCCCTCATCTCGATTGTGGTGATAACGTCATCATTATCAATGCCGAAAAAATTCGTTTTACCGGCAAGAAGATGAATGATAAGGAATATGTTCATTATTCAGGACATCCCGGCGGGCAGAAAGTAAATACCCCGAGGATCATGCTTAATAAGAAACCTACCTACGTAGTTGAGGAAGCCGTTCGCGGTATGCTTCCAAAAACCAAGCTTGGAGCTGAGTTATTCCGCAACCTACGCGTATTTGCAGGTGCCGAACATACACACGAAGCACAGCAACCTAAAAAGATTAACATTAACGAAATTAAATAAATACAATGGAGACTACGAATGCTATTGGTAGGCGTAAATGTGCTGTCGCACGGGTTTATCTCAAGGAGGGTACAGGTGTAATTCTTGTAAACGGTCGCGATTATAAAGAATATTTTCCGACCGCAATATTACAGAATACTGTGATGCAGGCGTTTGAAATCAGTGCAACGGTTGGCACTTTCGATGTTACTGCCAACCTCGGTGGCGGTGGCGTTAAAGGTCAGGCTGAAGCGTTGAGGCTTGGAATTTCACGTATTCTGGTCGAACTTGATCCGACCCGTCGTCCTGCACTGAAAGCAGAAGGCCTGATGCGTCGCGATCCACGTATGGTTGAACGTAAGAAATTCGGACAGAAAAAAGCCCGTAAACGCTTCCAGTTCAGCAAACGATAATATTGAAAATGAAGGTAGTTTAGTATCTAAATTGCCAGGACTTCCGCCTGTGGCGGAGCTACCTGGCAATTGCGACATTAAAGAATGTAAACTAATTAAATCAGGAGATAAATTAAATGGCAAGAACAACATTTGACGAATTACTAGACGCAGGCGCACACTTTGGTCACCTGAAACGTAAATGGAATCCCAACATGGCTCCCTATATCTTTATGGAGCGGAACGGTATCCACATCATCGATCTTTACAAAACTATTGCTAAAATTGATGAAGCTGCAGCAGCCATCAAGCAAATTTCAAAATCAGGGAAACGTATCCTGTTTGTAGCAACCAAAAAACAAGCAAAAGAACTTGTTTCCGAAATGGTTCGCCCAACAAACATGCCTTATGTAACTGAACGCTGGCCGGGTGGAATGCTTACCAACTTTGCCACTATCCGCAAGGCGGTTAAGAAAATGTCATCCATCGACAAACTTATGGTTAGCCCGGCATTCCTGGGTATTTCAAAACGCGAGCGCCTTCAGATTACCCGCGAACGGGCTAAACTTGAAAAGAACCTTGGTTCAATTGCTGACCTTAACAAACTGCCGTCAGCTGTTTTTGTGGTTGATATTATGAAGGAGCATATCGCAATTGCCGAAGCCCGCAAACTCAATATCCCTACTTTTGCGATTGTGGATACAAACAGCGATCCTAATCTGGTTGATTTCCCTATTCCTGCCAACGATGATGCTTCAAAATCAATTGCGCTAATTATCAAGAAGATGATTGAAGCGATTGAAGAAGGAAGCAGCGAGCGTAAGCTGGACCGCGATAAACGTGAAGAAGAAGGAACCGAAGAAGGTGAAGAGCATACTACCACTACTATCAGCGATGATGATGATGATGATGCACGTGAAGTTGCACGTAAAAAGCGTGTGGCTGCCGGCCTCGAACCAGCTGATGGTGATGATCGCAAACGTCCGCGCAAAGCCATTGCACGCAAACCTGCTCCGGGTGGCGCTCGCAAACCAAGACTCTAATAAATTCTAAATTTTATTGTATTCATAAACCTGTGCAAAAGTGCAGGTTTATGTAATTGCAACTTTAATAATAACATTGAAATACAACAAGAATGGCTAATATTACAGCATCAGATGTAAATAAACTGCGCCAGATGACCGGTGCCGGAATGATGGATTGCAAAAATGCATTAGTGGAATCAGATGGTGATTTCGAAAAGGCAATTGATACCTTACGTAAAAAAGGGCAAAAACTGGCGCTTAAACGTGCTGACCGCGATGCAAACCAGGGTTTTGTAGTAGCTAAAACTACTGAAGATAAAAAATTCGCATCCGTAATCATGCTGAATTGCGAAACAGATTTTGTCGCAAAAAATCAGGAATTTATTGATTATGCCAACAAAATTATTGATTTGACTATTACTGCTAAACCTGCATCACTGGAAGCTCTTTTGGCAATGACAATTGATGGCCGCACCATTTCAGAAGGTGTAACAGACCTTACCGGCAAAACCGGTGAAAAAATGCAATTATCGCATTACGAATTTGTTGAAGCTCCTCTTGTAGTTGCATACAACCATTTTGGAAACCGTCTGGCTGCTATTCTCGGTTTGAATAAAACTGATGTAGCTGGTATTGAAGATGTGGCTAAGCATGTTGCTATGCAGATTGCTGCTATGGCTCCTGTGGCTTTGGATAAAGACGGAGTTGATGCAGAAACCATTGCACGCGAAATTGAAGTTGGTAAAGACCAGGCTCGTGAAGAAGGAAAAGCTGAAGAAATGCTTGAGAAGATCGCAATGGGAAAACTGAACAAATTCTACAAGGAAAACACCTTGCTTAACCAGGAATTCATTAACGATTCGAAGATTACCGTTCGTGATTATCTGCAGAAGGCTGACAAAGACCTTACCGTTACGACCTTCCGTCGTTTGCAGTTAGGTGCATAAGATTTTTTTGGGTGGCGGGATTTTTAATCCCGCATTAGCACAAAACTGGTAAGTGAATAATAAGTTCATTTTTGAAAAGTCCCGTCCGAAATGGCGGGATTTTTCTTGATCAGGTCATCCAGTCAGTGCGCGACTTTAAGGCACATGACTATTGTGGGTTTCACCTCACCACCATCACCATCCCTCTCTTCTCCCTCACTACCCCCGAAGGATTTCCATATTTCACTACATACACGTAACCGCCGATCTGGGCGGGATTGCCGTTAATTGTTCCATCCCAGCCCTTTGATATATCGTTGCTGAAAAACACCTGTTTCCCCCAGCGGTCGTAAACGTACATGCTGAATGAACTTATTTTTTCAGGCAGCGTTACCGGGCGGAACACATCATTCAACCCATCGCCATCGGGCGAAAAGGCGTTGGGCATGGTGAGCGGGACAAAGGCATAGAGCATCATTACCGAGTCGGAGGTTTGGCAGCCTGCGGGAGTTTTGATGGTAACCTTGTACCAGCCTTCGGCGGTTACCAGTATGCTGTTGGTGGTGTCACCGGTACTCCAAAGGTATTGGTTGGTGGGTTCGCCAGCTATAAGTTCATGGCGTTCGTCGAAATAGAGGGTGTCGCTGGCGGTAGGAAATTCGGAAACGGGCGTTGGGAAAACGCTTACCATTTTCGCGGAAGTATCGGCGCACTGAACAGTGTCGGTCACAATCAGTTCGTAAAGGCCATTATCGGCTAAGGTGGCAATCTTAAAAATACTTTCATGGTTGGTGGGGCCGGTTGGCGTTTGCCACTGGTAGCTTAACGGCCCGGTTCCGTTTTCAACAGTTGCTGATACCCAAAGAAATTCGCCTTCACAAACCGATTGAGCCGGTTCGGGCAGTATTTTCGGCGGGTTGCTGATCAAAATTGTTCCAAGCTTATAATTTACATTCAGCGTATCGCCACCCGGACCAAAAAAGTTGCTTACCGCCGGGCTGATATCCCACAGCAACAACGCATTGCCCGGAAGCTGCGAGCTAAAAATCAATTGTACCATTTCGGAACTATCGGGCAGGGTGAGTGGCGAGGTTCCTTTCCAGCGTGTTTGTATTTTGCCACTCGCCGGGAATACCGTTACTTCGAGCGAATCGGCTAATTGCGGAAGTGGGTTGCTGTAGCCGATGCAGGTTACAAATAGCTTATCATAATTCAGCATGGTTTCGAACGATTGTACATCTTTGAAATTGCTTACCACAAGCGGGGTTTTGGCTTCCTTGCCCAGACAGGCAAAACCACTGCCGGCAATGGCCGAAAGCACTATGCCCGAATCGTGATCAACGGTAACGGTAAAAGTGGTATCGCAGCCTGCCGGATTGGTAACTTTGATGGAATAATTGCCTGCTGAAAGCCCGGTGAAATGGCCCGTGTTTACAGGTGTTGCGCCATTCAGTGAGTAGGTGATGTCTATGCCCAGGGCATTTACAGTTATGGTTCCATCGGCGGCAGAGCCGGTTTCGGGCGTGGAAGTAGCTGTAAGGATTTCGGGGGCTGTAAGTGCATCAATTTGCAACACATGGGCATACGGTCGGCTGCACCCGCCCGAATCGCTGACCCAAACATAATATATCCCCATTGCCAGGCCTGTAAAATTGCCACCACCCCATTTAGAAAGCGTATCGTTGCCGGTTTTGATAAAATACTGCAACATATTTCCCAATCCCGAGATGGCGGTAATTGTTACTGTTCCATCGGTATTGCCGCAATAGGCAGGTGTAACCGTAGCTGTATCAATCCAGAGAATTCCCGCATCGCTGATAGTGTAGGAAGCTGCTATGTTGGTACATCCAAAACCATCGGTAATATGCAATTCGTACAGGCCTGTTCCCAGGTGGTATATATCGAGTGAATCGCTTATGGGCGTTCCCGAGGCCGTCCACTGAAAGGCAAAAGGGGGTTGACCCAGGACCTGCAGGCCGATAATGGCGCCATTGGTTTTGCCGCAGGTGGTGGGAGCGATAGTGAGCAAAGTTTCGTCCAAAGCCGGAGCGGGACGTTGCATTACCTGTATGGTATCGGCATTGTAGCAGCCCAGATCATTTTTTACCCGCACAATGTACGTGCCGGTATCGCTGGCAAGGTAGGTTGGGTTGCCGGGCATTATGGAGCCGTTCCAGTAATAGCCTGCAAAACCGCCGCCGGGGGTGAGCGTTACATTTGTATTGGCACACACCAGCGTATCCGGCCCCAGATTGGGGTAGGGCTTGGGCAGTACTTCCACCTCGCGGCTGGTTTCTTCAATACGGCCATTGGGGTATTTTACATAAGTATAAACCTCGTAAGTGCCACCCGTCGAAAAGGTATGTGAAGGATTGTGTACTGTGCTGGTATTGGCCGCACCGCTGCCCGGATCGCCAAAATCCCAGTGGATGCTATCCGGCTCCGGTATAAAACGGTGGCGGAAGTTAAAAGGAATACCAGCGCAAAGGCCGCCAGACCAGACGAAGCGGTAGAGGAGGTCTTGGGGGAAGTTGGGGAGGTTGCTTTCGGCGACCCGATGATCGAGATTGACAGCATAGGATTGAAAATTACAGGCAGTACCGCGTTTCCACACATCATGGATAACATCGAGATAATAGTAGCCGGTATCGCTCTGAGGGGTTAAGTATCTTATACCATATATTTTACCATCTGGGCTTAGTTGTAATCCTGCGGTGTGAGCTGTTGTATCTATTATTATACTCGAATTCAGGAATGAAATTGAATCTGTTTGAGTTAAATCGTATTGCAACAGAGATTCTCCGTTTAAATTTGGGAAACTATGAGTTGTAACGTATAAGAGTTTCGAGTCTGGTGAAATTTCTGACCCTAAAATACAAAAATCAACATAATTTGATTGCCTTATATTGAATTTGGAAGTGATTACGCCATTTTGATTATTAAAATTGCATAATTCAAATGCCCCATGACTAAATACTCCTGCTTCACGATAACATGAAATTATTGTTCTTGAATCCGATGAACATTTAAGTGACCCATACCAATAAGTTGGATAAATCTGTTCCGATGCGCTGACAACCGGCATCGAATTAACGCCAGAAGCTGAAAGAAGATAGCAATGGAAATTCCCATTTAACCGTTCTTTAGTGATAATCCAATAATCATTTCCATTCAGATGTTTTACGGCTGTAATTTTATCACGTGCCCATACGGATGCTGATAACCTTTGATTTTTGGTAATTATTGCACCATTTCCGGCATCAGCATTAATATCAATAACATTGTATGCCAAACCATATTCTTGATAACGGCTACCAATCGTAAAGAGGTAATATAGATTTTGGGAGCCTGGTTTCTGAATAATCAAAGCGGACTGGGAGGCTGAATTATCACCTTCCAGCCCACTTCCATTTAACATCACCTGATGATTTCTGTTCCACACAGTTTCACCTTCAGTATAGAACAATATATTTCCATTGGTATCAGAAATACATGCTGAACCTCCGTCACTATAAAAAAACATTGCACTGTTATGTAAAGTAATAGGTTCGCCTGAATTGAATGTTACCCCAGCATAATCATTAGAAAAGTACCAGTTATTAGCACGGTTTTGTGCATAAATACCTGAAAATATTAAAGAAAATGCCAGTATAGGAAATAGTCGAAAAATCATTACCTCCTTATTGAAGTGTTATTGGCCCAACCTGTATTAGATTATTGAAGAAATCATCGCATGACCAAGGGCCATTAAAAGTCTCCTTATTGTTACAAATTATTGAAGGTGGACTCAAATAAATTTTAGCAGCTTCAACGGTAATTTTATAAACTGGCGTGTTGTCGGCTGTACAAAATGAAAGCAATTGCACTGTTATACCATTAGTAGGACTATAATTTGTTGAAGGTGTTGTTGATGTCGCTGTAGCAACAATAACGTTACCTTGGAGAGCATCAACTCTTATAGCATAGTACGTGTTCTGATCTGGAGTTACGCAATTCCCAGTTAATTTCACATTCACCTGAAAAGGCTGGGCAAAAAGGAGTGTGTTAACAATTAGTCCAGTTAGAAGCAAAAAGAACTTTTTCATCGTTTTAGTTTTTAGTGTTTATAATAGGTTAGTTATGACATTATGAACCGAATAAACACTAAAACCTAAGGTGAATGATCGTCTTCCCTTTGCCGATAGCTATCGGCATCAAATATAAGGTTGTGTGTGTCAATGGTAAAAGGCATAATTATTAGTATTGAGAGTCTGTACTAATGGTAAAACAGCTACAAATATAGTTCAAAATCAGGCTAAAGTTACCGGCTAATAGAAAATTAACCGAGGGCTAACATGATGATATATAAACTTTTAAATATATTACTAATGCTTCACTATCGTTATCATCCGGCAGAAAGGAAATCAAAGGGAAAAAGTCAAAGGTCAAAAGGTTTGCGGATTGGAGATTACGGATTGCGCCCAATCGTAAATTAAAAGTCGTACATCAGCCAAGCACATATTTTTCCTGAAAAACATACGGCTTTGTTTTCAAGCCAAAAGTATGCTTTAAACGTAAAAACCCTGCAGGGGGACCGCAGGGTTTCTTGCAAAGAGAATATGAGTGGATTAGATTAAGGGAGTAACTTTTTGATAATTTCGGCAATCATTTTATTGTCCGCTTTACCGGCAACCAGTTTGCTGGCTGTGCCCATTACCTTGCCCATGTCCTTTATGCCGGTTGCCCCGGTTTCGGCTATTACTTTTTTAACAATAGCTATAACTTCGTCATCGGTCATTTGCTCGGGAAGGTATTTTTCGATAATGGAAGCCTGGAAGATTTCTGGTTCAGCCAGGTCGGGGCGCCCTTGCGCAATGTAAATTTCAGCGCTCTCCCGGCGTTGTTTTACCAGGCGTTGCAACATTTTTAACTCTACGCTTTCAGGGATAATTCCACCCGTAACATCTTTTCCTGTTTTTTCAAGTAGTAAAGCAGCTTTAATAGATCGTAAAGCTTCTAGTTTAGCCTTATCCTTATGGATCATGGCCTGCTTTATATCCTCATTGATTAGCTTTTCGAGTTCCATAGGATTCAATTATTAATCAACATTGTCGTGCAGGAACGAATTATTTTCCCTGAGACCGGTTTTGTTATTGCTGTCAGCGCCTAAAGTATAACGCGAAACCTGGCTTTCGTTTAACTGGCTAACATCCGGCAGATCCACGTTACGCCTCATATATGCCGGAATCCGTTCCATTTCTTCTACGTTAGAGGGAGTCACCGTTTTGTGGCTGAGATTTTTAAGCTTGTTAATACGTTCCTGGCGCTGATCTTCCTGTTCAATGCTTTGTTTTTCAATAACAGAAATATCATTCACTGGTTGTTTCTCTTCAGGCTTCATTTCAGGGATCACAATCTCCAGTTCCGGATCCTGTCGAAAGAAGGATTTAATCTCAACAGGTTCAGTTTCCATGGTACTCTTTTCTGTAACCTGTTCTTTTTTTTCAATTGCGCTATCATTAAAAAGGGTTACCGGAGTATTACTAACCGTTACTTCAGGCATTATTCTTGCAGGTTCCTCAATATCTTTCAGCGGCTTTACCGATTCAATCAAACGAACTTCAGTTATGGGTTCGACCTTTATTGCTTGTGGTGTATACAAGGTATTTTGAGTCTCATCCAGGTTGTATTTTGTTACCACCGGCTTGTTAAACCCAGTGGCAATCAGGGTAATAGAAATTTCATCCTCGAGGTTGTCATCTACTCCGTCACCCCAGATTACATTAGCTTCTTCACCGGTACGTGAAGTTATGAAACCGGTAATATCATTCAGTTCTTCGAGCGAAATCTCGTTTTTGCCTGAGGTGATATAAAGCAATACATTTGAAGCGCCAATTATGTCGGTATCATCAAGCAAGGGGGAATTTAATGCCATTTCAACCGCTTTAATTGCACGGTCGGGTCCACTGGCAATACCAGCGCCCATGATTGCTTTCCCGCTTCCCTGCATAACCGTTTTTACGTCTTCAAAGTCGACGTTTATACGGCCAGTAACAGTTATAATTTCAGCAATTCCTTTTGCAGCAATTGCCAATACGTTATCTGCTTTACCAAATGCCTGACTGAGTTTCATATCACCCTGCATATCCAGCAACTTATCATTGCAGATTATGAGCGTAGTATCAACATATTTTTTAAGTTCTTCAATGCCGGAAATGGCCTGTAATTCTCGTTTACGACCCTCAAAACCGAAAGGTTTGGTAATAATACCAACTGTAAGTATCCCCAGTTCACGGGCGATCTGGGCAATTACCGGAGCAGCACCTGTTCCTGTGCCTCCACCCATGCCTGCAGTGATAAATAACATAGAAGTATTATGGGAAATGAGTTCCCTGATTTCATCTGCTATTTGTATTGCTGCATCCCGCCCTACCGAAGGATTCGCCCCGGCACCTAATCCCGTGGTACCCAATCTTATTTTATTGGGTACGTCGCATTTGTTAAGTGATTGGGCATCAGTATTACAGATATAGAAATCAACCCCTTTGATTCCTTGCTTGTGCATGTATGCAACAGCATTGCTGCCTCCGCCTCCTACACCTATTACTTTTATGATTGGAGCCTGTTCGTCAGGCTGATCGAATTTTAGCATGTCAGTCATTTTTCTCCCCCTAAAATTATATGTTTAATACTTTGGTTAATTTTTGCGTTTTTTTTTTTACTAACAAAATGCTTGTTAATTACTAACTTATTCCATCCCCAAAAAACCTGTCGAGCCACTCGGCCACTTTGTTATGCTTGGGAGCTGGCGTTTTCTGTTTTGATTCAGTTTCATCAGGCTTAAACGCATCGTTTTTAATGCGTGAAATGTCAGCGCGTTGCATTCCAAGTAACACGAGTCCTAAACCGGTTGAATACATCGGGCTGGTCATTTCTTCTGCTGAACTGCTGGCCAGATGTTCATTCGGAAATCCAATACGCGTATCCATACCTGTGATAAACTGGGTAAGCTGTTCAATATGTTTGAGCATGGCTCCTCCACCTGTTAAAACAATACCTGCTATAAGTCGTTTTTCGAGGCCGGTACTCTTGATTTCCTGGTAAACTGCTTCAATTATTTCTTCCATCCGGGCCTGAATGATTTTAGCCAGATTTTTCAGTGTTATTTCCTTTGGGGCCCTGCCGCGTAAGCCGGGGATTGCCACAACTTCTTCAGCGCGGTTTTCGCTTGCCAGAGCTGACCCGAATTTAACTTTCAGGTCTTCAGCGTGTTTTTTAATTATGCTACAACCTGCTTTAATATCTTCTGTAATTATCTCTCCTCCGAACGGGATTACCGCTGTATGCCTGATGATTCCATCCAGAAAAATCGCCACATCCGTTGTGCCGCCTCCAATGTCGACAAGCACCACTCCTGCTTCTTTTTCATCAGAACTCAAAACGGCTTCAGCCGATGCCAGCGGTTGAAGGATCATATGTTGCAGATTGTATCCTGATTTTTCAATGCATTTCATAATATTCTGAGCTGCTGAAGTTTGCGCAGTGACGATATGAAAACTGGCTTCCATCTGATGCCCAAGCATTCCTTTAGGATCTTTAACGCCGGCTTCTCCATCAATAATATACTCCTGGGGAAGCACATCAATTATCTTTTCGCCGGGATTCATGGCTATATTGTAAATGCTGGTAGTGAACTTGTCGATGTCATCCTGACTGATTTCAATGTCAGGATTAAGCCGTATTGTATTAGCTCTATGCTGTATGCTGCGTATATGCTGTCCGGCTATTCCAACATTTACAGTACGGATAGTAACTTTGGAGTTTTCCTGGGCCTCTTTAATAGCGGTTTGGATCGAATTAACTGTGTTTTCGATATTTGTAATTACTCCACGGCGTACGCCTATGGATTCGGTATGGCCATAGCCCAAAACCTCAATCTTACCGAATTCGTTGCGGCGTCCCGCAATGGCAGCAATTTTTGTGGTTCCTATATCTAATCCGACTACGATTTCATTTTGCATAGCTTTAACTTTATTTGGTGCACACTATTTGATTTTTATATTCAAGATTTAGTTTTGTATACTTATCCCAGCCTGTTTTCACAAGTCCATATCTGTAGAAAGACTTAAGGTTTTCAAGTTTTTCGCTGGCATCAATTGTATCACCCAGATTTATAATATGAGATCCGGCTTTTGTGACCAGTTGTATGTTTCCCTGTGTTGTAATATATACCTGCTCTATTAATGCTTTTAAAGCGGTATCCGCAACAATAATTCCGGCCAGTAAATGCAAATCATACAGGCTTTTTAACTGATTGCGCAGTAAGAGATTTGAATCAGGTACTGAAAAAATATTCCTGCCATCTTTTAAAGGATTTTCGATCGCACCTGTGGCAATTAATGCTTTATATGGATATTCAGGATTTACAGGCATAATCCGGCCTTTCAGGTCAATGTATTTTTGTTGCCCTTCAGGAGTATAAAACCTGATGAGCGGGATACACTGAGTGGCTTTTATCATGAGTTCACCTTCAATAGTGATAAGTACGTCAGTATGTTCCAGGTATGGATTTTCACGTACAAATGCGGTTATTCCTGCCAGATCAATTTCGCCAATGTTTTTTAATTGTGGTTTGCCAAACTTCCTGTTGATTCCTGCTATCAGTTCAATGCCACTCATTAAAGGAGTAACGCCTTTGTAATCAATACTGCAGCTTATGCCCCTGCATTGTTTTACCTGGTGCGAATCGTTGGCAAAACTCATCATCACTACAACACCTGCAGCTATAGCAATCCATAAGATAATGAGTGATATTTTTACCAATAGTTTCATACGGATCCGATTTTATAATTGATGAAAAAGCTTTCAATCGGTTCAACCAATGTGTCAATATCCCCGGCTCCCATGGTTAGAAGTATTTCGGGGTGTTTGCCTGTAAAATATCCTGGAATATCTGCTTTCTGAACTAAGTGCGAATGGTTATGATTCATAAGCGAAAGAAGCATCTGAGAGTCAATTCCAGGTATTGGAAGTTCGCGGGCCGGATATACAGGTAAAAGCAGTACTTCGTCAAGCACGGATAAACTTTGTGCAAATTCGGTGGCGAAATCACGGGTGCGGGTAAACAAATGGGGCTGGAAAATGCCGGTGAGCTTACGTCCCGGAAACATAGCTTGTGCTGAACTTATGCATGCGTTTAACTCCTGCGGATGATGAGCATAATCGTCGATATAAACAAAATCTTTTCGGTTGATCCTCAGATCGAACCTGCGTTTTACGCCCTTAAAGCCGCTGATCCCTTTACTTAATTCTTCAGGTGTTGCACCTGCAAGTATAGCACCAGCCATTGCCGCAACAGCGTTCTCAACATTGTATAAGCCGGGAATTCCGAGAGTAAGATTATCGATTTTACCGGTCGGATAATTGAAATCGAAATGGTACAATCCATTTTCCTGCCTGAGATTTGAAGCGTAGTAGTCTGCTTCCTCATTCACAGCGTACGAATAAACGTGGCAGCTCTCCTCAAGCTGCAGGTTCAGATCAAGACCTTTTTTGATGATCAGCGAACCTTCCGGTACAATATTTCCGGTGAAGCTGCTGAATGCTTCCAGTACAGCATCTTTAGTCAGGTAAATATCCAGGTGATCGGAATCGATACTGGTGATGATAGCGATGTAAGGATGCAGGTGAAGAAAAGATCTGTCGTATTCATCAGCCTCGGTAACCATGAAAGGGGATGTATCGGAAAGCACCAGGTTGCTGTCGAAATTCCTGGAAATTCCACCAAGAAATGACTGGCAGCCTAAATGTGACTGTTGCAGCAAGTATGCAATCAGTGTAGAAGTGGTTGTTTTCCCGTGCGTTCCTGCACAGGCTATGGTCTTGTACTCCGAGGAGAGCATACCCAGAACTTCGGAACGCTTCATCATCCTGATACCGCTTTTTTGCAGATATTGTAATTCAACATTTGTTGCAGGAACAGCCGGTGTATATACCACCAGTCCGGTTTCGGAAGGAATGAGCGAAATGTCTTCGTTGAAATGGATAAACATGCCCTCCTTTTCAAGCCTTTGAGTCAATGAAGTGGATGTGAGATCATACCCATGCACCTGGTAGCCTTTGGCCATAAAATATCGGGCCAGGGCACTCATGCCTATGCCTCCGATTCCCAGGAAATAGATAATATGTTCTTTTATTTTCAACGACATGACTTTTATCAGAATTATCCTTTAGTTTTTAATGAAATTTCAAATATCTGTTCGGCTATTAGCCTGGCTGAATCATGCATTGCCATTGAACTGATATTCAGACTGAGTTTTTTTTGTTCTTTGAGGCTGGAAGCCAGTACCTGAATGGATTGAATAAGCTTCTCCCGTGCTTCGGAATCCTTGATCAGGATAGCTGCTCCACGTGTTGAAAGCGCCATTGCATTCCTGGTCTGATGATCTTCAGCCACGTTTGGAGATGGTACGAGTATGGACGGTTTTCCGCTTATGCAGAGTTCTGAAATAGCGATAGCCCCGGCTCTGGATACCACTATGTCAGCAGCAGCATAAGCTTTGTCCATTTCTTTAATAAATGGCATGGTGATAATTCCTGCTGCCTGGAACGGGTGTACAGCCTCCGCAGCCTGTTCTGCAAAAAGTTTTCCTGTTTGCCAAATCAGTTGTATGTTAGCATCTGCCAACACTTTTAGTCCTGCTTGAATACTTTCGTTAATTGTCCGGGCTCCCAGGCTGCCTCCGATTACAAGTAAAGTCACTTTGTCTTCCTGAAGATTAAAATGTTTTAATGCTGAGGCGTGGTTGTTGCTGTTACATTCTATATCATTCCTGACCGGGTTCCCGGTAAGTCTGATTTTCGTAGATGGAAAGAATTTTTCCATCCCTTCATAGGCTACACAAATCCGATTTGCTTTTGATGCAAGCATTTTATTTGTTATACCCGGAAAAGAATTCTGTTCCTGAATTAGTGTCGGGATTCCTAACCATGCAGCCATTCTGAGGGTTGGTCCTGAAGCATACCCGCCGGTACCAACAACAACATCCGGGTTAAAGGATTTTATTATTTTTCTCGCTTTTATAAGACTCATAATTACCTTGAAAGGAAAAGCCAGATTATCAGCAGTAAATCTGCGTTGCAGACCGCTTATCCATAATGCTTCGATCGGGTATCCTGCAGCCGGTACTTTTTCCATTTCCATTCTTCCTTTTGCCCCAACAAACATAATCGAAGCTGAGGGTGACACACGTTTTATAGCGTTGGCTATTGCAACAGCAGGAAATATATGCCCGCCGGTGCCGCCACCGCTTAGTATTACCCGTATGGTATCTGACTTATGCATTTTCTGATTCCATTGTTTTTTCCGGTGTTTCCTCCACTTCGTCCATTTCTTTGCTCACACTGAGAATAATTCCTATTGCGATACTTGTAAACCAGATGCTGGTTCCTCCCATACTGACCAGCGGCAATGGTTGTCCGGTAACAGGTACCAGGTGAACGGCTACTGCCATATTCGCAAATGCTTGAATGATCAGGCTAATAGTGACCCCTATGGCCAGTAATGCTCCGAAATTACCCGGCGCTTTTATGGCAATACGTATACCACGGTATAAAAGAATCAGGTACATAAGCAGGATTATAATAGCGCCTATGATTCCGTATTCTTCGATGATTATAGCGAAAATAAAATCATTGAACGGATTGGGAAGAAAGTTTTTCTGCATGCTGTTTCCCGGAAGCATACCCACAATACCTCCGTTTGCGATAGCGATTTTTGCCTGTTCAACCTGGAAATTTTCATCACTGTCGCCTCTGCCACCAAAATTTTCGATACGATTCTGCCAGGTTCCCAGACGACCGCTCGATTTTGGTGAAACCATCAGGAATGTAAGGAAAAGTGCCAGAGCCGCAATTCCAATACCGGCAAGTGCAAGCAAATACTTGAATTTTACCCCTCCGATAAACATCAGGACAATGCATGTTACAAAAAGTATTGCAGCTGTTGATAAGTTGGCAGGCAGGATAAGTCCGCAAATCACTAACACCGGAAGCAGAATAGGGATGAAGGCGCTTTTCAGATCCTTGATGTTATCTTGTTTTTTTGCCAGCATACTGGCAACAAACATAATGAGCGCAAGTTTGGCCAGGTCCGAAGGCTGAAACATGATATTGACTCCTGGTAAGGTTGTCCAGCGGGCAGCTTCGTTACGAACTTCACCGAAAACAAGTGTATAGAGCAGGAGGGGACCCGCTATCAGTACCGCCAGCATCGATATTTTGGCATAATAAACATACTTGATCTTGTGTGCAGCGTACATCAGAATAAATCCGAAAATCAGGATGCCTATATGCTTCATCAGGTAATACTCTGTATTGCCTTGTTTAAATCGGTAAGCCAGGGTAGTAGTTGAACTGTAAACAGCCAGGACCGAAAATACCGAAAGTATAATAACTACTCCCCATATTACTTTATCTCCGCGTATTTTTGGAACTATCTGAACCATTTTTATTGTTATATTGAGATGTAAATCTTTTTATAAATTTCTTACGGCTTGTTTGAATTGGTTTCCGCGATCTTCATAATTCTCAAACAGATCGAAGCTTGCACATGCCGGGGATAAGAGAACAGTATCTCCTTTTTTGCCTATGGTATACGCTGTAAGCACTGCTTGCTGGGCTGATTGTGTTTCATAAATAGCTTCAACCTTATCGGCAAAAAGCTCAATGATTTTGGAGTTATCAACCCCCAGGCAAATAATTGCTTTCACCTTTTGTGTCACCAGTTCCTTCAATTTAGTGTAATCATTGCCTTTGTCCACTCCGCCTGCTATCCAAATCAGAGGGGAATCGGCCGTCTCGAGGGCATACCATGTGCTGTTGACATTAGTAGCCTTGGAATCATTGATAAAATCAATGCCATGGATGCGTGCGACATATTCGAGGCGATGTTCGACATTCTCAAAATCACTCAATGACTGGCGGATGCTTTCCTTGCGGATATCAACCAATTTTGAGGCTATGGATGCTGCCATCGAATTGTACACATTGTGTTTGCCTTGTAGGGCGAGTTCTTCCAATGTCATGGTAAAAGGGTTATTATTTATGTTTATATATATATTCTTGTCAAAACAGTAGGCATTCGCTGAAGTGTTTCCTGGCTGGCATGTGAAAGAGTAAATTTGTGCTTTCAGCTTACGATTGCTTACTTCGGCTGCACTTACTTCGTCATCCAGGCAATAGATAAAGGCATCTTCATAGGTTTGGTTCTGAGTAATTCTGAACTTTGAGTTCACGTAGTTTTCAAATTTGTAATCGTAACGGTCCATATGATCCGGTGTTACATTGGTTAGTATGGCAATGTCAGCTTTGAAATCAAACATGCTGTCGAGTTGAAATGAGCTGATTTCCAATACATACCAGTCATATTCGTGAGATGCAACCTGCATGGCGAAACTCTCGCCAACATTACCGGCTAATCCAACATTCAAACCTGCATTTTTCAGGATGTGATAGGTGAGTAGCGTCGTTGTTGTCTTACCATTTGACCCTGTTATGCATATTTTTCGTGCATTTGTATACTGCGCTGCAAACTCTATTTCGGATAGTACCGGTATGAGATTAGCCTTGATTTTTTTGACCAAAGGCACTGTTAACGGTATTCCCGGACTGATAATGACTTCATCTGCATCAAGAATAAATTCTTCAGTATGCCTGCCTTCTTCGAATGCTATTTCATTATGTGAAAGAACTTTTTTGTATTTTTCTTTAATCTGACCCGAGTCGGATAACCAGACCCTGAATCCCTTTTTTTTAGCCAGCACTGCTGCTCCTGTCCCGCTCTCGCCTGCTCCAAGTATGGCTATCTTTTTACTCATGGTTCAAACCCTTACCTGATTTTTAGGGTAATTATAGATATCAATGCTAAAGCAATACCTATGATTAGAAACCGCATTACAATTTTTGGTTCTGAATACCCTTTCTTCTGATAATGATGGTGTAATGGAGCCATGAGGAAGATCCTTTTTCCTTCGCCTGTTCTTTTTCTTGTGTATTTGAAGTAGGAGACTTGTATGACTACCGAAAGATTTTCAGCGATAAAAATGCCACAGAGAATCGGAATAAGTAATTCTTTACGGATCATAATGGCAATTGCCGCTATAATTCCACCTAATGCAAGACTGCCTGTATCGCCCATAAATACCTGGGCAGGATACGAGTTGTACCACAGGAACCCAACACATGCTCCGACAAGCGCACTTATAAAAACAACCAGTTCGCCGGTATTAGGTATGTACATTATATTGAGATAATCAGCGAACACAATATTGCCACTTACCCAGGCAAGTAATCCAAGCGTGATGGCTATCACAGCTGAAGTTCCTGTCGCAAGACCATCCATGCCATCAGTGAGGTTTGTACCGTTTGATATAGCCGTAATAATAAATATCACCATGGGGATAAATATGATCCACGCATATTTTCTATAATCATCACCGATCCATTTTAAAAGGATAGCATAATCGAACTCGTTGTCTTTTAAAAAAGGAATTGTGGTCTTTGTGGATTTAACCGGGTTAGCTTTAAATTTTTTATTGTGGTCTTTTACCTGCTCAAAAGGAGTAAGAGTTTCAGTCCTTATCTCGGTCTTTCTTTCAGGAACCCTTTCGCGGATAACAATGCTTGGATGAAAATATAATACAGATCCAATAACTAATCCGGCTACAACCTGCCCCATAATCTTGAACTTGCCGGCCAGGCCTTCTTTGTTCTTTTTGAAAACCTTGATATAGTCATCAAGAAATCCGATTAATCCCAGCCATACAGTTACAAACAGCATAAGCAGAATATAGATGTTCAGGACTTTAGCAAACAAAAGTGTTGGAATAAGCAAGGCGCCAAGTATGATAAGCCCTCCCATTGTTGGTGTTCCGGTTTTAGCCATCTGACCTTCGAGGCCTAACTCGCGTACAGTTTCACCTATTTGTTTTGCACGCAGATAATTAATAATCCTTTTACCATAAATAAGAGAGATGAAGAGTGAAAATATCGTTGCCATAGCAGCACGGAACGAAATGAATTGAAACATTCCGGCCCCTGGTACATCGTACGCCTTATCAAGAAATGCAAATAGATAATACAGCATATGGGCTTTTTTGTCAGTTATTATTTATGTTTATCCGTTTAGTTCAGGTATTTTTTCAATATTTCTTTGTCGTCGAAAGGAAGTTTCACACCATTCACTTCCTGGTATTTTTCATGACCTTTTCCTGCTATCAGGATCACATCATTATTGCGTGTCATAGCACAAGCTATTCTAATGGCATCGTGCCTGTCGGTTATGTTCTGTACGTTTCGTGCATACTCTTTTTCGACACCTGCAAGCATTTCTGAGATAATTTGCTCAGGGACTTCGCTTCGGGGATTATCAGATGTAAGTATTACCCTGTCACTGAGTCTGGCTGCTATGCGTGCCATAACAGGACGTTTGGATTTGTCCCTGTCGCCTCCGCACCCGACAACTGTGATCAGCATTTCATTTCCCGTACGAAGCTGGTTGATCGTTTCCAGAACATTCTGCAAGGCATCAGGTGTGTGCGCATAATCAACTATGCCTATAATTCCCTGGGCTGATTTGATATAATCAAACCGGCCTTCAACACTTTCGAGATTACTGAGTATGGTAAGGACTTCAAGGGGATCCTGTTCTAAAAGAACACTTGCTGCATATACTGCCATCAGGTTATATCCATTAAACCTTCCTACCAGGCGGCACCATAGTTCGTTACCATCAAGGTCAAGATGTAATCCATCCAACGGGGCTTCTATTATCCGGCCTTTAAAGTCAGCCATTTTTGTAAAACTGTAAGTATGCCGGGTCGCTTTAGTATTCTGAAGCATTACCAGTCCATTGCGGTCGTCGACATTTGTAAGGGCAAAGGCAGTGGAAGGCAATTCGTCGAAAAATCGTTTCTTCGCTTTCAGGTATTCGTCGAAGGTTTTATGGAAATCGAGATGATCATGTGTAATATTGGAGAAAACCCCTCCGGCGAAATGTAAACCTGCAATCCGGTTCTGTACAATCGCATGTGAGCTCACTTCCATAAAACAGTAGCTGCATCCTTCTTTAACCATATGGTTTAAAAGATGATTGAGGTTTATGGCATCAGGCGTGGTGTGAGTTGATGGAATAATTTCATTATCAATCCTGTTAAGAATTGTCGAAATAAGGCCGGTATGGTATCCCAGTTGACTGAAAAGGTTAAAAAGCAGGGTTACAGTTGTTGTTTTGCCATTCGTTCCTGTTATACCTATGAGTTTCAGCTTTTCCGAGGGGTTATCGAACCAATTTGAAGCAATTATACCGGAAGCAAAGCTGCTGTCTGCAACCTTGATGTATGTAGTATTGTTGTTTGTGCTTTCCGGAAGATTCTCGCAAACTACGGCAACAGCGCCGCTTTCAACTACTTTTTCAATGAAACCATGACCGTCGACCCTGGTGCCCTTTACGGCAAAAAACAAACTTCCGGCTGTTATCTCGCGCGAATCATAACTGATTCCACTGATACCGATATCTGAAGCACCTTGTATGTGCTTAACGGTAACATTGCGGAGTAAATCAACCAGGGATTTCATTTTTACTTTATTTGTTTTAGTCTATTTGTTATTTTTATTTTTCAATCCCAGGCTGAGCAATACCGGAGTACCCGGTAATATTTTACTTCCGGCTGGCAGTGATTGCTGTTTTACTAGTCCTACACCATTGAACTGAACGGATAAACCCAGTTTTTCGAGCCGGAAAACAGCGTCGCTTAAACCCATACCTATTACACTGGGTATAGTCTCCTGATCATAGGCAACAGAAGCGAACCTGTTTCCAGTGCTATCAGAAACCTGGGTAATCCATTCTCCAACCTTTGGCATACCCATTGTATAGCCAAGCCATTTGCTGAGGTATTGGATATCGTGAGTATTCCCGGCTATCATAGGATTACTGCGTGTCGAACGTGTTGTGTCAATCCAGTTCATCCCTACCTCGGGATCAGTAGCATAAATACGGTCGGCTATTTCGCGGAACACAGGTGCTGCTATAGCACTGCCATAATATTCGCCTGATGTAGGATTATTAATGACTACAATGCATGCATATTTGGGATTTTCAGCTGGAAAATAGCCTACAAACGAACCTTTGTAGTCGGATTTGTTGTATCCGCCTTTATTTTGGGCAACCTGTGCCGTTCCGGTTTTACCGGCAACTTTATAAATCGGATTCTTCAAGGGTGAGCCGGTGCCATGCTCAACAACTGCTTCGAGCATTATTTTTGCCTGGGAGATCGATTCTTTGGAGGCAATCTTTGGATTAATTACCTGGGTTTCGAAAGTTTTCACTGGAATACCAGCTTTCCTTATTTCCTTCACAAAATGTGGTTTTACCATTACTCCATCATTTGCAACGGCGCTATAGAAAGTCAGTATCTGTAAAGGTGTTAGTGCAACTTCATAGCCAATGGACATCCATGGCAATGATGAATTTGACCATAAACCGTCTTTTACACCCAGGATCTGAGGACGGCCTTCTCCCTTTATTTCGAGACCTAGCCGTTTGTTTACGCTAAAACTATGAAGCCTGTCAACAAAAGCCTGCGGGTTTGATGAATAAGCACGATAAATTATTTTTGATATCCCCACATTTGAAGACTTTTCGAACGCCCGCTGCACAGTCATAACTCCTCCACCCATGTGCGAATCTTTCATCGTACGCTTGCCAAAGTGTGTCGTACCACCTTCACAATCAACTAAATCTGTGAGTTTTGCTTTCCCGTCTTCGAAAGCAGCCAATAATGAAAATAGTTTGAATGTTGAACCTGGCTCTGTACTTTCGCCGATGGCATAATTGTATAGTTCTTCATATGTGCCTTCTTTGGTTCGTCCCAGGTTAGCTATGGCTCTTACTTCTCCTGTTTTTACTTCCATCAGAATGGCGCAACCGTGATCAGCCTGGTTGAGTTCAAGCTGCCGGAGTAGAGCTTCTTCAGCGACATCCTGAATATTGATATCTATAGTTGTGAGAATATCAGCCCCGTTTACAGGCTCAATTTCATTGCTCCTGTTCATTGGGCGCCAGTTGCCATCGGGTATGCGCTGGTATAATCGTTTTCCGGCCGTTCCTTGCATCTCGGTGTTAAAAGCGCTTTCGATTCCTACATTATTAGAGTTTCCTTCCCTAAACCAGCCTAAAGTACGGTATCCCAGGTGATTGAATGGATATACTCTTTTGTGCTGCACCGTTGTGATAAGGCCGCCGCTATTTTTACCTAAGCGGAAGATCGGGAAGGTTCTCAAGGCTTTTAACTGATCGAAATTGGCTTTTCGCTTGATCAGCAGATATCGGTTGTTGCTTCTACGTCCTTTAATCAGCATCGCTTTGTAGGCTTGCCAGGATTTATCTTTGAAATATGAGGAAAGACGCATTGCCAGCGAATCCACTTCATTTTGGAATGTGGAATCCGCTATGAGTGGCGAAGCAACATCCATGCGAACTTCAAACAAAGGAACTGATGTTGCGAGCATCTCTTCGTTTACATCATAAATGTTACCACGGTTTGGTTCGATGTTGAAATATTTCAGCGAGAGTTTTGCCGCTTTTGCTTTCCACATTTCACCTTCAACCAACTGAATATAAAGGATCTTACCTATAATAGCCAGACTTATGACAAACATAAAGCCATAAACCAGGTATACACGTGCAAGTATCGATTTCCTTGAATTCATTGGTAAAACTTTATTCTTTGATTATTGGTTGGTTTGTACTATCACTATTTTGCGTGGCGGGATTTTTGATTCCTTCAATCCGCTTCTTTGTAATCTTTTGGCTATCTCGGTTTGGCGGGTAGTTTGCATAAGCTTCGATTTGGTATTGATGTATTCGAAGCGTTGTTCCTCAATCTGTTTTTTAGTTTTACTTATGCTTATGATGGTTCGGTTGGCGTAATTTGAATTGAAGATGTAAAGCAATCCTATCCCGGTAAGGAATAACAGGAAGGGTAAAAGCCTGACCACTTTTTCACGAACCAGGAATGATCCTTCAAGCACGCTTTTAAACTTACCTCCTGCCTTTTTACCCTTACTTTTAGGCACTTTTGCAGGTTTTTCTTCCCCGGTACTTTCCTCAGTTTCCTTATTTATTGTGTTGCGGAGATCATTCATATTTCTACTTTTTGAGCGATACGCAATTTTGCACTCCGTGATCTTGGATTATTTTTGACTTCCTCCGCTGACGGTGTAATGGGTTTACGGGTAATTGGCTTCAGCGGAGCAAGAATATTTCCGTAAAAATCTTTTTCCTGAACACCTTCAAAATTTCCTGTTTTCATAAAATTTTTAACCAACCTGTCTTCGAGGGAGTGATAAGAAATTACTACCAGGCGGCCGCCTGGTTTTAATACTTCGGTACATTGTTTAAGCATGGCTTGCAATGCTCCCATTTCATTATTGATTTCGATCCGGATTGCCTGAAATACCTGGGCCAGGAACTTGTTTTCGTAATTATTAGGCATACAGGATTTTATTGCCATTTTCAACCCGTTTGTAGTCGTGATCGGGTTCGATCGGGCCTGAACAATCGCACTGGCCAGTTGATGGGCATTTGATATTTCGCCATACAGCTTAAATACTGACCGGAGTTTCTCTTCCGGATACGTATTTACCATATTTGCAGCCGTAGTGCTTTGACTTTGTGCCATCCGCATATCCAAAGGGCCTTCGAACCGGGTAGCGAATCCTCGTGCCGGTGTATCAATCTGGTGCGACGAAATGCCCAGGTCAGCCAGAATTCCATCCAGTGGAAGTGCTTTATGAAGGCGAAGGAAGTTTTTTAAATACCGGAAGTTCTCGGTTAATAAAGTGAAGCGTTCGTCAGGAATGGAATTCTGAACAGCATCCTCATCCTGGTCAAATGCAATCAACCTGCCTTCAGGAGTCAATTTGTTAAGTATCTCACGAGAATGTCCACCACCACCGAAAGTGAGATCAGCATAAATCCCTGACGGATTGATGTTGAGCCCTTCAATACTTTCGTGTAATAATGCTGGTTGATGATACATTCAGTGTTCATTCGTTGAGGTTAATATTCCCTAATATGTCCTCAGCTAGTTCGGAGATATCAGTCTGGGTTTCGCTGACTACTTCTTCGTATCTGGCTTTATCCCATATTTCAATGCAATCCATTTTGGCAGTAACTACAATGTCGCCGGTTATACCCGCAAATATTGCAAGGTCGCGGGGAATCAGAATCCTTCCGGTGCCGTCAATATCAAGTTCTTTTAAACCGGCATTGTAGGCCCGGATGAAATCATTATGCTTTTTGATGAACCTGTTCAGCTTGCTGATGATCTTACGGTTGAGCTCGTCCCAGTTAGTTCTTGGATAGAGTTCGAGACAAGGACTGAAAATACTTCGCTTAACTATGAAGCCTTCACTAAGTGATTCATTTACCTGGTTTTTTAATGCCACAGGAAGCATAAATCTTCCTTTAGCATCAACCCTGCATATGTGTTCACCTTGTAAGGGGATCATGGTTTTTTATATTTTGCTGTAAATTTACATTTGATTTACCACTTTCAACCACTTTTTACCACATTTTTTTATTAACAATACACAGAAGGCTTATAAATAAAGGAATACAGGGTTTAATTAGCTTGAAATAGGTTATAATATGGAATAATATTGTTAATATCCAATAATAACAAGCTTTTCAAGAATTAATTCCTATAATATATATTTTAACCGGAAGATGGGCTAATTCTTACATTGAGGTGCTATGAGATATAACCTCAGGTATTAATTCAATTTACTTGTTAACCCCGAATTTTCATAAGCATCTTTATTATTCTTGTTCTTTTGTCATGCCACAAAAGAACCAAAAAGTCTAGGCTT
>JBBRCH010000060.1:0-28924 GCA_038204995.1 Bacteroidales bacterium | reverse complement strand
AAGTTCATCCTGCCCAACATAAATATAATTGGCTTTAAACTTGATAAGACCTTCGGAATTGCTTAAAAGTTCCCGAAATTCTTGCTCACCCATCACCCTGTCACCAATAGCCACCTGCCACTCAAAATCGAGTAATTCATTTAGACGCAGAAATGATTTTCCTCCTGCTTTTTTCTTGATTTTCACACTCGCTTTAGGCTTGAGTATATGTTGCAATGCTTTGGGAAGAAGTATATTAATATCAAGTAGCTGAAGTGCTGGTATTATCTGCATCAGAAAATGGCCAAAGCTGCTGCCCTCCATTATTATTGCCTTGTTTCCGTCAGAATT
Source organism: Bacteroidales bacterium (assembly GCA_038204995.1). GTDB lineage: Bacteria > Bacteroidota > Bacteroidia > Bacteroidales > UBA4417 > UBA4417. Next base: position 28,594 of record JBBRCH010000060.1, on the reverse strand, counting down.
GATGTAGGCATCAAGTCCTTCCACAAACGGGCTTAATTGCATTAGTGATTGCAGAATCTCAAAACGGGTATCATTGAATTCTTCAGAGATCAGGATCTTCTTTAATGGGATGGAGTTGAAGGTTTTATCACCAATTTTATCAACAAGGAAAGAAACTCCAAATCGATCATTCGAAAGTTCTTCTACCACCAAAGTATGTTGAAAGTTTCCTTGCGAAATATAGAATTTTTGAAGCCATACCATAATTCCTCCGGCTAAAGCTTCTTCTCCTGGTTGAGCAAAAGGGTAAGTCTCGTTAGTAAAAAACAGATTTGAGATCGGATCATCCTTTTCAAACCCGACTGAAAGACGCACAAGTTCACTTGTAAAAACAGAAAGCAGGTTTAATCCTATATCCTTTGTAACCGGCATTGCCCGCTTTTTATCCTGCCACATAAAAGCTTCGGGTGGCACCATGTTATCCAATTCCGCAACAAGCTTTTTTACTTCTTTACTGAGCATGGCGGGCAACCAACGTATGGAATAACTTTTATCCTGAAGATGAACAATTTGGGGAACGACTGCTCCTTTGGCAACAAGATGTGTAGCTAATTGCAATGCAGTATGCAGCAATGCTGTTGAAGGCTGATAATCATACGTATGCGAAACAGGGATCAATGAAAGTTGATATATGAAGTCGATTAATGGAAATGATTTATCATTAACCAATACTTTTACAACTGCCGAATCGTCAATTACAATTGAGTTTTTTGTATGTGTACTTATATTCTGAGCTGAGTAGCGAGTACTTTCTAAAAACTGGGCAAGCGATATTTTCCCGCCTGAAACTTTCTGCAAACCTTTAACAGCTTTAAAAAGCCTGAACCTGTACTTTTCCTTAAAATCTCCTGAATACGTATAAAAAACCGGCATAGGAGTTAAAAGCGATGTGAGAGCTTCGTTCATAGGCTTAAGTTCCGAAAAGTTCAACTTCGTATAAGCTGATTCAGGATTATACGTTTCAGCCAGTTTGGTTTTATCGAAAAACAAGCTTTTGATACCAGGAATTTCAATACTCTTTTTATTAACAACAATACCCATTTTCTCCATTTCGGCCAACAGATCAACATTATGTAATGAAAAAACATTGAACGGGTTATTGTCAATCTCAGCGCTTACCTTATAAATAACCGAAGCCAGGTGTTTGCAAGGTACTGCCCAGTCAGGACAAGAACACTGCATTTTGAAATCGTTCCATTGCTTAGGAAATACTTTTAGTTTGAATGTCTCTGCCAGAGTAAGCACACTCGGATCTAATTCCCGATTTAAAAGTTTTGAGAGGATTACCGGCCTTCGTTTTATTTCATGAAGAAACTCACCCAGTTCGGGATCAAAGAAAGGAGGAAGTATTATATCAACTTTATAAGGACTTTTACGGGTACCCTGCACTTTTGCCGAAATGTGGTTCCCGTTCAGGTTAATTTTTACAACATGTCCGCTTCGGGCATAGCTGGCCCCGCGTGGCAGACGATTGCTGTAATCTATGTTATTCAGCGAGTTAAGCCACTGCTCACCCCACCAGGTTTTACCAAATGTTGACATATATGTCTGTTTATTTCCCAAAATTCAGAATTCTGATTGAGATGAGCTAATATTGTTGGAAAAATATAATAACTCATAAGAGACACTGTATACGGCAAGTCAGGACACGAATTCAAGTGAAACCCTGACTTTAAAAATGTTTAACTTTGTCATCTTTTGATACTTATTTTATGACTACACGATTACCGGAATACAACCAACGCCTTGCTTCATTCGAAAGCAAAAAACGTGACCTACAGAAAAAGCAGAACCCGCTTCCTATGCTCAGGTTAGCATTGTTTCTGATGTTGGCGTTTCTTGTGTATATTTATCTCACAACCCAATCATTTTGGTCCATAATATTGGCTGGTACAGCATTGATCCTTTTTGTTGTTTCAAGTATATTCGACAGCCAATTGAAAAGACAAATAAAACGAATCGATATCCTACTTGAAATCAATCAGAAAGAACTTTCAGCTCTTGGTGGCGATTACAGCTCCTTCGATCCAGGGAATGAGTTTGTTGATCAAACGCATGATTACACACACGACCTGGATATTTTTGGACAGGGATCGCTTTTTCAATATATAAACCGTACAGCTACTATTTTCGGGAAAATCAGATTGGCTGATTATCTCAGCAATGCATTCGGTTATAGTGAAAATGTTGTAAAAAGGCAGGAAGCTGTAAATGAATTGTCGGAGAGGGTTGAAATGCGTCAGAAACTTCAGCTGATATTTTACAACGAAGAAATTACCGTTTCCGACAAAACCGAAATGACTCAGTGGTTGCAAAGCGAAAGCCCGGTCAGCAACCTGAAGCTTTTACGGATGATAGCTTACGGCCTTCCATCAGTTACCCTGGTTTGCATCATGCTTTCCATTGCCGGAATTATTTCATTCCCGGTATTTTTGATTGTGTTGCAATTGATCATTGTTTTCCTTTACGGCAAGCAAACCATTAAAGTTCAAAGTATTATAACTTCGAAAAGCAAAATACTGAATAAGTATGCGCAATGCCTGCAAATGATTGAGACAGCTGATTTTAAATCAGTATTCCTGAAAGAACTGCAGAAAAAACTTATATCTATCAACGGACAAAGTCCATCTAAAGCAATTCATCAACTTTCAACTATTCTGAAATACATGGATTCAAATCTGAACCTTCTTGTTTCTGTGATTCTGAACGGACTTTTCATGTTCAATCTCCATCTCTTACTCAAAGTTGAAAAATGGAAGAAGGAAAACAGCGAAAAAGTACCCATCTGGTTCGAGTCAATTGCAACTTTTGATGCGCTTTCGAGCCTTGCTAATTTTGCTTACAATCAACCTACGTTTACTTATCCACAGCCGCTCACCGAAGATTTTAGTTTTAACGCCGAAAACCTGGGGCATCCGCTGATACCTGCTGAAAGCAGGGTTGTAAATAACCTCGAAATAGAAGGCTGGAATCAGTTTGCCATCATTACAGGGGCAAATATGTCGGGTAAAAGCACATTTCTTCGAACCGTTGGTGTAAATTATATCCTGGCCATGGCCGGGGCACCCGTTTGTTCTACAAAACTTGAATTTTATCCCATCCAGATTCACAGCAGCATACGTACAAGCGATTCGTTGGCAAGGAAAGAATCTTATTTTTATGCTGAACTTAAACGATTGAAACAGATTATTGATGAGCTAGAAAGTGGCAAGAAGAAACTGATTTTATTGGACGAAATACTTAAAGGCACCAATTCAAAGGATAAACAAGCCGGTTCCTTCGCCCTGATAGAGCAATTGCTCAGGTATAAATCTGTAGGCATGTTCGCTACACACGACCTGGCACTTGGTGGTCTAGCAGGACTGTATCCGGGTTTTGTGAACAATTTGTGTTTTGAAATCCATATTTCGCACGACGAGATGCTTATCGACTTCAAACTGCACAAGGGTGTTTGTAAAAACTTGAACGCAACTTTTTTAATGAAAAATATGGGAATACTTTTTGAAACAAGATAAAATGACCCGGATCATGAATCGATTTAAATCAGTTTTTCTAACTCTTTGCATATTTTTCGGATTTTATATTACTCAGGCACAGCCGGATACTACGTTGAACCTTACTTTTAATTCGATTCCTGATAAGTGGGATCATGGATTCCCGCTTGGAAACGGAATGATAGGCTTATTGGTCTGGCAACACGATGGAATGTTGCGACTTTCGGTTGACCGGGCTGATCTGTGGGATCTTCGACCAACGGCAGATATTGACAAGTACACTTATAAATGGGCTTACCAGCAAAGACTGAAAGGTGATTTCGATACCGTGAGGAAAATTGCGGATGTACCCTACGATCGTGATGCAGGCCCGACAAAAATCCCGGGTGCTGCCATCGAGTTTGATATCAGCAAATTGGGTCCGGTTGTATTGGCAACGTTAAATATCGCCAGTGCTATCTGCACCATTAAGTGGAAAAACGGAGCCGTTTTCCGGACTTTTGTTGATGCAACCCGCCCAATTGCACGTTACGACTGGCAAGGAATTTCTGTGGTTCCGGTTATTAAAGCACCTGCATACAACATTTCAGCATCTCAATCTAATAATAACCAAATTGTTGAAGGTAGTGATCTCCGCAGGCTTGTTTATCCTGTAGGAAAAATCAGTATACATAAGAGCAGTATCTTTTACCGACAAAAAGCATGGGTTTCATTCATGTATGAAGTTGCTGTCACTTATATAAAAACCTTGTCTGGACAGGAGGGATGTTTTACTATTACTTCTCATTACAGCAATAAACCAAAAACCACTCCTGCAAATAAACTTTGTAAAAATGCGATAAAAACCGATTTTGATAAAGGAGTTTCTGATCACAAGCAATGGTGGTTGAATTATTGACGGCAATCAACTGTTTCTATCCCGGATACTCAACGGGAAAAACAGTACTAACTCGAAATGTACAAGTTTGGTTCGACTTCGCGCAAAGGAGCTCCGCCAATCAGCCTGCAAGCCATCTGGACTGCGGATAACGGGAAACTCCCGCCATGGAAAGGTGATTATCATAACGATCTGAACACAGAACTTTCTTACTGGCCTTCATACATTGGTAATCATCCTGAAGAAGGTGCCGTTTGTAAGTATTGGTTGTGGGAACACAAACCAGCATTTGAGAAATATGTATTAAGGGTTTTCGATGCTAATGGCATAAATGTCCCGGGTGTTGCTACCCTGGAAGGAGCAGCTATGGGAGGCTGGCATATGTATTCCCTCTCTCCTACTGTCGGTGCATGGCTGGCACAGCATTTCTATCTTCAATGGATGTATACCATGCACCGGGAATTTCTGAAAGACAGAGCATATCCCTGGTTTTCAGAAACTGCTACTTTTTTGGAACAGATAACAGAATTAAAAAATGGAGTCCGTTCACTTCCAATGAGTTCCAGCCCCGAATTTAATGACAACCGCATAGATGCCTGGTTCTTAAAAATGACGAACTTTGACCTGGCTTTGTGCAGATTTATATTCGAAAAAGCCGCAGAACTTGCACTTGAATTAAATCTTCCTGGCGAGGCAGAGCACTGGCATACTATTCTTTGGCAGTTCGGTGATTTTGACCTTGATGAAACCGGTGGTTTAACTATCGCCAAAGGATGCCCTTTGAATGAATCTCACAGGCACTTTTCGCACTTGCTGGCTCTTCATCCGCTTGGATTATTAATCTTTGAAAATGAATCGGATAAAAAGATTATAGAAAACAGTATTGCGCGGATTGAGAAAAACGGTTCGTCAAAATGGAATGGTTATTCATTCAGCTGGCTTGCAAACATGTATACCAGAATGTACCGCGGCGATGACGCAGTAGAAGCACTGCGGATATTTGCTTCTTGTTATTGCTCACCAAACAGTTTCCACCTTAATGCCGATCATTGTAAAACCGGCCACCTAGATTCTGCCGGCGGTACTTTCACTCTGGAAGGAAATTTTGCTTTTGCTTCAGCCATCCAGGAAATGTTGCTGCAAAGTCATAACGGGATCATTCGGATATTTCCTGCAGTTCCTGCTATCTGGAAAAACATCTCATTTGATAACTTGAGGACAGAAGGAGCTTTCCTCGTAAGTTCTAAAAAAGTTGGAGGAACAATTGATTCCTTCACTATTTTTGCAACGCAAAGTGGTATTGCCCGCATCCAGCTCCCCTTCCCGGCTTTTATTATTGCTGGATCTGTTAAAATGGAACGACTGAAAACTGCCAACAAAAAAGAATTGCTGCTAAAATTCGAAAAAGGCGGAAATGCAGTGATCAGGAATGGATATGAGTAAAAAATTGTACTTTTGGAAGAAGAAGCCAGGTGGTAATCCAGGATTAACTATCCTGCATAGCAAATCCTCTTAATTACCTAAAATATAGAATACAAGACTACAGACACTTACGTTAACATTCCATTAATATGAAACAATATTTCACCAAAATAGTTGACATGTCATTTGAAGATGCAATTGAGCATGTTACATCTAAATTGAAAGAACACGGTTTTGGAATTATAACCGAGATTGATATCAAAGAAACATTAAAGAAAAAGATTAATGTTGATTTCAGGCCATACCGGATTTTAGGCGCCTGCAACCCGTCCTTTGCGCATCAGGCTCTCCTTGCCGAAGACAAAGTCGGAGTTATGTTGCCTTGTAATGTAATTGTACAGCAACATGTTGATGGAAAAATTGAAGTAACCTTCGTGAACCCCGATGCTGCAGCCCTCGGTCTGAACAGCAAAGCTCTTGAGGATTTCGCATGCGAGGTAACTGGTGAAATCCGTAAAGTGTTTCGGAAAATCTAAAAACATGATTCTTATTTATTATGCTCCTCCGGCTGCAATCTGACTTAGAATTTCTTTTACACATTCATGGTAAGAGGTAGGTTTGAGTTAAGCCCAAATTACCCAGTAGCGTAATCGATAATACAAATCTAATGTATTTTAATGGACGATCATTGAAATACAATGATTTGCTTCCCGATTTTATCGGGAGGGGTTAACCCGACTAACGCAAATAGTTCGACTTAGTCTCCTATTGCGTAATTTGAGTTAAAAATATTTTTCAAATTTGCAGCTGTATTACCTAAAAGAGAGGTGGCCTTCCCTTAATCAGGAATATACGTAAAGGAATGTTTTTTCTTCGCATTGAGCATCCGTTGTGCTTTCTTATTCTTCGATAGGTTCCTGTAAACTACATTCATAAGTATGCTTCGGTCCTTAATAAAGCCGTAAAAACCGGAAGCCCAGACTATAATAGTCCCAAGCTTACTATTATCGATGACATCGAGTATCATTTTATTAACTTCTTCACACATTTTCCCTTTCCTGCTGGTAGGACTGAAAGGTGAATTTTCTGTAATATGTTTCTTATTGTCACCTCCGATCATAATTTGTCAATAACTGATAATTTCAGTTTAATCCGTATTCCAAATCTGGGATATTATATTTAAAAAAAATCCTTAATCAAGCTCATGAATTAACCGATAAGATTGACTTTTAGAAGAATTTATAAAACATTTTGAATAATTTATTTTTAATCATTCTAAACAAATGTTCTGTTGCAAGTGTTTCTATTTCATTATTAACCTAAAAATCAATTATTTATGAAAAGAACTTTGACGATTACAGTTAGTGCACTATTATTGGTTTGCAGCGCTTTTGCGCAACCAGCTGCCGAAAAGCCCACTATGGTTACTGAAACCATGTATGTGATGCCAAAAAGAGGTATGGAACAAAAATTTGAGGCAGCGGTCAAAGCCCACGATAACAAATTTCATCCGGATGGCCCTTACAAAGCTGGTCTTCGAAAAGTTGAATATGGTGACAAAGCCGGATGGTATGTATGGGTTTTTGGTCCAACTACTTATGCATCAATCGATTCGCGCCCAACCAAAGAAAATGGACACGATGCTGACTGGTCATCCACAGTGGATCCATTAGTTGAAACATATGGTGACACACAATTATGGGATATTAACCCTGATCTTTCCTATGGAATGGACTTTATGAAAACAGCAAAATACTATGAAGCATGGAGTGTTAAACTGAAACGTGGTGAATATTATCGTTTTAAAGCATTAGCAGAAAAGCTTAAAAAAGCCTATGAGTCAATGGGAACATCGGCTTTTATTGTTTACAACAATCCTTTGCACTCCGCTAACAGTGCTGATGTAGGAATTGTATGGAATTTTAATTCATTTGACGAATGGTCGAAAGATATGGGTGTAAAAGCTGCTTTCGAAAAAATTTATGGAGAAAACAGCTGGCAACATATGTTGGATGAATGGCTTGATGTATGCGTTGATTACAATGCTGAAATCAGAAGTTTTCTAAAATAGAATCTGATCCTAAAATGAAAGCCGGGAATTTCAGTGAACTTCCCGGCTTTTTTTTATTTGACTTTAGCTAGACTACTACTGATTAGTCCTCAGAAATTTGATCCGGTTTTTCATTTGGACTTGTCCACTTTCTATCTGACTTTCTAAAAATGAACTATTCGATTACAAGCAACTATTTATTTTATTACAAATCTCGAACTGAAATAGTGACCCTTATTTTGAACAATTAATGAATAAACTCCTTTTGCAAGGTCTGTAACTGAAATCATTATTTGTGATTGATTTCTCATCAAAAGAAATGATTTCTGCTTCCTGCCCATTATGTCAACAATAACAAATTGTCGGTCAATATCTGCCTGCTGCGCTTTAATAGTTATAAAGTCATCTGCAGGGTTAGGAAATATATAAACCGGCAAAGTGACAGCTATATTTCCTGGAACGGAGGCTGTTTCGAGCTGCTGAAGAGTAGATGTATAACGTAACGCCAGGAAAGGCTTCACGCCGTATGGGGTATGATAATCAATACTTTGAACAAATCCGTTATGAAAATCAGCTACCGAATACCCATAATCAAGACTACGGAAAGTATCCTCGATAGCAGGGCCGGTAATAAGCGTTTCCATTGAATCGATATACGGGAATATAATATCAGGATTCGTAATAGTCTGTGTTATTGTATTAAGATATTGCTGGTATTTAGACCTGAACTGCGGAACTGATAATATTTTTTCAGCAAGGGGTCGTGATTGTGAATGCGAAATCCAGTCGAGGCAATCGCGGGTGGCCCAGTCGCGGTTAACCCAATCCACTCCGAAGGTATTATCGGTATCGTAGGTTATAAATTCAAATTTATCAGTATCAGTGCGATGATAAAGAAAATAATTGTTCATATTGTACATATAATCGTCCCAGTTTCCTGAGGCAACATCCAGGGCAAATGCTTTCAGTAATCCGTCAATGTTAATTTTTGTCTCTATCTGCACAGCAAAAAGAGAATCAGCAGGCTTATCAAGAAGTGTAATAAGGTCAACCAGATCGGAATAATCGTCTGCGGTTTCATTAGTTTGCAAATCATAAGCACGGCCATCTGTATAAGAGCTGCTTTGAATATTTTTATACGTCTGCTGATTTGTTCCATGATAAACAAGGTCGGCTGGATAAGTACATTTATAAAGATTACCACTTTTGTCTCCGTAAACACGATCCAGCCAGTCCTTATCAAATTCTTCAAGGTTGGAATACAATCCATAATAAACCTGGTTGATATACATTCGTACAAAACTGGTTCGGCGTTCAGCCAGGCCTGCATTTTTCCATGAATCGTAAAACAACTTTTCGCGCACCAGAGTTGGATCATTGTGCTGCCCGTTAAGATTGATTTTTTTTACCTCCTGGTATCTGCGTCCGGGTTCATATTCGTTAAAACTGATCTTAAATGATTTTTTTTGTGAAAAGCGGGAAGTATTTCCCCTAAGCCTGAAACCGACATCCTGCAATGTATCGCGTCCTGTTCCAAAGTCATAAATAAACAAAGCTTTAAAATAATGATCCGAAAGCACATCGGTCATAATTACCTCCAATGAATCAGGTGATATTTCAATGTAAACAGACGACACACGAGTTTCATCAAAAAGTGTGGATTGAGAAAATACCTTATTTGAAGAGAAATAAAGGAAAAGAATCAGCAAGGGGATATTTTTCATAAAATCATTCTAATGATAGCACCCTTCATAAATAAGCAATGCTTAAGGAACAGATACATAAACGAGCTCTGATCCTTTATTACAAACTTAATGATAAGTTACGACAACGGTTATTGAGCCTGAATTACAGTGGCCATGCAAAGGTACAAAACGAATGCCAGAATCACGATTAATGCCTTTTAGCATTTCATAATTCTCCATTACTAAGATTTACCAGGCATTAAGCAAACTTTTTGATCACAATTTTGTTTAATCAGATATTGTTCAGAAAACATTCGCTAGTACAAGAATCAGCGTATACTATCCGGCTCAGAAACAGCTGGTTTATTTATTTGGATTTACACTGAAAACTTACCGTTCTTTTCTTTTAACCCCGACAATGCATTAACTTTGTGTAAACCATTGTAAGTTGTTTCAATCCGGAGAAATCAAATTAGTTGTATAACCAAAAACTCTGGAAAATGATTAAATCATTACATGAACATTTAGATCCAAAAAGCGGACCAAAGAGAATATTATCTCTGGATGGCGGCGGAATACGCGGAGCTCTGACGCTCGGCTACCTCGAAAAATTAGAGAGCATTCTGAAAGCACGACATCCGCAAATCAGCGATTTCAGGCTATGTCACTATTTTGATCTCATAGGCGGTACCAGTACTGGATCAATTATAGCTGCGGCTCTCTCTATCGGCATGTCTGTAGGCGAAATTAAAGACAAGTATTTTACCCTTGGCAGAAAAATATTCGGTGAAAAATACAACTGGTGGAATGTTTTTGAAGTGAAGGATTATCTAAAATCAACTTTTAGTTCCGAACCTCTTGAAAAGGAGTTGAAATCCATATTTAAGGATTTTACGTTAGGTGACCCGGAAAATATAAAAACCGGGCTTTGTATAATTACCAAACGTGCTGACACTAATAGTGTATGGCCATTAATCAATCATCCGAACGGAAGGTATTTTAACAGTTCCATTGGCACAAACGGGAAAATATTCCTCCGCGATGCTGTCAGGGCAAGCGCTGCAGCACCTACTTATTTCCTGCCAATAACTATTGATGTAGGGCAGGGTTTGAATGGTGCTTTCGTGGATGGAGGTGTAAGCATGGCCAATAATCCCGCTTTACAATTGTTTATGGTAGCCACACTCGATGGATTCCCTTTCCATTGGAGAAAGAGCGCTGATAATCTGCTCCTGGTATCAATCGGAACAGGAATGAGCAGGTTAAACAAACTACCCGAAGATATCCAGCGTAATAACCAACTCAGCTGGGCCAAGCAGATACCCGATATGTTTATGCAGGATGCAAGCTGGCTTAATCAATTGATGCTGCAATGGATGTCGAAATCGCCCACTGCTAAGATTATTGACGGCGAAGTCGGAGATCTTGGCAACGACAGCCTTGCCCCTGCTCCCCTGTTTACATACCTGAGATATAACGTTACTATTGATGCCACGGATCTAAATAAACTCACAGGAAAAAAATACACTCAGAAACATATTGATTCGCTATGTGAGATGAGCAATGCCGAAAATTGCCAAGAGCTATTTGAAATAGGAGAAGCTGCCGGTAAAAAGGAAATAAGGGAAGAACACCTGTCAGGAGGATTTAACCTTTGATTCCTGAAATTTTAATTTTCAAAATCATCAACTTATTCTTGTAAAAAAGTGATTTGCGTTCTTAAAAACAATTATCCGACACATTTCATGCACATGTCTTGAATACGAATCATGAAAACGATTGTTGTAATAATAGAGTTATAAAAAAATACTACCATGGCACAAACAAAATGCTTTATAATAATAGGTTATGGCAAAAAGCCCAGTTATGCCAACAACAAACTCAGGCTTCTTGACCTGGAGGAAACGTATAGTTTACTTATAAAACCGGTTTTCGAAGCTTTGAATATTGATTGCTACAGAGCAATTGACATTAATGTAAGCGGCAGCATTGACAAAGTGATGTTGCAGGAAATAAAAAATGCGGATATCGCCTTAGCAGATATTTCGACCCTGAATGCAAATGTTATGTGGGAACTCGGTGTGCGCCATGCATTAAAACCCCATCATACCATCATGATCTGCGAAAAGGAACAGATGAGTTCTATACCTTTTGATGTAAACAGTTTCGTAGTTCATCAATATATACATTCGGAAGAGGGAATCCCGTATAAAGAAGTAGACAGGTTTAAGACTCATTTAACCGATGTAGTGAAAGCAATCTTAAGCCAGGATCCGTATAAAACAGATAGTCCAGTATATACTTTCCTTGAAAATGAGATTCAAAACAGAGAAGTTAGATCATTTTCAGCAAAGAATATTACAACTCCAGGTGCTGATCCAGGTGAAGAATCATTTTCTGTTCTGTTAAACAGAGCCGAAGAAGCCAAGAAATCAAAGCAGTTTGATACTGCCTTGCAGCTGCTTGACAAAGCCAAGACTCTGGCCGGCACAAATATGGCTTACCGTCAGACGTTGCCATTTATAATTACGCGACAAGCTTTATGTACTTACAAAAATGGCAAACCCAATGAAAAAGAAGCTCTTTTGAATGCAAACGTAATTCTTGAGGAGCTGAACCCTCTTCAAAGCCAGGATATAGAAGTTCTTGGGCTGAGTGGTGCAATAAATAAGCGGCTGAACGAAATAACCAATGACCAGCTTTTCCTGAATAACGCCATTCAGTTCTATGAAAAAGGATTTACACTAAAAAGTGATTATTACAATGGCATCAACGCTTCATTTATGATTTACAAGAAAGCAAGCCTGTTGAAAGAATCAAATCAAGACTGGGAAGACATAAAGTTAAAAGCTGATTACATCCGAAACACCGTGCTCGAAATATCGCTGGAGATTGAAAATGCGCCGGATTTTGCTTCGAAGAGTGATGCTATATGGGTGCTATTGACAATAGCCGAAGTCTATAATACAAAAGGCAAGGAAGTGCAAATGAAACAATACGAACAAAAAGCGAGAGAACTTGCCGAAAAAATAAATGATTCTTTTGCCATGAGTTCTTATGAAGAACAAAAGAAGAAAATCAACGTCATAACCGATATCCTTAATTCCTGAACTTAAAAACTAAAACCAGTTCTGATAATTTTCTACTTCAGCTTCGGTCCTGCTCCACAGAATAATTAACAATTGCCGGAATGCAATCAAATCAGGTTAATTAGAATCTGCTGTAGGTAATTATTTCAGAATAGGATTAGGTTAGATTAACCTCTTCTTTAAGTATCTGGCAAATGATTATTTTCTCATACTGCTCCTATAAGAATGATTAGGATATTGGTAAACGCATGATATTCTGAAAAGAATACACTATTTACTGTGGTTGGTCAAGGTTGATAAAATCGGGCAACCTTTATCAGCTGAGAATATGCGGTCATATACTTCCGGAATGCAGCAGATTTTTCACCTGGATGCAGGAAACAGGGAACCTTTCAGTTCCTTTACATACTGCCTGCTTAGTTATATGAAATCTGGTTATAGAAACATTTCCAATGAAATGTACAAAAGGTAATTAGCAGGAGTTGAATCCTGGAACCACCATGGGATTGCAGAAGGTGAGCTAGAACTGTTTCAGAATGATTTAACGGATTACAAAATCATTTACAGTTAACAAACTCTTGAAAATCAGCTTGTTTTACCTAAATTGATCCGGGTTTTATTACGTTCGATCAAAAACAGTAACCTGTTACCAAAAGACAGGATCTTTGATGCTGTTTGGCTCGAAGCTAAAGAATACTAGTGAAAGTAAAACGAGGATTTAATTGGAATATGCAACTCTAAGAGAACGTAAATAAATAGATTCCAGATCGGACCGATCAAGGATATTCTTAAAAAGAACGGAAATTCTCAACAAACTAATCATATTTTATATCCCTATCTATATGCAACTCCTGTCACAAATAACGATTCCCCGCCCCGGCGATGATGCGCATATTCAACTATTGCTAGGTGATCTGACCAATATACCAAAGGAACATGCTGCTGATATCCTTGTGATTTCAGCTTATCCGGGAAGCTACATCCCTGTTCCTAAAACACTTATGGCAGCTTTATATAATAAAGGAGTGCTGGTTGGAAAACTTGCCGAGGATAAAGAGATCAACCTGATTGATCAACTCGGATGCTGGCTGTCGAAACCCTTAAGTCCATCGCAGCAGGAGGAATTCAATATAAAGAGAATACTATGTTTCGAACCTGGTTCCCAGACTAATGAACAAGATAAAATTGTCGGTAACATTTTCAGGTGTATAAACACTTTTGCTTTTGAAAATGATTATAACACCATTGCCATGCCATTGCTTGCGAGTGGCAACCAGAAAGTTCCTGTTCAGAAAATGCTGCCTGCCATACTTGATGCTGCAATTTTTTGGTTTGAAAACGGATTACCGCTTAAATGCATCAAACTGGCTTTGTACGGCGAACAGCAGGTTCTGGATGCACTGCCTATATTTATTAACCGAAAACAGGACTATGATCTGAATGCCTCCGTCAAAGACCATTTTGCTGCCGTTGCGGAATCAATTAATAAGGAAAAGTCCAGGCAACCATCTGAAACAATACTACTAAATAAAGAAAATAATACATCCGGCTCTGAACCTGTCAGGACCCAGGATTTCCCTCTGCAAGAGAGTAACCAATTGACGTATAGTGTCAAAAACAACATAAAGGAAACCACTTCACGACAAGAAACTGCTGAGTATGACTTGTTTATCAGCTATGCACATACACAAACCCAGCTAATAGATTCTTTTGTCCGGAATAGTATGCAGAAAAATGCGGGGCTAAATATTTTCTATGACAAGGATTTGATTCCATCCGGTGGAATCTGGTTGAAGCATATTTCCGACGCTATTCAAAAGTCAAAGCGAGTTATTGTATTTCTTTCACCTGATTACACCAATTCACCGGTTTGCTGGGATGAGTTCCAATGCGCGAAACTTATTGAATACAAAAGAAAAACTCAGGTGATTCAGACTATCTATTTGCATGACTATGGGGAACTGGAAATGCCGCCTATAATGGGAATCTATAACTGGTTCGATTGCCGTGAAGGTGATCCGGAAAGGTTAATAGAGTTTATTGAAAAAATATTGCCTGATTTCCAATAAAAGTAGCATGATATGGCTTCCATAACTGATTCTGCTTACATTATTCGATTTTTGAACATAACAGGTTTAATAACCTACTTACGTCCTTGTCTTTATGGCTTTCAATTTTATAAAGTGTAACATTTTGAGGCATCATTCTGTTGACTGACCCATTATCTGCTGAATGTATAGCTTTTGTAAATACCTGCCTGGTAAAATCGATATCAGTATTCGTATCAACAATAAAAATGATTCTGTTCAGTGAAACCATATTCACCAGGGCTTCTATCTCATAACGGCAGCCTGCGAATTTATCGGAAAAACTTCTTAAGTCCATTAACACGGTATCACTATGCATCACCAATTGCCGGAGAACATATTTCCAGTTATTGTCGCGGCAGAAAAATTCATTTACGCGGTGCGTTCCATCCAGGTCTGGATAACTATCAATTTTAGCAATATTTTCGAGGATAGAATCTGCACCTTCGCAAAAGGAATCCTTCAGATTCCCGCTGACGAATGAAACAATTTCATGTGGTTCAACTGTTGCAGCAGCAAGGTCCGGGCCTGATATCATCTGTATGCTGCCTGCATAGCGCCAGTGTTTTAATACACGTTCAAACAGATTTTTACTATCGTCGCCTAACGCAAATACACGCAAGAGAAGCATACGTGGCGATACTTTCTTTACTTTTCTTTTCCTCAGAAAAAATAAAAACAGTAAACCCGTAATTTTATAAGCCGGGAAAGCAAGCAACGAAACTAAAGCATACTTCGGACTTTCGAAAAATATAAAAATACTGTAGGTAAAATTAAAGAGCAGAAGGTACGAATCAGCAGTAAGTTGAATATCATTGATCCATTTCCTGGTATAGAAGGCCTTTATTCTGTTGATAAAAATCCAGCCAACAACGATTGTTACCGATAATGAGATTATTATCCATACTAAAACTGTAAGATTTGCCGAGAACCCTGCACGAATGAAAGTCATTCCGAGAGTCTCCAGGCTTTCCGGATGGGTGGACATGTAAAAAGAAAACAATGCAGGACCTGAAACACTTACCATTATAAATGATAATACAAACATACCAACAGCTTTAATTTTGCCCGACCGGAATAAAATGATAATTGCAGCCGGTATGGCATTATAAATAAATACCGGAATCAAAGCAGTCCAGAATGTCATTCCGTTTGTGGCTGCTTTAGACCAGATAATATAAAGAAGTGCGAAATACATAAAGAAAACCACCAAGTAAATAGCCATTTTTTGCTTCCATCCATTTGCTAACAACATTTCAGAAATGTGTACATATGGAAACGAAAAAATCAGTATGCAGTAGAATAACCGCCAAAAACTAATGGTCCCAAAGGATTGCAGAAAACTACCGGAAATAATTGTTGCAAAAACCAGAACCATAGCTCCATAAACAAACCAGTGATAACCAAGGGTTTCTTTAAGCCGGAAATAAATTTTTGAACTATCGTCGCTGAGGTCAGAAATATTTACCAGGTTTATGTCCGTGGCTGGTGCCAAATCATGTATAACAGGAGCAGATTTAAAATCCGCTGAAGTAAAGCTTACTGAAGTGTAGCCCATACCCTTTACAAGTGCTTTCTTATATAGGCTGATGAGGAGAAACGATAAAGGTAAGGCAAGCACACAGCCTCCAATCAGAATCATGTAAAATACTCCCGGTAAAAGCGGTGGGCTTTGCATACTTCACTATTTTAAAGTATAGACAAAAAAAATACATTCAGTAATTCACAAAACTTTGCGAGTAAACAGGTATAGGCTTAGTAACAGCCGAAGACCAAAAATGTGCGAACTCTATACTTTAAATATCTGCTTTAATCAATAAATATCGAGGCTTTTCACTACTATACAATTGATAAACAATATAATACGTTAATCAAAAATGTGCAAACTTCAAATCATGATTTAGGCAGTCAAAAATAAATACTCCGGGCGTATTTGCATAAAATAAGTAAACTCACAGTTTCAACCATCTCAGATACAACAGTAATATCAGGTAAACCTATTCCGTTTGCTGTTGCTTTAACTGGTTTATATTCCGGAAGTTAAAAATGCTTTCCTGGCAGCATTTCCGATGATGTTGGTTGTAACCGTATCTATTGTTCCACCTATTATTCCGCCAACCAGGGGAATTGCTTTAGCAAGATGAACTAAGCCTTTTTCACTATAAGTTGTTATTAATCTGAATCCAACTCTTCTATTTATAGCTATCAGAGATTTTTCTGAAATATTTTCAACAGCCCGGGCAGTTAATTTGGTTCCCAGCATAATACCTGCTTCCTGTATGAAATCCTTTGCAAAATTTCCGACAAGGCAAATGTAAACCAGTGTTTTAACTTTTTCATCACGAAGGTTATGCCCACCCATATGCGCTATTGCAGCGATCATACGGATCTGGATGTAAAGTACGCTAGCCAGATTGGCAGGTATTGCAACAGGTAAAGTCAATAATCCTCCAAGGCCGCTTATGAAGCCGCTGGCGCCTGCATTTATATTCTGCCGCCTGATCAGCAAATCTGCTTTTTCATGAAGAGTACCTTTATGAACCATATATTTCTGAGCCAATTCATCTGCTGAATCCAGCCCCGGAACTCCATTCATTGATTTTTCGTAAGCCCAGTTCAGGGCTTTCATGAACAGAGGATGATTAAGTGATTTTGTCATACAGGGCATACTGCAAAACATGTACCATTATGCGAAATATTCGTAAATTCTTTAACATATTTAAACTACTGAATATGAACTTTGTAGTTAAGATTCAACTTTAATCAAGGAGGGAAAACCGCCACACTGCAGTTCGATTCCATAATGTTCTCATATTAGTTGTACCTTTACCGATGAAAATAGCAGTGATGTTTGAGAATCTGAACCAGCCATATCCCTTTAATAATAACTTCAAACATAACCTACGTACAATAACTTTTGTATGTATGGGTTTTATGCTGCTCACGCTGTATTTTCAGCCCTTTGGAATAAATTTCCTGGCTTCACCAAAAGATGGTTATTTTGTCCTGTTAATCGGATTGGTAAGTGCTGCTACATTTTTCTTCAGCACATTGATCCTTCCCGGTTTGTTTTCAAAGTTATTCGAGTCATCCCGTTGGACTGTCCGTAAGGAATTGATCTGGAATATCGGAATGTTTGCCGTTTTGATCTTTGGATTTACGTTTACCGCTCTTGCATTCAATATTTCGAGCATGCAATCGCTCACCATTTTCCGCTCAGGTGCTCTCGCATTATTACCCCTGGTGCTTTTTAACCTTGTAAACTATAATAACTCTTTGAAATCCAAAGTAGTGCAGGTTATAGATTCGGGTCGTCACTGGCTTGCCGAAGAACGAAAAGGATTACACGATTCAGGTAACGAACGTATTCGGATTGAATCTGAAAATGGCAAGGAAGTTTTTGAAGAAGACCTGAAAAATATTGTTCTCATTCAGTCAGCGAGTAATTATATCGAAATTTTTTACCATGAAGGATTAATAATCCGAAAACTGATGATCAGGCAAACTCTGAGCAATGTGGAATTGCTCTTTTCAGAATTCCAGAATATTAAAAAATGTCATAGGTGTTGCCTCGTGAATTTAGATCAGATTTCAAAGCTTTCCGGAACTTCGCCCAATTTTACACTTGAAGCAACAGGACTTGATTTTCGCATTCCGGTTTCGCGGCAGAATGTTGCAAGGTTCAGAAAGTTACTATCATCCAGGTAACAAGTAATAATTTTTTCTTATCATTTCATCCATTCAGTTGGTTTAATTAAGGCCAAAATGGCACAATAACGATAAATATGCAGCATTTCGTCCCAAAACATCCTGCATTTCGTCCCTGGATATAACCATTCCACCCATTTCAGGCAGTGTAGCCCATTTTTTCGCAGTTAAACTTTTTCAGAAGTAATTTTGTATTATGAAGCACAAGGGTACTTTCATTTACCAGATATTAAAAGAACCTTTTCTATTCCAAAAGTACTGTGCTTTTTAAACAATCAAAGGTTATATATACATGACTAAAATGAAAGAATTGAATATAGGTGGTCTTCTGATTCCTACTGCTATAATCCAGGGGGGTATGGGTGTCGGGATTTCACTTTCGGGGCTGGCATCTGCTGTTGCCAATGAAGGTGGTGTGGGAGTAATTTCCGCAGCTGGATTAGGCATGTTATACAAAGGTGAATCAAACAATTACCTTGCAAATAATATAATTGGCCTGCAGCAAGAGATCAGGAAAGCAAGGCAAAAAACTTCCGGCATACTGGGAGTTAACATTATGGTTGCACTTACAAATTATGATGATTTGGTCCGAACTTCGATTGAAGAAGGAATAGACATCATAATATCAGGTGCCGGGCTTCCGCTTGACCTTCCTAAATATCTTACACCTGATTGTAAAACGCGCCTCGTGCCTATTGTATCATCTGCCAGGGCAGCTGCATTAATCTGCAATAAATGGCTGATGAACTACAATTATCTTCCCGATGCAGTAATTGTTGAAGGGCCAAAAGCTGGGGGGCACCTTGGCTTTAAGCTTAACCAGATTTTTGATGAAAATTATGCTCTCGAAAAATTAATTCCAGAAGTTGTTGCAGCAGTTGAAGAAATCGGTCTTGCAAATGGCAAAAATATTCCTGTTATTGCAGCTGGCGGCATATACACAGGTGCTGACATTGTCAAAATAATGAATCTGGGAGCATCAGGCGTTCAGATGGGTACCCGTTTTGTCACAACTGATGAATGCGATGCATCCATTGAATTCAAGCAGGCATACCTTGATGCAAAAAAAGAAGATGTAAAAATCATAAAAAGCCCGGTAGGCATGCCTGGGCGTGCTATAAAATCGATCTTTCTGGAAGAAGTTGAAGCAGGGAAACGACAGCCCAAGACCTGTCCGGTTAATTGTATACGAACCTGTGATATAAATACAGCTCCCTATTGTATTATAGCTTCACTAACATCGGCGCTTAGGGGTAACTTCAGAAGAGGTTATGCATTTGCAGGCAGCAATGTTTGGCGAACAAATAAAATTATTCCTGTAAAGCAACTCATGAATACGATTAAACAGGAATATAAAATGTATATGGAAAAAATGGAATTGGTGAGCTGCTAATGGGTTTTTGTTAGGACAAAATTAAATCTCTGCGACAGAATGGTGGCAGAGATTTTTTTTTTGAAGTTGTTTAAGGTAGTCTGGATTATTTCGTCAGGAGTCCCGGTTATGCCGGAAGATTTCTATAAAGTTACCAGGAGATTCAACTCCCCTCACTCCTCTTCAGCAGCCCAATTTAATTGAGTAAATAGTGATTGGATTTTGAAACTTATTCAGTAAATCCTGGTTATCATCCGCTTCACCGTATTTCATGATTGACAGAAAATTGCGCGTCAAATGAAAGCATTGAATATGAGCGGCAACAAAAATTGACGACCAGCATTTCAGCTGTTATAATTTCTCAGCTAGTACCAGCATCTCGAAATCCTCGGTCGTCAATGTATTATTTCTGCTAAAAGCGCCCAGTTTAGCACCAAAGATATCAACAGATATAAAATTCAGTGATTTCAGTAACCACTTTATTTCCGAAGGAACATAATATCGATCATTGCAATGCAATTCCATCTGAACTCCGTTATCATCCTCCGCAATGAGGGTATTATAATCTCGAAAAGTCATCAGGTCGAATGAATTATCAACATTAGACGCATTCCCTTCCAACTTTGCTGATTGCATAAAATCCTTCACTGATTGGGACAGCGGGAACAAACCATTTAAGGTTGTAAAAATAAGTTTCCCTCCGGATTTAAGGGCTTTGGCAGCATTCTGAAGGATCTGAAAATTCATTTCATCGGTTTCCATCAAGGGGAAAGCGCCTTCGCATAAAATAATTGCCAGGTCGAATTCTTCTGTAAAGGGCAACCACCGGGCATCGTGTTTCTGAAAATCAATTTGAAGCTTCTGATCTGAAGCTTTTTCCCTTACCCGTTGCAGCTGACTGTCCGAAAGATCAATGCCGGTAACAATGTATCCGCGTTTTGACAATTCGATGGAATGATGCCCGGTTCCACATCCTATATCCAGAATCCGGGTATCCTTATTTTGAGCTATTTCACTTTCAATAAAATCGCATTCGCCTTGCGTTCCCTGGGTATAACTTTCGTTGTCGTATTGAATGCTATAATTCTCGAATAACGACTCATACCATTTTTTTATAGTACTCCGTTGTTTAAATGATAGTAATAATGTGCCTGTTAAACATTATCACGTCACCATGACGCAGTTTTTTCCGTTTCTGAAATTCCACAATGTTATTCACCTTCACTTCCCCATCCATAATACGTTGGTTGGCTTCGCCTCCTGTTTCAACCAATCCTAATAGTTTCAGAAGTTGGTTAAGTTGAATATATTCGTGATCGATCAGTTCGAAGTCCATTTTAAGGATTTTGGGGTTGGGGGTTGGGGCAGGCGGTCCATATTTTTTCATCAGGGAGCATTTTTAATCACATCAGTTATGGGTAGGTTTTCTTTTACTTGATGAGTTTATATCCCAGAGATATTCCAATTACTCGATTATTTGCTTAATAACCATTGTCATGGTTTGCTGCAATATTAGCTAATCCATAATCATAAGATATCCCCAGTTGGAAAGCATTAATTGCTAGTCCTGAGCAAATGGTTAAACCAAAATCCAATCGTCTATAACTGGGATAATTATCAGTTCCCCAATTAATGTCAGTGTTTGTAGTATTAGTTTTACCCGAAACAGTTGTTTCTGCCTTGGATTTGCCAAAGATTCCTATCCCAACATATGGTCATAATGTGCCATATATTTTAGCCTTGCCTGATCCATAGGTCGCCTTCATTGTCAGCGGAATGTTGAAATAGTAAAGATTAACAATTTCTTTGGTATCAAAATGGAAACCATAATCGTCAGTGAATTGCTCTGTACGTGTATACCCTTTTGTTGACAATAAAAAGCTTGTTTCAAATGAAAATAAATTATTTATTGGGAATTCTGCTGATGCACCAACATTAAAACCTGGATTCAGTTTAAAATTGTCGCCAAAAGATTGAACATTGTTTTTGAAGCACATACTTGATAAGTTGAAACCGGCTTTTAACCCAAATACCTGAGCATAAGTTTCTACAGAAAATGTAAGTATAACGACTACGATTAATAATTTCTTAAAATTTGACATTTTTTTCATTTGATAATTATCCTACTCGTGTGACTTTTAAGTATCGCTCCTTTTAAAAATGGTTTCTGGTCTCCAATTTATATTCTGTATATCACTTTAGGTGGCCAGCCCATGGCTCTCGCGGATCGTTATTTTTCTAAACTTACCCATAACTACCTGATAGCGAAATGCTGACAAAATTAACTGAACCACTAAATTTCCATATTCAATAGTACCCGCTGCACTTCCCGAAATAGACTGGACAAGTAATAAGACTGCTGCACTCAATTCACTTTTATCTAGCAAGAATGCTATCGCTTGAATTTCAGACAGATAGATCTTCTAACTATTTCTATTTATTTCTATTTATTTCTATTTATTTCTATTTATTTCTATTTATTTCTATTTATTTCTATTTATTTCTATTTATTTCTATTTATTTCTATTTATTTCTATTTATTTCTATTTATTTCAAATTTTTAAGTTAGTTCCCGTTTGTGCCATTGCTAAATGGTGGTTGTCTATTCTCTATTCACTTTTTATTTCCCTTGGCAAAATAAACCTGTTATAAATCAACAACCCAATTATGGTAGCTACACCAATCAGGCTGAAAATAAACCACAAAACTCCTGGCTGATGCAGTTTATCAACAAAATGGACATAAAGTGTTGCCCCCAGTATTCCGCCGATTCCGCTGCCAATCACTCCGTAAAGAAATGCATATCCCTGGTACAACGCTTTTTTATCAGCAGGAGCAATTAATCCGACGTATGAGATAAATTTTGGATGAGCAGTCATTTCACCTATCGAAAAGATTACAATCCCGGCAATAAAAACCCATGCATACGTTGAAATTGAAAGTATGGCCATTCCTGCAGTTCCCATAGCTATACCGGCTATCATGGTTGGCAACGCAGGTTTTGTGCGTACAATGCTGGATACTGCCAACTGTAACAGGATAATAATTCCGGCATTTATAACAGTAACATGTTCAGCATCAAACTTCCAGGAGGGATTTTGTATAAACAGACCAAGAAATGCATTTACTACATTATTTACCGGTGTCATATCTATATAATCCTTCAGGTACCACAGCACGGTATCGAACATCTGAAAATAGAGTATCCAGAAACCCGAATAAATAAAAATCATTAAAAGAAAACGATAATCTTTCAGTACGAGGAAAATCCCCTTAAACACATCGATCAATGGCTTGGTGTTTACGGGTTTTGGTGGTTCGCGGTAAACAAAAAGGTTAAGTAATAACATAGAGCCAGTTCCTACGGCCGCCATCACGAAGATATAACTCCAACCAATGCTTTTCAGGTAAGGAACTAACAACAAAGGAAAAATAAAGGCGCCCAGGTTTATGCTCCAGTAATAAATCCCGAACCCAAGAGACGAATTCTTTTCATCAGTTACCCTGGCAATAGTCCCCGATATCACCGGCTTAAAGAAACCTGCTCCGACAGCCATCAGAACCAGGCTCAGGAAAACCATAACGTAAGAGGTTGAAAGGCTTGTGAAAAAATAACCTGTACTCATAACCGTAAAAGCCATCATTAGGGTGCGGCGGTAACCAAAGCGGTCGGCAAGCGCACCGGCCAGTATAGGCAGGAAATAAAGCAAAGGCGTAATCGTGCTTTTTATAGCTCCGACACCTTCTTTCGAAAAACCCAGACCTCCGTCGGATTTGCTCATTACCAGGTAAACCGAAAGAACCGACATTACACCATAATACGATCCACGCTCGAAGAATTCCATGGTTATTACAGTCCAGAAACTTCGTGGGAACGATTTAATGCCCGGTTTTCTTTCAGAGGTGATTGGATCTTTCATTGGCTTTTTAACTCTATTTAGTATTTTACAAAAGAAAGAAAAAATATGATGCAAGGCTTAAGGGTATAAGCAGGATATGAGAAGAATATAACTTTAATCGATCTTTGGAAGAATAAAGATTTTATTAAAACAGGTGATTGAGAGTCTGCGCTTGAATCAAAACATCATTCAAACTATTAAAATACAGATTTATATGAAAAGTTTTGGTATACTTGCAGTACAAAAATAATTAGTCACAAACTCATTTCGCGTTACGTATGAAAAATTATAAGTTAATCATTATTATTGTTTTATGCGCATTTGCGTTAAAAATAACAGCACAGGTGACCTTTGTTGTGCAATCCTTACCCGCTTACACCCCGGAAGAGGATAGTTTATACATAGCCGGAAACTTTACAGGCTGGGAACCTGGATTGCCTCAATACATGCTTCACAAAAACGCAGATGGCAAATGGAGTATAACCCTGGCTGCCCAGGCATCAGGAACTGTTATTCAATTCAAATTTACGCGCGGTTCGTGGGCTACGGTTGAAAAAGGCGCAGGGGGAGAGGAAATTACCGATCGTACTTTTACATTTGGCAGTACCGACTCGGTGGATGTAACTATTGCCAACTGGGCTGATGCTGGTGGAGGAAGTACTTCAACAGCTGCCGAAAATGTTAAAATCATCAGTACCAATTTCTATATGCCTCAATTGGATCGCTCCCGCAGGATTTGGATATACCTGCCACCTGATTATGAAACATCTGCTAAAAATTATCCGGTCCTGTATATGCATGATGGCCAGAATCTGTTTGATGCTGCTACTGCTTTTGCAAGCGAATGGAATGTGGATGAGACATTAAATGCTCTCGCCGAGCAAGGAAAAGATGTTCCTTTTGTGGTTGGTATTGATAATGGCGGTGTTGATCGAATAGGTGAATATACACCCTGGCCGAATACACAGTATGGTGGCGGCGATGGGGATAAATACATGCAATTTATTGTTGAAACACTAAAGCCTTATATTGATCAGCATTACCGCACTTTACCCGACAGAGACAATACAGGACTTATGGGTAGTTCGCTTGGCGGCCTGATTTCGCACTACGGAACCATAAAATACCAGGATGTTTTCAGCAAGGCAGGATTATTCTCTCCCTCCTATTGGTTTTCGGATAGCATATGGGCCTTTACTCACGATGCCGGTAAAAACTATGATATGCGTTTCTTTCAACTCTGCGGAACACTCGAAAGTGCCGGTATGGAAAGTGAAATGCAGCGGATGAATGATTCCCTCGTCAGTATTGGGTTTGGGCAGGATAATGTTTTTAAAAAAATTGTAACCGGGGGTCAGCATAATGAGAAACTCTGGCGCGAAGCATTTGAAGAGGCTTATCTCTGGCTTTTCGCTTCCTATGCCAATTCGATAGAGGACGACCTGGAAATTCATAACCTAAAATGTTTTCCAAACCCCGTTAATGATATTCTCACTTTCAGCACCGAAAGAAAATTTGATTTTGATACGATTCAAATCATAGATATGTCCGGGCAGACGGTAAAAACAATTCTTCAATCCAAAACGGACAAGATTGATGTACACGATTTACTCACCGGAACCTATATAATCAGATGCTCAGGGGAAGAAGTGATCAGGGAAGGTAAGTTTGTTAAGAAATAAGCATCATGAAACTCTATGATATTTATATTGCACTAAACCAAAATCAGGTAACATAATACAATACTCATTCAGGCTTCAATGAAGTGTTATCGGAGCAAGTCGGAACATTATTTTAGGCAGAGATTACATGAGCATTATTCACCGGCTGTTAACTGAAATATACAGAACAAAACCATCAGGTTACCGAAAATCTAATCGGGGTAGTTGACAATCAATTATATTTGAGTAATTTAGCTAAATAAAAGTTACTGCATTTACTTTTTGCAGTCAGAGCTTTTGCTTTTTGAACTCTTTACAGACTGATTTCTAAAAACACAGAACTAATTAATCCCAGCTTTTGAGTTTCTTGCAAATTTATAAATAAAAACAATATTGAAATTTTATTAATAATTAACCAAAAACCCAA
This sequence comes from Bacteroidales bacterium, assembly GCA_038204995.1. Taxonomy (GTDB): domain Bacteria; phylum Bacteroidota; class Bacteroidia; order Bacteroidales; family UBA4417; genus UBA4417. The sequence goes on along the minus strand of JBBRCH010000060.1, from coordinate 2,784 downwards.
AGTATGAAAAAACTGATTTCACAAATACCATTACTTTTGCTGGCATTAACTCTGCTGATGATTAGCGGATGCAAACAAAAAGATGCTATTATGACAGCTAAACAAATCCCATTGGAAGATTTCTTTAAGAATCCTGAAAAATCGGGATTCCAACTCTCTCCTGATGGGAAACATTATGCCTTTATGGCTCCTTACAAGCGCCGGATGAATGTGTTTGTTCAGGAAATCGGCAAGGACTCAGCAATCCAGCTTACCAGTGATACAGCGCGAAGCATAGCTGGATATTTCTGGGGAAACAACAGCCGTATTTTGTTTCTGAAAGATACCGGCGGGGATGAAAATTTCAAACTTTTTGGCGTAAATACTGACGGATCTAACCTTATCGCACTCACTGATTTCCTGAAAGTCCGCACACAGGTTATTGACGACTTACCCGAAATCGACGAATATGTAATAGTAGGTTTGAATAAGCGTAATCCCCAGGTTTTTGATCCATACCGCCTGAATATCAACACCGGCGAAATGAATATGCTGGCTGAAAACCCGGGTAATATCCAGGCGTGGATTACCGATCATGATGGCAAACTCCGCATGGCTACTGCGATTGTCGACGGAGTAAATACATCCTTACTTTTCAGGGAAACTGAAAATGAGCCTTTCAAAACAGTGTTGACTACCAGTTTTAAAGATGAAATGTCGCCTCATTTTTTCACTTTCGACAATAAAAACATTTATGCCTCCTCTAATCTGGGGCGCGATAAATCCGCTATTGTTGAATTTGATCCACGCGCAGGTAAAGAGGTAAAAGTTCTTTACGAAAACAAGGATTATGATGTTGACGGTCTATTCTACTCCAAACCGCGGAAAGTGCTGACTGCTGCAAGGTACACTTCCTGGAAACGGGAGCGTTTTTTCTTCGATAAAACGTTCGAAGACTTATGCGGAAAAATGAAAAAGCAATTCGGGGAGAGTGAATTTTCGTTTGTTTCGAACAGCAAAGCTGAAGATAAATATATTGTTGCCTCATTCAGCGATAAAACAATGGGTGCTTATTACCTGTATGATGTTGCAAATGATAAACTTGACAAAATTGCAGATATTGCTCCCTGGCTTGATGAGAATGAGATGGCCAGCCAGGTTCCTATTGAATATAAAAGCCGCGACGGGCTTACTATAAACGGATACCTCACCCTGCCCAAAGGGTATACTATGGAAAATGCAAAAAACCTCCCCGTGGTCGTAAATCCGCACGGTGGCCCATGGTACCGCGACTCTTGGGGATTCAATCCTGAAGTGCAGTTTCTGGCAAACCGCGGTTACGCAGTGTTTCAGATGAATTTCAGGGGATCGACAGGTTATGGCCGCAAATTCTGGGAATCCTCATTTAAACAATGGGGTAAGACGATGCAGGATGATATCACGGATGGGGTTAACTGGCTGATTGATAAAGGTATTGCCAATAAAAGCCGGATTGCTATTTATGGCGGTAGTTACGGTGGATATGCCACACTCGCCGGTATTACCTTTACTCCTGACTTGTATACGGCCGCAGTTGATTATGTTGGGGTATCCAATCTTTTCACATTTATGAAAACCATTCCTCCCTACTGGAAACCAATGCTTGATATGATGTATGAAATGGTTGGTGACCCAGTGAAAGACAGTGTGCTTCTGCGTGAAGCGTCACCTGTATTTCATGTCGATAAAATCAAAACACCGTTATTTGTTGCTCAGGGAGCCAACGATCCACGTGTAAATAAGGATGAAAGCGACCAGATGGTAGATGCTTTGAAGAAACGCGGAATTGAGGTTGAATATATGGTTAAAGATAATGAAGGCCATGGCTTTTACAACGAAGAAAACCGATTTGATTTTTACCGTGCCATGGAGAAATTCTTACACTCACACCTTATGGTAAAGGAGGAAACTGCAGCTAAATAATGCTTTTACCTGTATTAGGTCTCAAATAAGTCCCGTTCAATTGACCGGGACTTATTTTTTACATAATATATTGTTTCCCTGGTGTTACTTAAGCTTTTCGAAATCGAGAAACAGTTAATTAAAATCAGATTGGTTTCATAGCATTCTATGTTTACAAATGCTTTTTACTATTTATATTTAAAGCATAGTAATTCATACTATTTTTGCGGAATAATTGCCAAATAATATTCTATGTCCGATTCCTTTGAAACGATATTAATTAAGGAAGATTTTTCTCATGCTGACCTTGTTGCTTTACTCAGTGCAAAAGGTTCGGATAAGACTAAATTATTTACCCGTTCGGCAGAAATCAAAAAACAGTATGTCGGGAACAAAGTATATTTCCGTGGCTTGATAGAACTGTCAAATATCTGCTCCAAAAACTGCCTGTACTGCGGCATACGCGCAGGAAACACAAAACCTGACCGGTACATGGTAACTGAGGAAGAAGTGCTTGAGGCTGCGCATTTTGCTCTTGAACAAGGGTACGGCTCTATGGTACTGCAATCGGGTGAGCGCTGCGATAAAAAATTTGTTGGTACCATTACCAGCCTGTTGAAAAAAATAAAGGAACTTTCAGCAGGTAAACTTGGTATTACTCTATCCATGGGCGAACAAACTGAACAAACATATCGCGAATGGTATGCAAACGGTGCCCATCGTTACCTGATACGCATCGAAACATCCGATCGCGAACTTTATTATAAAATCCATCCAAATGATAAGAAGCATGATTTCGATATACGGATCAATGCGTTGAAACTGCTTCGCGAAATCGGTTATAATGTAGGTTCAGGTGTTATG
>JBBRCH010000059.1:0-29425 GCA_038204995.1 Bacteroidales bacterium | reverse complement strand
GGTTTCCGTATTAATAGAATGCTTTCAACTTTTCGGAGAAAATTGTTTTATGGACTTATGCAGTAGGCAGTCGATACATCAGCAATTCCTTGTAATGAGATTGTCCAATAAAACCAACTTGTTCAAAGGGGATAAGCAATTTAAATAAATGGTATTAATGTTCGCCTCATGTAGCATCGGTATTATAATTCAGGAAAATTTTACATTTCCACCATAAGTGGTTCAACAGCCATTTGAATGCGAAAACAGAAAATATTGATGTGCCATTCAATAGCAGCTTCAAGGGAATTGATATCATTGAAAAAGCCATCACCAAAGCAGGGCGTGATACCTGAAAATACAAAGCGGATGATAAGGTATACAATTCTTTGACTGAATGTTGCCTTTACAGGAAATAAATCAATTTATTATTGTGAATCAATTAGGGCAAGCAGATTTTATACATGCAAACCCGCATTCAAGGTAAAAAACAACAATTTGTAATTATATGATTTACAAATCGTTACCTTTATATTTTAGAGCCACTAATGGGACTCGAACCCACGACCAGCTCATTACGAATGAGCTGCTCTACCAACTGAGCTAAAGTGGCAAAAAAGCCTGCCTGTAAATTGCAAGCAGGCTTTTTAAATGGTCGGGATGAGAGGATTCGAACCTCCGGCCTCTTCGTCCCGAACGAAGCACGCTACCAGGCTGCGCTACATCCCGATTAAAAACATAGCATTAAATTGCATTGTCACGGAAAATATCCGCTTTTAAAATCTATACGTTTTGATGGCACAAAAGTAAAGAATTAATGATTCTGTAGCAATTCGGGAAGAAATAATTTTTTGGATCATTCCCCGGATAATAGCTATTTCAATATTTGATGCGCTGGATTGATAATGATTCAATTTATTTTCACTTGTTAGTTTTTTCTCTTGTCCTTTTGTCTATCCATATTATTCAAAAAAAATAGCTCACGAAGATTCAAAGCGCTGAGAATATATGGTTGAAGGAGAATTACAATAAAAACCAAAATCATTACAATGTTTTCCCGGCACTAAAGTGGTTAAAATCAAAACTTAGCGTCCTGGCAACTTGGCGTGGGGAGCACTTCCGGCTACTTTTTTCCTTAAAATATCACAATCCGAATTATGAGAGAGCGACTGATAGTATCAACTAATTATGTGAAAAGTCAAAACTAATCAATAATTATCCTGATCTGAATTAAGACTGTTGCCCGGATCGTCCTTGTCGAAGGCAGTACAATCAAAATAATCTTCCTTCAATCCTGGAGGCCTTTCGAAGTCACCTTTAGTGAGTTGTAACAGATTATCGTTATAAACCTTTTTCATATAAATCGCCCAGATAGGCAAGGCCATATTGGCTCCCTGGCCTAGAGATGTTGAGCGGAACCGGATAGTCCGGTCGTCGCCACCAACCCAAACGCCGGTAACCAGGTCAGGGGTTATACCCATAAACCAGCCATCGGAATTACTTTGTGTAGTACCGGTTTTGCCGGCAATAGGATTTGTAAGACCGTATTTACCTCTGAGGCGCGAACCGGTTCCGCTTTCAACTACGCCTTTCATCAGACCTATCATCATGTAAGCTGTTTCTTCGCTTAAAGCTTCATCCTGGCGGGGCACAAACTGCTGAATTACATTTCCGTGTTTATCTTCGATACGTGTAATAAACAAAGGTTGTACAAAAATCCCTTTATTGGCAAAAGTACTCATGGCACCGGTCATTTCGTACAATGATATATCCGGTGTACCAAGGCATATGGAAGGAACAGCGGGCAAGGGGCTGAATATTCCCATTTTACGGGCTATTTTTATTACCGCCTGTGGCGAAAATCGTTTGATAAGGTATACCGAAATCCAGTTGATTGAATTGGCAAGTGCTTCTTTGAGCGTAACCATCTGACCTTCCTTGTAATGGCTGGAATTACCAGGCGACCAAAGGACTCCGTTCGCTTCGATGGAATATTGCACATTTGGTACCTGTGAGCATGGGTACATTTGTCCGTCCTGCATAGCCACCGTATATACGAAAGGCTTGAAAGTTGATCCAACCTGCCTGCGGGCTACCACAACATGGTCATATTTAAAGAATCTGAAATTAATGCCCCCTACATAAGCCCTAACATAGCCGGTTTGCGGTTCCATCGACATAAGTCCTGCATGCAGAAACCATTTGTGGTATTTTATTGAATCCATCGGACTCATAATAGTATCTATTTCCCCTTTCCAGGAAAAAGCCTTCATCGGAATAGGCGTTTTAAAAGACTTTTCTATTGAGTCGTTCGATAAGCCTGCTTTCTTCATGCTGCGGTAACGGTCCGATCGCTTTTTAGATGTCAGCAGCAGTTGCTGAATTTCCTTGGTATCCGAAAGGTCGTAAGGTGCATGTGAATTACCTTTCCAGTGTTTATAAAATGCAGGCTGCAGGTCTTTCGACATATGTTCTGTTACAGCTTCTTCAGCATATCGCTGCATATGTGAATTGATGGTAGTATATATTCTCAGACCATCTTTGTAAAGATTATAGTACGATCCATCTGCCTTTTTATTTTTGGCAACCCATCCATAAGCCGGATCGCGCAACCATCGGATTGAGTCGGCCATAAACTCGTCAGGATTATCATAATTATCTTTTTCGGGTTTATTCGCCATCAATGCCTGCCGGAGGTATTCCCTGAAATAGGTTCCGGGTCCGTTGTTGTGATCCTGAAGGATGTACTGCGACATATCCAGAGGCAAAACCCTGACAGAGTCATATTGTTTTTCAGTAATATATCCGTTTTCCACCATTTGGTTAAGGACCACTTCACGACGCTTCTTCGAGCGCTCTTTATTGCGAACGGGGCTGTAATACGACGGCGCTCTCAGCAGTCCAATCAGTACTGCTGATTCCTGCAGATTAAGTTGAGCCGGGGTTTTATCAAAATAAGTTTTTGATGCTGATTTCACTCCATAAGCAAGGCTACCGAAGTCAACGGTATTCAGGTATAAGGCAAGGATTTCCTCTTTGGTATAGTTTCTTTCAAGTCTAATGGCTGTGACCCACTCCTTTAGCTTTGCAAAGCCAGTGCCAAATATCGTATAATGTTGCTCACGGGGAAAAAGATTTTTGGCTAGTTGCTGGGTAATGGTACTACCGCCTCCTTTATTGGTTCCGGTAATCATACCAATAAAAACCCTCACCATAGCTTTTTCATCAATACCTGAGTGTTTCTCGAAGCGGAAGTCTTCGGTCGCTATAAGTGCTTTGACCAACCATGGTGATAACTCCGAATAATGAATGTTGGAACGGTTCTCCAGATAAAAAGATCCGAGAACTTTCTGATCGGCTGAAATGACTTCAGAAGCAAGTTTGCTTTTAGGATTTTCCAGTTCTTCAAAAGAAGGCATAAAGCCTAGCCACCCAAGCGAGAGCAAAGTAAAAAACAAGACTATAAACAACAGTGAGATGAAGAACCATTTCCAGAACCACTTCACCCATTCGTTTTCATTCATGGTTTTTTTCATAGGTCAAATCAATATCAGTCCGGCTTTGATTTTATTTTGTTTGTTTTTTTATAAGAATTCCAACATCCGAAATGCCTTTGAGAATTTCCATTCGCATAGCCTGGTTTACAGCAATTATATATCCTCCGGGTTTACGGAACCTTACTCCTTTGCGGAACAGGAACCTGTTGTCCTTATGTTTGCCTATGCCTTTACCATACCATTTGCCATCAGGTGCGGCCAATATGCATTCAGCGGTATCGCGCGAGTATGTATTGCCAGGGTAATATGCAGTGATAAACAAATACAGGTTTTGCATATCGTAATCTGTAGTATTGCGGATTTCAAAATAAAAATCGTATAAAGCAACCGTATCTGCCGAATTGAATGTGTAAAAGAGTGTGTCCGAAGCCTTCCATTCATTATTTTTCAGGTGCACGGACTCGTTATGAAATATTGAATTTCGACAGGAGACCGTAATCAGGGTAACAGCAATCAGAATAACTGATATCCGAAATGGCAAATGAGGAATAGCGAATGGTTTAAAAGCCCTGAACATGCTATTTATTATCAGATTTGGAAGATAAGTTTTTCTTTTTATCGAACCGGTATAAATCATCACTGGCAACAACAAGTCCTATTGCCGGTTTCTTATCCTGCTTAATTGTAAAATCTTCAATTTTCTCAGGTATTTTCCCTGACTTATTCAGTTCGATAACTTCTTTGACTCTATCAACGGTTAAAGCAAACATCTCGTGTTCTTTACCTTTATATCCAAACCACATGGTTCCGCCAAACACATCAATTTTCTGCAAAAGAACGTCGCCAAGTTTGGTTTTAAGCACTGCGTTTTCATCCGGAAAAGCTTTAAGTGCATCGCTGTATGCTTCAACTTCATAATTAAGACAGCACTTTAATTTGGAGCACTGCCCTGCAAGTTTCTGGGGGTTTGGTGATAGTTGCTGTACCCTGGCCGATGAAGTTGAAACCGAGTGAAATCCGCTGATCCAGGTTGAGCAACACAATTCCCTTCCACATGAACCTATGCCCCCTAACCTGCTGGCTTCCTGCCGCATACCGATCTGGCGCATTTCGATCCTGATCTTTAATTCCTCTGCCAGTATTTTAATCAGCTCCCTGAAATCAACCCTGTCCTCGGCCGTATAATAGAAAATTGCTTTTGTGTCATCACCCTGGTATTCAACATCGTTCAGCTTCATTTTGAGGCCTGTTTTGAGTGCTGCAACCCGGGTTTTGTAAAGGGCATCATGTTCTTTCGATATTGCATTTAACCATTTATCCACATCAGCCTGTTTGGCCCTGCGGTAAAGTTTTCGAATATCTTCCTTATTGGGATTTACGGATTTTCGGATCATTTGCAACCTGGCAGACTCACCCGAAAGTGTTACGATTCCGATATCATGGCCTGGTGATGCTTCTACAGCAACAATGTCACCGTTATGAATTGAGAGTCCTGCCGGCACCTTGAAGAAATCCTTGTGATTGTTCTTAAACCTCACTTCGACACACTCGAATTTGGCTGTATTACCGGGTAAGGGAATATTGCTCAGCCAATCATAGGTTGCTAGTTTTGCACACTTTTGTTCAGCACCTGCCCGGTTAAGAAGAGGATTACTGTTGGTGCAACAGCCCCTTGATCCAATAAGTTCCCTGTTAGATATATTGAGGTGAATGTTTTCGTCCATATTGAGTAATAATCTTTCCTCCGTAATTTTTTAACAAGATTAACGAAAGTATCGTTGTATTAGTATAAACCTGTTTGAGTGCAAACCGCAACCACTGCAGGTATAAGTCTGGTATGAAATGACAAATTTACGCTTTTTTGGGTTGAGGTGTTGATGGAATTTTCAATATCCTGGCGATGAGGTGGGAAAGGTCGGTTAAGACAATGTTAGCATTTGCGTTTCGTTCAATGTGGAAGATAGCCCGGTTAAACTCCTCATCAAATTTACTGATATTACGAGGATGAATAAAAGCGGAGAAATTTTTCACAAAATCGAGTTCTTCGCCTTCAAGTTTTACAAGGTGCTGGTTTCCTATATTATATTGCAGGCAAATTCTGAACATATTCAGGCTGTATGCCAGCATCTCTTTTTGTTTTTCACGGCTCCCATCGCCAATTAATTGAGGAAGGGTTTCCTGCAACTTACTATAATCCTTCAGGTTCGAAGCGATGGTAAAACAGCGTCGCATCCATTCACGGAAAACAATAAAACGTTCCTTCTCAGCTTCAAGCGAAACGGATCCTGAACCGGTTTTACCTGCAAGCATTAATGCGACAGTATAATTCCCGTCAGCCAGACGGGCTATTTTTGATGCTTCAGCCGGGTCAACTTTGTGCACATGCTTAAGCGCTGATTGCACATCAGCATCGGGCAAACGCGGAATTTTAACAAGTTGTGCCCTTGAGAGAATTGTGGCGATAATCTGTTCCTGGTTCTCGGAAATAAGGATAAAAAGTGTTTTGTCAGAGGGTTCTTCTAAGTTTTTAAGCAATTTGTTAGCTGAAGTAATATTCATTTTCTCCACCATCCAGATAATCATCACCTTATATTCGGCTTCATACGCTTTATAAGCCAGGGATCGGTTTATTCCGTCGGCTTCGTCTGCATTGATCATACCCTGTTTTTTTTCGATCCCGATTTTTTCGTACCAGTCGGGAAGCGAAACGTAATAGCTATTCTCCTGAAGAAATTCGCGCCAGGGTGCAATAAAGTCTTTACTGAATATTTTTTTATCATCAACCTCTTTCGTCTTATTAATTGGATAGATAAAATGAAGGTCGGGATGGATGAGTTTACTGTATTTTTTGCACGAAGGACATTCCCCGCAGGAATCCTCAGAAGTGCGTTTACGGCAATTGATGTACTGTGCATACGCCAGAGCAAGTGCCAGTTTACCCGAACCTTCGGGTCCGAGAAAAAGCTGCGAATGGCTGACACGATTCTCGAGAACGGTGCGCTTAAGGCGCTGTTTCAGAGGCTCCTGCCCTATGATATCACTAAATTTCATGCGTTGTCAGGTGGAAAAACTTACGGTCAAAGGTAAGATTTTTTCAGCATCTGTTTTATGAAATGTATCAGACATTGAATACGTGCGTTTTAAAGGACCCTTGTCAGCATCACCTTATTTTCATCAGCAGTTACAATTTTATCGAAGAAAATAACAATATCATCGTACCTGTCAACCGGGTATTCACCTTTGTAAATCTCAAAAGTTCGCACATATTGAATGGTAGAACCTGATTTGGTTACCTTGGTTGTATACTTTCCAAAGTCGGATGCAATGCTGATTTTTGATGGGATTTTCTCCATTGTGTATCCCTGTGGAAGTTCGTAGGTAACGGTATCAATTTCAAATACAGGCCATTTGAAAAAAACCGGGTTTTTTCGCGTGGTGGACTGGAATGGTGACTCACGTAACTTATTCATCATATTCAGGCAAAGCATCATCTTTTCACCTACTTTTGTGCAGTAGTTATTAAGCGTCAGGTTCAGATGTTCGGTAACAAACGGCATTTCTGATTTGGTTTCCTCGACCGTAAAATTATCAAGTTCGAAATTTGGAACATGGATCCGCCTGGTTACCATCTTTTTGCGGTCCGTTTGGTCGCTCATAAGGATCGGGATATACAAATCATAGGTAGCCCCATGGAAGATGTTTTTTGCATCGGCAAAACCGCCCCCGGACTGGTCAAGCGTTACGTTAACCTTCCTTGACTCGAGGTTTGATAAGGGTTTCAACTCTGGGGTATGAATCAGGTTTCCTCCGTTGTCGTCAACAACAAGAACCTGGCGGTCGGCTGTGAAGGTACCCATGTAATTAAAGGGATTCCGTTGACTCGTACATTCGAGCCAGACTGTATCTTTCTCTAATGGAACACAAAGAATAACGTGATTAAATTGATTCGAAGGAAAATCGGTATCGATGGCAGGCTTTTCTTCCCCAGCCTGAACAAGCGTATACCGTGAGCTTATTCCGGCGGCATCAAGAATGGATTTCATATAATTTGAAAGTGCTTTGCAGTCGCCGTAGGAAAGTCTGTCAACGGTTTCAGCATCAAAAGGTTGAAATCCGCCGATGCCGACCTGAATACTGACATAGCGGGTTTTATTCTGCATGTATTCATAAAGTTTTTTGATCTTAGTCCTTTCATCCAAAATGCCTTCGGTCATTTTTTTGATTCTTGTTTTTGTCTCGGCACTCAGGTTGTTACGGTCAGCATTTAATTTGTTTATCCACATTCCCAGACCGGCCCATGTCTCGAAATCTCCTGTAAAGCCTTCAACTTTTACTTTTGCTGGCGCCACCAGCACAACCGGTGTAATAGCGGACAATGCAGGACAGAAATTTTCATCAGCAAAAGCAGGTTGATTCGATAATTCCCATGTGTAAATATTGTCATTTGGGGTATTTTGAATCTGTACCTTCGAATTGATATTTTTTTCGAAGTACCGATTACTTATTTCAACAGGGATGATAAGTGTAAATTTCGATTTCTCCACAGCAACATTGAAATCTTCAACCGGATGCCAGCCTGGAAACTGAATCACATCAGAAAATGTTACTTCATAAATATATTCAATTGTAAATGGATACTCAAGATGTTCGGGCAATATTGCTTTTACCCTATGATCGGCATAAGTAGTTCCTGCCGAGATCATGGCATAATCAAGGATTTCAAAGCCACCCTTCTTTTTTATTTCTTCACCATTCTCATAATACATCTGAGCTTTTATACCACTTACTTTCATGTTTTTAGTATAAACATGCATGAAATTTGCATTCGAAGCGCCATTCTTATTAAGAATAGTGATCGCATACTTTACTTTTTGTACCAGTTTCGCTTCTGATTTTATTTCGACAGTGATTTCTTCGTTTCGCACTACGGCCTTGGCATCTTTAAGCAATTGTTTTGGAATATCAGCTACGCGATATTTAATTTCACCAGCATGCAGCAGTGTTGAAAATGCAAGACTGAGGATGAGCATCCAGGTAGGTATGAGGAATTTTGCTTTCATAAGACAGTAAATCTTAAAGATGAGATGCCATAACAGATGTTTAATAAATAAATGAATTCGAAAATTTAGTTCTTTTTTAGTACGATAGGTTCAGCTTCTTTGGCCACAATCTGGTTATAAAATTCACGCAGGTCGGCATATTCTGATTGAATAAATTGTTTATTGTTAATACTCAGTTTATACATAATAGTGATTTTACCTTCAGTAACTGACGACTTACACGAGAAAGCAGCTGAATTACCCGGTAATTTCAAATTAATACTGGTAGGCAGGTTTACGACAGTATATCCCTGTGGGAAAGTAAAATTGGTAATTATGGTTTTATCGCGGGCATAACCAAAATCGATGGGATATATCCTTTCACTAACTTTAAATGGATTTTCCTTTACCTGTTCATATAATATGGGCGAAATATATAATTCTCCGTCAATATCGCTGACTGAGTTATTGATCACCAGATCAAATTCTTCGGATACAGGAGCATAAAGACTATCAAGGTTATCAATTTTGTGTTCAATGATTTTTAATCCTTTCTTACCTTCTTTAAAGGCAGTGAGGTACTCATCGTCGCTGTTATAATCTTCATAATCATTACGGAAGTCGAGTGCGGCATAATCTCCTCTTGAATAAGTAAGCTTTCCTTTCAAACTCATGTCATCTTCAATTGAAAGCGAATAGTTCACCATTTGCTTGTCTTTTTTACCTGGCACAAGTTGTATCCATCCTGTTCTCGATTTATCCATAAATTGAGCCTGTCCGTTCAAAGTGCGCATAGGTAAGAGGTAGTAAGGACAGTTAGCTTCGGTAGCATCGAGCAGCAACGTGTCATTATCAGTGAAAACTGCAGCTATAACATAATTTAGTTTATATAAACTGGGCCGTATCGCAGATAGCCTTCCATTGCTTCGTGTACTCATTACCACCGGGCCGGCGTCCAGTCCAAGTCTGCGCAGCAGTTGAACCAATGCCAGGTTAACTTCGGATGAATTGCCTTTTCCTTCTTTAAATGCACTGTTGAGAGAAGTTTTATCAGTAAAAAGTCTGCTGGTTTTGTCCCATTTAATTTGTTTTGTGTAATCGTAAGCCATTTTAATCATTTCGTCCTGGCTTGTGCATTGTGATTTAATATCTTTTGCAACAGTTTTAAGATAGCCATCAGCACTTAAAACCGAACCGAAGTAAGTACTGCCGTACAGCAATTCTCGCACAGCATCCCAGGTTGTTGTAAATGAGCGGTAATACCCGGGGAACGAGATGGTTTCAATATCGAACTCAAAACGTGACCTGTAATTTTTTGATGAGGTCATATAAGGTTCAGCTTTAAAAGCAGGCACATTCTCTGATACCCAGCGGTTGGGTGTATTGACTGTAAGCCCTATATATCCATAGAAGTTTTTATTGTACGTAACATAGCGGCTGGGCTCGATTACCAGTTCGCTTCGTACTACCGGAATTTCCTGCTGAAAATCCCATTCGTTAGGAATTCCATCGTACATGAACTGAATATCAATTACTGATCCTACCTTTACGTTAGGCATGGCAACCCTCATCTCATAAATGTCATCGGTTATTCTGGTTTTGAAAATCGATTCACTTTTCAGTTTCGTTTCAACGATCTCATTTCCTTCAAGATTATACGTTTTACCGCGGATGTCGGTTTTTATGTCTGTAGGGAACGTTTTGTTAGCCCATTCATACCCTTCCTTTTTCAGAATCTTTATACGAAGTATTCGCACTGTATGGAACCTGCTTTCAGTGAAATACCCATAATCGCACAGAATCACCGCAGGAGCGCTGGTGTCGGGAGTATAAACATTGTTAATAAGGTCGGCTTTGCTTATTTCACCGAATTTAATAGGAGCTTTTTCTGCCATGGCAATTTTAAAAATTCCCAATAGCAGAGCAAGAATCAGAAAATGTTTGTACATGAGTGAGAAGGAGTTAATTGTTTATAATTAAAAAATGATTTTCAGGTGAATGATATAAGTGATTAAATCAGGAAATGGCAAATAATAATGATAAATAAACAGGTAATGCAAAATAATACTATAAAGAAAGCGGATCAGAATCCGCTTTCTTTAATTTGTTTTTTCTGGGAACCTATTTTTGCTCCCAGGAACTCGCGGTTCATGCGGGCAATATTATCAATGGAGATTTCTTTTGGACATTCAGCTTCACATGCACCTGTGTTGGTACAGTTGCCAAAACCCAATTCGTCCATTTTGGCTACCATGGCCTGAACCCTGCGGGTGGCTTCGGCTCTACCCTGAGGTAGTAAGGCAAAATGTGAAACTTTAGCTGCTACAAACAGCATGGCTGACGCATTTTTACAGGCGGCTACGCATGCCCCGCATCCTATACAGGCAGCTGCATCCATGGCCGATTCGGTTTCTTGCTTGGCAATAAGTATTGCGTTTGCATCAGGAATGCCTCCTGTATTTACTGAAATATATCCACCGGCCTGTATGATCTTATCAAAAGCCTGGCGGTCAACCATTAAATCGCGGATAACCGGGAAAGCTTTCGATCGCCATGGTTCAATTACTATGGTGTCACCATCTTTAAATTTACGCATATGCAGCTGACAAGTGGTAATGGCGCTGTCGGGACCGTGAGGGCGGCCGTTGATATACAGACTGCAGGCTCCGCAAATGCCTTCGCGGCAATCGTGATCGAATACTACCGGGTCTTCACCTTTGGTAACCTGCTGGTCGTTGAACACATCAAGCATCTCAAGGAATGAACTGCTATCACTGATCCCGTTAATTTTGTAGGTGGCAAATTTGCCTTTGGCTTTGGCATTTTTCTGACGCCATATTTTGAGGGTAAAGTCCATAATTAATTTATTTTTTAACGCAATGACGCAATGTGTTTGCAAAGACGCAAAGGTCAGAGTCCATTTACAATTCGTTTAAATCCTTCTTTTAATAATGCAACATTGAAGTTAATCAGGATACCGAGTTTACATTCGCTTAATCTCAGGTAAGTCATAACTTGCGCCATATGCATAGGGGCAATTGCTTCAATCGATTTTAGTTCAATTACTACTTTGTTATTTACCATTAAATCAATTCTGTAACCGGCATCCAGTCGAATCTCTTCATAAATGAGCGGCAGCATTTTTTGCTTTTCAACAAATAGTCCTGCTTTTTCAAGTTCAAAGAACAAACATTCCTGATAAGCACTTTCAAGCAATCCCGGACCAGTTTTCCTATGTACTTTAAGTGCTGATGCGAAGATTATTTTCGCAATATCATTTTCAGAAAGATCCATTCAAATTAATTAATTATTCCTTGCGTCCTTACCATTCCCTTGCGTCCTTGCGTTAAAATCTGCTTCTAACCCCCAAACCCTATTTATAATTTCTTTGCTTCACCTCAATTGCCTCATATTCAAGTTGCTCTTTATTCAGTTTTGGTTCCTTATCCTCACCGGAATATTCCCATGCAGCTACATACATATATTCATCATCATTACGTAAGGCTTCGCCTTCGGGAGTCTGGTATTCCTCACGGAAATGGCCGCCGCACGATTCTTCCCTGTTCAGGGCATCCATTGCCATTAATTCTCCCAGTTCGAGGAAATCGGCTACCCGGCCTGCTTTCTCAAGCTCGGGATTTACTTCGTTAAATTCGCCGGTTATCTTCACGTCTTTCCAGAACCCGGCCCGCACTTCACGGATCATTTTAATGCCTTCCTGAAGGCCTTCTTTATTTCGGGCCATCCCTACATGCTCCCACATTATCTTGCCAAGCTGGCGGTGGAAATGATCCACCGGTTTAGTTCCTTTTACATCGAAAAGCTTTTGTAGACGCGACTTAACCTGTTTTTCCGACTCATCAAATTCGGGAAGGTCGGTTTTAAAACGCGGCACATTAATCTGGTCGGCCAGGTAATTCTGAATAGTATAGGGTAAAACAAAGTACCCGTCGGCCAGCCCCTGCATCAGTGCAGATGCTCCCAGGCGGTTTGCGCCGTGGTCGGAAAAGTTAGCTTCGCCGGCTACAAACAAACCAGGAACCGTTGACATCAAATTGTAATCAACCCAAAGTCCGCCCATGGTATAATGCACAGCAGGATAAATCATCATCGGGTTTTCATACGGATTTTCATCAACAATTTTCTGATACATCTGGAAAAGATTACCATAACGTTCTTCGATTGTATTCCTTCCCAGTCGTTTTATTGAGTCAGCAAAATCCAGGTAAACTGCCAGCCCGGTTTCACCAACGCCAAAGCCTGCATCGCAACGTTCTTTTGCAGCTCTTGAAGCCACATCGCGTGGAACCAGGTTACCAAAAGCAGGGTAACGGCGTTCGAGGTAATAATCACGGTTTTCTTCAGCTATATCTTTTGGGTTTATTTTTTTATGCCTTAAGGCTTCAACATCTTCCTTGCGTTTCGGTACCCAGATACGGCCATCGTTGCGCAGACTTTCGCTCATCAATGTGAGCTTCGACTGGAAATCGCCATGTACAGGAATACAAGTTGGGTGAATCTGTGTAAAACAAGGATTTCCAAAACAAGCGCCTTTTTTATATGCTTTCCAGATTGCTGTAGCATTACTTCCCATTGCATTAGTAGAAAGGAAGAAAACATTGCCATAACCGCCGGTAGCAAGAACAACGGCATGAGCCGAAAATCTTTCAATCTCTCCTGTAACCAGATCGCGGGTGATAATTCCCCGGGCACGGCCATCTATTATTACCACATCAAGCATTTCGTGCCTGGTGTATGATTCAACATTACCGAGGCTGACCTGGCGGCTCATCGCACTGTAAGCGCCAAGCAATAATTGCTGACCAGTTTGTCCGCGGGCATAGAAAGTACGCGAAACCTGTGCGCCGCCAAATGAGCGGTTATCCAGCAAACCGCCGTATTCGCGGGCAAATGGAACACCTAACGCAACGCTTTGGTCGATAATATTGTTACTTACTTCGGCCAGGCGGTAAACATTGCCTTCACGTGAACGGTAATCGCCACCTTTAATTGTATCGTAAAACAAACGATACACGCTATCGCCATCATTCTGGTAGTTTTTTGCAGCGTTGATACCACCCTGGGCTGCAATACTGTGAGCACGCCTCGGGCTATCCTGGTAACAAAATGCCTTAACCTTAAAGCCCAAAGCTCCCAGCGAAGCAGCAGCCGATGCGCCTGCAAGACCGGTACCTACAACAATAATATCGAGTTTTCTTTTATTTGAAGGGTTTACAAGAGCAATATGATCTTTGTAATTGCTCCATTTCGTTGCAACAGGTCCCTGTGGTATTTTTGAATTGAGTTTTGTCATACAATTTATGCTTTTATAAGCTGACAATCAGCCATTTGATTTGCATGTTACTTGATGAAAATAAAAAATAAGGGAATGCTCGCAAATCCCAAAGGAACTACAATCGAATAAATCGTACCAACAGCTTTGATAAAAGGTGTGTATTTGGTATGATTGAGTCCCAGTGTTTGAAAGGCCGATTGAAAGGCGTGATGCAGGTGAAAACCCAGAAAAACCATAAGCACGATGTACAATATGGCATAAAATTTATCAGCAAAGAGTAATGTAGCCATCTGGTAAAAATCTTCCTTTCCAAGACCTACGGGTGGGCTGACCCAGCCCAGTTTTACAAAATAGAAATTGGTGAAATGTACAGCAAGAAAAATAAAAATAATCGCTCCGGTATGTATCATATATTTCGAAAAAAACGAAAGATGCGAATATCCTTCTACTTTGTAGCGGACAGGCCTCGCCAACCAGTTCTGTATCTGAATGATGACACCAATCAGAATATGAATTGCAAAGCCACCAAAAAGGAATATCTCCATGATTTTTATCAATGGATTGGTGGTCATAAATTCAACTGCAACCGAATAGGCGGCGCCATCGTCATTTAAAAGGAGAAGCAGGTTAATTGCCAGGTGGATAACCAGAAAAGTAATTAAAAAGAGGCCTGCAAGGGCCATTACCACTTTTTTAGTGATGGATGAGTACGATAATAATTTATTGCCCATACGATTATGATTTGATATTTTTAACGGCAACACTTAATTTGGCATAGAAAATAATTCATACTTTTGGTTGCCTGAGAGAGGAACAAATATAGAAACAATACTATTTGAATTCAAAACAAAGGGTGTAAAAATTAATATTTTTTCAGGGAAGATAATCAGATTTTGTTAACTAATTAAATACCAGTACTATGCGCTACAAACCAATACATAAGGCAATGTATATCCGTAACCGGGCTAAACTTGTTCATAAAATGAAGCCCGACTCGCTTGCCATTATAAACTCTAATGATGAAATGCCCCGTTCGGGCGATCAGACTCATATTTTCAGGCAGAATTCGGATATGTTTTATCTTACCGGCCTCGACCAGGAGAAATGTATTTTGACTTTATGCCCCGGCCATCCGGTCGGGAATATGCGTGAAATTCTTTTCACGGTGAAAACCAGTGATATGATGGTGGTATGGAACGGGCATAAATATACGATGGACGAGGTGCGCGAAGTGTCCGGAATACAAAACGTAAAATGGCTCGATGATTTTGAAATTACGCTTCGCGACCTGATGTCAAGGGTAGAGGTTGTTTACCTGAATCAGAATGAGTATCCCAAGTTTATCACCGAGGTTCCCGTTCGTGATTCACGGTTTGCCGGAAAAATGCGGCTTGATTTCCCGGTACATTCATACGAAAGGCTGGCTCCTGTTATAACAGGAATGCGTTTGGTGAAAGAGCCTGAAGAAATTGTACAGATACAGAAAGCCTGCGATCTTACCAATGATGGATTCCGCCGTGTACTCAGATTTGTAAAACCGGGAAGGAAAGAATATGAGGTTGAAGCTGAATACACACATGAATTTATCCGAAATGGAGGCACCGGACATGCTTACCCGCCTATCATTGCTTCAGGAGCCAATGCATGTATTCTTCACTATAATACCAATTTCAACATCTGCTATGACGGCGACCTGGTGCTTATGGATGTAGGGGCTGAATATGGAAATTATGCAGCTGATATGACGCGTACTATTCCCGTTAACGGTAAATTTACGAGCCGCCAGCGCCAGGTTTACGATGCAGTGCTGCGCATTCTCAAAATTGCAACTACTATGCTGAAACCTGGTACCACCATCGAAAAATGGCATTCCGATGTTTGTAAACTAATGGAAAAGGAGCTTATTGGTTTAGGATTAATCAGTAAGCAGGATTTGAAGAATCAAACTGCTGATTCACCTGCTTATTTCAGGTTTTACATGCATGGAACAGGCCATTTTCTAGGTCTTGACGTACACGATGTCGGATCACGCCAGGATGTTTTCGAAACCGGAATGGTTATGACCTGCGAACCTGGTATTTATATCCCCGAGGAAGGAATTGGCATCCGGCTCGAAAATGATATTATGGTAGCAGAAGAACCTGTCAACCTTATGGCCCACATCCCTGTTGAACCGGATGAAATTGAGAGACTTATGGCGGAATAAGCAGGATTTACCAGGTACTATTTACGATTTGGACTAATGATTCATGTTATGAATTCACATTAATCTTAACAGATTCTTCCCAATTCGTAACTCGTCAATCGTAAATAACCAATTCACTCCTCTTCCCTACATACACCCTAACTCTTTCATCTTTTCATCTTTCACTTTAAACCCGAGTGATTTTGCTTTTTTAAGATCGCCGCATCCGTCGCTATTCGGGTAAGTACTGGCAGGCAATTCAAACCATACAGTTGCACGGTTGTAATAGGCTTCAGCAAAGTCAGCTTTAAGCCCGATGGCCTTGGTAAAGCAATCATAGGCTTGTTTGTATTCATATTTCTTTGCATGAGCCACACCTTGTTTGTTCCATTCGGCTGCGGTTTGTGCAAATGAAAATGCTGATAACATCAGAATTATTCCGACCAGTAAAAAAATCTTTTTCATTTCAGAGGTTTTAATTGTACAAATTTAACCCAATTTTTTAACATTTGAGCATATAATCTGATATACAACTGTTATGCCAAAAGCTTATATTTGCAATCTATAAGTAAAACATTTTTAAAAATACAAATCTCTTATCATGTTCAATCCTGAAATTTATACCGAACGACGTAATGCTTTACGTAAACTGATACCCTCAGGTATTATCCTTTTGCCTGGAAATACCGAAGCTGCTTACAATTATCCGGCGAATACCTATACTTTCAGGCAGGACAGTAATTTTTCCTATTTCTTCGGACTCGAAAATCCGGATTTTGTAGGTATTATTGATGTAGATAACAACATCGATTATCTTTTTGGAAACGACTTCGAGATTGATGATATTATCTGGATGGGCCCCCAACCAAAAGTTGTTGACCTGGCTCAAAAAGTTGGAATTAAAAATACAGCTCAGCTAAGAGAGCTTGATGCTTTTATTAATAATGCCATTCAGAAAGGACGGTCCATTCATTTTGCTCCTGCCTATCGGGGAGAAACAACTTTGCAGGTATGCAGACTTCTTGGACTGAATGCTCTGCGTCTGGGCGATTATGCTTCCTTGCCTTTAATTGAAGCTATTGTAAAATTGCGTTCTATCAAAGCTGAAATTGAAGTTGCCGAAATTGAAAAAGCTATTGAAACGGCCTGGCATATGTTTACCACAGGAATGCGCATGGCATATCCGGGACAAAAAGAACAGAACATTGTAGGTGCTATGGAAGGAATTTCCAAAGCCCATGGCCGGCCTGTTTCATTCCCGATCATCCTCAGCATTAACGGGCAAATTCTACATAATCACCATCACGAGAATATACTGCAGGATGGCAGGATGTTGGTCATGGATGGTGGTAGTGAAACGGCACTTAACTATGCAAGTGATATTACACGCACCGTGCCTGTAGGCGGGAAATTCAGTCAGAAGCAACGCGAAATATATGAAATTGTTCTTCATGCTAATCTGAACTCTATTGCAGCTACAAAACCAGGAGTTTTTTACCGCGACTGCCATACGGTAGCATGTGAGACTATTGCAACCGGATTAAAAGAACTGGGTCTTATGAAAGGGGATGTACAAGAAGCTGTTGTTGCCGGAGCTCATGCTCTTTTTCTCCCGCATGGACTTGGGCATATGCTTGGCATGGATGTTCATGATATGGAAGGGCTAGGGCAGATTCATGTTGGTTATGATAACGAAATACAGCCCAGCAGTCAGTTTGGCACCGCATACCTGCGGCTTGGACGCCGTTTGCAACCTGGATTTGTTATTACCAACGAACCCGGAATTTATTTTATTCCCGAACTTATCGATATGTGGAAGGCCGAAAAGAAATACAAGGAATTCCTGAATTATGATAAGATTGAAGAATACCGTAGTTTCGGCGGCATCAGGATTGAGGATGATATCCTGGTCACTGCTGACGGACACCGTATATTGGGCAAGCCAATACCAAAAACGGTGGCTGAAGTTGAAGCTGCGATGGCGGATAAAATTGATTAATGCGTCTGCACACCCGAAGGGCGTCTGGCACTATTATTCTATTTATCTTCGGACTACATAAAAAAGAGGTTGTATATATGCAGCCTCTTTTGTTTAAGTGTATATATGTTTAAGCTTCAGACACCCTCTGGGTGTGCAGACACTTAAACCAATAGATTAAAATTGGTTAAAATGAAAAAAACGATTCAGTACCTGGGGAAAAATATAGTATATCAGATTACAGGAAGCGGCCCCACTCTTATACTACTGCATGGATTCCTGGAATCAAAATCAATATGGGATGAATTTACCGAAACACTAAAAAACGAATTCACCATAATAGCTATAGACTTGCCCGGGCATGGCGAAAGCGAACTTATAGCCGAAATACACACCATGACTTTAATGGCAGAAATGGTAAAAGAAGTGCTTTTTGCTGAAAAAATCAGCGAAGCAGTCATTGCAGGCCATTCCATGGGAGGGTATGTAGCATTACAGTTTGCCGTTGAAAACGAAAAATTACTAAAAGGAATGGTACTTTTTCATTCGCATGCAAACGCTGATAGTGATGAAGCAAAAGAAAACCGCCGACGTACCATCAACATTGTAAATCAAAACCGGGGTGGATTTATCAGGCAGTTTATTCCTGACCTCTTCGACCAGCGGCATGTGGCTGAGTATGATGAGCCCATTCGTAAATTACAGGATCAGGCAGCTTTGCTGTCAGCCGAAAGTATAGTGGCAGCCCTGTCAGGAATGCGTAATCGCGAAAATCACATTCAGTATTTATTATTATCCGAAATTCCGGTATTTTTTATCATTGGCAAGCAAGATAGCCGGATGCCTTACAACCAGGTGCTTGCCCAGGCAGTAATTCCTTCGCATAGCGAAGTTTTGTTGCTCGAAGATGTCGGACATATGGGATTTATCGAGGCTCCCGGAAAAACATTACAGGCACTGAGGCATTTCGCGATCCGTTGTTTTGAAGATACATAATAAAAATGACAGCAATGGCATACATCAAAGGCCTCTTAAAAAATAATCAGATCAAAACCACCATTAAAGTGACCTTGATCTGATCAGGATTAAAAAGAATATGCTCTGCTTTTGCAGCTTTTTTATTTTATGATCACCATTTTGGAAACCAGCAATTCATTATCAGTTTTAATCTTTATAAAATAAGTGCCTTGAGGCGATTTACTCAGGTCGAAAAAATATTGAGCTGCTCCTTTGCAATCGCGGTTGGTTACTATTGCACCTTTGGCATCGGTAATTGTAACCTGCATATCAGGATATTTTGATTTATCCACAAGAATGCTGAACAGTCCTTTTGCCGGATTAGGATAGATTGTCAGACCTTTTGAAACATCTTCCGGAACTGAAGCAGTTTCAGGGCTCTGAACAAGAGTAACTATTTGTGTAGTAACACCGTCAGCATTAACCGAAATTTTTGTACTGCGCTCCTTCCCGGAAGGATTCCAGGGATACACAGCAGTAATCGTACCGTTCCCCGTTCCCGCGGACGTTACCAGACACCATGCTGAATCAGCTGTAGCTATCCAGCTGGTATTTGAAGTCACTATATAATTAACAGAAGCAGCATACGCATTTACATTCTGAAGAGGAGGTGTTACCGCCAGGAGAGGTGCTGCCCCTCCCTGAACCACTTTAACGACTATGACAGCCAAGCCGTTTACCTGAACTGAAATGTTGGCTTCCCTGGGGATGGTTGAAAGATTTTGTGTATACGAGGCATCTATGCTTCCATTACCAGATCCAGATGCATTTAAAATACACCAGTTCTGGTCACTGTCTACAGCCCAATTGGTATTTGAAGTTACTTCAAAAACAGTATTTCCTGCAGGATCAGTAACATCCTGTACAGGCGGTGTTACAGAAAGAAGCGGGGCTGCTGCCGCCTGGGTAAGTGTAACAACTATGGCAGGTAAGCCGGTTACAGTAATTGTGATACTGGCTACCCGGTCACTTATCGACAGATTCTCTTCGTATGTTGCAGTAATTGCCATGTCTCCGGTACCTGAAGGATCTACCGAACACCAGGCTTTATCACTTGTTACGGTCCAGTCCGAGTTTGAGAAAATGCTTACCTGGCTATTGCCTGCCGGCGCCGAAACATTAAGGTTCAACGGATCAACAGAGAGAGTTGGCTGAAACAATGTAGTTGCATTCGCATCGATACCAACAGAATATTTGGAATCAGCATCATACGAAAACGCCCTGTAATAATAAGTCGTGGATGAATTCAGACCTGAATGATTGAAAGTTGTTGCACTTCCTGAAGCAAGTATTGTACCTCCACCCGGAACTATTCCACCTACTGCATAGGTAATTCCGTTTACCGGTATTCCGAATGTTCCATCGGGCGACCAAGCAAGCATGACGTTGTCATTATCAGGATTTTTAGTCCAGCCGAGGTTGATTGTTGAACTGCTTGCCGGGGTTGCAGTAAGGGTTGCCGGATTTGCTGTTGGAATAGCTGTACAATTTAATTCTGCTGCCCAGCCTGCAAGGTTAATTAGCGCATTGCTATGGAAAACGAACAGGATAGCGCCATCATTATTTGTGGCGGTGATAGTTCCGGGAGAATTCGTCCCACAGAAAGTGCCTATGAGTGGTGAAAAAATGCTGGTTCCATCATAGATCTTCAAATAATCCTTATTGCATGAGGTCTGTGCTTCAATATTAAAGCTTGTGAAAACAAATTGTAATTTACTGCCTGGTACACCTGGAACAAATAACATATTGTAATCCAGGTTGTTCCCATAATTGGCGGATGGTCCGCCCGGATCGAAGAAAGTGCCGTTACATGCAGCCACAGTTGATGAGGACATGTTAATGCTTGGACCAATCACGTTAATATAGTCGGTTTTGGTTTCGGTAGAATTTCCATTTACCGACAATGTTACTGTCTTAAGTCCGGTACTGCTGTAGGATACAATATGAGGGCCCTGCGTTGTGGCTGTTGCAGGTGATGCATCAGTGCCAAAATCCCACGACCATTGTTGGACATCGCAGGTAGAAGCATCGCTGAAGGTGGTTGAGTTATCAACAACTACTGTAGTAGCAGTTGCCATAAAATTTGCATTGGCTTCATTAATATGAATATAGTCAGGTTTCGTATTTGTTGTGGAGCCGCCATCGCCGGTAACGGTTAATGACACCTCATAAGCTCCCAATGCATTGAATATCACTTTAGGATTAACGGATGAGCTGTCGGTCCCACCAGTAAAAGTTACTGTTGCAGGTGTAAACGACCATAAGTATTGTGTTGGGTTACCTGTTGTCTGACTTGTAAAGTTCACCGTTGTATTGTTCATACACGGTGTAGTGCTACTGGCTGTGAAATCAGCTGTAGGAAGTATTGGTCCCACCTGGAATGAAGCTATCTTGGTTTTTCTGCTGCTGCTGTTTGCATATTGTGCAGTAAACCAGAACGTTCCATCATCAGAAGGATCGACCGACAATTGAAAATAATCACCCCAGCGATTGGCACCGGATTGTGATGCGGTTCCGGTATGAATTATACCTTCCGGAAAATCGAGTATTCCGCTTGCATTGTTATATTCGGAAGAGGTTTGTCCGCAATAACGGATTCCAGGGTTCATAGTTGAACTTGAAATTGAATAACCCAGTCCGATTCCATTGCTTCCGTTAAGCATAATACTACCCATCCAGCGTGAATGAATATCAGGTGCATAGGTACCTTGCTGGCGAACAGTCCAGGTAGTGGCAGGGGGCGTTTTACGCAATTCGTACCATCGGACACCTGCATGGTCGGTATTATCAACATCAACGGTATGACAACAGACAATTGTCTGATACGTGCCGAAGTTCCTGTACTGAGGAACATTCATTATAACCTGAGGAACAGCATCGAGTTCCTGGTTTGTTCCCAATTGTTTGATATTATCCCAGTTGTTCCCGAAATTACTGTCAAAAGGTGTAACATTAACCTGTTGAACCCGGTTAAAAGTTGAAGATGAAGTATTGGCCCAGTTAACAGCCAATTCATAAATCCATAACTGATCCACTCCACTGTTGAATGCATCGTCGCTCATTGAAATAAAAAGTCCGGGCGATCCTGCAGGAGCAAAAGCTCCATCGTTATCAACCGGCGGCACACACATAAAACCATCCACGGAACCTGGTCTCCAGGAATTGTTAAAACCAACGAATTTCGGGCCTGTTCCACCAGTAATCATCACGGATCGCTCAAAAACATAGATATCGTTGCTTGAGCTGTTATTGTCACCCATATAATAACCGTCCTGCCATACACTGAATTTAGGGTAGTCGGGCATTCCTGCCACATCAAATGAATAGGCATACCAGGTTCCTGTAGGATCGTTAGTACTTGAAACCGCCATCATCATCAGGTCGTTCGATCCGCAAAGCGAAAATTCGGTAGCTACCCACCTGTCGGCCTGTTCATCGTAAAGAATAATGGGGTCGCCATCATTACAGTTTGAACCTGCTACGCCATTAAACAATAAGTTCATATTGGTAGGTCCGGCAAGTTTGGTTCCGGTTTTATTATAAATGGCATAGGTAGTGTTAACAGTCTGCATAAAATGGTTAGGACCTGAAGTGCCATTACAATCCGAAGGGTAATAGGGTGAGTTTTGCCCATCAAAATTAACCACGGGTTCTTTACCTGCTGCCGGTGATTTCCCCATTGTTTTCTGCCAAACTTCATCGGATCCTTTAGGAAGAGCAACGTCAGCAAAAGGATATTCTCTGACCTCCAGCTTCCTGTTTAGCAGTTTTTTATCCGCTTTAGCCTTGAGTATAAGCATTTCCTCAGGGGTAATCTCAGGCATATCCCGAAGAGGTTTGGTTTCACCTAAAAACGTTCCGACACCTGTTTCGGAAGGAGTAATAGGAATATTCTGTGCATTAATCAGCACAGAAAAGCTGCAAAAAGCAACCACAAAAAGTAGACTTCTGATTTTCATAAATGAATTTTGAATTTGTTGCCCCACAAAAGGGAAATAAGGTGAGACAGGTTAAGGGTTAGTCGCACAAAAATAGTATAATATTTATAACAATTAATAAATAAATATGTTTTTTCTGGAAGGATTAATAAAAATCGCTCTGAGAACTATACAATATGGAAATGCTTAATCATAATTGAATAAAGCATTAAAATACAGATTGATATGAATTCAGGCGATATTTTATCTTAGTAATTATTTCAAAATAAGTTCCTCAATTTTGTAACTTTCAAAGTTTACTTTTTTTCAACTTTTGCATGATCAAAAGTTGAGCAACTTAGCGAAGCGATCTCATGCACACCTTTAAAAAACAAAACAATTTGTGCATAAAAATCTAATCTTTATATAATTTCAGTGTATTTCTACGTCAGGTTTTTGCCACGCCACAGTTTATCCCGTTTTTGCGGGACAAGCCGTTCGCTTGAAAGGATTGAACAAAATATGCTGCTTCACAGCGGCACTCACTTCTGCATGGCTTGAAATGCCCTACACTCATAAAACCTTCCTTGAACTACTATTGAAATTCTATAAGGACGGTCCTTCATAAGAAAGTTTTTCTGAATCCGACAATTATTTGGGGAAGTTATTTTGAAAGTTTCGCTTATACACGTTTAGTTTAAAACTGCTTCAGAATTCGTTTTTATGCAGTAATGACGAAGATGATGTGTGTTTTTCAATAAACTCTATGTATCAATTTCCATTAGTTTGCCGGTTTGGGTGATAAAACCCTTGCACGAAATGCACGTATAGTTTTCAATGGCATTTCGGTAACCAGCATATTATAGAGCCATGAAGGCACATTTCCGCCCGGATCAACAATGCCTTCGAGGGTAAGATGTACATTCCCATTTTCCAAAGGCTGAATGGTCCATTTCTGCCAGTAGTTTTTAATACGGACCAGGTCGGGTTTTTCGGGTACTGCCTTTAAAAGTGGTAAGGATAAAACGGAATATACTCCGGTTGCAGTATCCATTTTAACAATTGCATTTACTGCAAGATCTCTGTCAGTAAAAGGCCAGGGCATATCATAAATATAGTAATACTGCACAAATTTTTTATCTTCATACGCAAGAACTTTGATATTAACGAATTCCGGACCCCACCAGTCAAAATTTCTGGCATTGCCAATCATTGAACAGGTTTTCTGCATTGAAGCATGAAAAATCACTTCGCCTTTGTATGATTTAAGGGAACTGTTCGGCTCACTACGTGTATATATTTTTATTCCGTCAGTTTCTGTAATAAAGTGCCATGTTTGCGACCATAAGCTGTTTGCATTAAACAGATTCAGGAAGACGAAACAGAAAATGAATTTAACAGTAGATGCCATCAATGGTACGATTAAAACATGAAAACAATTTTCAATTTACTCTTACGCAACATATAACTAATCGTTTTATAATCCATCCGGCATTTTTATTCATTCTCTGCAGTTACGATTTACAACTTCTGATTCCATGTTAAGATTCTGCCAGCTATCATTGAGAAAGATTCGTGATATTTCATATTCTGGTAGTCTAAAATGTAACTTTCACCAACACGACCCATATATATTGCATTGGCAATATCTATTGCAGCATCCTTAACGCATATGAAATTCTTACTTTTAAACAGGTCACCCTCAAAGCGTTGGATTCTGAGACAAGAAAGTATAAACGTTTTCCAACCGGGAGGAAAAAAAGCTCTCACTTTGCTATTCCGCTGGAGGAGTTCTTTAACAAGTTTGTTTCCAGGCAATCCAACTACTCCGGTTACTGATATATTCATAAACTGGAATTTAGACTAATTATTGCTAAGACAACTATATCGGCACATACTTAAAACAAACTAACAAAAGAACCTGCTCAAAGTTTATATATCAACGTATTTAAATAATCAGAAATCAATTTAACCGGTTTAAAAGCAACCTCACCAATTTGGATTTGACGATTTATTTGCTAATTATCAGCTTTTTCTTGTTAATCCCAAATTACGCAGTAGCGTAACCGATAAAACAAATCTAATGTATTTTAATGAAAGATCATTGAAATACAATGATTTGCTTCCCGATTTTATCGGGAGGGGTTAACCCAACTGATTAAAATGCCGATGTAACAGTAGTTTAGTTCAAAGCATTTGGACTATTACGAATATACAATGGGGTATAACACAAATAGTCCGACTTTGTCTGCTGTTGCGTAATTTGGGTTTAAATTTAAATATTGAAATGCGTATAAAAACTATAGCCCACAATAAATATGGCTAACAAAGGCAATATTCGAAACAAAATAATAAAAAAAAATGATTCTTTAAATAGAGCAAAAAGCCGGCATAAACTACCGGCTTTTCATTAAATACTTTTCAATCTGCTTACCTGGCGTATTTAAAATCTTTGCCAGGATAATGAGCGCTGCTACCGAGTATTTCTTCGATACGAAGCAACTGGTTGTATTTTGCAATATGGCAGGTACGCTTACCCAACTTGGCGCACACCTTAATCTCAGACGTATGCCTAAACAATTAATAAAGGGGAAAAGAATATGGCAATTCGGATTTTATCTTGATAAAAGCGTATTTCAACTACAATTATAACCTGTATTTAATGTATATTTGCTACAATAATAATATGTATGTTATGAAAAGAGATAAATCGAAAGAACTGATATGCTGGAAAGAAAGCAAGTACAGAAAACCATTAGTGCTACGAGGTGCCCGGCAGACTGGAAAAACATGGCTGCTAAAAGAATTTGGCAGAGCGGCTTTTAAGAATTTTGTTTATATAAACTTTGAAGAATCACCAAACCTTCAGTCGTTGTTTATAAACGACTTTGATATTACCCGGATAATTACAACTCTGCAAATTTATGCGCAGACTATAATAACTCCCGATGATACACTGATAGTCTTTGATGAAATTCAGGCAGCAGAAAAAGGCATTACATCTCTCAAATATTTCTACGAGAATGCCCCGCAATACTACATAATTGCAGCAGGATCGCTGCTTGGCATGGGATTGCACAGCAATATCTCATTTCCTGTGGGAATGGTTAATTTCCTTGACCTTCGTCCCATGTCGTTTACTGAGTTTTTGAGCGCTATTAATGAAGATGGATTGGCAGATAGTATTAAAAAGGAAGAATGGGAGGTAATTACAACTTTTCACAATAAACTTAATGAATACCTGCGTTATTATTTTTATGTTGGCGGCATGCCGGAAGTGGTAAGCATATTTGCCGAAACACGTGACTGGGAGTTAGTACGACAAACCCATTATCAGATTTTACATTCTTATGAAGGTGATTTTTCCAAACACGCTCCGTCAGAAATAGTTCCACGTATACGGATGGTCTGGCAAAGTATTCCTGCGCAGTTGGCTAAAGAAAACAAGAAATTTATTTTTGGTGTGCTTCGGACAGGAGCACGGGCAAAAGACTTCGAATTGGCGATCCAATGGCTGGTCGATTGCGGTTTACTCCTGAAAAGTTACCGGGTTTCGAAACCTTTTCTGCCACTGATCGCTTATCAGGATTTATCTGTTTTCAAACTATTTCTGCATGATGTGGGCCTTTTGGGTGCGATGGCAGGCATTAATGTCCGTATGCTTATTGAAGGTGATGCAATTTTTACTGAGTTTAAAGGTGCTTTGACGGAACAATATGTGATGCAGCAACTACTTTCAGGCAAGAACCGGTACATTGGTTACTGGACTAATGAAAGAAGTACATCAGAAGTTGATTTTGTTATTCAGGACGAAGGTGAGGTAATACCGATTGAAGTAAAGTCCGGAGAGAACCTGCGCTCAAAAAGCTTCCAGCTGTTCTGCGATAAATTCAAACCCACGAATGCCGTAAGAACAGCCTTAACTCCTTATAAAAAAGAGGAATGGATGGTAAATATTCCTCTATATGCAATAAGGTGAACACGGATTTACCACCGAGAAATACGGAACCGCTTTCTGGCAGACAACCTAAGATAGTTATGATGCACTCCTTAAAGAAGCATCCACAGTGGATGGAACCGTTGCCAAAAAGGTAGGCGACAAGAACGAACTGCGCAAAAGCATTGTTAAAACGCATAATGCACTTATCAATGTTTTAAAGGCCAATTACCCCGACACATATAAAAATGTGATCCGCGAATGGGGTTTCCAGAAGGAGAAATATTAATTACTGGTGGAAGATGGGCTCGGGTGCGGCGGGAGGGGCTGCGCCTGGGCTTAATTTATTATACGAATAAATAAATGGAGATGTTGAGAAAGGGAGTATATTTGAATTGCCGAAACAATATCAGGTTATAGCATCTATATTAAAAATAACTGGCATAGTGGTGGTTATATACTCGTTAGCTTTAATTGCAAAAGAAGAATGAACATTACAATAGACAAGGAATCGAAATTTTTATATCACTACACTTCAAAGGAGAAACTAATTGAATTCATCCTCCCATCTCTTAATCTCAAATTGAATTTTTTGAAAAACACAAATGACCCCAAAGAGAAAAAAATGTCAACAAGGTTCGCAATCAAAAATATTGAATTTGCTGGAGAATATTTAGAATTAGGTGGGCGATTAAGAGAATTAATTGACACAAAATACAAAGTATGTTGCTTTTCTGGAGACTACTTAAAGGATAGTGAAAAGTATTTCGGATATCAATTAGTCAGAATGTGGGCGACTTATGGTGATAATCACAAAGGTGTTTGCTTAGTAATTGACAAAGAAAAATTTTCTAAAGAAAATGAAGTCGATAATATTAATACAGTTTTACAAGAAATCAATTATGACGCCTCTGCTTCAAATCAAATTTATAAAGAAAGCAAGGACTTAAATACGAATTATGACCAGGCAACAGAAGATCTTATTAATTATAATATAAATACAATATTTTTCTCCAAACATCATGACTGGATAACTGAAAATGAAATAAGATTCGTGACCAATTCAGATAGAAAATTTTGCTCAATAGAAAATTCTTTACAAAAAATTATATTGGGAATGGATTTTAATTTGAAGTATCGTCCTTCAATAACAGAACAATTTAGAGAAAGAAAAATTGAAGTACAGAGAATTGATTATGACCATCTTTCAGGAGAACTAAAATTGAAATAATAAAAGCAACTAAAGCTAACAGCGGCTCATAGTGCATACCGCAGGTAGTAGTTGTTAAGACAAATAATTGTTAATTTGAAAATGGTGCAAGTCAAGAAAAATAATAGTAATAATGCGGTACGCGCCATAGCCGCAATACGTTGTGTGTAATTTATTTCAGACACTGATGACGCAAAGAATTGGAAATTATTATTTGACGCAGTCCATAAACATAGCTTATGGACTTGAAGAATTTTCAGTGGAAGAATACCGTTTAGCTGAAGAAAGTGGCATGAAACGAATTTTCGAAGATGAGAAAATTTTTAATGGAGAGAATGCTGAATTTGCCGGAATTTTATGGGAATCAACAATAATAGGTTCAACCAAAGGACAGATTTATAAAATTGCACTTCAGATTATTAGCACAGATGATAATCTTAGAGCAAAATTAATTTTGGACACTGTTTTAAGAAATATGAATAGAGAGTTTGGGAGACACAGCAAACATCCCTCGCATTCTGACAAGTATTTTTGGGACACATTGGATGGGAATATTTTACTTGATATGCAAAGTAGATTTAATTTTCATAGTGTCCAAATTATTGTCACTTCAAACTCCGTCAGAACCCAAGCAAATGTTGAATTAGTAAATCAACTTGAGGATAATTTAAAACAAGCGAAACAAAGAGACTTCACTAAACAGAGTAACATTCACGGACAAAATAAATATTCTGATGAGGAAAATCTAAAATGGTGCTTGCTGAGAGGAACTGAATGGGGAGATTGGCCGCTTTTTATAACTCAACCAATTGTTCCGATTCTCCTTTTATATTTCCATTGGTGGAATATTATTTTCACACTTGTTGCTTTGACTTGGATGTGGGCTTTGATTCGTTACAAATATGTTAGTGTTATATTAGCAAGATACGGAGCCTATTTTGTTTTCTCCAAATGGTTTGTTTCAGTTGGTATAGCGATATATTTTTTGACAAAAGAGCAGTATTTTCTTGCAGTATTTAGTGGTTTTTATCCTTTAATTTTAATAGTTATTATGTTTTTCGTTCCACCAACAAAAATTGGAGTTTTACAAAATAAATTTATGTACAAACTTGGGTACGAGAAAATTTAAATTACTCATTAATCATTTAATATCAATGGATAGAAAAACTACACACAATCAGCTACCCCCAGTTGGTGCGCGTCTTATTTTCTGACGCGTGTCGGCACAATTTAAACCGTAACTTTTCTTTTTTACGTAATATGCACTCCAAGCTTTGCAATTAGGTCAGAAGTTTTGCTGGTCACTTCTGAATTGTGCCAGGTATCATTGATTTTAACTTTGCGTACTTCGGTTAGGATTTGCAAGATAT
>JBBRCH010000058.1:0-29792 GCA_038204995.1 Bacteroidales bacterium | reverse complement strand
ACCGTCCGCCGCCTGGTATAAGGCTGTAATTAAACAGACACCACAGTCGAAAGTGCATAGGAAATCCGCCGTAATGGTATTTAGTTCAACATGGACTTCATGCTAGGCACTACGTGCCACATGAAGTCCTATTTATTAGTGCGCGGCTTTATCTCAAATCTTCAAATTCTTCTCGTTTTCTCGTGCCGGGATATGTCAAAACGAACACAACTCATCGCTCGTTGCTGTTCTCATGAAACGAACACGAATGTCATTCCAAAAAGTTCCTGCGGATTTCGTCGAAACTGACAAGGTAGGAGTGAAGCCTGGTATTCAATGAACTAATTAATCGTTTTGGATTGTTCTGATTTTCAATATTTTACTTGTCTGTGTGAGTTTTTCAAGCTGCGCAGCCAACTAGCAAATATCAACAAATATTTCCTACTTTTCACTATTTTTAGCAATACACTCTGCATTATTTTTAATCGATATAAACAATATATAGTATCGAAATTTCTTCCTTGTATATCCAATAAGAATTTTACTTTTGCAGAGGATATGAATCCGTATACACATCGGAAATTATGCACTATTATATTGGCATCGATGACACCGATAACCTCGAAAGCCGTGGAACCGGCCATCGTGCCCGTCAGTTGGGCACCATGCTCGCCGAAGCAGGAATAGCCGGGCTTATCTGCATTACCCGACACCAGTTGCTCGTGCATAAGGACATTCCTTACACTTCACATAACAGTTCCGCTTGCCTTCTGATGGATTGCGATTCAGCTAAAGAGGCGGAACTCACTGCTTTCTGCCGCGATTTTCTGCTCAGGGAAGCCGCCCCGGGATCGGATGCAGGTTTGTGTATTGCTTCATCAGCAGGTATAAATCACGGTATTGAAAACTGGGGAAAGAATGCAAAAAAAATAGTCCTGAATAAAACCCTTGCCCACGAACTGGCAAACCTTAACCACATTTACCTCGAAGGACTTACCGGCACAAAAATCGGGGTCATCGGGGCACTGGCTGCAGTGGGGCTGCGTCATGCAGGAAATGATGGACGGGTGCTGTGGCTTCCAGGTCTGAGAGAAACTACGGGTATTTTGAATGCCGCTGAATTGAAAAACAGGCTTACTGTGGATAGGATTACCACCAAGGACGGAACTGAAATACAGTATGAAGAATCCATTATGACTGATGGCTGGCTCAGGCCGGTAATGCGCGATAAAAAAATAACCCTGATTGTTGAAAAAGCTGATGACCATGAAGAATTCAGATGGAAACATGTATCAAAAGACTACATCAAAAGCATTTCAAATTGATAATGCCGGCGATCTGCTTAAAATCGGATTGTTGCTTTTACTCGGATTTTTTGTCGTTGTTCTTCGCGAGCGCGTAAATATCCCGTTGAGAATCCCCGGCCATCACGGCCTTGAGTTTATGCTCCTGTTTATGGCAGGCAAGACCCTGAGCCGGCAGCGCTATGCCATGTCTATTTCATCGTTAGGCGCATCCGCATCGGCATTTCTGCCTATCTTCCATTTCGGAAATGCATTTATGCCTTTTAGCTTTTTACTGCCCGGTATTATCGGAGACCTGATTATAAATAAAAGCGGTAAGACAAATTACCTCTATACCGCCATGGCAGGAGGATTGGCCTATTCATCCATCCCTTTGAGCCGCCAGCTTATTATGATGGCAACCGGTATTCCCTTCCCGTCCCTGTTCAGCGGATTGCTTTATCCCTTTGCCCTTCACTTTATTTTCGGAGCGCTGGGTTCTCTCGCCGGGGCCGCCGTAACCCGTAACTTTTCTAAATAGCTTCTGCCGGATGACAAGGCGTTCCTGTAACTTTATCTTCGTTATGATTACAGATTCATATCCTTTACGAGCTTACGTAACATTCAGTATAAGCCTGCTGATTTTACTAACATTTGCCTGGGTCTCCTGCAAAAAAGAAACGGGTAAAGCGCCACCTTCCATTCAATTAATCACGTTGAATGGCTACACTTCCGACTCGGTAACCGTTCCCATAGCTTTTCCATATAAAATCGGAATTACCGCCACAAAAGGCGATGCTGCCATCACCAACCTGGTGGTAACACTCACAACCGAAAACGGGATTGAAACGGCTCTCGACAGCGGCATATATGCACAGGGTTTCAGCTACGAAAAGAGTATCGCTTACGGAGCTTCCCTTTTCGAAACATGGACTTTTATGATCCGCGACAAGAACGGAAAATCAGCCGGCGCTTCCGTAACCATCCGTAAAGATACCCTTTCAGCTTTCGGACCTATACTATATTACCCGGCAGTAACCCTGTGCACCCAGAACAGTTTGCTACCGGGTTCGTTTTTTTCAGTCGCCGACGGATCCTTATTTACTACCGAAAATGCCGGGGCCTATCAGTTGGCTGTGAATATTATTACGTATTTTGGCGACCAGGTAGTACCCCCTACCGATTTCACCTTGTCATCGCCCGGCGATAACGATGTGGCATCCTACTTCCCTATGATCTCTGGCTGGACACTGCCTTACAACGAGACCCGTTATAAAACTGACAGCCTGAGTATTTCGCACGAAGCCTTCGATGCGGCATACAACGACAGCCTGATCATCACCAATTACACTTCCGCAACGGTCGGAAAAAGAAAATTTAAAAGCGTTCGCAACGGCTATGTGATTCCTTTCCATGTAAGCAAGGGCGCGTCGGCAGGCAAAAGAGGGCTGATAAAAGTAAATTCAATACAGGATGGACCCGACGGGTACGTTACTGTGGATATTAAAGTTCAGAAATAGACTGCATGAGGCCATTATCTATTCTTATTCTCTTACTCCACCTTATTCCGGCGCATGTTTTTGCACAGGAAATACAAGGATTTATCCGTGATCATACCACAGGGAAACCGGTCAGCAATGCCAATATTTTTATTTCGGGAACCAGCCTGGGCACTGTTTCGGATAAGGAGGGCCGCTTCACGCTGAAAGTTGACAGCATGGAAAGGGTTGCGGTTGCCGTTTCGCATATCGGTTATTCAACGCTTGTGAAAACAATGAACGTCCCGGGGGATGGTATCAGCGGACTTATTATTTTGCTGAGCCCCGTGGCTGTTGAAATCGGCGAAACCGTAATTACAGCCACGCGTACCCGGCGTAATATTACTGAAATACCGGCAGCGGTAAAGCTTTTTACTGCAAAGCAGATCGAAGAAATGCCGGCAACGGCTATCGATGATATTTTAGCCACGGATGCCTCAATAAATGTAGACCGAAAGAACGGAATTTTCTCTAAAAATGCTTCCGTTACTATGCGGGGACTCAACAGTTCAGCCCGCACACTGGTGATGCTCGACGGAATGCCATTAAATAAAGCCGATGGCGGCGGGGTGAACTACAACCGGCTGAACCCCGAAAGCATCGAAAGGATTGAAATTGTAAAAGGTCCGGGATCGGCCTTGTATGGCGGCAACGCCATGGGCGGAGTTATAAACATAATCTCCAGGGACATAGATGAGAAAGCTGCCGGAAGTGTAAAAGCTTCGCTGGGGTCGTACAATACACAGGCTTTACAGGCTTTCCTTAGCGGACGTCCGAAATCACTCCCCAAATTTGGATACAGCATCAATTCATTTTACAGGCGTGGTGACGGGTATATTATTGCGCCCCGGGACATCCGCGACAGCACAGATGTAAAAACAAAGCTCTGGGAATACAATGCCGGGGGTAAACTTGCATATTATATAAATGACAGCAGCAAAGTTGAAGCAGGCTACAACTACTTTGATGATAAGCAGGGCGATGGCGTGAGGATATATGATCCCGAAGGCGGATATTATACCTACCGCACGCATCATGCGTTTGTCAATTACCGCGGAACCCTTGGCAAAACACAGCTTAATGCAAATGCGAATATGCAGCGCGAGAATTATCTGAACCAAAAGGAACAGATAAAAACCGATAAACTTCCGCCATACGCTGTCACACAATATATGCTGTACCTCACGGATTCGCACCGTAACGATGCAGGGATGTGGCTTGCGGCAACTACCGGAGCCGGCGTAAATCATAAACTCACGTATGGCGCCGATATACGGTTGAGCAGCGGCGATCAGTCCGATGTGTATTTTACAGCAACAGATACCATTACCAATACCGGAACAATGAATTCGTATGCCTTGTTTGTACAGGATGAATTCAGCATGATGAACAACAGGCTAAAGGTGGTTGCTGGTGCCAGGGCTGATGCAGTTTATTTTGGCGATGCATCTTTCAGTATTAAAGCACCTTCGGCCACAAACAGCTATATGGCAGAATATTCGGGGAATTACAACGACAAAAACTGGCTTTCGCTGAGCCCGAAAATTGGGGTTCACTATTCCCTGAATGATGAAAATTCAGTATATGCCAACTATGCCACCGGCTTCAGGCCCGGGACACTCGACGATATGTGCCGCAGCGGCAGTATTTCGAAAGGATTTAAAATGGCTAATCCTGACCTGGAACCTGAACATATTTACAGCCTTGAAGCCGGCGGTTCATTTGAACTGAACAGGTTTATCCGTTTCGAACCGGCTGTATATTATTCACTGGGCAGGCAGTTTCAGTATTTTGTCGGAACAGGCGATACCATTTATTCTGCTTCGAAACCCAAACCCATACTCAAACGCGAAAATGTGAGCAAGGCAGCCATAAGCGGCGCAGAAGCCACACTTAGTATATCTCCCGCAAAATCAATACTCATTTCATTATCGTATGCTTACAATCATTCGGTGATCAAAGCATTTGACACATTACGATTCGTTGCAAAGGACCTTACCGGAAAATTCCTGATGGAAGTACCAAAAAACAGGTTCACGGCACTGGCAAACTGGAAAAACAGGTATTTTAATGCCATGCTGATTTACGAATATACCGGATCGCTTTATATTGATGATGAGAACCTCGTTGAGCAGCCATCGTACTACAAAATCGATGCTAAAGTATCGCGGCTTTTTGCACAGAAATACTCCCTTTCTATATCCATACAAAACATCACCAATACTATATACACCGATAAGAAAGGATTCCTTGGTATGGGCCGGTTTTTTATGCTTGAAGCTGCTTACCGGTTCTAAATTTACTACATGAAGCCTCTTATAAAAAATGTAATGAAAACAAGGGAGAACGGAGAACGGAGACGGGAGACGGGAGAACGGAGAAAGGAGATGGGAGATGGGAGATGGGCGAAGGGCGAAGGGAGACCCTGGCGATGGTGCGAAACTGAAACCCTGAAATACTTGCAGCGCAAACTCTTTAAACAAAACAAATAAAACAAATAAAACATAATCCTTTAAAAAAATCCATGATGAAAAAACTACTCTTAGCACTGCTACTTATCCCATTCCTCAATCTGGTTAACGCACAGGAAGAAATTGTAAAATGGACTTTCCCTACCGGACAGTTAGGCGACACCGTTCAAAACGGGACAAACCCGCTGAATCTAACCAGGGTGATAAGCATAGATGGTACAGATCCTATAACCATGACCAACGGTCAGGCCAGCGGTGATTATGCAGCTACAGCCACAGGTTGGGACGATGGATTTGATACCAAATACTGGCTGGTAAAATTTAAAACCACCGGTTACGGCCACGTAAAGATCTCCTCGAAGCAACGGGCCGGGGGAACCAATGGCGGCCCACGCGATTTCAAACTTCAATACCGCTTAAGCAGTACCGGCGCATGGAATGACATTCCTAACAGCGAAGTAATACTTGGCAATGAATGGACTACAGGTGTTGTTGACAACCTTGATTTACCCGCTGAATGCCAGAACCAGTCAACTACAGTAAATATCCGATGGGTGATGACTACCAACACTGATGTTAACGGGGGAACTGTCGCTGCAACCGGAGTTTCGAAAATTGATGAAATAGTTGTGACAGGAAATCCGATCACTGGAATTGATGAAACGGCAGGCACAAAGGAACTTTATACGTATCCGAATCCATCGGCTGCAGCTTTCAGTGTTTCAGTGCCCTGGGGAACCACCGGGATTGAAATTTTCAACAGCAACGGCCAGATGGTTTTGTCAGCACTTCCTGATAAAGGATGTGTTAAAATAGAAAAAGCATTGCCGGCCGGGCTGTATTTTGTAATAGCCACTATGAATGATAAAGCAGCTTTTGTTAAGCATATTATAAAATAATCAACTCGTTTCCGTTGCCGGCCGGTGGGAGGAAATCTTTCGCCGGCTTTTTTCATAGCTTTTCGCACTCACAAAGGATTTTAAATTTTGCGGAATGGGTTGTAATAATTGCTTTAACCCAGATAGCAAAAGCTTTTGTACTTTTATAGTGAAATAAGAACAAAAAATTAATCCGTAAAACCATGAAACTGCTCGGACTATCCCCCATGCTCTGGACAAAGCACCTCTCGCTGACCGTCGGGTTTTATACCACTATTCTGAAATTTACCTGCGATGAGCTGAACGAAAAATGGGGCTGGGCCTCACTAAGCCGCAACAATGTCCAGATTATGCTTTCTGTTCCTAAAAACCATCCCGATTTCAAAGAAGCGCATTTTACCGGTTCAATTTACATACATACCGATGATGTGGAGAAAATCTGGAGAGAACTGAAAGACAAGGTTGAAGTGGTTTACCCTATAGACAATTTTGAGCATGGCATGCGCGAATTTGCTATTTACGACAACAACGGCTATATGATTCAGTTCGGACAGGAGATCGATTTGAATAAACTGAAGTGATGATTTTGAGTTGTACTAATGTAAAATATTTACTCCGGTTGAGCACGATTCCAGTTTTAGTATTATCATACTGTAATCAATACCTGAAGCCTATAAATACTTTTATTTGTGTAATAAGCACACATTTTAAGTATTCACAAAACAATTGCAAAGTTGAACGTCAGGAATAAAAATATGGGTCTCATTCGACATTATGATCCGGAGACTGGGAAATGACAATTCTTACCTGATCAGCATAATAAATAATAGCTACAAAAGATTTTTCCAACTTCGGAAATATTAACTTAAAAACAGTTTTTCTCAAACTAATTAAATACTATATTGTTTAACAGTAGCTTTACTATTTTAAGCAATCAACCTATTAAACAGGTTAAAGATGGACATAGAAATTTTATCAAGATTGCAATTCGCCTTTACTATTTCATTTCACTATATTTATCCGCCCCTGAGTATAGGGTTGGGAGTGGCATTGGTGGTTTTCGAGGGGATGTATCTCCGGACCAAAGACAAGCACTGGGAACAATTAACCAAGTTCTGGATAAGGATTTTTGCCCTGATTTTCGGCATCGGAGTTGCTACGGGCATAGTCATGGAATTTGAGTTCGGCACAAACTGGGCCGCCTATTCAAGATATGTAGGAGATATTTTTGGCAGTGCCCTGGCTGCCGAAGGTATTTTTGCTTTTGCACTTGAGTCGACCTTCCTAGGAGTTCTGCTTTTTGGCTGGAATAAGGTAAGTCCCAAAGTTCATTTCTTTTCAACAGTAATGGTAACTCTTGGTTCAATGTTTTCAGCCATTTGGATCGTGGTAGCCAATTCATGGCAGCAAACCCCTGCGGGATTCAAAATTGTAGGCGAAGGATTAAATGCAAGAGCTGAAATTACCGATTTCTGGGCCATGGTTTTCAATCCCTCTTCGGTTGACAGAATAATTCATGTCTGGATAGCTGCTTTCCTGGCGGGCACTTTTTTAGTACTGAGTGTTCATGCTTATTATATTTTAAAGAACCGGTTTGTTGAGCAATCAAAAAAGGCATTTGGCATAATCCTTCTTATCGCTGCAATCTCTGCGCTTGCGCAATTACTTACCGGCCATAGCTCGGCAAAAGGAGTTGCAAAAAACCAGCCGGCAAAACTTGCTTCCTTTGAAGGTCATTATGATAGCCTGGCAGTTGCAGATATGTATCTGTTCGGATGGGTAGACGATCCAAAACAAACTGTAAGCGGGGTAAAAATCCCGAAAGGCCTGACATTTTTACTCTACCAAAACTTTACAACTCCCGTGAAAGGTCTCAACGCTTTTGATAAAAATGACAGACCCGGCCAGGTTAACTTTATTTTCCAGACGTATCACATCATGATTGCCATTGGAATGTTCCTAATCGGGCTAACGTTATTTT
The DNA here is from genome assembly GCA_038204995.1 of Bacteroidales bacterium. GTDB lineage: Bacteria > Bacteroidota > Bacteroidia > Bacteroidales > UBA4417 > UBA4417. The sequence continues at coordinate 21,662 of JBBRCH010000058.1, read as the reverse complement.
CTCTCTTTTTATGGTGGAAAGGGAGACTATTTAAACAGCGGTGGCTTATGCTGGTATTCAGCTTTTCTGTTGTGCTTCCGCAGATAGCTAATCAGGTTGGATGGTATTCAGCCGAAGTAGGCAGGCAGCCCTGGGTTGTATATGGCCTTCTGAGAACTTCTGATGCCCTTTCCGAAAATGTCAGGGCAGAACAAGTGGTATTCTCCCTCATCCTTTTCACTCTTGTATATTTAATTTTGTTCAGTTTATTTATCTATCTGCTTAATAAAAAAATACAGCATGGATTAGATGATACCGGAACCGAAAATAAAAATCCACAAAAACACATAACTTCGAAATAATGGAAACATTTTTAACTATAGAACTGGGAACCTGGATGTTTCTTGTGATCGGAGCTGTATTCAGCGGATATGCCATCCTTGATGGCTTCGACCTCGGGGCAGGCACTGTGCACCTGTTTCTGAGGAAGGAGGAGAGCAGGAGAATAGCCCTCAATGCAATTGGCCCGGTTTGGGATGGAAACGAAGTCTGGCTGGTAATCGGAGGCGGAAGTCTCTTTGCGGGTTTCCCGAAAGTATATGCCACCTTGCTGTCAGCTTTTTATACTCCTTTTATCTTATTCCTGGTTTTATTGATTATGAGAGCCATAGCTATTGAGTTTCGAAGTAAAGAGCCCATGCTGTGGTGGCGGAAAACCTGGGATATTGTTTATGCTGTTTCGAGCACGCTGGTTGGCTTTACTCTTGGCGTAGTACTTGGAAATATTGTCCGGGGCATAGCCATTGATGAAAACATGATTTTCAAAGGGGGCCTGATGGATATTTTTAACCCATACGCGCTGCTTACAGGAATCACAGTGGTTGCACTCTTTGCTTTGCATGGCTCAGTTTATCTGGTAATGAAAACGAAAGACACCCTTTCCGAAAGGCTTGTTTATATTTCAAAAATTGCAGGTATGATTTTTACTATCTGTTATGTTATGCTTTCGATAGCAACACTCACTTTTGTACCTCATGCTGCGCAGGAATTTAAGGATACTCCTGTATTGTTTTTGATTCCGGTTATAACATTATTATTGCTTCTGAACGAGAGAAGACTAATTGTTAAGAAAAAATACTGGCTGGCTTTTATCACATCCGCCGGCTTAACATCATTGTTGCTCGTAACCATTGCAATAGGCTTGTATCCTAATATTTTACAGTCAACCATAAGTAGTGCTGATTCCCTGACCATTGCCAACAGTGCCGCCTCACCCAAGTCGTTAGGGATAATTCTGACTTTTGTGCTGATAGGTGCTCCGCTGGTTTTAATTTATACTCTTTTCCTTTTCAAAACGTTCAGAGGAAAAGTTGTTTTAGATGAAATGAGTTATTGAGCCATCTGCAAAACTAAAAAACATACCTCGTAAAAAATGTCTTTTATTCATATCTATCTTCTTGCTTTACTATTCATCATGACTATGATGACACTGCTCTGGCTTACCAGTATTGCCATCAAAAATGTGAGCATTGTTGATCTTTTCTGGGGCTTTGGTTTTGTATTGGTTAATGCAATTTATTTCTATGAAACCGAAGGGTCTGAGACCCGGAAATCACTTTTACTCATACTTGTTTCCATCTGGGGATTTCGGCTTTCAGCCTATCTTGCCATACGCAATCTTGGTAAAGGTGAAGATTTCAGGTACCAAAAATTCAGGGAAGATTATGGAGAACACAGATACTGGTGGATCAGTTTTTTTCAGACATTTCTTCTGCAGGGAGTTTTAATGTGGCTGATTTCGGCATCTTTGCTCGGAGCTCAATACTACCCGGATGATAAACTGGGGATTTTAGATTTTATCGGTATCCTGTTTTGGATCATTGGAATTGCATTTGAAGCTGGTGGCGATTTTCAACTGGCCAGGTTTAAAGCGAATTCTGCAAACAAAAGCAAAGTCCTGAATACCGGTTTCTGCGTTACACGCGTCATCCCAATTATTTTGGCGATGCAGCGGTCTGGTTCGGGTATGGTTTCATCTGCCTTTCGGCAGGAAGTTATTTCCCGATTTTAGGTTCGGTTTTAATGACCGCCATGATAATTAAAGTTTCGGGAGTTGCTCTGCTTGAAAAAACATTGAAGGAAACAAAACCTGAGTACAGGGAATACATTGAAAAAACGAGCGCTTTTATTCCGTGGTTTCCGAAAAAATAAGGAGACGGGAGGCCGAAGTCCGGAGACAGGAGAACGGAGACAGGAGAACGGAGACAGGAGAATGGAGACAGGAGAACGGAGGCTGGAGACTGAAGACTGCCGACTACCGACTACCGACTGCCGACTTCAGACTTCCATTTTCTGACCAAAATCTAATTCCATTTAAACAAAAAGCAGAATCAAACAATCATACAGAAACCCTTAATACATGCTCAATCATATCTGGCTTATACTTTTTATCGCCTGGGGTTTGCCCCTGACTTTTTACCGGAGTAAATTCCGGAAACTGGTTTACCAGACCGATAGCTGGACCATTAATATAAAACCCTTGTTCAGTAAAGAACTGAAAGCATTGTTCGGAAACCTTTATCCTGATAACATGAAATACCTGAAATTCAGAAACTTTTATCGTTTCTACCTTATCATTTACCTTCTTTTATTCACATCGTATTTAACATTCAGTCAAAAAAAACCTATGAACGAAATTAAAATCGGAAGCACCATCCCCCAATTTTCCTTACCGGATCAAAACGGCAAACTGTTTGACATCCTTTCTGTGCTTGGCAAAAAGAACCTGGTGATTTATTTTTATCCAAAAGATGACACCCCGGGATGTACCGCGGAAGCCTGTTCATTCCGCGATCAGTTTGAAGTTTTTACCGAAGCAGACGCAGAAATTATTGGCATAAGTGGCCAATCGGTTAAAAGTCATAAAGATTTTGCCGAAAAACACAGGCTTACCTTCACCTTACTGAGTGACGAGGGGAATAAAATCCGGAAGCTTTTTGGCGTACCTACTAATTTTTTGGGGTTATTGCCGGGTCGCGTAACCTATATTGCTGATAAAACAGGTAAAGTAATTTATACTTTCAATTCCCAGGCAAACGCTACAAAACATGTGGATGAAGCATTGAGGGTTCTCAATGAATTAAAATAATCGCACCTAATTAGCTCCGCATAATTGATTTAAAAAAGGGTTTGCCACAGATTTCTCGGAATACACAGAAAACAATAAATTGCCTTAAGTCAAGATACTGTTTAAAATTGAAAGTCATCATTTTATTTATGTATGAACTTACTAACCGGAATTTAGAATACAGGATGAATTAATTAATAAGAATTTGCTGGTAAATCGACTATTATGAATTACTTACCTGTTTGTATGACTGCTTTGGTATTTGTAATGCTCATGTGATCGCTGTGTATAGTTGGCTAAGTTCTTACTATTCAATTCTGAATTCGCGAAAGGCAATGAACTTTTATTTTAGAATTGCTCTTATTTTCGTCAAAAAAGCCTGCTGAAAGCATTTACAAATCTGCGTTAATCTGTGGAATCTGCGGTAAAATATATTATCTAAGTGAAGAATTGTTCCTAATAATCAAATTATGAAAGCTCAGCAAATTAGTAAGCTTTTGGTTTCACTTCTGTTGCCGCTTGGTGTTGGAGCCATAGCAGGAGTATTTACTTCACAGGCAATCCCAGGATGGTATGCCTCGCTTAATCAGCCAGCCTTCAATCCACCGAATTGGGTGTTTGGCCCGGTTTGGACAACGCTTTATACCATCCTGGGCATTTCCCTGTTCATGATCTGGAGACTTGAGTCAGGCAAGGAACGCAACCAGGCGATAATTGTCTTTTCAGTTCAATTGCTATTAAATTTCGGGTGGAGTTTTTTCTTCTTTTATTTCAAAATGATAAGTGTTGCATTGGTTGATATCGTTGTTTTGTGGATCATGATTGTCGTCATGCTTTCCCGTTTTTATAAGCTAAAGCCTCTGGCGGCTTACATAAATATCCCGTATTTATTGTGGGTTACATTTGCGACTGTTCTGAATGCAGCGTATTTCTTCCTGAACAGGAACTGAGTTAATTGCATAGTCCTATTTGACGGACATTCGGGCATTTTTACAGAATGTTATTGATTAAGAAGGCTTTATAAAAACATTTATTCAGTCCGGAGTAAACAGGTGAAATCCGGAAATCACTTTAAATAACGGGCACGAGAAATGGATTTGTTCAGCACTAAACCAGACATAAATGCCAACTTATTACCCAAAGACGGTATTGTAAAGTATTACGGAAAAGTATTTTCGTACGCTGAAGCCAATCATTACCTGGATTGTTTGCTAAGCAACATAGAATGGAAAAATGACGAAGCCCTGATTTTCGGGAAACGGATCATCACCAAACGAAAAGTTGCCTGGTATGGCGACCTGGATTTTGAATATACCTATTCCAACACCACGAAGAGAGCCTTGCGCTGGACAAAGGAATTGCTGGAATTAAAGACAATTACAGAAAACAGAACGGGTGAAAATTTTAATTCCTGCCTGCTCAATTTATACCACAGCGGCGAAGAAGGAATGGCCTGGCACAGCGATGCTGAGACAAGTCTGAAGAAAAACGGGGCTATAGCTTCGCTAAGTTTCGGAGCTGAAAGGAAATTTTCGTTCAGGCACAAGCAAACAAAAGAAACTGTCTCGCTGCTCCTGGAACATGGAAGTTTACTGATCATGAAAGGAACAATCCAAACCCATTGGTTACATCGCTTACCACCAACCAGGGTAATTACAAAACCAAGGGTAAATCTGACTTTCAGGACAATCGTTTTGTAAGTGTGGTTGTTTATATAACGGAAAGAAAAGGATAGAAAGTGAAAAATCGTATTCCCTTCTGAATTTTTATAATCAAAACTTAACATTGGATTGCAGTAACCCGGATTAATTAACTGTTCCCGGAAAAGGATATCAGTTTTCAAATCCTGGTTCTGAAAAGAAAAATATTGCCCACCATATCTTACACCTTTGAAAAACAGCCTGATATATTTTTGCATAAGCTGAAAATAAAATTAATAATCCTGGAAACATGAAACTGCTGAAGCTCATATTGCCGATATGCCTGTTGTTTTTATTTAATACCCTGCAAGCCCAGATTAATGGCTGTACGGATCCATTGGCAACCAACTACAACCCTTCCGCTACCACAAACGATGGGAGTTGCATGTATAATTCAGCTTCAGTATCACCCACATCAGGTTTTGAACTTGCCGGCAGCCTTTCGGAAACATCGGGACTTATAAGATGGAATAATCAGATCTGGACCCATAACGATAGTGAAGACATAAATTTATATGCTTTAGATACTCTCGATGGCAGTATAATGCAGCAATACCCTGTAACCGGCTCAACCAATATTGATTGGGAAGAGATTTCGCAGGATAGTAATTTTGTTTATATAGGTGACTTTGGTAATAATGCGAACGGTAACCGTACGGACCTGAAAGTTCTCCGGATTTTAAAAAGCTCAGTTTTATCCGGTTCGCCGGTAACAGCGGTTATTAATTTCGCTTATTCAAACCAAACCAATTTTACCCCGGCGGGAGCGAATAATACGGATTTTGACTGTGAAGCTTTTGTGGTCTCGTCTGACAGTATTTACCTGTTTACCAAGCAATGGATAAGCAATCAATCCAGTGTGTATTCCATGCCCAAGACACCCGGCACATACACAGCTAATCTGAAATCCACTTTCAACGTCCAGGGATTAATAAGCGGTGCGACATATCTTGAATCGAAAAACCTGGTTGTTTTATCGGGTTACACCGCTTTGCTGCAACCTTTTACATTTTTGCTTTACGACTTTCACAATTTTGACTTTTTCAGCGGAAACAAACGAAAAATAAGCATATCTCTTCCTTTTCACCAGGTGGAAGGAATTGCAACCTCCGACGGATTAAAATACTACATTTCGAATGAATATTTTTCGTTTCCTCCGGCAATACTGGTTCCGCAGAAACTGCATACCCTTGATTTAAGTCCCTACCTGTCGGGATATCTGAGCAATTTATATAACGCATCTGCTTTCAGTGAGAAAAAGGAAATTTCAGTTTATCCTAATCCGGCACGTGATATTATAACTGTTGAAACTTCCGGTTTGCATTTGCCTGACAACTACAGGCTTATTAACCAATCAGGACAGACTGTTAAATCAGGAACACTGACGGTTGGAAATTCCACCATCCGAATTTCAGAAATACCCGCCGGAAACTATATTTTAGTGACAGGAAAGGGAAAAAGAAATTCGATGATAGTGATAAAAAAATAATGCTTGTGATTAAGCAAATTATGGGCGACAGTATAACTGCTGAGTCTGCTGGATTCAGAAAACACGTTGAATGCTGTTTGCAGCTAATTTAAAGCACTTTATAATACGCACCGGGGCTTGTTGCATCAACCAAAAACAATTTAGCTTCTATCACACCTTTTCTGCGAATTATGCAGCTTCCTGAATAAAATATTTATCCCGGAACCGGAGTGACACATTCACCAAACCAATTAAAACCGGAACTTCGACCAGCGGCCCGATAACTGCTGCAAACGCTTCGCCCGAATTAATTCCAAATACTGCGACAGCCACAGCTATCGCCAATTCAAAATTATTACTCGCAGCCGTAAAAGCAATAGTTGCAGTACGTGGATAGTTTGCGCCCATTTTCCTCCCCATAACAAAGGAAACGAGAAACATCACAATGAAATATATAACCAGAGGCAGGGCGATAAGCAACACATGGAATGGGATTTTTACAATATATTCTCCTTTCAATGAGAACATTACAAAAATGGTAAACAATAAGGCAAAAAGCGTAACCAGACTGAGTTTTGGAATAAACTTCCGATGGTACCATTCCTTGCTTTTTAGCCTGATTAAGACATATCGTGTGATAAAACCTGCAATAAAAGGAATACCCAGGTAAATAAAAACACTTTTAGCGATTTGTAAAATAGTTATGCTCTCAACAGCGGCATTTACAGGCATACCAAACCAGCCAGGCAGTACCGCAATAAAAAACCATGCATATACAGCAAAAAACAATACCTGGAAAATGGAATTGAAAGCCACCAGCCCTGCTGCATATTCAGTATCGCCTTTAGCCAGGTCGTTCCACACAATAACCATTGCAATACATCGGGCCAGCCCTATCATAATCAGTCCGAACATATATTCAGGATAATTATGCAGAAAAACCACAGCCAATGTAAACATCAAAACAGGGCCAACGATCCAGTTTTGCACCACCGAAAGCAGCAGTATCTTCCAATCGCTGAAAACATCACCCAGTTCTTCGTATTTAACCCTGGCGAGAGGAGGATACATCATGAGTATAAGTCCGAAAGCAATAGGAATATTAGTAGTGCTGTCGGGCGATGCTTTTAATGAATCCCAGAATCCGGCAATGGCAGGAAACATATAACCGCTTAAAACACCTATGAACATGGCCAGAAATATCCATAGAGTGAGATACCTGTCCAGAAATTTTAACCGTTTTTCAGATGGCATGGGATTGAAAGGTTAGAAGGTTTAGTTTAGTTTAGTTTAGTTTAGTTTAGTTTAGTTTAGTTTAGTTTAGTTTAGTTTAAATTCGCTGATCTCACCGCTTCAGGCGGATCGGTTCAGAGATACAGGGATATTGAAAGAGTATTCGTAAATTTTAAACTAAGAACACGAGCATCCGCAACCACATCCTTCAGGTTTCGAACCGGTAACTGTTATACTGAAAATACCTGTTTCACCATTTTTGAATTTCTCCAACTCTTCAGCTGACATGTAAAGTGAAAGCAGATCATCAGGAAGTTCAATTTTCTTTTCTTTTTTCACCTCCACATTTACAAAACCGGCTTCTCTGATTATATCCAGGTATTCCTCACGCTGCAACGCGCCTGAAACGCAACCGGCGTAAATAGTCGCATCTTCCTTTACACCCCTCGGCAATTCCCCTTGAAGTACCACATCCGAAATGCAGAAATGTCCTCCTTGTTTCAATACTCTGAACATTTCACCGAACGCTTTTTGTTTGTCAGGAACCAGGTTAAGCACACAGTTGCTGATCACCACATCCACCACGCCAAATTTTACCGGGATATTTTCGATATCGCCCTGTATAAAATCAACATTGGTAAAGCCCAGTTTGCGGGCATTTTCGCGGGCTTTCTCAATCATGGCATCTGTAAAATCAATTCCTGCCACGTAACCGGTTTCTCCAACCAGAGCGCGCGCGACAAAGCAATCATTACCAGCTCCGGAACCCAGGTCGAGTACAGAGTTTCCGGGTTGAATTCCGGCAAATTCTGTTGGCAGTCCACAACCCAAACCAAGGTCGGCATGAGGATTGTAACCCTCCAGGTTATCGTAATTCTCGCTGAAAACTGAATAGTCAACTATTGAGCCGCATGAAACTGAACCGCAACAGGATAGGGCATTCTGCTCTTTGGTTTGGCCGGCAATTTCGCTGTACTTTTCTTTAATAATCTGTTTAAGATTTCCCATTATTTTCTATTCTTTTGAATCAATAAATATTTGTTCGGTTATTTTTACCGCATCCGCAACGTATTTCCTGCAGTTGACATAAAAAAGATTTTTTTGATCTATTATACCCAGGTCTTCTTCGTTTCTCATATCCAGGTCATCCAATAACTTAAAGCAGAGAGTCGATCCGTTAAGTTTACTGAATTCATCAAACAATTCTACAGTCTTTTCATAGGTGAGCAGCTTTTTATCATCGCTGTCATTTCTGCCTTTGCCATATTTAAGTCCAAGCGCCATGGCAGCCCCGGTAACAGCCCCACATGTTTGTTGCTGCCTTCCCATTCCACCTCCAAAAGCGCATGCAACACGAAGGGATTCGTCCTCGGCCATACCCAACTCTTCTGCAAAAGCTGTTAAAACCGATTGGGCACAGTTAAATTTAGTATCAAATAAGTCTAAAGCTTTTTCTGAGTGGTCCATTTTCTATGTAGTTTTTAATTGTTTTTCATACAATTTAAGGAAAGCTGTTTTGATCTCATCGCGAACCCGGTAAAATTCGCTCATGATAAATCCAGGAGATCCTTCGGCATGGGAGGGATCACCAAAACCAATATGCAGGCGATGTTTTACTTTTCCAGAAAAGGCCGGGCAGGCTTCATTAGCGCCGCCACAAACTGTAATTACATAATCCCACTCCTCGTGCAGGTATTTGTCGATGGGATCGGATGTATGATGGCTGATATCAATACCGGCTTCTTTCATTACCTGAACCGCTTTTTCATTAAGCCGGCCCGAAGCTTGTGTGCCGGCCGAACAAACTGAAAGTTTATCATCAAATGATTGCAGAAAGCCATGGGCCATCTGGCTGCGGCAAGAGTTACCCGTACATAATATGAGTATTTTCATTCGGTTAACATTTGCAGGTTGTTGCTTTTTCGAGGTTTGCGATCAGTTCGCGTAGCGTACCGGTAAGAGTTCGCAAGCCATCAGCATGAATACAATAGTTGACTTTTGAACCATCAACTGTACCTTGTATAAGATTACATGCTTTTAGTTCCTGCAAATGCTGGCTCACCGTGGTGCGGCTGAGCGGAAGTTCTTCAGTAATATCTCCTGTAATACAGGTGCCGGTCCCGATCAGGTAATTGATGATGGCAAGCCTGGCCGGATGGGATAATGCCTTAAAATAAATTGCTGCCTGCTGCAAGGATTCGTCGAATAATTCTGTTTTAGCCATTCCGGATAGTATTTTATGACGCAAAAATACGACATATTATACTATGACGTATAAATACGTCTTAAATAATTTTAATAAAGAAAATTCTTAAGGTTGACTATCCCCGTGGCTGAGCCCAGGGGTATTTCGCAAACCTTATTTCAGTAAAAAGCTGAAATTTAAAATTTCATTATTTTACCCCTTCTTTGTCAGTCATTCGACTGACATCTCCCCTGATTTCAGGGGAGAATATAAGGAACCCCGAGGCAAAGCCTCGAGGAATAATTTGATTAAAAAATCATGGTACTGAACAGGATGTACCCTCTTTAAATTATTAATTTCCAGATATGTATATTCAAAATATGCTTTCTATCTGAACCTGTTCATACTGATTTTAGATGCTCTCACCGGAAAATCATTTTCCTTCCAGTTCTCAAAAGCTAATTGTTATATTGCTGATTTTCAAGAAATAAAACCACTGAAGAATTTTAAAACGGTCTTTGGCCTGTTATAAAATTCACAATGGTATAACTTGTCAGCCAAGCCAGCTGACAGCAGCTTCATAGGTACTGAAAACTTCCACAGTAAGAGGGAAATTATTTTTCATATGCTGACTAAAAATGGTTGAAAATGCTACCTGTTGCGGTGTTGTGGTAAGCAAGGCAAATTTCTTGTTTTTTCGTTTTCCGGGAAGATCAGTGAATATTCCAAGAATATCCTGGTAATCTTTACTAACCAAATTAAAAGAAGCATCACGCAAATCAATAAGTAACGAGTATTCCGTTTCATAATCAGACCTCTTCCAGATTTGGAATAATTCCGTCTTCATTGTATTCTGATCAAATTCGCCTGTAAAAGTACTGAATCCCAGTTTTCGCGAATGGTCATATTTCAGTTCAATCCTTCCCTTTGCTGCCTCATGCGGGACTGGCTGCAATAATGATTCTTCCTGAGAAACCGGCAGGGTAAAATGGAATGAACTGCCTTTGCTCTCTTCACTGGTGAGCCATATCTCGCCTCCATTTCTTCCAACCAGGTCCTTACATAGTAATAATCCGAATCCTGTACCTTTTTCGCCTGCTGTACCTGGAGAAGAGCTAATCCGATCAATCCTGAATATTTTATTTAGTTTTTCCTCCGGCATCCCTATCCCACTGTCAATGACAGAGATGGTGACCATCTTATCGCTTTTTTCAGCTTTTACAATTACCTTACCATTCTCAGGAGTGAATTTTACTGCATTACTCAGGAGGTTGCGCAATATGGTCTGAAAAGCAAATTTATCTGCAAAAACGACTATTGATGGATCAATATCATATTGTATCCCGATATTCTTCAAGGCAGCTTCCGAAGTAAGAATTCCATTTTTTCCGGATATAGACTCAAGGACCACAAAAACCTCTTTCCTTCCTTCGCTGCTGCCTATTTGAACTGTGGCCCAGCTCAGTAAATCATTTAGCAGCTGGAAGGTTTGAGCGGATGATTTATTAAGTGCTAAAATAACTTCACGCAATTCATTCTCATCGAAATCATTAAAACTCTCAACTAAAAGTTCAGAAAGTTTCATTATCGAGCCTAACGGGCTCCGGAGGTCATGAGCGAGAATAGTAAAAAGCGTATCCTTATCACGGTTTAGCAACGCTAACTCCTGATTATTTCCGGCAAGTTGGTTCTCGGCCTTCCTCCTTTCCTGCATTTCAGCCTGAAGCTCTTTATTTGCTTTGATTAATTCAGCTGTTCGCAATTCAACTTTACTTTCAAGTTGGGCATTAATAAGCTTCATTCCCCTGGCGAGTTTGATGTTATCGGCTATCACAAGATATTGATGAACAATAAAAAGGATAATGATAATTGACAGAAGGACTACAATCCCATAAAATAAATTAAAAGTATTGTTCAATACAAAAACCAACAATAAAACAATTACAGTACTCAGAAATATTCCGGGAAGAAAAACGATCCAATTGCCTGCATTAAAATCAGAAACCTGATGTTCAATTTCAGTTGTATTTGATCTGATCTTTCTATAACCAGAAATTCCGGCCAGTAATACTGAAGAATAGAAAAAATAATATCCTATATCAGCCAGATAATTTGGCATTAAAGGTTTGTAAAGGGAATTGACCAAATACAAAAAATCGCTGAAAAAGATACATCCAGCCCCGACAAGCAGGATGCCCAATATTTTTTGTATACTTTTTACGGGATTAGTAAAAAACCGGATCATAATGATCCAGATTAATATAATATCCAGCACCGGATAAATAAATACCATCAGCAGATCCAAGGGATCATAGTTTAAATCAGGCTTGCCCGGGACTAACAAAAGCGCTGCAAAAATTACTATGGCAGACAACACTATTATACTGATTTCGGTAAGGATCATTTTTCTCCTGAGCGCAGGCTGCTGTGAGCCCGGAATGGTGAATAAAGAAAAAATCAATACTATACTTGCCAAGATATAGAAAATATCTGCGGCCGAAATAAAAGGGTCAATGTTTTGGCTCAAAAGTACAAGCCATATACTATCACCAATAGTCCACGAAACCATTGAAAGACTGATATAAAAAAGAGTCCGGGTAAAATATTCGTTACTTTTTTTTGAATCATGGTACAAAACCATGAGAACAATTGATACAATAAAAGCAAGTGTGAATCCGAAAGCAGTATTGAAAATATACTGTATATCAGGTGAGGCTGCAAACAAATTAACTGTAATATTTAACAGAACAAGAATCAAGGATGCCATATAAATATGCATGGGCCTGATTCTTTCATTCAGCAATGGAACAGTCATTGAAATCATTCAGTTTAGTACCTGGTAATAGTCCAGGAGTTACAAAATATTGGTTAGCTAAGTTTTATAATACTTCCCCTATTATTCCAAAAGTTTGAGCTGGTAAAGTATGCAGTATTATTAATTCATCAAAAATACAAAGAAATTTCTACTCTTTCAAAATGCAATGGAGTAGCATCCATTCTGTATATGAAGTACATTTGCATTGTATAGAACAAATTTCTTAATTCAGGCAAAATGGAAAATTATTTTAAAGGCAAAGCCATTTATTCGAACGGGATATATAACCTTTCATCCTTGCAAGCGGATAAACTATGCCAGGAGGGTGCCATAATTGTTGATGTAAGGGAAGAATACCTGAACCGCTTTAAAATATTTGATGTTCCGGGGCTTATTTTTTGTCCCAAAAAGTCGCTTTTGGAAATGCTGAAAAATCTGCCATCCGATAAACCGCTTATTATTGCTGATGCCAGTGGGATACATAGCCCGGAAGCAGTAAAAATGCTGTTGAAAAACGGATTCAAAGGTGATTGTGCAAATCTTTCGGGTGGCCTGGTAGATTGGGAACATTCAGGTTTACCTGTAATAATTGATTATAGCGAAAAGCTTTCAGGTCAATGTGCCTGCCAGCTCAGGCCAAGAGCAAAGAAGTAAAAGTCTGCTGAAGCAACAGGTTTTCCATGTGAAGTGAGGCGATGAGAGACAAAAGAAATATCTGACTAATACTACAAGATAATACAAGTTCTTCAGATCACCACATCTTTATCCTTTTCATCCCAATTCCGGTCTGCTTCATCAATGAATTTTTCTGATGATTCTTTTCCCAAATAAGAATCAATTACCACGTGCGCAAGATAAATCAGGGGCGTCAAAGCTATAGCCAGTGACACTTTATATAAATACTGCACCAAACCTACCCTGAATACCTGTTCCAGGCTCCAGTTGCCGAGGAAATAAAATGCAATAAAAAGTATTACAAAACTGTCGATCACCTGCGAGATAACCGTTGATCCTGTTGCACGCAACCACAGGTATTTATGCCCGGTAAGTTTCTTGAAATAATGAAATACATAAGCATCCACCAACTGGCTCACCAGGAATGCTGTGAGTGATCCGACTATGATTCCTAAACCAGCCCTGAAAATGGTGGAATAAGCATAATTGATATCAAAAGCGACGCCATGTGAATCTATTCCATTCAGCTTCAGCCAGAAATCAGCCGGCGGCATGCCCGTCCACATAAGAACAATAAGGAAGGAATACCCAACCATACCGGCTGTAATAAAACTGATCCTCCGCACCCCGGTTTTTCCGAAATACTCATTAATTATATCTGAAAAGATAAAAACAACCGGCCAGATCAATACTCCCACGCTCATGTTGAGATCGGTTATCATTCCGAAAAGATTGAGATGCAAAGGTGCAATGCCCAGCATTTTTTCGAGTGAAAATATTTTCACACCGCCAAATTCAGCAATAAGCGCATTGGTAATAAAGAAACACGAAAGCAAAAGATACAGGAATGTTTTCTTGCTGAGGGGTTTGGTTTCGGACATATTTTGACTGAGGATTTAGTTGTCAGGTTTTGATGACCAGGGAATCAATATGTTTCAAGGTCAACTTTTAAGTGTCAGACACCCGTCGGGTGTGCAGACACTCTTTATTATTCACTATTTACTCTCCTACTCTCACATAATACACTTGTAGTGTCAGACACCCTTCGGGTGTGCAGACACTCTTCACTCCCCTACTCCCACGTTATCACCGCTAAACGCTTCCGTCCATCCATTCGAATCTTCAATGCATTATCAAACCTTATATGCCGGAAAAAGTTCGTTTTAGTAATGAGTTTCTGTTTTTTCAGTAAGTCGTAATCAATAAAACTCGTTCCCATTTCAGGCTGTACGGAGAAATATCCTACATTCATGGAGGTTACATTATGGAAAAAGTGTGATCCGGAAGATGCATCAAGCGGATAACCTTCGAGGCTTGTTTCGACTATGGTTTTTGCGTTGCTGATCTGCGGCCAGTTTACAGGTATGCCAATCCAGCGATCGCGTGTGCCCCAGCGTCCAGGACCTATCAGGATGTATTTACGGTTTTCATGCCGCATTATTTGGTTGAGTTTTTCAATCTCCAATGCCATCTCACACGTTTTACCCTTGTCGAATTCATCCTTATCAATATAAATCACATCGGTTATATCCGAAACCAATCCGTTACCCATTCCTTTATCAGAGAAAATCACAATTTCATCTTTTTTAATGTCTTCCATATTCACCTGATAATCAAGTTCTGCACCGATCAGTGGCTTAATCTGCAACAGGTAAAAAGTAGTTTTATAATTGGCATCACGGTTCAGATCGATGGCGAACTCGATTTCGACAGGTGTACCCATTGCTTCTTTAACAATATCGAGAACTGTTTCGATGGTCTTAGCCATAGGGCAATAATCATATTTCAATACATTGCTAAAATTAATAACCCTCGGTCCAGGGGTTGTTATTCCCGGAACCAGTCGCTGGTTATCATGGTCATAAACCGATGCAAGGTGGCGCATGGTACCATGGCTTTCAGCAATATCGATATCCATTTCGCGCAGACCGGCCATTTCGCCTTCAAGCAGATTGACATCATTTTTTGCCAGATCAACAGCAAGAAATTTTACCTGTGAATTTTTGTATAAATCTTTCGGCGTTAGGATTTCAACTGAAGGGTAAATGGGTGAAAAACGATAGGCACTCCCACCATCCACCACATACTTGCCAAGCCCGAGTGCAGCCACGGCAAAGCCTTCCTCAGGCTTCATATGAGCAAAAGGATAATAGTTGTATGATTGGGCTACTCCACTAATGTGCGGATAGAACACATCATCGTATTTATGTCCAACCACTTCCTGAATAACTATAGCCATTTTTTCCTCATCGAGTTTATAATTAATGGCTTCTATATAACCGCGGGCTTCGGACGAATAAACTGATGCATATACCAATTTTATAGCATCCATTACCTGGTTAAGTCTCACATTAATATCCGGATGATTGTTAGGTAAAAGGTAGGTTTCAAAAATCCCTGCAAAAGGTTGTGAAAGCGAATCTTCGAACATCCCTGAAGAACGCACGGCAAGTGGCTTATTTATTAATTTAAGCAGCACCCTGAGTCGGCGGATTAAGGTGTCAGTAAGAATACCCGTAGTAAATATGCGCTTGATTTCATCGTAGTTCTCAAGTTCTGCAATTTTTCCCTTAATCCTGTTCCGCTCAATAAAATATTCAAATTCGTCGGTTCCGATCACAGATGTGCGGGGTGATCGTATATTGATGTCGGGGACATGTTTGTTGAAATCATAATTGTATATCAGCGTATTGATAAAAGCCAGCCCTCTGCCTTTTCCTCCGAGTGAACCCGGAACCAGGGTGACCACATTATGCTCATCAAGCAAAGCCGATTCTTCAAACGGAATAACTTTGCCTTTATCCTGTTCATTCCTGAATTGACGTATTACTTCAATGAGGTATTCCCGCAATGCTGTAGCATTTTTAAAATCAGTAACTTTGGCCGGATTGATAATTTTAGCTACCTGTATTTCGCCCCTGGCCATCAGCCAAAGCGAAAAGTGATCCTTACGGGCATGATACATCAGTGATTCGTCAGGAATGGTGCGTAGATGGTGCTCAAATTCGCGCAGTGATTTGGCTACAGCAATCTGTACTCCTTCTTTATCGCGGTAGATGAAATTCCCGAATCCCAGGTAATGGGTGATAAAACTCTTGAAATCCTGTGACAGACTTTCTGAATTTTTATCAATAAATGTAGCCCTTAATTCATATGCACGATTGGCATTCTCTGCATCTGACGATTGTATAATAACAGGAAGTTCAGAATTGGATTCGCGCACCAAACTCACCAGCTCAAGTCCTGCCTCCCTGTCTTCTTTTCCATTTCGATTGAACTTAACATCTGTGATCAGACATAATAAAAAGTCCTGGTAATCCTTTGTAATTTCCACTGCCTCTTCATAATTGGCTGCAAGTAATATCTTTGGACGAGCTCTAAGACGCAGTACTTTATACAATTCGTCAGTACTCACATCATCAATAATCCGGCGTGTCTGGTCCATCACTATACCATAAAGCAATGGCAAATAACGCGAATAATACTGCGGGCTATCTTCAACCAGCACTATTACTCTTACCAATCCTACCCGAGTATCATTTTCAACATTTATTTTATCTTCAAGCAATTTGATCATGGCAAAAAATACCTTGCTTTCGCCGTTCCAAACAAATACGCGATCGATATTCTTAAAACGCTCGCTCATTACAGTAAAATATTCCACATCCGAATTGTTATTCAGCAAGGCAAAAATGGGAATATATGGAAATTCACTCCTGATCTGTGCTGAAATACTCACCGGTAAAGTTTTATCAACGCCTACCATAAATATAACCAGGTCGTAATGCTTTTCATTCAATTGTATTATCGCTTCTTCAACAGATGACACTCCGGTGATTCGCGGTACTGACGTTAAGCTGAGCTGATGGTATTCTCCCAATACATACTCCGAAAAACGGCCTTCCTTTTCAATCGTATAAGCATCGTAAAGGTTAGCTACCAATAAGATCTCCTTCACTTTAAAAGGGCACAGATCGTGATATACATCCCGGTCGGAATTATTTTTATTAAGGAAACGCTGCAACAGTTGCTTACCACTTACAGGAGCGCTTTGTTGCTGGTTCTCAGCATTTTTACTTTTATCGGCTGCACGCGATTTTTTAATCAACTCCTTGGCTGCAACACTGTTAAGAAAACCACTTATGGCGGTGGCAAGATTGACAATAAGGTGTCGTTCTTCCTTTAAGAAAGGACCTTCATCGAGTTGAACAAAATCACGTGTATAGTAAATATCAATATAACCTGTACTACCATCAATGGATTCAAACGACTGCCGCTGCATCCACCTGGTTTCGGCAAATCCCTGTGAGCAGTATTCCTTCCCGTTATACATTATCCGACACACAGTAAATTCCGGGTATTGCCATGCTCCCGGAAACAACTTCGCCAGGTGTTGTAAGGTTTCATCCACAGGTTTACCCTCACGAAGAATATCGTTCGTCTGATTAATCGCAGCAAGTTCTTTCAGTCGTTCTTTACGTTCAAAGATTAGTTTCCTGATCTCCTTCGGGTTATTCAACAGTTCATTTTCTTCTGTCATTTTTTATCTCCTTTTTTATTTTACTGTCTTCGCTGATACAAATGTGGGTATAATTCCGATGCAAAACAGGGCAAAATTGTTTTCATTTGTTAACTTAAACAAATATCCGCAACAAAGTTCACGAATTGAATTTAAATGGACATGAAGTATCAGCAAATATAAAAACAGAATCCAAACCATTAAGTGATTCACCTAATTTGATAAGTAATATACTTATTTTATTTAGATAATATACATATTATTGCAAATCAGATACTTATAAATATTTAAAAAAATCATAAAAAATTTGCTATTCATATCAATAGTAGTAATATTGCCTCATTAAAATATTGTACTCATCAACTAAATTTCTAATTCAAATCATTATGTCAAACAGTATTATTGATCAAAAGGTTGAACAGTTTATGGCAAAAGTAATTGCCAAGAATCCTGGAGAAGTAGAATTTCATCAGGCTGTCAAGGAAGTGGTGCAATCACTGATGCCATTTATCGAAGAAAACCCGAAATACAAGGGAATTCTTGAGCGTATGGTTGAACCCGAGCGTGTAATTATTTTCCGCGTTCCCTGGCTCGATGATAAAGGCGAATTCCAAATCAACAGGGCATTCCGTATTGAAATGAACAGCGCAATTGGTCCTTACAAAGGAGGCTTAAGACTTCATCCAACAGTAAACCTTGGAATCCTGAAATTCCTTGCTTTTGAGCAGGTGTTAAAAAACAGTCTCACTACCTTACCCATGGGTGGTGGTAAAGGCGGTTCTGATTTTGATCCTAAAGGTAAGAGTGACAATGAAGTTATGAAATTCACACAATCGTTTATGACCGAATTGCAACGCCATATCGGACCGGATACTGACGTTCCTGCAGGCGATATCGGAGTTGGCGGCCGCGAGATCGGTTTCCTGTTCGGACAATACAAACGAATCCGTAATGAATTTACCGGTGTACTTACAGGAAAAGGCCTCGAGTGGGGCGGAAGCCTGATACGTCCGGAAGCAACCGGCTACGGATGTACTTATTTTGCTGAAGAGATGATGAAAACCCGCGGACAGAGTTTCACAGGAAAAACCGTTGTCATTTCAGGATCAGGAAACGTGGCTCAGTATGCATGTGAAAAAGTTACACAACTGGGAGGCAAAGTTGTTACCCTGAGCGATTCGAACGGATATGTTTATGACCCGAACGGAATTGATGCTGCCAAGCTGGCGTATGTTATGGAATTAAAGAATATCAAACGCGGACGTATTAGCGATTACGCCAAAAAATACAACTGCGAGTTTGTTGAAGGAAAAACTCCATGGGGTGTTAAATGCGATGTAGCTTTACCGTGTGCAACACAAAATGAACTGCTCGAAAACGATGCTAAAATGTTGCTGGCCAACGGATGTTTCGTGGTTTCGGAAGGAGCTAACATGCCATCAACCAACGAAGCTGCCGAACTGTTCGTGGCTGCAAAAATCCTTTACGGACCTGGCAAAGCTGCCAATGCCGGCGGAGTTGCTACTTCGGGCCTCGAAATGTCGCAGAATAGCATGCGCCTGAACTGGACCCGCGAACGTGTGGATCAGGAATTGCATAGCATTATGATAAACATCCACAAGACCTGCGAAAAATACGGCAAGGAAGCAGACGAAACCATCAACTATGTTAAAGGCGCCAATATCGGCGGCTTTGTAAAGGTTGCTGAAGCTATGCTGGCACAGGGCTTAGTTTAGTGAAGAGTGAATAATGAAAAATGATAGCTTAACTTTTGATGTTTCTATTAAAGTTGAATGTTTAAGCTAATCACTATTCAATTAACCAATCAATTAAAATTTATCACTTTTAGAAGTGATAAATAACCAGGCAAAGGGCATCCGAATGGATGCCTTTTGTTTTATCCGGAGTATAATAAAAAGGCTGATAAAAAGTGAAAAACAGTTATTGGGGCTTCCCCTCTCCGGGGCATGATGTCCGAGGATGGAGGTAAAAGGTGTTAATTTGAATTACAAACAAAATATTTAATAGCTTTATAAAAAGAAACAGCTAAATAGTAAAGGATGACCATTTCAATTCCAACCCGTGCGGCATTCACAGCGCTTATTACAGCATTTATACTCCATAATATTGAGGAAGCAGTAACCATTTGCAGTTACCAGGTTAAAAATCCTTTTCAAACCTTTCAACCTGCAAGTTGTAAGCAGTTTTTAGTTGCAGTTTCGTTACTATCGGTTGCCGGACTGAGCGCATATATATTCGCAATGAAAACCAGAAATCAAGCGATTTATTATTTTATTTCAACAGGCATGGCGGCCACTTTACTTTTGAATGTATTTCTGCCTCATGTATTAGTTGCTGTTTACACTTTTCAATATACACCGGGTATAGTCTCAGCTTTGATTTTAAATCTGCCCCTGAGCATACTGGTATTGACAAAAAATCGTTGTCAATATGAAAGCAAGTCTCAATTTTACAGACAAATTCTTATTTTTCTGTTTTTCTGCTATTTGCTTTTTGTAATAAGTATGGGATTGGCAAAGTTTTTTGTCTAAACCTTTTCACGTTAATTTGTTGTCAAAAATATTTCATTCGTAACAATCTATATATCTGTTAATTGAAAATTATTTTAGACCATTCGACCAATTTAGTCGAAATAAATTTGCATAATGATAAACACTGTATTAATTTTGCCGCCTCAAACGAAGACAATTAGTTTAAAAAGTTTGAAACATGCTGGATAAAGACGAAGTAAAAGAAGCAATTATAAATGTGGCCCGCCATATTTTCTCGAGATTCGGGTTCCGTAAAACCACGATGGATGAGATTGCTTTGGCAAGCCGTAAAGGGAAAAGTTCTATCTATTATTACTTTGCCAGCAAGGAAGAGATATTCCAGGCTGTAGTTGAAAAAGAAGCATTAATAATGAAGGAGGAACTCCTTAAAGCGATAGGTGGAGTTGAAAGTCCTGGTGAAAAATTGAAGACACACGTGCTTGTTCGCATGCGCACGATGGAAAAACTGGCAAACTTCTACAGTGCCATAAAAGATGATTACCTGGGCCATCTCGAATTTATCGAAAAAATCAGGAAGAAATACGACCTGGAAGAAATTCAAATGATGGAGAATATCCTTAATGAAGGCGTGAAAAATAATATTTTTGAAATAGATGATACTCCACTAGCTGCCATAGCTATTGTTACAGCTTTAAAAGGAATGGAGATCCCATTATTCTGGGGTGTGAAGGAAAAAAATATAGAACACAGGCTCGATTCACTCATCAATATTCTTTTCAATGGAATAGTGAAACGATAATTTTTTTGTCCAGTTTTCGACTATTTTACTCTATTAGTCGAATATACTATAAATCAAATAAATAACAGAAAGAATTTCAGGGAAATCAACACTAGTCTGAAACCTGAAGAACCTGATTACTGAACTAGAAATTGAAAACAATAACAATAAAATGAGAACGAGAATTTTATTTCTGATTTTGACCTTCGCACTGAGTACAGTGCTATGTAAGGTTAATGGACAAACATTAATGGTTTCGCCTGAACTGAAGGAACTAATCAGTCTTTCAGTTAACAAAGACCGTAAAGTAGCCGAAAATAATATCGATAAACAAATTACCGAAGTTCAGCAAAAAGCAGTGCGGTCTGCTTACATTCCAAAAGTGGAACTCGGAGGTAAATATGCATTTGCCTATTCAACAGTAAATTCAAAAATCGGAGATATCAGCGGTTTTGAGAGTATTGATAAGCTCCAGGAATTCATGAAAACACCTACTTTTCCTGCCATGTTTCCAAACCTGGCAGGCCTTGCAAGTGAAATCACAAAACTGGAGCAACTCATGACACAACAAGGAATGTCAATTCCATCCATATCGAAAAACATAGAGGGCGATTTTTATGGAAACTACTTCGGGTTGGATGCTACAGCAACCATGCTGTTATACAGCGGA
>JBBRCH010000057.1:0-29811 GCA_038204995.1 Bacteroidales bacterium | reverse complement strand
AGCCTAGACTTTTTGGTTCTTTTGTGGCATGACAAAAGAACAAGAATAATAAAGATGCTTATGAAAATTCGGGGTTAACAAGTAAATTGAATTAATACCTGAGGTTATATCTCATAGCACCTCAATGTAAGAATTAGCCCTTTACACATATTATATTTATTCAGAAAAAAAATCTGCTATAAAATTGCAGGACTTATATCTTAGCCAGAGAGCAAAAAAGAAAGGTTGAAAGAACCCATTAAAACAATTAATCGATCTTGATAAGATGATTATGTATGGCATACCGCATAAGTTCAATGGTAGTCTTCACATTCAGTTTCTTAAAAATATTCGCTTTATGCACCTCAACTGTACGTTTGCTGATATTGAGTTTCTTACCGATATCGATGGAAGTTTTTCCTTCCGAAAAAAGACAGGTAATTTCTGTTTCGCGGGGTGTAAGCGTGTTATTTATATGAATTCGTGCATCTCCCGAAGCAGAAGCAATCACGTGAGAAGCAATGATTTCAGCCACTTCGCCTTTAAACCAGGTTCCCCGGTTATACAACTCTTTAACAGCTGAAAGTATCTCGCTGATCCTGGCTTCTTTGCTCAGATACCCCTTCACTCCAATATTGATGGCTTCGAGAATATGTTCCTTATCATTGAACATGCTTAACAGCAGGATAGGAAGGCCTGGTTGTTGTTTGATCATTTCTTTCGCAGCATAGATGCCATTGTATTTTGGCATTTCATAATCCAGGATCGCTACATCGGGTCTGTTCCTGGCAGCTTTCAAAATGGCATCCAGGCCGTTAACTGCTTCTTCAACATACTCAATATCTGAATCTTCCGAAAATATTTTTTGCATGCCTTCGCGAAGTGAGGCGTGATCATCTGCAATAAGTAATTTAATTTTCAAGTAAATATAGATAAGTCTGTGCAAATTAATATTATTCCACAGGAATAAGAAATAAGTAAATTTACTTATTTCTTGGTATAATGATGTAGATCTAAACCAATCAGATCAAAGGGGCATTAAATTTCAACATACAGAATTTCCCCGGAACGGATTTGATTTTGATTTCGCCGCCAATACTTGCTACTTCTTCTTTCAAAAAACAGAGACCGGAACCCTGATGAATAAATTTATCATCCATTCCAATGCCATTGTCCCTGATGTTGATATAGAGCCTTTCCTTCTTTATAAAAATATGAACGTAAACCCGGTTTGCTTCCGAATGTTTCATAACATTTGTAAGCGCTTCTTCCAGAATCCCTACCATAGTTCTCATCAGAGGAGAAGGAATTTCATCAGGCAAGGGGTCAATTTTCTGAACAATCTGAATCTCGCTGGTAAGTTCAAGATCTGTTAAAAAGGTCGAAATCTGTTGCCTGAGTTTCCAGGGAGTGGAAAATCTTTCAGCCAGTTTTGAAGAAACCAGCCGCACTTCTTTAAGGGCAAAGATAACTTTATCAAGAATCTGCTCCAGTTGTTCATTGTTTTTATCGCTTGTGGCTGAGGCAATTGCACGTTCAATATGTATTTTAATAGCTATAATAATATGCCCGATATGGTTATGTAAATCGTGTGCTATGCGAAGCCTTTCGGATTCTTCGCCTTTAACCTTTTGCAGTTGAAGTCTGTCGCTCTCTGCTTTTTTTTGTCCGGAAATATCTTCAAGTATCGAGAAGAAAGCCACATTCTGTCCTTTTTCGTCCCGGACAGAACCTGCATGCGCCCATATTGGTATCATATGTCCATTTTTCTTATACGCTTCCAATTCCCCTTCCCAGGGTATACCCTGACTAAGGGAGTTCATCATTTCACCATTAAGAATGTTTAATGATTCCACCGGATAATGATCCCGGAAGTTTAAACCCACCGCTTCTCCTGATGACCAGCCGAAAAGTTTTTCATACGCGGGATTCATATATACTAATTTACCATCAGGGTCAGTCACTGCAATTGAAGCGCCGGAAGATTCGATGATGGACTTGAAGAGAGTGAGCTCTTTTTCTGTCTGCATACGATGATTGACGTCGTATATAAAAACAACAAGACCTTTTTTTGACGGGTAGGTTTTAATTTCAAAATATTTCTTCTCTCCTTTAATCATGAACTCGTCGACACAACTTCCGGGCTGCTGTGTTTTCAATACATCCAGATAAACCATTTCCCTTACCGAACCTTTCATATCCGGGAAAACATCATACAAAGATTTCCCGATAAGTTCCTCAGACCTTTTACCACTGTTTTTTTCAAATGATTTGTTGCAATAAGTTAAAGTCAGGTCAGCATCCATTGAAAAGAAACCATCGGTAATGCTGTCGGCAAGTTCACGATAATGCTCCTCACTATTTCGTATCACCTCTTCCGCACGTTTACGTTTTGTGATATCCCGTGCAAAGCACTGATACGTAAAATCCGGCATTCCTTTGGAGTTCATATCAATATCAACTAATTCTCCTGATTTCCGCCGGATCGCTCTTTCAGTTTTAATAACTTCTCCCAGCTTCAGCAGATCATACCGTAAGGGCTTATCCCTGATTATATCAGCAGGAATAAGATCAGCCAGGTTCATTGCCAGAAGTTCTTCCCTGGAATATCCTGTAAGTTCAATAGCCCTGTTATTTACAACAATTAAATTGCCTTGAGCATCACCCTGGAAAAATGCATCGGGTGCAAACTCAATAAGCTTTCGGTATTTCTCTTCGTTTGCCTTCAGATTATTTTCAGCTTTCTTACGCTGGGTTATATCGCGCACAATAGCCCACATACCTGTATTCTCCCCTTTTTCATCCCGCATTAAAATAGTGCGCAGCTCAACAGGGAAAATCGTTCCGTTCTTTTTCCGGTATTCCTTCTCATATACATCAGAAAATCCTCTTACAAGGACCTGTTCATTCACTATAGTCGCTTCAGACTGGTGCCAATGTTCGGGAGTTATATCCATGTAATTCAATTCTTTACATTCTTCCTCAGTATACCCAAGCATTGAACGATAAATTTCGTTACATTCGGTTATCTTTCCATTCATATCAACATGAACAAACCCATCCATCATTGATTCATGCAACATACGGTATTTATCATACGCCGGCTGATATGCCTTTTTAGCCACCTTTTGCTGATCAACAACCGAAACGCTTAACAAACATTCTTTTGAATCCCGATAAAAAGTGCCAACTATATGCGTCGGAACAGATGAGCCATTGGATTTTATCAGCTGCATTTCAATGGAAGAACTACCGTGATTTCTGCAGAGTATGGCAATAAAGCTCTTAAATTCCGGAACTGATCCTTCCGTAACAAAATGATCAAAATCGTGGTTTATAAGTTGTAATTTTTCCCTGTCAAGAAGGTGAGCTGCAGCTGCATTCAATTCGCAGATAGTTCCTTGTTTTGAAAGGATAAACAACCCACCTGGGTTATTTTCAAATAATGCAATATGTTTTTTCCTGGCAGCTTCGCTGAATTCCAAGGCAATCAATAACTCTTTATTATGGCTTTTCACTTCAGCTAGTTGGGCTTCAAGATCAGGGTTAAGTTTGATAAGATCCGATTCCAAATACTTCCAGATAGCCTTAGTTTGCTGGGGATCGGGTCGCTCTTCATTCACGATCTGTGATATTTTTCGTTTCTTCAATAATCTGTCATTTTTAAGCATATACCAATTATTTAATAGCGGTTAGTTATAACAAACAGGAACTCCCGGATGAGTTCTGGCTTTAGTTGCATTTTATCTGGCTTTGGCTGCGATCACAGACTGTTACCATTCATTTAATAATTTTGGAATACTAGTATTACAGTGTGGAGTTTTCTTTTGGTTGTGAATGTTTAATTATTCGTGTATTAAAACTTTGTAAACTTATGTATTAAAGTGTTTTCACGTGGAAAAATTAGCTGATACAGGAAGCCGGAGATATGTATTAAAGCGAAAAAATATTTTTACATACATAGTAGTAGCATAATGTTTTTGAAGTACTTATGTTGTTGTCATCTTGATTAGAGGTTAAATCTACAATATATTTTGATATAACCTAAATTTTTAGTGATAAATTTTATGTTAAAATATTCAGAACCAGTCTTTAAAGTTTGAATTTTAATATACAATTGGCACAATAATTAATCCAACAGGCTTATATTACTGATAGTATGCACGTTAGATTATTTAATTCGAAATAGTTAGCCTGAAAATTCCCCAAAATAGAATTGATTTTTTCAAAATTAATCAGGTTCTCTTGGTATTACCGTCACACATCAGCACAGCCAATCCCACTTTGCACAAAACCGATTTTCAAATTGAATGCATCAAAGACGCTAATTAATTGATTTAGATACACGTAGTAACGGAACCACAAAAGTTGAACTAAAATATACACTTGCAAAAATTATTGAAATGCGAACAGTTGGTCACTTTATTTGTAATTTTACCCGCGTTATATCCAAATCATGGTATTTCAGTATCTCACCATAGCAAATTAACCAATGATTCTGCAAGTCAATTCTGTTTCTAAAAAATTTGGCGATTTTACTGCTCTGAACAAGGTCAGCATTGAAGTTCCCGAAAACTGTATCTTCGGGTTACTTGGACCGAATGGTGCAGGTAAAACCACACTTATACGCATAATCAACCAGATAACCGGCCCCGATGAGGGAGAAGTATTATTAGGTGGTAAGAAGCTGAATCCGGATCACATCTCGATGATAGGATACCTGCCCGAAGAACGCGGATTGTATAAAAAAATGAAAGTAGGTGAACAGGCTCTTTACCTGGCGCGCTTAAAAGGCCTCAGCCATCACGATGCACGCCAGAGGTTAAAAAAATGGTTCGAAAAGTTTGAAATCCAGGAATGGTGGGATAAAAAGGTTGAAGAACTCTCAAAAGGAATGCAACAAAAGGTTCAGTTTGTTGTAACTGTGGTTCATGAACCTGAATTGCTGATTTTCGACGAGCCTTTCAGCGGTTTCGACCCGATTAACGTCAATTTGCTGCGAGATGAGATACTTGAGCTGCGAAAAAAAGGATCCACTATTATATTCTCTACTCATAATATGGCGTCAGTTGAAGAACTATGCGATAACATTGCCCTTATCAATAAATCGGTAAAAATATTGGATGGCCCGGTAAAAGAGATCAAACGGCAGTATTTCACTAACAGCTACCAGGTTCAATACCGCGATGTGAATGGTACTCCTTTCCAACTGAATGATCCGGGATTTGAAATTTTGAATTCGTCAACAGAGGATGAAATTTGTACAGTTACGTTCAGGTTGCCCGCTTCGAAAGGACCAAATGACCTGCTCGCCGCCATACTACCCTTTGTCAACGTGATCGCTTTCAACGAGTTGATCCCTTCAATGAATGATATTTTCATATCTACTGTAAATTCTGTTAATGCCAATCAAATCCTGGAATCCTGAAACCATTAGCCATGAACAAAATATTTTTAATTATTCAACGCGAATACCTCACAAAAGTCAAGAAAAAGTCGTTCATCGTAATGACCATATTGGGGCCGGTACTGATGGCTTCCCTTTTTATACTGCCTGTATACCTGGCCAGCCGCCAGGATGACAAACAGCTTGTAAGCGTTCTGGACGAAACGGGCTTGTTCTTCAACAAGTTCGAAAATAACGATAACTATACTTTTATTCAGGTAAATTCCAGCTTACCCGAAGCAAAAGAGTCCCTTATGAAGAAGGGAAATTACATGTTGTTGCATATTCCGGCAACTCAGCTTAATGTTCCTGACAACGCCATCATTTATTCTGATAAGCAGCCTACACTTAACCTGAAAGGGTATATATCGGGTGTTATGAGCAAGGAACTTGAAAAACAAAAACTTGCTGCAGAGATACGCAATGAAATTCTTCGCAATACTCCGGGTTATACTCCGGGAGGCGACACTACCGCTGTTGACCTCATGAGTGAAACTATTTTGAAGAATATCCGCACCGATGTGAAAATAACCACCTATAAAACAGGTGAAGGAGGAACGGAACAGAAGAGTTTCACTGAACTTACCATGGTAGTAGGTTATGTGGGGAGCATCATGATCTATATGTTTATTTTTCTTTTCGGGGCGCAGGTTATGCGTGGAGTGATCGAAGAGAAAACCAGCAGAATCGTCGAAGTTATTGTTTCGTCCGTTAAGCCTTTTCAGTTGATGATGGGCAAAATTATCGGGGTAGCCCTGGTGGGCCTTACCCAATTCTTTTTATGGATAATTTTTACTTTTATAATCATCACAGCAGTTCAGACTGCATTTCCGCAACAGTTTAAGAAAACACAGAACGAACAGGCGAAACTTTCATCACAGAGTGTTGCTTTACCAAACCAGGCAGCGCCCGGTGCACCTAATTCAATCACCGCTGATACCGGAAACGATAAGCTAAACGATATTTTTGAGGCATTTTCTTCAATCAACCTGCCTGTAATGATTATGGCATTCCTTTTTTATTTCCTGTTCGGATACCTGTTGTATGCGGCATTATTTGCAGCCATAGGGTCAGCAGTGGATAACGAAACGGATACCCAGCAGTTCATGCTTCCTATTACCGTGCCACTGATATTTTCGCTTGTTGTAGCCCAGACTATTATCCAGAACCCTGAAAGTCCTCTTGCTTTCTGGCTTTCGATGATACCGCTCACTTCGCCTGTTATCATGATGGTACGCATTCCTTTTGGAGTTCCTACCTGGGAGATCGCACTTTCAGCAGGATTACTCGTGCTCGGATTTTTAGGCACCACATGGCTTGCCGCCAAAATATACCGTACCGGCATCCTGATGTATGGCAAAAAATCAAATTATAAGGAATTGTGGAAATGGATTCGTTATAAAGGGTAGTTTGGATGTTTTAGTATTCTGAGTCAAAGAGTTGTTTCAGAGTTTCAGGTTTCATGGTTTCAAGTTCCAAACTCCAATACAAAAGCCCTAAAATCCAAACAACAATTGAATGACAATCGAATGACAACTCCTCCACCTATAAACGACTCGAAAACTCAATCTTCAGCAATTGCATGACCAGGAATCACTGGTCAACCCCTGAACTTTTAAACGCGAAGCATGTAAACCTTTGAACTCATCCAACAACTCTAACTCCTAATCCCCAACCCCTTAAAAAAAATGGCCCGAATACTGATAATTGATGACGAACGTGCAATCAGGAATGCTTTACGCGAAATTCTGGAATACGAAAACTACCAGGTGGATGATGCTGAAGATGGTCCATCGGGAATAGAACTGGTAGGAAAAGAAAGTTACGATGTGATACTTTGCGATATAAAAATGCCCCAGATGGATGGCATTGAAGTACTCGAAAATATTCAGAAAACCACAGATGCTCCTGTTGTGATGATTTCAGGACACGGAACCATAGAAACGGCTGTTGAAGCGATACGTAAAGGCGCTTATGATTTTATTGCAAAACCACTGGACCTGAACAGGCTGCTGATAACGCTGCGTAATGCCATGGATAAATCACGTCTGGTAACCGAAACCAAAGCGCTGAAACGCAAAGTGAGCAAGCAGTACGAAATGATAGGCGAATCATCTGCTATTTCGAAGATTAAAGATATGATTGAACGCGTAGCGGATACTGATGCCCGTGTGCTGATAACCGGCGAAAGTGGTACCGGCAAGGAATTGGTTGCCCGCTGGCTTCACGAAAAAAGCAATCGTGCCAACGGTCCGTTTGTTGAAGTGAACTGCGCTGCCATTCCTTCGGAACTGATCGAAAGCGTATTGTTCGGGCACGAGAAAGGTTCGTTTACTTCGGCTATCAAGCAACGTAAAGGTGATTTTGAGCAGGCAACCAACGGTACTATTTTTCTGGATGAAATAGGCGATATGAGCCTTTCGGCCCAGGCAAAAGTTTTACGGGCATTACAGGAAAACAAGATTATGCGTGTAGGCGGTGAAAAAGATATTCCTGTAAATGTGAGGGTTCTAGCAGCCACCAACAAAAACCTGCTCGAAGAAATTGAAAATAAAACATTCCGTGAAGATTTATACCACCGTTTGAGCGTGATTCTTATCAATGTGCCATCACTCAACGAACGTACAGATGATATCCCTATGCTGGCCCATTATTTTGTAGAGCAGATTTGTGAAAACAACGGCAGGCCGCCTATACAGTTTACGAATGAAGCTATTGAAGAGCTGAAAAAGATCCATTGGACCGGGAATATACGTGAACTGCGTAATGTGGTTGAAAGATTGGTAATACTTTGTGACCAGAAGATTACTGTTGAGGATGTACAGATGTATGCGCAGCCTTTGAAGAGATAATTTTAAACTTCAGGCCTTAGAAAACGGCAGTTCATCATCCATATATGACCTGGACAGGTATTAATAATTTAACCGACTTAAACAGACTTGAAAATTATCAACTATTTAGCTGATGTTTTATACACCCATCAGAAGAAATTAGAAATACTGGCCCTGTTTCTGTTATTCCTTGCTGTTAGTTTCAGGTTCACTGATTTCAAATCTTCATGGATTTGGAATGATCATTCTTTCATTGCCCTGATTCTGATTATTAGTGTAATTTTATTAGCCCTGGTATGGGTGCGCATCGAAAAAATCAAAACCAATAATTTAATCAAGAATATCAAGCAGGATATCTCTCTAATTGAATCAGGTAATCAGGATCCTACGGATGAATTGTCGGCAAGGCAAAAAGAAGTATTTGATCTGATTATCGCCGGTAAATCAAATAAAGAAATAATGAGTGAGCTATCTATCGAACTGAGCACGCTCAAAACACATATCAACAAGATATATAAAACGCTTGGAATAGATTCGCGAAAGCAGGTAAAAAAGCTAAAAAGTACGGGGAATTAGCTTTTCATGCAGGTATTTCCAGCTACAATCAACCTTTTATCAACCCTTTTTCAACCCTCTCAACCTTGTTTCAGGTTTTGAGGCAAACTAATTTTGCACTATAAATTTTAAACCTATAGAAATGAAAAAGAGAAACCTGTTTATGTCGGCCACAATCATGTGTGCACTTCTTACCATAAGTATTACATTCGGACCTGACCAGATCAGCTGGTTATGGAATGGCAAAGAGCCCATTGCACTAGTATTAGGTGTTCTGGCTGTTATTTTTGGAATTCAATGGTTAAGATATCAAAAACTACTGAACAAGGCAAAATAAAATGAGAATTCAGAAATGCACCTGATGATAACGACTTGTCCGGTTCGGATAATCGTGAGTATTGAATGATCCGGATTATCCGAAAATTAAGTATCTGAAAGCAAGGTAACTTTTAGATCAAATGCAGACAAATGGATGGCAGGAAGAAAGTTCATCTCCGGCTGTCCATTTTCTGCTGCAAGCCATCCCACTTTTATAAATATCCGATATTTGTCATTTCATATGATAGATTTCAGCTGATAATAAGCCAATTAAGGTTGAACCTTCATATCAGGGAGCAGCATCCTTTATACAACGGACTGACGAGCCCACGTCAAACAGACTTGTATAACTACTGGCAACAGCCAAATTACATGACATATACCAGGTTAGTGCATCAGTGCCACCCGACTTGGTGCTCCACCAGTTTCCAATGGTATTCATGCCTTGAAATTCGCCCGTACCACTGTGACGAAAACCACCGGGAAGCGCTGTAAATCCATAACTGTTATCGGCTCCTGTGTTAGGCGTGTTCCAATGCGTTGTACCACTTTCCTTTAGCTTACCTCCTGCAAGTAATGCGCCATCGCAAAAGTCAGTAAGTTTAGTCCATTCAACATCCGAAGGCACATGCCAGCCTGCCGGGCATAACTTGCCACTGTTAACAGCATACCAGTTATAAAGCGCACCGTATGGGCTGGCAATAGCAGCGGCTCCATCATTATTGTACCAGCAGTAAGCACCGGTGGTATTGTTATGCCAGGCTGTATAATCACCTACATTTTCAATAATCCCGCCATTATTGTAGTGATCGATCTCTACTGCCGGTTTTTCAATCCGAATGGTATTGATTATGTATGCACCCCTGAAAACAGGCATCACATTGATATCGGTAAATATTTTTCCTGCGCTGAAAAATAAGGAATCGCTTTTCTTTTCGTAAATTTTTAAATCCCTGACTGTAACATTCCATTTCCACAGGTTAATAAACAAGTGATCCATTGTTATTTTGCGGCCAGTCCATTCAACACTTTTTTTTCAATTTCATACTTTGCCAGCGGCGAAATGCCGAAGAAGATAGCAAGAGCCAGAACAGCAAAGAAAATGAGAATAATTGCTGTGATTTTTACGGGTTTTTGGATCATTTCTGAAATTTCATATTGCTTTATAGATAAGGATGCACCCGACAAGTGCAATATTTGCATTTCATGAACCAACCTTCCGAAAATGATACCAAATAAACCCACATGCCATCCTTTTGATCATTAGACCTGATAAAAATACAAAATTCCGGGATTTCTCTAAAATCTTTTTCTTTGTGGTTTAGCAGGTGGAAACAAAGCAGATCAACGACTGGCTTTTCAGGATAGTAAGGAATAGTATCACTTATAGCTATAGAAACAAATCAATTGAATCTCTTTAGGAATTTACAAACGATGATGTGCCCGACACACGCGATCTGCCGTTGGTTCCGCTGAAATACAAGAGCGGAATTACTTATACCGTTGCCGAGCCGGTTAAAAAAGGAGATAAATTTAAAATTGAAGTTACAAACTCTTCTCCTTGCTACACATACATTTTCGGACAGGAAACAGATGGAAGTTCTTATGTTCTTTTCCCATATACACCAAAACATTCGCCGTTTTGTGGTATTACCGGAACTCGATTGTTTCCAAAAGATTATTCATTACAAGCTGATAATGTAGGTTCAAAAGATTATCTGGCCGTTGTTGTTACAAAAAAACCATTGGACTATAAGGCATTGAATGAATCTATCAGCAAAAGCCGTTCGGGTTCATTTTCCTCTAAAATTGCAGAGGCCTTAGGTTCGCAAATGCGAAATGATATTGATTTTGCTGCAAAATCAGGCAATGTTGGTTTTGATACAGGCGTAGATCCTGACGATCGAATAGCTTTTATAATTGAAGTGGATAAACGATAGTTCTTTCAGCTCCAATCGAGTAGGAGGACATTAAATAGTTTTCCTCCTGTTTTATTTTCCGACCTCTCACATCACCTTACGTGCCGTAAGGCATACGGCGGTTTGTTAAAATTTCGCAGTCACCCTCGAAACCCTTGCTCTTGGATAATGATATGTTCTGCAACACTCATTCGGGACTTGCACCCTATAGAATGTGACCATTCCAGACACACTATAAGAGGCTGCCATTTTGAGGCAACCTCTTGTAACAAATTTTAATTTAATTAGTGAGTTATTATCATTTTGCGGATGACCTGATTCTCAGAATTCCGAAGCACTACCATGTAATCTCCAGCAGATGCTCCAGCAATATCAACTTCTTTACTGAACTTTCCATCTAAAACAAGTCCGTCTACCTTGTAAATCGTCACACCTGTATTGGTGATGATCTCAAGCGTGCAGAACTGTCTTCTGGCAACTTCGGCGGTGAGTTTGAACTTACCTGTGTTCGGGTTCGGCTGAATGAGCAAGGTGTTCAGCTCATTCATGTTGTTAGTGATTGATGTGATGATAAACGGTGCTGATCCTTCTGAACTGCATCCGTTTATTGTAACAACAACAGTATAGGCACCTGTCTCAGCAGTAACATAATTCTGATTTGTAGCTCCGCTTATTGCCACCCCATCTTTATACCATTGGTTGCCTGTAACAACACTACTTGTTAGAGTATCACCATGATAAGTTATGACAGGAGTAGGAGGAGTTGAAGCAACGGTAATACTTAAAAAAGGTGAACTGGCGCCGTTACCGCACTCATTTGAAGGGGTAACGGTAATATTACCGCTCTCTGAACCAACGGTAATAGTAACCGAATTAGTTGTTCCACCTCCTGTCTGTGTCCAACCCGCAGGGAAGATCCATGTATAAGTAACACCGTCCACATTTGTAACGCTGTAGCTTTGTGATGATCCCTGGCATGGTGTAGTTGAGCCGGTAATAGTGCTGGGCTGGGCCGGCAAAGTAGTTAACGCAACAGCAAGTGTTTGTGCTGTGCCATTGCCGCATTCATTTGAAGGGGTAACGGTAATATTACCGCTTTCTGCACCAACGGTAATAGTAACCGAATTGGTTGTTCCACCTCCTGTCTGTGTCCAATCCGCAGGGAAGGTCCATGTATAAGTAACACCGTCCACATTTGTAACGCTGTAGCTTTGTGATGATCCCTGGCATGGTGTAGTTGAGCCGGTAATAGTGCTGGGCTGGGACGGCAGGGTAGTTGACGCAACAGCAAGTGTTTGTGCTGTGCCATTGCCGCATTCATTTGAAGGGGTGCAGGTAATGTCACCCGAACCAGGACCAATGAAAACAGTAACCGAGTTTGTAGTTCCACCGCCTATTTGTGTCCATTCTGGAGGAAAGGTCCATGTATAAGTTACACTGTCCACAATTGTCACCGAGTAAGTTTCTGTTTCTGCTTTACAGGGAGTGGCGTTGCCGCTGATTGCAGAGGGTTGCGCAGGAAGCGGTTCAGGTGCAACATCTAATGTTTGTGCAGTACCATTGCCACATGTAATGGAAGGAGTAACAGTAATTTCACCGCTGTTAGCGCCAACAGTAACAGTAACCGAATTGGTTGTCCCCACTCCGGTTTGAGTCCATCCTGTGGGGAATATCCAGTTGTAAGTAATACCGTTCACATTTGGAATGCTGTAGCTTTGCGATGTTCCCTCGCAAGGTGCAGTGGAGCCAGTAATAGCGCCTGGCTGTGCCGGCAAAGGAGTTGGCGCAACAGCAAAAGTTTGTGCTGTGCCGATACCGCATCCATTTGACGGGGTAACGGTAATATTTCCACTTTCAGCACCAACGGTAACAGTAATTGCGTTTGTGGGGCCCCCACCAGTCTGTGTCCACCCTGTTGGAAGGGTCCATGTATAAGTCACGCCGTCCACAAGGATTACCGAATAAGTTTCTGTTGCTGCTTCACAGGGAGTGGCGTTGCCGCTGATCGCGGATGGCTGAGCCGGAGCCTCCAGGCATAGTGCCAGTTTAGTAACAAATACATCATCGCATCCTCCATTTGTAACTTGAAAGACACCCAAAGTGATGTCGTAATCAGGTGACGATGTACGACCAGTTATCCAGGCAATGCCCGATGCATTGAGCGCGATGCTCGCACCAAAATCACTAACAAAACCACCAATGTAAGTAGAATAAATCAAGGCAGTGCCGTTGGAGTTCAGTTTAGTAACAAGTACATCATAGTTTCCTTCAAATGTTGTCTGAAAAGCACCCGTAGTGATGTCGTAATCGGTTGACTCTGTATAACCTGTTATGTTTGCATTGCCCGATGCATCGAGCGCCACGCCAGAACCATAATCATCACTACCTCCGCCAATATAAGTAGAATACAGCAAGGCAGTACCGGTGGAATTAAGTTTAGTAACAAATACATCATATTCTCCTCCATTTGTTGTCTGAAAGGCACCCGTAGTGATGTCGTAATCGGTTGACTTTGTCGCACCCGTTATGTATGCATTGCCTGATGCATCGAGCGCGACGGCTTTACCATTATCCAAACCACTTCCACCAATATACGTAGAATACAGCAAGGCTGCGCCAGTAGAATTAAGTTTAGTTACAAATACGTCTGCGGATCCATTACTTGTTGTCTGAAAGGCACCCGTAGTGATGTCATAATCGGTTGAGTATGTTCTACCCGTTATGTATGCATTGTCCGATGCATCGATTGCAATGTGAGAACCAAAATCACTACCTCCTCCCCCAATATACGTAGAATACAGCAAGGCAGTGCCGTTGGAATTAAGTTTAGTAATAAAAGCTTCAGTGACTCCATCAGATGTTGTTTGAAAGGCACCCGTAGTGATGTCGTAATTGTTTGACTGTGTTTCACCCGTAATGTATGCATTGTCCGATGCATCGAGCGCGATGCTAGAACATTCATCAGAACTACTTCCCCCAATATAAGTAGAATATAGCAAGGCAGTACCGGTGGAATTAAGTTTAGTAACAAATCCATCAGAATTTCCTCCATCATATGTTGTCTGAAAGGCACCCGTAGTGATGTCATAATCGGTTGAGCTTGTATAACCCGCTATATATGCATTGCCCGAGGCATCGATTGCGATGCCATAACCACGTTCGGAAGTACTTCCACCAATAAACGTAGAATACAGCAAGGCTGTACCGGTGGAATTAAGTTTAGTAACAAAAGCATCACCGTATCCACCACCATAGGTGGTCTGAAAGGCACCCGGGCTAATGTCGTAATTGGTTGACTCTGTATAACCCGTTATGTATGCATTGCCCGACACATCAATAGCGATGCTATAACCATAGTCAGTTCCACCTCCACCAATATAAGTAGAATATAGCAAGGGGTCAATAATGAGTGGTTTAGCGGTGTTGTATGTCCCTAATTGCAGTTGCCAGCTTTTGCCTGTTCTTACAAACCGGCTGGCTACTTCTTTGTTTTCCTGTAAACTCTTTAATTCAGCAATCAGCACTTCGCCAAAACGCGTGGTGTAGCACAGATCCCCCGCCTTAAGGTATTCATCGTATGCTCCTGTTAATTCAAATTTTATTTGGCCAGGATCAGCTCCCGGTTGTACAAAATAATCATATCGCAAACAGCCTCGGTCGAAATAATAACGTATGTCAATACCGCGATAAACATCTTTTACAGATACTTCTTTATACAAACCTACCATTGTAGCGTGCTTGCCCGAATCATTGCCAATAAAGTAATTGTAATATCCACTTTGTTTCTGACTTCCTTCACCAGCAGGGTTGGGATTGTGATTTTCATATTGCAGTACTACTCGGTGTCCAAGCATAATTTCATTTTCCTGCTCAGATTTAAATTTCCTGTTTAATATTTCGTTTTCTTCACTGCTTTGTTTTGCAGGATCTTTTTCAATTTTATAAAAAGTGTAATTGACACCATACTTAGTTATCCAGGCATCCAAACTGCCCATACGGCAGAGGTACAGTACATCGTTGTGCCATTGCCCTTTGTTTTCGATAAAGAATAATTGATCCTGTTTTTGCAGCAAGTCGTCGGCTTGCAATTGGTTTCCATTTCCTGCAAAAATTAAAACCCACAAAAGAAGGGCAAAACCAAGGAGAATTAATTTTTTCATGCTTCAGGGGTTAAATCGGTAATTCTCCACAAATTTGCCAATATTTTTTTACAATCTCAAGAAGAAATTTGTATTACCGGTAAATTAATTTTTGTCAGTATATCACTATTGTCCGCTAAAAATAATAAGTAATTTACCACAAAGTCACTATGTTTCACAAAATGAAGCAAATAGCTTAGTGCCACTTTGCATCCTGACTTCTGACAGTGCCAGTCGGCATCACTACAACCGTTTTCGCTCGAGCAATAGGTCATACCTCTGCCTACACAGTGACAGACCTCTCGGGGTAAGGTCGTATCCTTTCTATACATGAAGCCTCTTCATTTACGTTATAGTGTTCGGTGCAGTATGGGGCTTTTGTTTCTTTTGCAACATCACCCATAACATCCCGCCTTGTATGAAGTTCCTGTTCATATTCTCAAATATTTTCCACCATCCAGATTTGCTTGCCGATGGCTACAGTATGATACACATTACCATCGACATCGGTTACGGTTGCGGTATCACCGGTTTGAGGAGTGTTGTCGTCTTTCTTGCAACTGTTGGCGACGATGAATACAATGCTCATCAGTATAAATGAGCATAGTCCGAAGTTGATTTTTGTTTTCTTAGCTTAATTTTTAACTATTTTTTGTGAACCAATTACTTCCTTGTTACTTATTACTCTTAAAAAATACATACCAGAAGGCAGATTAGTTAAATCAATCAGATTCATATCAGCAGTAACAGTTTGTTTCATTATCAGCATACTTGTGTTATTATAAATTTCAACTTCTCCATTTTTTATCGTTTGCGGAAGGTCGATTTTAAATAAGCCTTTCGAAGGATTTGGATAAACCGGAATTAACAGTCCTGCATTTTCAGTTTTTATACCCGAAGAAGTGTTGACCAAACGGTAAATCTCATAGTCGGTAAAATGCCCATAGGCAGCCCTGAAATAAACGGAGTTATTTAAGGGAACCCACCCCTGGAAAAAAGTAAATACATCGCCCGAATTGCTGGGTGGTGCTGGGCAGATGGTACCGGCATCAGTGCCATCGGAAACAAATACTGCCGCAGCCCAGGAATTGGTACTATCACCTCCTAACATAATGAGCTTATCCTGAAAGGGGAAAATTTTACCTGGATTTAATCCCGGATATGTTGTTACCCGGTTCGTGCCTTCGGCAGTTCCATCACTCGACCACAATTCGTAGCCAAATATTGAATCATAGGCCGACATAAAGAGTTTGTTTTTATACAAAACCATATTGCCTGGATTAATATTGGCTTTGATTATTTTTGTATTACCTACATTACCATCGGTAGCCCAAAAGTGAGTGTGAAAATTCAGATCGCAGCCGGCGAAATATAATTTTGAATTGTAAACTGCTAATGAGTAAGGGAAGAGCCCAAATCCATTGCCTGAGCCAATACTATCGGTAAATTTCATGGTTCCTTCGGGAGTGCCATCGGTTACCCAAAGCTGACAGGCGCTCAAATCGTCGTACATACTGAAATAAACCTTCCCGTTGAATGCGGTATAATTCCTGGGCATAGCATCGTTATACTTAGTTGATTTTACAACTTTTAACTTCATAGTTCCATTTGCAGTTCCATCGGTTACCCAGGGCTGCATATAGTACCCGTTTCCACCGCCGTCGTAAGCTGAAAAATAAACTTTTCCTCCGGCTGCATAAATATCCATAATGCCTGCCGGACCGGTGGGATTTATTATTTTAACCAGCTTAGTCCCATCCAGCGTTCCATCAGTTACCCATAGCTGGTCGTTAGCCAGGTTCGAATTTGTACCATCCCCCGCGAAATAGGCTTTGCCATCCAATACTGCAAACTGAAAATGAGTTTGTCTGCTAATATTTTTCAAGAATGAAGTACCTGCTGTTGTTCCATCACTTTGCCAGAGTTGATTATTACTGAAAAATACCATTTTATTACTGAGCACCGTTAAATATGACGGGCCATCAATTTGTTTTATTACAGTAGTATTAGGAGAAACGCCATCCGACGACAACAACCCATATATATGTTGTTCGGCGGAACCGAAAAAATAAAGCTTGTTGTTAAATGCAACTATATCACTTAGTGATACGGCGCTAAACTGATCGGTGATTTGTTCTATTGTTTGTGATTGAACTGATACAATTGACAACCACAGAATAATACTGATGAAAATCTTTTTCATGTTGTTAAATTTTAGGATTACTTGTATTTCTGATTCTTTCGAAATGCAAATATTTTGTTCTTTTTATTTAAGAAGTTGCATTTTCCGCACTTCTCCTTTTCTCCCGTTTTGCAACCTGCAGAAGTATATTCCACCTGCCAATCCGTTTGCATTCCACTCAACCGAATATTCACCCTTTACCTTATGCTCATTTACAAGTGTTGCAACTTCCTTCCCCATCATATCAACTATTTTCAACGTTACAACTCCCAGTTCTTTAACCTGATACGCTATTTTTGTCGAATTATTGAATGGGTTAGGGAAGTTATATAGAAACTGCTGT
This sequence comes from Bacteroidales bacterium, assembly GCA_038204995.1. Taxonomy (GTDB): domain Bacteria; phylum Bacteroidota; class Bacteroidia; order Bacteroidales; family UBA4417; genus UBA4417. Next base: position 12,099 of record JBBRCH010000057.1, on the reverse strand, counting down.
TGGTTTTCCTGTTCGTTAATGCCATTAGGTCCTGTATATGTTTCCGTTATTGTTACCTCATCAATCCATACTTGCACTGTACCTGTTGATCCAAGGAAGAATTTGAATTGTGCCTGGTCGTTTGCATTAATTGTTACTGTATCAGTAAAGGACTGAATAGCAGTAGTTAAAGTGTGAACCTTATCAAGATATATGGTGTAGGGCGAATCTCCCTTCTGAATGACTACATCAATTACTTTTGTTGACGAAGCTTTTGCTTTAAATGTAATGGTGTATTTGCGTCCCTTATAAATTTGTAACCACTGGTACAATTGTATATGCCAATTGGTTCCTGAAACCTGTGATAGATTAACCTGGCATGAATTACGTCCTGAAATGACCGAGTTAGAATCAATTTTCATAGTTGCAGATGTACCAGCTGCACCATACGAGAGCTGCCAGTCATTAATTCCACTATCGAACTCTCCATTAATTACTTTACTTAGACTCGAAGGAACAGTTACCCGAAAACCGTTTTCCTTCGGGCTTTCATTGCCGGCGCGGTCCATTGCCGTAATGGCATAGGTGATCGTGTCGCCAGCCGCAATATTCTTATCGGTAAACTGCCTGAAAAGTGTGTAATCAGTTAATGCACCACGTTTGTAAACAATGTAATGCGAAAGCCCTGACGGATCAGTAACTGCATCCCAATTCAACAGAAGCGGATATCCAGACTGAACCACTGAAATATTTCCAGGGGATGATGGAGCAATGTTATCGGATAAACCAAATGTTTTTCGGATTTCACTCTCTGTTGATGCATGAAGGTATTGAGTGGAATCCATCTCATTGGCAAAGTTCCCCCCGACTATCGCGTTTTGCTCCAGGCGGCCATCTCCCCATGTAGGATTATTTGTTAGTGAAGCATCATCGTTACCATAACTAAATGCTTTCAATTCGGGATATTTATGAATGAATGTGAAGTATGGAGCAAACCAATCATTCCAGCTCTGCTGGCCATTGAGAACACCAATATAGCGCGGGAAACTTTCACAAATCATCACAGGTTTATTGTGTTGACCGCCGCTTTCAATAAAACTTTTTCCAAAAGAATCGGTAAAGTGGTAGGCTTCAAAAACATTAATTCCCCACCAATCAACGTATTCATCTCCAGGATAATAGTCCATAAAATTTGTAACTCCATCGGCAGAACAATCCCAAACTATTGCAACTTCTACTCCACTGGCACGAATCATATTGGTAATCCGCACGAATGCCTGCTTATAGGTTTCGGGCAAGTACCCATTCCAAGAAGTACCATTGAACTCGTAACCGATGCGAACATAAGCCGGAGTTGCCAGCGTTTGAAGCCCGTCAACGAACAGCGAGATTTGTTCATCGTACAAACCTGCTGCAACATCTTGCTCGTAATGGCCGGTACCATTTTGCCCATTTGTCAGGGCAAGTCCGATTTGTGGAATTTGAAACTTTCCGGGATACGCCATCAAAGTGGATTTTAACCAGTCAGCCCAACCAGACGTTACTCCGTTTAAACCAATATAGTACATGGAAGTCAACGGCTTGTTCTGAGGGTGCATCACATTCCAGTAATTTTGATAGTCAACAGGGCCGAGTCCTGCGCCATTTATAATTTTTCCATTGGGTTCGAGAAGTGCGCCCTGATTAAGGCGGGGTTGTATTATTTGCGCCTGCAGTGTGCAAGCGGGAAACATCACGAGCAAAATGATCCTGAAAAAAGCGCTGCAAACAGCTGAATGATTTTTGAACTGGCAAAATAAATTCATAATGATTAGATTTAAATTAAGAATGAATTGGATATTGTTTCCGCCAAGTAAATGAGATTATTTGCAGTGGTTGCGATGTCTATTTCCCTCGCCAGCGGGGGATCAAGGATTGATTTCAATTTATTTTATTTTGCCTACTCTGGTCAGTTTTCGGCTATCCTTCTTTACGTTGTTTCAATGTTCAATTACCAATTTCTCTATTTTTGATTGATTGCGACCACTTAATTTAAATTGGTAAATACCATTTGGTATGTTACTAACATCTATTGAAAATGTATTGCTATTTACTGAAATAGATTCTAAAGTTTGACCTTGCAAATTAATAATGTCTATTTTTTGAAGTTGATCTAACCCCTTAATAATTATGTTGTTTGAAGCAGGATTAGGAAATATTTGCACAGCAGCAAATTTATCAAAGATAGGAATAGAGGATAATCCACAATTTTCGCTAAAAGCAGCAATAGCATCTTTTCCGCCGCTCCAATAAGCATTTGAATAATCAATATTGTCTACTTCTATACAGGTTAGATTTGGGTTACTAGTTGAATTAAAGTAGGTGAAATGTGAATTGTTCCCATTTTTTACATTTAAACTCAATAATGAATTGTTTTCACAATGTAACCTGTTAAGTGCTGTATTATCAGAAATATTTAAACTCGTTAATAAATTATAGTCACAATATAATAAAGTAATTTCTGAATTTGAAGAAACATTTAAACTCGTTAATAAATTATGGGAACAACCTAAACTAGTGAGTGCTATATTAGCAGCTAAATCAATAGTTGATAATGAATTATGGTAAAAATCCAAAGCAATAAGTGCTGTGTTTAAAGAAACATCTAAATTAGTTAATGAATTATTATAACATTCCAAATAAAGAAGATTTGTATTGGCAGAAACATTTAAACTCGTTAATAAATTGTGGTCACACCACAAAAAACGTAGTTCTGTATTTGTTGAAATATCTATTTCCATTAATGGGTTTTGACCGCACGTTAAATCAGTAAGTGCTGTATTTAATGTAACATTTAAACTCGTTAATGAATTATCATTACAATCTAATTCACTAAGTGCTGTATTGTTAGAAACATCCAAACTTGATAATGAATTATAACCACAAGCTAAAATGATAAGTGCTGTATTTAACGTCACATTTAGACTCGTTATGTAATTGATATTACAAGATAAATATGTAAGAGATGTATTTGCAGAGACATTTAATTGGGTTAATAAATTACTACCACAATCTAGAAATGTGAGTGCTGTGTTAGTAGAAACATTTAAGCTCGATAATGAATTATAGGAACAGCTTAATTGAATAAGTGCTGTATTGGAAGAGACATTTAAACTAGATAATGAATTATGGTCACAACTTAATCGACTAATTCCAGTAAACGCTTCAATACCAGTCAAATCAGTTATACCAATACCAGAAACGTTAATTAGTCCACTAAAAGCTACTGCTTCTGAAACCTGTATGTCGCCATCGCCATTAGTGTTGATGGCTGTATTAGCTATTAGTGCTGCTTTGAAAGTTGCATCAGGAATGTACACATTTTGAGCGTTGCCTGTGTAACCAATACAAAGCAAGGCTAAAAGTATTGTTGTTAGTTTTAAATTTTTCATGCTTTTTTTTTTGGGGCCTACTCTAATCAGTTTTCGGCTATCCTGTTTTTTTTGTTTCAATGTTCAATTTTCATTCTCTCCGTTCGCGCGCATCTTACTTTCTGATGGGTGCGGCAGATTCGTTTGTCAGGCCTTGCAGATGTACAAACTATCTATAAATTACATTTGATTTCAAACAATATTATCTCTAAATATTTTAACTTTACTTAAATTTGCCAAGTTCAAGAAAAATCAATCTCAACACTTTTTCTCAAATTTCTTCTGAATGCTAAAATGATTTTATTTAAATTCTCTCTTACCAATTATTCATTCTGATAAAATTTGATTCTTACTCTATCTTGTCTGAAATATTTTCAGATTTTCGCCGTAACAACATCGTCGATAACGTCCAGATATAGGCTATATAGCGTATATTTTCATTATACCCGGTCCTTCTATTCTTCTCAATTTATTTATTTTCAACAACAAAAACGTTTTCAAATACTTATAAACGTTAATAACCAATCACGCAAGCATATCTTATCCTCAAACATCAGCAAATTGCAGTATACAAGCCCGGCGAGATTAGAATAACCGCATCATTCAGGGGAACAAAACAGAGTGTTGTACGATTATCTTCAACAAATTCAAAAAGGTTGTTTGGAATAATAATACGGAGAGGGAAAAATATTTTCAGCAGGAGTGACCCAGGAAACTTAGCTCTTGCTGGCGCGGATTTGTAATCCGTGACTACCCTAAAAAAAACGTGCAATTGATTTTTATTCATTGCATTGCAGGTAAAACATTCTGATAAATTCATCACCTTGCATTAATAACATGTCGTTACAAACGACAAATAGGTGGCACGGATTGCAACCGAACGAAGTGAGCTCAGCGAAGCTAAATCCTCGCCAGCGGGTTTACAAATTCCGCTCAGCTGGGGTTTAATACCCTAAAGACAATACATGAATTCAACGCTTGATTCGCATAACTAACTATCGTCATTTAAGCAATTGCATTTTCTTCACCTCGAAGCTGTTTCCGTTTTGCAGCCGGCAGAAATAAATGCCATCTGAAAATCCGTTTGCATTCCACTCAATTGAATATTCTCCTTTAGGCTTTTTTTCATTTACCAGTGTTGCGACTTCCTTGCCCATCATATCAAAAACCTTTAAGGTCACAACTCCCTGTTCTTTAACCTGATAAACAATAGTGGTTGAACTATTGAATGGGTTAGGGAAGTTCCTGAGTAACTGCTGTTGGTTTTCCTGTTCGTTAATACCATTAGGTGCGGGAGAAGTTTCAATAATTGAAACGTCATCAATCATTATATCTCCTAATCCGGCTGTCCCTAGCATAAATTCGAGTTTGAGCAGATCTTTTGCAGGTACCGACACCGAATCGGTAAAAGTTTGAATATTGGTGTTTAAGTAGTGACTTTTCATCAGAAATACGTTAAATGGCGAAGCGCCTTGTTGTATGGTAAGTATAACCTCCTTTGCAATAGATGCCTTTGCTTTAAAGGTTATCTTATATTTTCTGCCCGGATTAACAGGAAGCCATTGCTGAAGCTGAATATGCCAGCCTGTCGATGTTATTTGCGATACCGTAACCTTGCAGGAATTCCGTCCTGAGATAACCGAATTTGTATCGATTTTCATGGTCGAAATTGCACCGTCGGTAAAATTCTGGAGCATCCAGTTATGGGTTCCTTCGTCGAACTCGCCATTGAGCGTTTTGTTTAGTTCCGTAGGAATGTTTACCAGCAGACCCGCTGTCTTCGGACTTTCATTTCCGGCTCTATCCATTGCAGAGATAGCATACGTAATCGTGTCGCCAGCTGCAATATTCTTGTCAACATAGGGTAGTGCGAGCGCATAATCAGCCAGTACCCCGTGTTTGTAAACAACATAATGCGAAAGTCCGGAAGGGTCGGTTACGGCACTCCAGTTCAGCTGCAGCGGATACCCTGATTGAACCACCGAAATAGCTCCCGGAGTGGGCGGAGCAATGTTATCAGTAAAGCCTAATGTTTGCCTGAAGTCATGCTCCGAGAATGCATGCAGGTAAGGGAGCGAATCCATTTCATTGGCAAAGTTATTGATCACTATCGCATTTTGCTGCAGGCGGCCATCTCCCCAATCGGATGGAAATATTTGAGTAGCAGCATCCATGTTCCGATAATTAAATGCTTTCAACTGGGGATTAGTATGAATGAAAGCGAAGAAAGGCGCAAACCAGTCATTCCAACTCTGTTGACCGTTCAAAACACCTATGTGGCGCGGAAAACATTCGCAAATCATTACAGGTTTATTGTGAGCGCTGGCACTCGCAAGAAAACCCGTTCCGATAGCATCGGTAAAGTGGATGGTTTCGAAGGCATCAAGCCCCCACCAATCAACGTATTCGTTGCCCGGATAATAGTCAATATAATTTGTAACCCCATCCAAAGCCAAATCCCAAACTGTTGCCACTTCCAATTCCCTGGCACGAATCATATTGGTAATTCGTATAAATGCCTGCTTATAGGTATCGGGAACGTAACCGTTACCGATATTGTTGAAGCCAAAACCGATGCGTAAATAAGCAGGCGCTGCCAGCGTTTGGAGCCCATCGATAAACATCGATATCTCATTGTCATACAATCCGGCGGCAACATCCTGCTCGTAATGGCCTGCACCATTTTGCCCGGTGGACATTGACAATGCGATTTCCGGAATTTGAAACTTTCCGGGATTCGATACAAGGATGGCTTTAAGCCCGTCGGCCCAATCGGAAGTTGCTTCGTTTAAACCAAGATACTCTATGTATGTCAACGGCTTGTTCTGTGGGTGCATAACATTCCAGTAATTCTGGTAGTCGCTGAGGTCTTTTCCCCCGGCACCGTTGATGATCTTACCCTGTGGTTCGAGCAAGGCGCCGAAGTTCGATCGGGGTTGAATGGACTGCGCCCGGATGATCAGGATTGGAAACAATATGAGCAACATAAGGCAAAAGATTGATCTTATTCCGGCTAATGTATTTTGCACTCGAAAAATCAGATTCATATTGTTCAATTTAAGGTGATTTTAAATGATTAGGATACCACTCGTTATATACGTTTTTTATGATGTAAATTTACATATCAGTTATACTTAAAAACAGGGATTTACACAAGAGGACGGAATTGAAGGATAACATGCCTGATTTTCTTGACGTACCAAAAAACAATCAGAACGAAATTGCTGTAAATTGCAGCTGTTAAAAAGAGAGCTTTTTATGAGGCTGAAAATTAAAAAGACAGAGTTTGGGATTTATCTGCTTTTGTGGATTATTCTCGCCTTTTTCTTATTGTATCTCGTTTATGACTTTGAGTCGTCATTTTTACAACAATTCATTGCCACATTTACTGTTACCGGATTTTCAGCTTTTCCTGCTTATATTTCATCTAAAATACTTGTACCCAGATATTTATATCGCAAATTAATCAATAAATTTATCGGCTTATTAGTGTTGGTTGCATTTGCCAATACTGTGTTGACCTATTTTTTGGGCGGAGCACTTTATTATGTGTTGAGCGGAAGATCAATATTTGCGAGCATCGGTGTCATACAAGCTATTTCTGCATCATTTTTTGTTATCAACTTTATTGTTATTACAGTAAGCGGTGCTATACAAATTATTATGGACCGTTTTGGCATGGAGCAGCACCTGCAAGAAGTTGAAAATGAAAAGGTAAGTACCGAACTAGCCTTCCTGCGCGCACAGATCAACCCTCATTTTCTTTTTAATGTTTTGAATACTATATACTTCCAGATTCAAAAGGAAAACAGTGAAGCCAGGAGTTCGGTGGAAAAACTTTCGGAAATGCTTCGTTACCAGCTTTACGAATGCACTACCGATATGATTGATATTTCGAAGGAACTGACTTATATTGAAAATTATGTTACTGTGCAGCATCTCAGGATGGAAGCCGGCACAGATTTGCAATTAAAGCTTCCTGCTGAAATTGGTTCATTTAAAATCGCCCCGCTTCTTATTTTACCTCTTGTTGAAAATGCATTTAAGCACATCTCTAATTATAAAAATCCTTCCCAAAACAAACTTTATATTGCCATTTCTCTGGAACCGGATTTTCAATTTGTGGTTGAGGTAGTAAATACATATAACTCATCGAGTGGCACCGAACTTCTACAGAATTCGAGCGGGCTCGGGCTGAAAAACCTGGAGCGCAGGCTGGCATTGCTATATCCCGGCAAACATTCAATTACCAGGAAACGTAACGAAAATACGTATGAAGCAACCCTAAAAATCCAATATCATGATTAATTGTCTCGTAGTGGATGACGAACCCATTGCCCGCGAAGGCATAATGGAATATGTAAGGCAAGTAGATTATCTGAACCCGATGGCCCAGTGTAAAAGTGCGGCAGAAGCTGCAGGATTGCTGCAGAAGCACAAAATTGATCTGATTTTCCTCGATATACAAATGCCCAAACTAAGCGGTATTGAGTTTGTGAGAGCGCTGGCTGAACCGCCACTCGTAATTTTTACAACGGCCTACTCGGAGTATGCCCTGGAAGGTTTTGAATTAGATGTGGTTGATTACCTGCTGAAACCAATTTCGTTTGCCAGATTCCTGAAAGCGGCCGAAAAGGCACAAAATTACATGAATGCCAGAAACAAGGAAGTGAGTATTACCAATGATTTCTTTTTTATAAAATGCAATGGGAAAATTGAAAAGATAATCATGTCAGAGGTGATTTATATTGAAGCCATGGCCAATTATGTTATCATATACACAAAGCAGAAGAAATACATCACTTATCTCACATTTTCGGGTATTGAAGAGCAGCTGCCGGCAAATCTCTTTGTTAGGATTCATAAATCGTTCCTGATTGCTATTTCGGCAATTCAGACTATTGATGGTGATGAAGTAATTACAACTTCGATGAGGCTTCCAATAAGTAAAAATTATAAGAATGCTGTAATGAGCCGGATTGAATCGAAGTATATTAAAAGATAATTATAAATCGCAGGGAGTTGCGACAATGGAGATATGAAGGGAACATTTAGTATAAGATAAGAACTATATCCGTTTATTTGCTGAACTCTCCGATAAATCGGGGCAGGCTCCCTTAAAAGCGGGACAAGATATGAGATCGTTAAGCTAAGTTCGCTAAGTTGCGGGCTTCATTCCTGTCAAGCTACAAGAAAGATGAAGCGGTCTATCACTCTTAAATCCACTAAAACCCAGGCTATTATTTTTATACCTTAATATACCTTTGTTTTTATTGATTTTCAGGTTGTTTAAATCCAGGTTGGGATACCAATTAATCCATTGCTTAAAAAATAAAGCATAAAAATCAAATTTAGTATTGCTGCCAATGCTGAATGGAAATAAAAAAACTTAGACATTTTTTCACGACGATTCTTGAAAATGTAAAATACCGACCAAACAGAAGCCAATGCATAACCAATGCTGCAGATAAGTATTAAAACTGAAATTATGTTTGCTGTCCCGAATAATTGGAAATAATCATATCTTGTATGTGCTGTCAATAATATTGAAAGAACTACAATAAAAATAAATGAATTGGTAATAAGAGGCCATAAGCAGATCCATAAAGCAGTTTTGCTTTTCTTTTTTCCAAACAAATAAATCAGTGTCCAAAGTAATCCGAAAATAACAGTGCTGCCAACCATAATAAGAAATGAGAAAAATATAAAAATAAGACTATAAGCCCATAGAGGGGAAATCTTTTTTAAAAACCCGGGACAAATTATATTGCCTTCAAGTGAGTCATTAATTATTGATAGTCCTATAATATTATATCCTGCGTATCGGAATTCATTATTACTATCCGGAACATATTTTGTCGTAGAATTTCCATCCAAAAGTCGTTTTGTAAATAAAGTGTCATTTTTTATCCATACTTTTTGAATATATTTAATACGTTCGAAAAATTCAGTCAGATTAAATTTAGGATTAGTAATTGTATAGTATCCTGTTGGATCGTCAGCTATTTTATACTTCTTGTTATCAATTTCAACTGGCTTTTGGATTAAATCTTTAGTTTGATACTGTTTTATTAAATATACAATTTTATATACTGCATCTTCATCACCTTCGTTAATCATTACTGCATATCCCAATTTGTACTCAGGAAGATACCCGAAATTTGCATTACCTCCAGGGAGACTTCCCGAATATCCCTGATAAATAAAACCTTTAAAGTAACTGGTGTAATTTGATAAACCATTACCCATAAATATTTTGGATTTCGATAATTCTCCCATACTCCCTGATCTTTCCATTCTCTGTAATGAGGAATCAGAAAGTATTTGATTATTATTAATTTTGCCTCTGTTAATAAAAAATTTAACCAGCCTTGCCATATCTTTTGTCGATCCGTTAAGTGCTGCTGCAGGTCGATAAAGAATATTGAAGTAGTTTAGTTTTATTCCATTGTCATATAATTTTGCACCCAATCTTTTATAAGGATCTGATTGAAGATAGGTGATATTATCCATCCCCATAGGTTCGAAAAAGTATTTATCTATATAATCTTCGAACCTTAATCCTGATATTTTTTCAATAATGTAGGCTGCCACAGCTGTTCCTGCATTACTCTCCATTATTCTGGTTCCCGGAATATAACCCGAAACTCTTGACTTGGGATAATAATCAAGTGCTTCTTTTAGCGTTTTAGGTTTAGGATCATCGCTGCCCAGCTCAGCCAGATGCCAATAACTCCATCCGCTGGTATGCTCAAGCAGATTTTCAATTCGTATGGGATATTTATCTTCCCAGGGATTATCAAATTCAATCTCAGGAATCAAATCTCTGATTTTATCCTTTAGACTTAAACGTCCCTCTTCCTGTAATTTTAAAATGGCTAATGCAACATACACTTTCGAGATTGAGCCAAGCCGAAACATGGTGTTTTCATTTACAGGGATATTATTCTCAATATCTGCTTTACCAAACCCTTCGAGTAATATGTTTTCATCACCTGATACAAGGACTACTCCTGCACCCGGAGTATTTGTCTCCTTTAATATTTTTTGAATAGACTCCTGTAACTCTTTCAGAGTTTGAGGTCCTTGAACTTTGTTAACATCCTGGGCGAAACATAGTGATATACTAAAATGTAAGAACACTACTAAAGTAATTGAGTATTTAATAATTTTCATTTTTAAAACTTTGATTTGAATAGTATTCAATAATTTGAGATGTCCGGACTAATGAAGCATAATACCCTATAATAGCTTCGAAAAACCAGCGAATATAGTTTAATTAAAGCTCTGTTAGTTTTGTTTGGAAAATTATTGAAGCTAATCCTGAAGCAGGCATTCAGAGAGGTACAACTTACTAAACAGGCTCTGCTCCATCCGGCAATCTTTCAGGGGCACTGTAATCCGGGTTTGTCAGGAATGTATCATCCCGCAATGTTTTGATAAACGCAATCAGATCAACCTTTTCCGATGATGTTAACTGCACTCCGACATCATAGGCATGGTGCATAAGCGGGTGAATGTATGGTGACCAGATAATGCCCTGTGAGCTAAAACCGAAATTAAAAAATATCGAACCCGGTGCATTGCATCGAAATAATTGCAGGTTCCGCGCACCGGTAACTATTCCGGTACTCTGCATCTAATATTTAATATTTGCCATCCTTTTGTGCCGTACCTTTGTGAAAACGTCAAACGGCTTCAACCCTTATAATGCGTACCTTTGTAAAAAAGGATAAATTCCCGGTTGCGACTAATTTTCAAATAGTTCAAACTTTATATTTGTACCCGGGAAAAATCCGGCATCCGGTTCTTAAAGCTTCCAATAAAAATGAATCCGGATTTGTTGTTTTTTTTGGAAATTGAAGTTGTATCCAGGATAAATCCGTTAAATAAAGGCCCTGTTTATAAAATTTTTGTTTGGTTTGGGGTGACGACAACGCTTTAAATGGTTATCAGATCTGTATTAAATTAAAAAAAGTATGGATTTGGGAAAAGGTATGAAATTAGTCCTGAAGATTTTTCTATGGCTCACAGGTAGTATCCTTTTTTTGGTATTGCTTATTTTCATATTAATACAAGTGCCGGCTATTCAGGATTTTGCACGCAAGAAAACAGTTTCCTTTCTGGAGAATAAACTAAAGACAAAAGTTCAGATCAATAAATTCAGCATTGACCTGCCCAAACTGGTTGTGCTGGAAGGCGTTTATTTTGAGGACCAGAACCATGATACTCTATTGGCCGGGGAAGTTTTAAAGGTAGATATCAGCCTGGTAAAATTATTTCGAAGCCAGGTGCAGATCAATGAAATATCGCTGCAGGGAATTACCGCCAACATTCTGCGCACCTTGCCCGACAGCGCCTTCAATTTCAGTTATATCCTGAAAGCATTCAGCACAGCTCCGGCCAAAAACGCAGTTGATACTTCGGCAGGATTTAAGTTTTCGGTTGATAAAATTACCCTCAACCGGATCAATCTTTCATTCAAAGATGCTGTTACAGCAAATGATATTAAAATTCAGATCAATCATTTCGATACCCGTTTCAGGGAGTTTGACCTTGATAAAATGAAGTTTTCGGTTCCGGCTATCCGGTTAGCCGGTTTCAATGCTGATATAATTCAGAGCAAACAAGCCTTAACGCCAAAAAGTACGGCAGTTATAGAGGCCGAAAGCAACAAGCCTTTTAACCTGGATCTGAAACTGGGAACCAT
>JBBRCH010000056.1:0-30331 GCA_038204995.1 Bacteroidales bacterium | reverse complement strand
CCATTCCTTCTTTTAATATTTCCAAGCCATTATTTGGAAGCGCACCCCGAGCATTTTGAAAATTAGGATGTGCCAATAAATGTAAAAATTCGTGAATAATTATTGTGAAAGTATCCCAGCGTTGGCAAACTAATTGAGAGGAATCGAGGTAAGGCTGTATATTAATTCCACCAGTAGCTTCAGCAGGCCAGCCATTTATATAATCATCTATGTCAGGAATCAGGGCTACATCGGTAGCCATGGTAGTTAATGTAGTTTCAATCTGTGATGGATCACAATTCAATGTATCATTCAAATTTCCTGTTTGGTGATCATACCAATATTTCAACCAACTAAGACGCCCAGGAGTAGTTCGCCATCTGGGTGTTGTGGATTGATCCCGAAGCAGTGCACTTGCCCTGGTACTACCCCCTAATGTATAAGTACCTGCAGCACCAGACCTGGAAGCACGGGCTAAATAAGGACGAAAGTAATTCTCTGTCTCATTTTGGGCTAAATCAGCCATAGTGTTTGCTGATGCGATAGGGAAATTAGGCCCGGCTGCTCTGCGGGTTCTAAATGCTGTAGCGCCGCTGTTAATCTGTGGAACTAAAACTGCACGGATACGTGTTGAAAAACCTGGAACATTTGAACAAACCGGATCGGGTGATGGCAGGGTTATTGAAACAGGCGCACCCGGAGCGACGGGAGCTGAAAACGTTGCACCGGGATTTAGAATTGTTTCCACGTTGCCTTGCTCGGTAGCTGTCGGCAGATGTGTTCCGGCATAAAGATCCCTGGTTACTGAGGTTCTGTGAGCATGTGTGAATGAATGAATGTCCCGCTGCTGATCCATTGGCAGTGTTGATATCAGCGTTGCAAAAGAGCTTAGCTCTGAAGATGACATATTGTTTTGAAACAAAGCATTTTTTACACTTAAAAAATATACTGATAATCTGTCAATTCCTACTGGACCTATTGCTCCACTTAGATTATCAATAAGTTGTTGAATTATACTTGAACTAGAATTGGCCATATCTAAAAGCGTATCCAGCATATCAATAGAATTCAGCGGGCTCAGGATTAAGTAAGCGTCGTTATAGCTATACATCGGACCTAAGCCCAATGCATTATTTACTACAGCCGCTTGCGAAGTTCTTTGCAACTGTGTCCCATATATCATATCCTGTTGCATCACATGTGTTAATTCATGTGCCAGCAATCGCTTCCCCTCTATAACCTCAGGCTGATACATTCCATTATTAAAATAGATGTCTCTACCATGAGTAAATGCTTTCGCATTTACCCCCTTGCTCATTTCTGAAGCTTCATGGCTAGTATGAACTCTTACTCCGGAGAAATCAGTGCTGAAAGCATTTTCCATAAAACTCCTTGTTCCCTGCGGTAATGGTGAACCTCTGCCTTTAGTAGCATTCAGTGATGAAACTAAGGAATCTGAAGCACGCATCCCACCAGAACTTAAATCAGTTTTACGCATGATTGACTTTTTCTTTTTTTCCCCCTCTTCGCAGGAAGAACATTTGCGTTGGATGGAAGTTCCTATTAGTCCTGTTTCAGGCATAACATTGCTTCCCTTTACAGGCATCCGCATCACTCTTTCAGCCATTATGTCTGCCTCACGCTCATAAGAATCATTGGGTTGATTGATAGCATACTTCGGTTGTGAAACAGAAGTTGAAACAAAAGAATGATTAACTCCTGAAGAAGCCTTTATATTTTGGTGTGTTCTCAACACTTTTTAAAATCAGTTTTTAATACCAAAATCTTTTAGATCTTGATTCAGGTGTAAAATTCACTTTGAAAGGAACATCATATGCCTCACCACCTGCCTCAAGCCTGCTCATGGGAATGGTAATGAGCTGTTCGGCAGGAGAGCCACAATCTCCAGGACAAAAATCAACAGCATCAAATACTTCATATTGCAAGGTTGTTTCTACCGATACATATCCTGTTCCTCCTATAACGGGAATCTTTTCTAGGGTAACATTACCATAATTTATTTTCCGGTAATCGGGGCCTGCATCACTGCTACCGATGCCTCCTGCTATATGACCCGCTATAGAAAAAGGATTGCTATAATTAATAGGACGGTTGTCCATTTCCACTGGGCTCAAAAAATTTGCCAGGGACATCATTGTTGTCGTAAAATCCCTGAGTGGCCCACCAGGAGCCCTGCTTAACCTGTTGCCAACCAAATCTATAATTGCATCCTGGTCATTAGCAGTAGCCCATGAGGCTGAAAAAGAGGCAACCACATCACTAGAAGGATTATTAAAGATAACCGGGGCTAGGCTATCGCCGGGAGTTCTACTTAAATAACTTTCATACAAGGCCCTTGAGTTGGCTCCGAACTTAGCCTCTTCAGCGGGTAGATAGAATGATCTTAAACTGTATTTTGCAGCCGCTGCTTCAGCAGCAGTTGGGTATGGAGTGCAGAAGTTTGAATCGTCACAATCCCGTTGAATCAACTTTGTTTGAATACTGCCACCCTGCTGAACAACATGCGTTAACTCATGTGCTAACAATTGCTTCCCCTCACCGATATCCGGATTGTATTTTCCCGAATTAAAATAAATATCGCTGCCTGCTGTAAATGCTTTTGCATTTATCCCCCTACTCATTTCTGTAGCCTCGTGGCCAGTATGAACTCTTACTCCTGAGAAATCTGTACTGAAAGCGTTTTCCATAAAACTCCTGGTAGACTGTGGCAGTGGGGAGCCTCCACCTTTAGTTGCATTCAATGATGAAACCAATGAATCAGAAGCATTTATGCCTGCAATTCCGCTTGTCGCTTTTCTCATGATAGGCTTTTTCTTTTCCCCCTCCTCTTCACAAGATGCACATTTCCGCTGAACCGAAGCACCAATTAAGCCGGTGGCAACCTTGCCAGCTACATTAGTATCAGTATAGCGTATCACTCTATCTGCCATCGCATCCGCCTCCCGCTCATACTGATCCCCGGTAGTATTTACAGTCAGCTTTGGCTGGACGATGGATTTTTGCTTATTTTGCAAGGTCGCAAGATGCTGATTCATTTTGAAAGCACTAGTGAAAAAGATTATGGAGTTCCTGCGCTTACAGCTTCTGCCGCATCAGGTGTTTGGCCGCTTATACAATTAATATATCTAGCCCAGGCATCAGCGACTGCCCAATTGTCCTCGGTAGAATAGCTGCAATCAAAAATTGGAAAATAACTTTCGCCTTCCGGTTGACCAATTCCTGAAGCATGTGCTGCTTCATGGATTAAAGTTCTGATTTGTTGCTCTTCTGTCAAACCAAAAAACCTTTCACAAAGGTGAAGAGGTAGCCTGTTACCGGTAACATAGGCATTCCATCCCATTTCACCTGTACATTGTGTAATTTCAGGGCCAATTTCTATATTTGAATCAGAAGTTAATTTATTTAAAATAGAACTTACAATATCGACAATCTGGCTAAAATTGACAATATCAGGTGCAATAAGGCCTCGGACTGTCTGTAGTTCTTCATGCTGATTAAAATGCGGGGAAGTGCCATTTATTCTCAAATACGCGACACTTACCCGATGAAAAGCTCTTGTCCTGGCATTACTAATAATGGACTGACGCCTGGCTGCTTTGGTTTGTTTGGGAGCTCTTTGCAACTGCTTTCTACCTAATCCATCTCCTTGCTGTATAGTATGCGTCAACTCATGCGCCAGCAGGTATTTGCCCTCAGTTGATTCCGGGTTGTACTCCCCGCTATTGAAATATATATCCTGTCCATGTGTAAATGCCCTTGCAGATAAATTTTTGCTCAAATCAGAGGCCGTGCTGCTGGAGTGAATTCGTACACCTGAAAAATCTGTACTAAACGCGTTTTCCATAAGTCCACGCGTTCCAATTGGCAATGGTAAACCTCCACCTTTAGTTGCATTCAGTGATGAAACCAATGTGTCGGATGCATGCAGGCTACCATATCCAGGCTCAGTTTTACGCATAATCGGTTTATTTTTCTTGTCCTCTTCTTCACAATGCGCACATTTCCTTTGTACTGAAGCACCTATTATCCCGGTAACTGGTTTGGGTCTATTTATAGTTGAATGCATGCACATAACCCTTTCAGCCATAGCGTCAGCTTCCTGTTCGTAACTATCACCAGGTGTGTTAATACTAAGTTTAGGCTGAACAAATGCCTTTAACCTGGATTGCGAACGAATAGCTTTTGAAGCCGATATACCTTTATGTAACAGGGAATACATGTTTATAATGTAGCAAGTTTTATCTGCTTAATAATCTGGTCTGAGATACGATCAGCCATTGCAGTTGTATCATTTGATAATTCACCGCTCAGTTGTATCCTCATTTCCGGCATCTGGTAATCCACATAGTTATCAGGTAAAGCCGCAGCAACCTTTTCCGCTACCTTTTGCCCCAGGCTGGTTCCTTCTTCTTCCGATATTCCGGGAATGCGGATATGTAATTCATCGATCTGAATCATCAACTACGAATTTAAATTCTGATAGGCTAGTTTGCCTAATCCTTTGCCCTCTTTTGACAATTCACGTTCGAGGCCCTTTACTAAGTGTGAACTATTGATGGTTGTATTTTCTTTACGAGCCATAAACAAAGCAGATAAGACAGCTTGTTTAATTTGTGCGCCGGTGATTTCAATTATTTCAGATAATTGCAGCAATTGGGCATCGAGTCCGGCAGCCGTTTCTTCTCCTGAAAGTTCCCTGATAATCTGCCGCCATATCCGGATCCGCTGGGCAGCATCGGGTTTTGGGAAGTCGAGCACATACCGCAGGCGGCGCATAAAACCGGGATCAATATTTGATTTTTTATTGCTGGCAAGAATAACAATACCGGGATAACTTTCAATAGCCTGAAGCAGGTAATTAGTATCCGTATTGGCATAGCGGTCGTGGGCATCCTTGATATCCGTTCTTTTGCCAAAAAGCGAATCGGCTTCGTCGAAGAGCAACACCACGTTCATATTCCTTGCCCTCGAAAGAATGCGTTCAATATTTTTGGAACTTTCGCCGATATATTTACTAACAACTGTTGAGAGATCGATACGAAAAATATCCAGTTTTAAGGATGCTGCAATTACCTGCGCAGCCATCGTTTTGCCTGTCCCCGGGCTTCCGGTAAATAAGCCTATCAGGCTCCTTCCCTGGGGAAATAACCGCCGCGCCTGGGGCTGTTCCCAGAAATGAACCCTTTCAGTTGCTTCAAAAATAAAATCTTCTATCCCCTTTTTAACATATTCAGTTACCACCAGGTCGTCAAATGTAAAATCGCAACTCATTTGACTGGCTAGGTTTCCTAACCTGCGGCCGGAATCAGCCCTTAAGGCTTCATAGGTTTCGGTAATTGTTGATGTCATTTTTTTCCCGACAGAAACTATTTGCCCTATGGTTGATTCATGTCTTAATACCATTTCTTCCATTTCTGCCTTCGGCCACACTGCTGACAATGGAACATGTTTCTTCCAGAGCGTAAGTCTCTCTTCAAATGTAACAGTCGGCAGGGTTAGACGAAGATCAATAAAACCCTCATCGGGCGCGATCGAATCTGAAGCCTCTCCTGTTATGAATTGCAAATTAAATGAGGATATGTTTGAGGGCCAGAATCGTTCGGGCATACTCTCGCCGTACCATAACAATGCTGTATTTGAAAGAAAAGCCTGGCGCTGGGCAAGCATATATACCTGTGTCCAGCTCACATCAGGAATTCTGTCGGCATTAAGGCTCAAAACAGACATCCCGAAACGTTTACATAAAATGGATGCAAAGGTTCTCCTGCCAGATCCCTGATCACCTTCTATAAAAATTCTCAGCCTGTTTTGCAGGTCATCATTCAACATTCTTTTAATGTCATCAACCAGTTTCAGTACCGGCCAATTTTCAAGCGGTTGCTTAACAGGCTGTAAATGTGTAAAACTGATTAATGAGCCATCGATTCCATCAAGCCCCAAAATCCAGTTTTTAATAAATGGATCACATTCCAGCATGGCTGGTTCGCCCTGCTGAAAAGAAGTTTCTTTAATTAATTTCCATATTTTTAACGGGGAATCAGCTTGCCACACTATGCTGTTTCCATACCCAAAAAGTCTTGCCACCAATGCCTCGGTAACATATCCCCTGCCTGTGTGATCCTGCAGGTAGGCAAATACCCGTCCCAGGTTTGGATCAACGGCAAGTGAAAGACAAACCTGCAGTATATCTGTTTCCAGCCGGTTTAATCCGAAAATAGTGCTAATTGTTTGCAAACGCGAATCGCTAACTCTGGATAAAGCCCGTTCGGTTTCGTTTATCTGAACCGAAAGTTCAAGCATCAGAGGATCGGATTCAAAAAAATCTTTTTCAAAGGACGGCAGGTCCCTGTCAGCCAAATAACCATCTACTTCGGTATGCGCATTGAATCCTTCAGCATGATCGTTATTAACTTCGGTCCATATTTTACGCAGCCATGCTATCCGCCTGCGCGAAAGCAAACGGATTCTTTTCAGGACAAGACCGGTAAGGTCTTCTCTGCTTTTATTTATTTCGGCAGTCAAACTGCGTTCTAAGGCGTTATTCAATTTGTTATGCAATTGCATAAAGTTAAGGAATATTCAGCCACCGGGGTTCTGATTCTATTCCTCTGATCATGATTCTGAGCGGGATGGTGCTGCCATGAATGCCAGCAGGTGCATTTACCTCCACGGTATTTACTCCGCTGATCCTGAATTCGCCAGGTAGTGGAGCAATAATAACTGGCGTGAGGCTGGTTTCCCCTATATAAACCTGTATGTCATCACTTTTAATGTCAGCATGTTGGAACAAATGCCCGGTTATTGTAAACAATCCTGGTATACCAGGTACAATGCTATCGATGCGGGGCATTACTGAAAAAGGAAACTGATTGGAGAGATGAGTGAAAGTTTTTACGGATCCGCCAGGTAACGATCTTTGCTCCGTAATGCTTATCCTGGCAGAATACAATCCGGGTATAATAGTAACTATTGTTGCAGTATCCTGCAGCTTAGCAGTTGGTTGCACTGTTGTATCCAACTGGGTTTCTGAAATACGCTTAACGAGCCAGGCAGTATCCGTTTCTGCGGGTTTCGGCCAGAGCGGGCTTATCAGCAGCAGTTTGAGAGAGCCTGAATTAAATCCTGAACCAAAAAAGCTTAGGCTCTTCCCAACCGGCACCTGGGCAGGTTGAATCAACACTTTACGGGGTGAAGCGTCGCCAGGCACTATGTATTCAAGGGTATTCTGGCTTGCAGTGAGCTGTGGAGCACCCTGTACAAATATAAAATTTCCATATGAAAGTACCCTACCGGCATAGGACGTTGTTTCTTTGGGCTCAAGAAATACAACTGAAAGTTCGTAAAAAGCCGAAAGTTTTACCGGCGATTCACCTGCCGTCCAATACTGCACCGCTTCACTGGGCAAAATAGGTTGCATGGATATTTTAAACCTGTTTTTATTACCGGCCGGTAGCGTATCGGTTATTTCAGGGTTATCATGTAAAGCCTTAATTGCGATGCCCATCATAAGTTGCTCCTGAAGTGGACCTGAACCATCATCTTCGCTGCTGTTGGCGCATAACTGGTAGTACAAGTTCAGCCCCATTGGGATATAACCCGCGGGAGGATAATCTTTGCCGGGAGCAGGAAAATTTTTGTAATGCGCACTTTCCTGCACATGAAACAGGTAAAAGCCCAGACCTTCTTTTTTCAGGCGGTTGGGCAAATCAGCATATACCAGCGGTTCGGTTCCCGGTGTCCAATGCTTGGTATCAGTCAATGCCTGTTTAATCAGACTAATGACTGTTCTTGTAACATCTGCTATATTAAAAAGTGCCATACTTACATTTGACCTAACCCAAAAGTGAGCCTGTTATAAATTGGATGATTTTCAGTTTCAGAAGGTTGTACCAGTCTCGTTATAACTTTTGCCGCAGGCTGTGAAACCGGAGGTATTATTTCTACCGTTATTTTACCGATCACAAGTTTTGGGGTAACCTTATTTTTGCCGTTTTTACCGGCGGTGTTGCTATCGGGAGCATATTTTGAGGGTGATATGCGCTCAATGACAGAAATCCTGTTAGCATCTTTACTACTTCCAGGTTTCTCACTTATCTTTTCAGGAATTAAGACAGATATTTTTTGAGGTTCTAACTTATCTCTGCTTTTATTACCTGAAAGCGGATCATTTAATAAATTGCTGTTATCCCTTCCAACTGTATTTTTAAAAGTGTTTTCCAATAGATTGATTACCGAATAATCAGTCACGGTCTCAGGCAGCCCGGCATTATTACCAGTAACTGTTTGAGAATCATTCTCATTTGAAATGTTCTTCTCATTAAATATTATCCGCTCTACATGCCTTGTAATATAAGGCAAAAGGATTTCATTCTTTTGTGAAGCATTTGCTGCAACTTTATCCTTCGTGGTCAAAGGTTGTGAAGGTTGCGGAAAGCTGGGCAGAACCTGCTCTGAATTTTTAAAATTCTGTTCCTTTATTGAAAGAAGTTCGTCTGGTTTATTTTCACTACCAGAGTCTTGCAACATATTGCCGGCAGTTGAGGCTGGCAAAGGACCAGATGGAATCAAAGAAGGCTTTTCACTCTTTGATTGAGGATTATCATTAAGCGTATTCTCATCCGAAAAATCCTGAAACAACTCACTTTCAGAAGTGGTCTTAACAGGAGTAGAAGGCATTAATGAAAAACTATCGTTCTCAATATTACGTTCAGCAATGACTGACAGATAATTATTCATAGAATATCAGTTCTCAGTTTGAATTAATGCTACAAAATGCTTTCTCAGATTCCGTGGCATATCCAGTATTTCCTTTTGTGACCAGTGATACCTGGAAGCTATGTAATGTATATCCTGAATAAGTCCGGGCTTCTCCTGTTTCAGTCTGATCAGGAAAAAAGATTGCATATCAAACTGTACCTGCTGCTCATGGCTACATTCAGGGCATATAGCCTGCATCTCAAGGTTGAGTACCGGCGCCAGTTCTGCCATTCTTAGCTGTACCTTTTCTTTATCCGTTTCCGGGTTTCCTTTCAGGAGACATCTTTCGAGCAGCCGTTTTTCGGCCTCCTCTTTTGGCAACCCATGGATGAATATTTCATCCTCCCCTGTAGGAAGCCGGAAGAAGACTCCCGGCTCAAGCTCATATGAACCGTTTTCTGATTCCTGAGCCGGCAAAGGTTGATAGTGCCTTAGGAGATCTTCGAGCGAAAAATCAAGATCGAATTTCTGTTCGCAATTCCGGCAATTCAATGTGCTTTCAACTTTAGAACCAAACAGGGAAATATACAAGGTTGCTAAAAGCCTGTCGCGGTCGGCAGTAACAATTTGAGCAGCACTTATTTTATTACCCAAAGTCGCATTCTTCATTAATGAATCCAGGAGATTAATCAGGTTTAAAGTGCCAGTTTCTTCAATGGTTAATTCATCAGCACCGCACAAACTCCTGACATAAATGCCTTTAGCACCAGGTGTTAAAAGGAGTGGAATAAATAAACCGCTCAACCGATTGGCTTTTTATAGGTTCAATAACCCATGAGAATTCTTTACCTGAATTTCTTACTTAGATTTAACCGTTTTTATCTTCATGCTTTAAGTCAATTTCATTCAACCGCAAGAATTATAGAACAGTTAACCTACATCTAAGATTATTTATCCGAAGAACATTTGTAAAGAAATAACCTGGTTATGTTTAAGAATATTGCAGGATTTTTTTCAAATCTTTTCATTAGTGCCAGGTGCCGTGTGCCAGCCTGCCTGACAACGCCAGCAGGCAGGGAACTATGATTATTGTATTCATTCCTAGCTCTACCCCTCTCCACAATATTGTAAAACAGAACCAAAAAGTTAAACAGGGTCTATGTCTGATTTGGCTCAGGCACTTCCATATCACGTTCCCAGCCTTCGTTTTGCAATACCATTTGTTCAATGGCAACAGCATTGCCACCGGCATCGAGTTCGGGAAGTGCCTGGTAGGAAGATACCCAGCAGCGGTAAACCTTATAAGCTTTGGCCACAACTCCCTGCTCATTCAGCAATTCAATGATTATATCTTTCCGAAAATCTTTCAGGGAGATGGCCGAGTCACCTTCAACATTCCATACTTTTTTAGCCCAGTTTTCGAATTCAGGATCATGAGTAACACCCCGATCTAAAGTGATAGGCTCAAATGTCCAAACACTTGGGCTAAGCCTGGAAGCACTGGGATCGCCACCCTCCCTGTGTTTAACGGGTTCGGTGGATTGTTTCAGCCCGGTTACTTTACTAACGCCGGCAACGACTTTGCCATCCCAGCGTACCCGGAATTTAAAATTTTTGTAAGGGTCGTAGCGATACGCATTGACCACAAACTGAGGAACTGCCATAATAATTAGTTTTAAAAATTATACCTGTATTTGACCGGTCATTTGTTGCAAATAAAGAATTACGAATTCTGCTGGTTTTAGAGGTGCAAAACCTACCCAAATATTTACGATACCCAGATTGATATCATTTTGCGTAGTTGTTTCACTGTCGCATTTCACGAAATAGGCATCCTGCTTGGTTTTTCCCTGGAATGCTCCCTGGCGGAAAAGGTTGTGCATAAAAGCACCTGTATTTAACCGTATCTGAGCCCACAAAGGCTCATCATTGGGTTCGAATACCACCCATTTCAGGCCGCGGTAAAGGCTCTCTTCAATAAACAGCGCAGTACGACGGATCGGGATGTATTTGTATTCACTTGCAAAATCATCGTCCCCATCCATGGTGCGGGCTCCCCAGTTTACAATTCCATTGGGAAAAATCCGGATGGTATTAACAGCATGAGGGTTTAACTGCCCGTTTTCACGATCTGAGAATCTGTATTCAAGCCCGTTTATGCCGCGCAGATCCGCTTCGGTACCTGCAGGGGCTTTCCAAACACCGCGATTAGCATCCGTTCGGGCCATCAAACCGCCAATGGCACCGCTTGGTCCGACTTGTAGGTTAAGTCCATTCTCGCTTATGGTAATTCTTGGATAAAAAATGGCACTATAATCTTTTACCAATCCAACCCTCAGACTATTTACCCCATTGGATGGATCAGTTGCTTCCTGCACATTTGTCCACGATTCAGGTGAATCCATTAACAAAAATGCTCGTTTTTCCTGACAGAAAACACTTGCAGGCCCCCAAAGACTTGCTGTTGTTGCAGCAGTGTGCCCTGAATCATGAGGAAGAATCATCAGGTTAAACAAATCTACCTGCTTGTCAATGACCAGGTAAGCATTGCTATAATCCGACAGCTTTGGCGCGGCACCGTCATTTCCGGCTACACCTGCATTCTGGAATGTTCCGGTACCGGTTGTTCCCAGGCTATAATATCTCACATTCCGTTCGAAACTCGATCCGATATCTACTGCCCCTGCCCCGCTGGTTGACAAAGTGGCTATGCTGTTATCCCCGCCGTCAGCCGGAATAATAGCAAGTCGCGAACCCCATAGCTGAGCCGACCATCGGAATAGCGGATTGTTTGCTTTTTCATTGTTAATTGCATTTGCAATAATGGTAAGTTTCTCCCTTACACCATCACTGTTACCGGTAATACTAGGTGCTGGTGTAACTCCATCCTGGTACATAAAAGTACCGGCTGTTGTGAGCAGACCAGTTAGTGAAATAGCAGTGCCATTTATCGTAATGGTGTCAAAAGCCGTTTGTGGTTGATTACCAAACGATACAAGATCAGCCAATTTAAAGCTAATGGCATTGGGTACTGGTCGTGCATTGGAATAGCGCGGCACTTCAAGCCCGCCTTGAGCTGTTCCTAACATTAAGGCCTTTGCAAGGTCATTTGCCTGTGCCGGTTCGATGTAGACATCACCGCCGGCAGAAGAAATACGGATAAAAGAGGTTGCCGGAGGGCCTGCAGGGCCGGTTTCGAGCGTTACTGTTATCTGCGCGGAAGCAGGTAAAGCTGCGTTTATTGCTGTTTGGATTGCAGCGGTAATAAGGGCTGGTGAAAGGGTAAGATCAATGGCAGATAATTCGATGTTTACAAATGAATTTCCGTTTACACTTATACGGAAACGGGTCTGCGTACCCCCTGCAAATGCGCTTTGAAGCGCCGTTCTGAAATTTGCTGCTACGGTCGGCAAGGGCCGCAAAGATTGGGAATACCCGGCCGGAAGAACGGGTGGAGGAGCAGGAGAAGGCGGAGTAAACCGATCTTCAACATTTACATGTTTTGAGTTTTGGGTCAGAAAAGCAGAAGCATACCTTGGATGCAGGGGATCCATGCTCAGTCCCTGCCAGTTTTCGACTTCCGCCTTTACGGTTTGTCCGGCACTATTGGTTTCTAACCGGAATATCTCGGCATTAAATGTTGCTTCCGGCTGCAACCCGTTATACGTTACATTAACACGGATAGTATCTCCAATAAGCCCGGGTGATTTTGCCAGAAAAGCAAGCACATCAACGCCGGAAGCATTTCGAAGCGTTACTCCTGACGAAATTGCACCATCTGCTATACGTGTAATATAACACTCAGTTCCACCATTTAAAAAGAAAAGCTTAACAGAACGTGCCAGATCACTTCCGGCAAAATCCGCTGAAAAGTTCCTGCTGAAATCAGTGAAACTTAAGCACTGTATCGGTTTATTGATGGGTCCCATTTTGGTACGCCCAATAAACACAGCAACAGAAGTACTCACTCCTGTTATCGTTCGCACCCCGCTAGGTACTTCCTGAACATACACACCGGGATAAGATGTTTGTACTGCCATAATAATGTATTTTAAGAGTTAAAAATGATTAAAGCGTTAAATGATGGTACCTAAAAGAGGATGAAAAAGGATGGAATGAAGTATTAATCTTATCTTTTGGTTTGTGAAGAAATTTATACTCTACAAACAATGAAAAGGCACAACAAAGCTGAAAGCTTCTTATCAAACCAGTAAAAAAATCGGATTACTCATTCAAGGCTTCGCCCTCTTAAGTCACACGAGGTGTTTGACTTATGTTAAATAAAATAAACAACCAATAACAGGATCAAGGGATTGTTCTCCGGGCCCATTCAATTGATAATATAAGTGAGACAAGCAGTAAGCGGTAAAGCAAGAAAAAAAACAAAATATAAACACAATATAATGCCGTGATACAAATTGAATTTTGCACCAATTATCAATTCTAGGTCAAAATTACGACTGAAATCAACTTAATGCAATAGCACAAACGTGTCATTTTTTGAAAAAAACCTATAAAAACTCTGAGTTTTATTGACGTAAATATTACAGGCCATAATCCTGGATAATGAAAATAATGTATAATGAACTTATTATATTTGGAATAGAAAAGTAAAAGAGACTTTACAACTTAATGGAAAATATTTTGAATATAAAATTCCCAATTCAGTTTCTATCGACTTATGATTCCTGGTATTCAAATCTTTTAAAATGATAGAATCACCTTAACTGAATCAGGATTTATCACTTAGATATCAAAGGGACAACAGAACATAAAAACCGTTATTTATTATTCGTATTCCCTGATTTCACGAACGGTTTGCAAGAGGATAGTTATGATTGCAAATGCCAGCAGTAAATGTATTCCCGAACCGGCACTTAAGGCAAAAAAACTAATTGCCCATAAAACGATCAGGATGATAGCGGTCATATGAAGAATATTGCCCATAATAATTGTTTCTTGTGCCAGAAAGTCAAATAAAGTGGATAGCAGAAAAGTAAGGCTAAGACATTTATCCCTGTGCAAACTGATAATTATCTTTTAACCGGAACACTTTATTTGTCTATTCCAATTATTCCTAATTCCCGGATAGTGGGTCATGTGTGAATTAATTTTCACCACACAAAGTTCGTTCAAAAAAAGCCTGATAGCATTATACAATTTTAAAAAATATTTACATAATTCACACAATTACTGATTAGTAGCTTCAGCACTTCACAAAAGACATTATTGAAACATAGCTGATTTTAACTAAAAGAGAGATCCGAATCTTGCTTCAAATGCATCAAAACAAAAGCATCCGATTGATTTTGGTTATTTTATCAATGAGATTGTCTTTCTCAGTACGTTCAATAATTCATTATTGACATAGGTAGATCAACCTGATAGTTTTCAAAACCAGGAACTTTTCTTAGCTTATTGCATTTACCTGAAAAAATAATGGAATAATGTTCATCGCAGCAAACTGGCGAGGGATGCTGGCGGAATTGAATTCAAATTCGCTCCAAGGAGCGGCGAATATAACTCAAGAGATACAGCGACCCGATAACCATCTTCAGGATCGCTCTAGAATAGTTCGACTAAATAGTTTTGTTTCTCAAACCTAAAGTCACACTGATTTAACGAAACTGCAGTAGAAGCGTTTATTAAGTTTCTATTTCTACCAGTACAAGTGAATAGAAATCATTCAGGTTACTTGTGTTTTTTAATCGGTACAATAAACAGAGGAGTATCCGTGCTCCTAAGAACTTTATCGGTAACACTTCCCATAACAATATTTTCGATCCACTTCCGGCTGTGTGAACCCATAACAATAACATCGGCATGAAGCTCTTTGGCAGTCTTCAAAATAGTTTCTGCAAAATCACCGTCCTTTAGCACAGTCTGAATAGCTTCATCACGAAGGTGATGTTTTATATTTTCCAGAAAATCCTTTGATACTTCTTTTAGCTTTTCTGTATTATTAAATTGCAACGGATCAATGGCGATAGAATCTGTAAGGCCCATTATCGGAGAATATTCTACTGAAGAATAATACACAGGATCAGATATTACATGCAGCAATATTATTTCAGCATTCATGGTTTTTGCCATCGAATATCCTGCTTCAGCAACTATTTGAGCGGTAGGATCATAGTCCAGCGCTATTAAAACCTTGTTCATTTTAAATGTTTTCATATTGAGACCTGTTTCTGGTAAATTATGCGATTCCGTTTAAAAGTATTTTAAGCAAATACTCCGATCCTGGTTAAATCCTTTCAGACATCAACCGAAGAAATTGATTTCGTATTTAGGTTTTATTCTACTTCTTGAAATTAGAGATATCAACAACTGATAAGAGGCATTTCCGATCTTCGCCGGTGGCAATCCCTTCCATATATGCAGAGCATAACGAGGTATTATCATACCCAAGCATCACATTGCATGATTCTTTAAACATGCTGGCATTGACTTTACTGAAAAAATCGCTGAAAACAGGCTTTGATTCATCCATCACGAAAAGTTTAAAGTTACTGTTTAGTAAACTAAAGCGCTTATCACCAAGCATTTCAGCACCTGTGAAATTCAGGTCGCAAATGGTGCCGTCAGTATCGAGTGTAAAATAGCCCATGGGAGCAAAATCGTACAACATAGTGTATTTTTTGAGGGCTTCTTCGGATGTTTCATAAGCCTGGCGCAGCTCATCATTCTGCATTTCCAATTCAATCTGGTGCACCTGCAATTCGTGGAGGAGTTTTTCAATGTCAGATTCCAACGCCGGCTTGTTTGAAATATTGGGTCTTTCTTTCAGCTTCTCTTCAGCTTTGGTGCGCAGAATTTGAGCATCTGTGTAATCAATTTCATCGTTAATCATGACTAAATTGTTTTTGTTCATCAAACACTTTTTATGATGAAAATCATGTGAGAAAACCGCAGCCAGGAGTAAGAAGTTACTCTTATTATACTCCGGCCTTTATGGTTTATTTATTTTATCTTTTTATTAATGTTATCATCCGATTTATTTTGGAGAAGTCAACCTCGTATTTAATTTTTAATGTATTTACATAACGTATCTTTCTTCTCTACGAATTAATTAAACAGGTAAATGCGTTGCATTGTTTTTAAGAAATCATAATTATTCCCGAAGGCATTTTGAGGTTGTTGGTTAAAACATGCACCGACCATTCAACAACCGGCAAACTAACACCGGCTGCAATAACCTGCATCTTTAGTTTTGCATCCTGCCCCTGCTTTAATAAGGTATTCATTTTGTTTTCAGTCTTTCTCTGTAATTCTTCAGGAACAAACAGCTCAAAATAATTTTGATCTAAAACAGACTTGTATTTTTTCCCGAAGAATTTTTCAGCTTCAGGATTAAACTCCAGTATTTTCCAGTTTGTTGATAACCTGATTATTACATTGGTTGATGATTTTATGATCAAACGATGCATCTGTTCTGTTTCGAGAAGTTCTTTTTCCAGATGCTTAACATTGGACATATTGATAAAAGTTATGACAAGGCCGTCAATCCTGTCATCGAATGTACGATAAGGCATAATGCGGATAGTAAACCATCGTCCGTCTCTGGCAGGAATCTGTTTTTGAACAAATATGAGTGTCCGAAGAACTTCGAGTGCATCGGATTCTAATTGAGGGTATATAAGATCAGAAACCTGGTCGGTAAAAGGCCGGCCAATGTCGCTGTTAATAAGTTTAAAAATTTTAGTGGCTTCGTTGGTAAACCGACGGATATTCAGTTCCTTATCGAGAAACAAAGTTGCAATATCAGTGCTGTTGAGCAGGTTTTTCATATCATTATTCACCCGTGAAAGATCATCAACCTTCGAAGTCAGTTCAGCATTTACAGTTTGAAGCTCTTCATTCAGACTTTGCATTTCTTCTTTCGATGTTGTGAGTTCTTCGTTGGTGGATTGCAATTCTTCGTTCGTCGATTGTAATTCCTCGTTGGTTGATTTCAGTTCTTCCTGTGAAGTCTGCATTTCTTCGAGTGTGTTTTGCATCTCTTCGCGGGCATGCTGCAACTCTTTTTCCAACTCCTTCAGCCTGATATTGTGAAGAGTCTTTACCCCAATTTTCCCCTCCTGTTTAGGGAGATCAATTTTAGGCAAATCTGTAAATATTATCATAACCATACCGTATAAGGGCTGTGGCTTTTCAATCCATTGAATCGTAATATTAATGTATTGTGAACTCCCGTTTGCACCCACCCTGAGGTTTTGCATAACAACCTTCTCTTTTTTCATAATGGCCTGGCGGAAGGCGGAAGGAAATTCAGAACTTAAGCCTTCGCGAAGCATGGCAAATATGTTCATATTCGCTTTACCAACTGCCGGTTCGAGATATTTGCCGGTACGTCCGCTGACATATATTATGTCACCCTTTTCGTTTACCAAAACACCGGGAGGTGAAAAATGCTGCAGCAGAATCTGATCGGCGAGAACCTGAATATTAGGAGGAGATTTAGCCGGTATTTGTCTTTCGATATGAATTGGTTTAATACGGGAATAGGAAGAGGGGAAATCTACTAATTCAGGCTCCTGGTCAGTATCTGAACGCTTATAAATTTTTAGTTTAGAATCCACAGCCGTAAAAAAGTGACTCTGCGTTCCCAGGTTTTCAGCGCTACCAAGTACCATGTATCCTTCAGGATTCAGACTATAATAAAATAATCCAAATAGTTTTTTTTGCAACTCCGTATCCATATATATAAGCAGGTTGCGGCATGTTAGTATATCAATCTTGGTAAATGGCGGATGCAGGATGATATTATGTTTAGCAAATATAACCATTTCCCTGATCTCGGTATTAATGCGGTAGCCCTCATCTGTTTTAATGAAATACCGGCTAAGGCGTTTTGATGATACATCAGAAACAATATTTGCCGGGAATATTCCTTTGCGGGCGGTCTCAATAGCTTCATTGTCGAGATCAGTAGCAAATATCTGCAATGAAATGCTTGCATGCAGATTGGTTTTTTCGAGCGCTTCCTTAAATACAATGGCAAGTGAAAACGCCTCTTCTCCGGTGGAACAACCTGGAACCCATGCTCTTACTATTGATCCATCCTTTTGGTTATTAATAATAGACGGAATAACTATATCTACGAGTTTTTCCCAGATTGCTGCATCGCGAAAGAAATTCGTTACACCAATCAACAACTCCTTGAAAAGAATGTCTACCTCTTTAGGGTTTTCCTGCAAAAAATGAATGTATGATGCTATCTTATCAATTTTATGAACGCTCATACGCCTCTCGATCCGACGATAAACTGTGCTTTTTTTATATAATGAAAAATCATTGCCGGTATGGATTCGAAGCAGGATAATTATTTTTTCAAGTGCACTCTGGTCCTTTACCTCTATTTCCAGATTTGATTTAATGGCAGGAATATGTTTAAGAAAAGCCACTAGTTTTAGGGGTAACTCGTTGGCAGGCGCAACTATATCGGCCAACGCGGAATGAATGGCATTTTGAGGCATGCTGTTATATTTAGCAGTGTCAGGGTCCTGAACCATTATTACCCCGTTTTTTTCTTTTATTGCCTTTATACCAATGCTGCCATCGGATCCCATTCCCGAAAGGATAACACTTACTGCCATTTCTTTACGATCGTCAGCCAGTGATCGTAAGAAAAAATCTATCGGAAGTCGCAATCCTCTGGTTTCAACGGGGTCAAATAAATGAAGAATCCCTTTTAATATCGACATGCTTTTGTTCGGAGGAATAACGTATACTAAATTTGGTTTCACGGGCATGCGGTCTTTTACCTGAAAAACCTCCATTTTGGTAATACGCTGCAACAATTCAGGTAACATTCCTTTTTGTGTAGGATCAAGATGCTGTATAACAACATATGCCATTCCGCTGTTTTCAGGTACATTTCCAAGAAATTGCTCCAGTGCTTCCAGACCTCCTGCAGACGCCCCGATGCATACAATCGGAAACCTATTGGTAACCGGTAAAGGACTTTTTTGTTTCGATGATACTATCGGTTTTTGCTTCCGTGTGTTCATTAGCAATGGTATTATAATCTTTAGCTCCGCAATTACTTCATTACAGCTTGCATGTCAATACAAATTTAAGGGAAAATAGCATATCTACGCAAGAGTTGTTTTATACAAACAGAAAATTACTTTCAGATATAAGCCAAATGAAACAAAATGGATATAAATTGGCATGGATCATACATCATCTGCATCAGATATCGCGCGGCAATGTAAATTTAATTTTGCTTCCCTTACCCGGTTCGCTTTCAATGCGCAGTTTTCCACCATGTTTTTCAACAAATTCCTTGCATAGTATAAGGCCTAATCCTGTACCACATTCATTATTGGTGCCCCTGGTTGAATGTATATTGTCATTTTTAAAAAGATCTTTTTGAAACTTGTTACACATTCCTATGCCCTTGTCTTCAACTGATATCTCCACAAATTGTTTAACATCCGAAGCACATACGGTTATTTCACCACCAATATAGGAGTATTTAATTGCATTGGTGATCAGATTCCGTAAAATTGTTTTAGCCATCTGAAGATCAGCATTTAAAAACAATTTTGGAGAGACATCCAGTTCCATTGTTATCATTTTATGCGTGGCTGAGTAAATCATATCCTCGAATTCTTCGGCTACCAGTTCCTGTAAATTAATTCTAACCGGTTTAAAGAATTCCGCCTTATTTTGTGAAGCCGTCCACGATAAAAGATTATCCAGAAGCCCCAATGTGGCGTAAGCTGAATTGGAAGCCATCCTGATATACCTTTCAACCTCCTTCTGATCATAATTGAGATAACTCTCTTTTAACAATTCAAGGACGCCTATAATCGAGCTGAATGGGCTTCTTAAATCATGTGCTATGATTGACAGGAATTTAGCATTTGTAGATACAACTCCGACCAGTTTTTTTGATTGCTCTTCGATGCGATTTGCCAGTTGCAGATTGATTTCCTCCAATTCGTTCAGTCGACTTTTTGAATCATGGGCCGTTTCCTTTTTGTCACCACTTTCAATAACTGAAAGATCAAATGATTTTGAACTTCCATCTTTTTCATACGTGCTGTTTTTAAAGGATTTCATGGTATTGAACATATAAAGATTTTTAAGATTAATGATCATGTTATGTGTTGAGAAATGTCAGTTAAGCTGCTGTTTGTTGATTCTATTTTGCCGGAGCATTATGATATCTGCAGGTGTAAGGCCTACAACACTTTTGAATTGTCGGGATAATTGTGCGACGCTGCTATAATGCATTTTACTTGCAATCTCAGTAAGGGTGAGATCTCCAAGAACGAGTAATTCTTTTATTTTGCCTACTTTATGACTGACAATGTATTTTTCGATGGTAACCCCTTCTATTTCAGAAAAAAGCGTATTAAGGGAAATAAAATTTTCATCAACTTTCAGGCTAATGAAATCCGTATAATTGCTTTTCAAATCCTCATCTGTAATATTTTCCCATTCGATAATGGCAAATTTTAATTTCTCCATCAACTTATTTGCCTGGCTGTCGATTAAAGCAAATCCATCTTTCTGTAATTCTTCATTTAATCGGAAACGTTGCAAATGGGTTATATCTTTTTTTGTATTTACTTCACCCAACTCTACTGAAGTATATTCAATACCAATCCTTTCGAGTGCATCTTTTACGGTTATCCGGCAACGGTTACAAACCATATATTTTAAATAGAGCTTCACTTTTAGTACTGTTTAATTTTAACCTGATTAATTTACTTAGTCATCTGATTTCCTGATACATTCAGTTGTCAGCATTCATTTATTTTCAGTTTTTTCAAGCGGGTCTTCGCAGATTTTTGCGAATGTTCTACCGCTGTTTTCCGATTCCCGCCCTTGCCCGAATGATTGTTGAAATATCTGTTAAAAACATCTGTGATACAGTTCAACAATCAAGGCAACCTTGCCGGACGAAGATAAGCTGACCGTGTTTCAGAACTGTTATATAATTTCCATACAGATTTACATAATTCACACATATTATTTTTCGGACTCCGGATTGCCTGTTTTTTCTATGAAATCCGGGGATTGAACACGAATGAGACCTCTTACCAGAAACCATGATGAGCTTGAATTGAATGGCTCAAATGTATATTGTGATAAGCCGTTAAGCCTTGCATATCTTCAGGAAAGCGCAACTTCGTTACATTATTTCAATTTAGCTTTGAGCAGCATCAAAAATGGACTGAACAGGCTTTAATTTGCGAGTTATTCAAAAGATGAACAAACAGGAGTCTTCACAATACTTATGTTATAAATTAAACCTTTGGCCGTCGGATTATTTGGGTACAGAAAATAATTACGTTAATCAGTTTAATCGTTTTATCAGTTTCTTTCTGGCAACAAAAATCCTGCTCTTCACTGTTCCAATATTTATAGTCAGGGATTTTGCAATCTCCCTGTATTTAAATCCTTCGTGATGCATTCTGAAAGGCACCCGCAAATCATCATCAAGGGAATCAATGATTTTTTCAATCTCTTTTGATACAAATAATGATCCGGGATCAACAGCGGCTGAAGACCGTGTTTCATTCTGCCGGAGATCAACCTTGGTCTGTTCACAATATACAGTATGTCGTTTGGAGCGGTGATAATTGTTGATAAAAGTGTTTTTCATTATTGTACATGTCCAGGCTTTGAAATTTGATTCACTCACAAATTTATTGCAATACTGAAGGGCTTTCAGGAAAGTTTCCTGTAAAAGGTCCATTGCATCATCTTCATTTGTTGTAAGACTATATGCAAACTTCAACAAAGGTTCCTGCAGGCTGACCAGCTTATATTGAAATTCAACTTCTGTCATTATATATAAAAATTAACGATCCATTCTTTTAGTTACTACAAATTTCATCAGTAAAATGAAAAATAATTTATATAATTCTCGAAAACTTTTACATAATTCCCACATTTAACGGGTTATTTAAAAAAGAGGCCATCCCGGTTATGAGAGAGCCACTTTGATATTTAGCCTGATCTGTGAGGATTAAAAAACACTTTAATTCCGGCTTACTCTTTATGAATTCACCTTGCCGGAAGGGAAAACCTCAACAGTATCAGAATCTTACATCGCATTTGAAAATGTAAATGGAATATGAGCGGGATGGCTGATACCCTTAAAAAAACCTGAAAAACTTAATATTCGTTACGAACTGTTGTATTTTAAAACTATTACGTGTTTGTATGTTTGCATATTACCTTTGGTTCTGTAATACGGATTGTGGATAACAGGAGATTTGGAAGGCACAGAAAATCTTTGTTCCCTGCCTGCTACCGCCGTCAGGCAGGCAGGTTCAACGTTCTGCAGTCTTGCACATTTTCAAAGTGCAAACTTTAGTAATATTTCCTACTTGGCACTTATTACTGCACCCGGCACCCGGCACTAATAAAAAGATTTGAAAAGAATCATACAATATCATCAAACACAACCTTACCTTTTTAAAGGCTTATATTCAAAACAATATAAAATATCCGGGATGTTTTAGAAAAGGTATTTTTAATGATTTCTTAAACGCCCGAGCAATTTATCAAGTGCAGCTTTTAACTTATCAAGTGCTCCTTTTACAGCCTGTTCGCGGGTATCGGCCAGATTAGTAACAGCCACAGGTTTCAGGCCTTCGAGCCTGGCCTCGAGCATGCATCGTTTATCACCCAGGCCTTCCTTGCTGCCATCTTCATCCGAAAGATGAACTTCCAGGCGTGTTATCTGGTTGCTAAAACGGCTCAACCCCTCTCTAAGCAAGTCAATTAATGGAGCATTACGCTCTTCGTTCCCGGAAATATTGCTATCAGTATTAAATTGAATTATCATATTTGCTTTATTTAAACTTGTATTAACAAAATTTTAAACTACCCACATAAGTATTTGCTTTTCAGATATACTTTAAACTATGATACATCCGGTTAATTTTTCTTATTCTTCGGTGGGATTTACTTCTGTATCAGGTTCCTTGTGGATTGGCGATTCATCTTCCTCTATTAGCTTTCGCACTAAATCTTTTTTATCTTTCTGATTCCGGTAAATCAGGAATACAATTAATGCTATTGCAGCAACTATTAAGGGTATAATGATCAGCCAATTCGCTTCCATATATCTTATTATTTATGTTAAAATATCCAGTTCTATCAGCAGGATCTGTAATAATACAAAGATAGTTTGCATTTACCAAGGAAGAGAGTTAAATCGGCAGATTTTTTTTTGTGCCAGGAACAAAACCATCACTGGTACTATTTATCCGGTGATTTTGAATCTGTTCTTTCATCAGGTGCGACAAAAGGACTAACTTGTAAAAGGAAGAAAAATCCTTTCTGTAATAATGACGGTCTTAAAAAATATAGAAAAACAGTGGAAACCTGAATTTATTAAAAGCGAATAGACAACCACCATTTAGGAATGGCACAAACGGGAACTAACTTAAAAATTTGAAATAAATTTGAAATAAATTGAAATAAATTGAAATAGTTAGAAGATCTATCTGTCGGTAATTCAAGCAATAGCATTCTTGTTAGATGAAAGTGATAAACTCATCCTATCATGCCAGTCAGTAAAAAGTAAAAGGCAAAAGACGGAAGTCGGAAGTCGGAAGACGGAAGACGGAAGTAGGAAGTCGGAAGTCGGAAGTCGGAAGTCGGAAGTCGGAAGACGGAAGACGGAAGACGGAAGGCCGGGCATTATAACTGTATTCATTTTAAACATACTTCTGACTTCGGTCTCCGTTCTTCGGTCTCCGGTCTTCGGTCTCCGTTCTCCGGTCTCCGGTCTCCGTTCTTCGGTCTCCGGTCTTTGGTCCTTAAATATTTTAAAATTTTAGAAACTTGAGTATCTGCTGTTAAAATGCAGTGTTTAAACCACTAACCAGAAAATGAAAATCAAATAGTAGTTATCCAGCCGATTTCTAAAGGAACTTCCCATAAAACAGGAAAGGACATAAAAGTTAAGTTTGCAGGTATAATTCAGGAAATGATAGAATGATGAAAAAAATTAATTTTTTTACTGCCTGATGGGGCTTTTTCTGCTGAAATGCCCATAAGGTTTAGTGGGTGAAAAGTGGAAATGACTGATCCTTAATTCTTTCGTCGCGACCTTCTGCTTCAAAAGGATATATTCAACCATTAGCAACATATCAGGTTCCAACGCCTCATGGTACTGCAGATCAGCATCTGTGAGTTCCGGGTATTGTTGTTTTATTCTGCTTTGCAGTTCATACCACTGATCCAGCGTCAGTATCTCGTCCATTTCAGTTAATTTTAGAGGTGAATGAAAAATGAATTATTAAAAATAAGTCTCATGCTATTTGATTAATATCAAAATCATTAGTACGAGCGATAAAAAATAAAATGGTCGGAAGAGCAAAAGGATGAGAATTATGTGAAGTTTTTTAACCTGATAAAACCAGTCTGAACTGTTGCCGAAAAAAAGGCAATAATTATTTCAGGATTTTACGTCTTTGAGATCTGCTTTAACTATTTGACCGTTCGTTGTTGGATCTAAAATTACATCCTGAATAAACAAAATGAGTTATAGAATTCCGAATAAAATTTACATAATTCCCACATTTCTTTTTAATGAAATTTCAGGAATGTCTAAAAATATAACCTGCTTTATCAAAGGAAGTTTTTTCAAAGTTGGTTATTGACTATTTCATATCATTTGTTGAAAATAGTATATCCGTTACACCATACCTAAAGACGCATGTTCCTGAGTAAAAAAAATGCCTATCCTGTTACTGCAGAAACAAGTATGAAAAAATGCAGGAATTAGGCTACCTTTGCAAAAAAATACAAATTCAGTTTGCTTATCGGTTGCGCTACAGGCAATAACTGCCTTGAATACTATAAGCCTGTACTATAAAGAGTAAAACAAAAAACTACGAATGGGAAATATTCTGGCCATTGTTGGCCGTCCGAATGTTGGGAAAAGCACCTTTTTTAACCGCCTCACCGGATCGCTTGAGGCTATAGTTGACCCCACCAGCGGGGTTACACGCGACCGTCATTACGGGCACAGCGACTGGAATGGAATTGAATTTTCGATTATTGATACCGGAGGCGTTGTGGTAGGGGGAGATGATGTATTTGAGCACGAAATCATTAAACAGGTAGATTTGGCGATCGAAGAATCCGATGTTATCCTTTTCATGGTTGATGCACGCGAAGGGCTTACTCCACTCGATAAGGATGTGGCAGATATGATACGCCGGTCGCCCAAAAAAGCATTTCTGGCAGTAAATAAAATAGACAGCCCGGATAAATTTCACGAAGTTTCCGATTTTTACAGCCTGGGATTTAAAAATATCTTCGGCATCTCATCCTCGAACGGAGGAGGCACAGGCGACTTGCTGGATGAAATTGTGAAGGAATTTAACAAAGACGCACCCGAAACCCTTCCTGATTTGCCTAAGTTTACGGTGGTCGGCAGGCCGAATGTCGGGAAATCGTCTTTTATCAATGCATTGCTGGGAATTGAGCGAAATATAGTTACTCCGGTGGCAGGCACCACACGCGACAGTATTTATACCCGTTATAATTCTTTTGGATTCGACTTCCTTCTGGTTGATACAGCCGGTTTACGGAAAAAATCAAAAGTTTTCGAGAACATTGAATTCTACTCCGTGATGCGCTCCATCCGGGCCATCGAAAGCAGCGAAGTGGTTTTTCTGATGATTGATGCCACGCAAGGCTGGGAATCACAGGATATGAATATTTTCAGACTGGCCCAAAACAATCATAAGGGCATCGTTATCATAGTAAACAAATGGGACCTGGTTGAAAAAGATACTCATACCCATAAATATTATGAAGAGGCAATCCGTAAAAACATCGCGCCTTTCACTGATGTGCCTATCGTTTTCACCTCGGTACTGAACAAACAACGTATTCACAAAGCGCTTGAAGAGGCCACTGCTGTTTACGAAAACCGGAAAAAGCGCATCCCTACCCGTAAACTGAACGATGTTCTTCTACCCATCTTTTCAGGTACACCACCTCCTTTTATTAAAGGGAAAGAAGTTAAGATTAAATATATTACCCAAATTAAAACCGCTTATCCCAGCTTTGTAATTTTCTGTAATCTGCCGCAATACGTCAAAGACCCGTACAAACGATTCGCTGAAAACCGCATTCGTGAACAATTCAATTTTACCGGCACACCGATGGAGGTATATTTCAGGAAAAAATAAAAAAATGCGGATTACGGCATTTCAAAAATCCGAATCGCCAATCCGAAATCAATCATTGTGTTATTAATTTGAATGGGGAACGAATCACTACGAATAGATAAGTGGCTCTGGGAAGTCCGGCTGTTTAAGTCGCGGAGCCTTGCCACTGATGCCTGCAAAGCCGGAAAGGTCAAAATGGAAGGCAGCAATATTAAAGCTTCCAAAGAAATTAAAGAAGGCGATATTATTACAGTCAGCCTGAATCCGCTTTTTAAGACGATTAAAGTTAAACAATTTCCCAAAAGCCGCGTAAACGCCAAGCTCGTTCCCGATTTTATGGAAGACCTTACCTTACAGGCTGAATACGACCGGGTAAAACTGATTAACGATACCAACAGTGAATACCGCGACCGCGGAATCGGCCGTCCAACAAAAAAGCAACGCCGGGTTATTGATCAGTTGAAAAACAGTAAGGATTCGTGGTAGAGGGCAGGTGACTGCATGAATGAAGAACCCCTTTGCAACAAATAAATCCCGTAATAGACGATAAAAAGCAACGAATAATTTTGGGATGCAATGAATAATTCGAAGCCGATAGCTATCGGCTTCATTATTCCTTGTTCAGTATTACTCGCTACGCTATGTTCGATATTTTAAAATTAATTTGAAATATTTCCCCAAAATATGCACGATTATAGCTGTTAAGGGACTACTCCACCAGCAATACCAATCCTTTCAAATACTCTCCTTCCTGATGAAAGATATTAACCGGGTGATCCGGAGGTTGCGATAGATGCTGTATAATACGGACCTGCCTTCCGGCGTCAATTGCAGCTGCGGTAACTGCCGAGGTAAACATCTGCCTGTCGACCACCTGTGAACAGGAAAATGTAAACAATACTCCACCGCTTTTAATCTTAGCCAGTGCCATTGCATTTATAGTACGGTAGCCTTTAAGCGCCTGTATGCGTGAAGCAACATTTTTTGCATAAGCAGGGGGATCAAGAACGATCAGGTCATATTTTCCTTGCTCCATGGACTCAATATATTTCCTGGCGTCAGCTGTAAAGCAGGCATAATCAGCGGAATCAAAACCGTTCAGTTTCATATTTTCTGCGGCTAATGAAATGGCCGGTGCCGAACTATCCACGGTATGAACCAACACAGCTCCTGCTTTAGCGGCATATACCGAAAATCCGCCAGTATACCCGAACATATTCAGCACACTCCTGTCCTTTGAATACCGGGCAAACAGATCCCTGTTTTCACGCTGATCCACAAAGAAACCGGTTTTCTGCCCTGTAACTGTATTAATATGGAATCGGTGACCATTTTCAAGCACTTCACAATCGCCTGTATTTCCTGCCAGGAAGCCATCTTCAACTTTTCGTCCGGTCATCTTATGCATAGCTTCGGCACTTTTGTCGTAAATGCTGGTAATTCTTTTTTCACTCACTTCGAGTATAGCATCGGCAAGTGTGTGCCGGATATCGTGCATACCGCTATTATGAGCCTGCAAAACAGCCATTTCGCCATACACATCCACGATTAACCCGGGCAAATTGTCGCCTTCGTTATGTACAAGGCGATACGTATTGGTGTGTGGATTATCAGTAAGCCCAAGCGATTTGCGAACCTGCCAGGCCTCGAGGATTTTCGAAAACCAGAAATGTTTGTCTATTTCCTGTTTTTTAAATGTAAATAATTTCACTGCAAGCGATCCCGGCATGCAATGACCTGTCGCCAGGTAATTCCCCGAAGACGAAAAGCACTCAACAATGTCGCCTTCAGCCGGATTACCTAAAGTTTTTTGTATGGCTCCTGAGAAAATCCAGGGATGAAAACGCAATACCGGTCCTTCTTTGCCGGGTTTAAGGATGATCTGAGGATATGTTGTCATAGAATATAAAACGTATAGGCAAAGATAGTGAAAACTGAACAGGGTGGACTTCAACAAAGGAGCGGCACGCTAACACTGAGTAAATGAAACCCAACATGTACCGATTTTTCCGGTTGAAGAACCAGGTGGTGAGGTAAAGGCAAATGGGAATATGTTAAATTTGCAGTACTATGTCAGGCAACTTCCAGGCTAAAAATCCATTTCTATAATTGCTGTAGCTTTGTTTTTATGGTTGTGTTTAAGAATAATATAGGATTTTTTTCGAATCTTTTCATTAGTGCCAGGTGCCGGGTGCCCCCTCACAGTATCAGGTTTTGTGGCTGATAATTTTATGTGGTTTGTATTTGACAAAATGCCAGCCATTGGAACCCTGTCTGCCGCCAGGCAGGCTGGAACCCGGAACCCGCCTGCCTGACTGCGACAGCAAGCAGGGAACTAAGATTTTTCTGTTCATTCCTAACTCTCCCCTTCTCCATAATATTCTAAAACAGAACTTTTTCTACTTAAAATCCGGTTCCTCAAATCAAACACAATATATTAGCTCTAAAGAAGTATTTTCTGAAAATGCCTGTCTGTAATGATTCAGATAGAAAAATAAATTAAACTTAGCAAATTAAATTCCATTTCATACAATTCATCGTAACTTTGCACGTTATAAAACCTTAAACCAAAACCACATTATGAAAAAATTATTGGTACTTCTGTTAATTCCGGCAATGTTAATGACCGTGAGTTGCAATAAGATGAAAGAAGAAAATGCCAGGCTTAAAGCTAAAAACGATAGTCTTCTGGCACTGGGATTTCAAAAAGACACCACCGTTATGGAATTCGTGAGGGCTTTTAATGAAATTCAGTCAAATCTTGACTCAATCAAATTAAAAGAAAACATTATCAGCCAGAATACAAGTGGCGGTACCGAGGTTCAAACCAGCGCACGCGAGCAGATTACCGGCGACATCAATGCAATCTACAGGATGTTACAAAAAAATCGTGCAACAGTTGCAGAATTACGTAAAAAACTAAAAGGCTCCAGCGCTCAGGTAGTGGAATTACAGGCCATGATCGATAACCTTGAAAAATCAATTTCAGAGAAAGATGCTCAGATTACCGAATTAAAAGATCAGCTTGGAAAATTAAACATTAAGGTAACAGATTTAGGTAACCAGGTAACAAATCTTAACGCAAATGTTGACAACCTGAGCTCTGAAAATAAAGCTAAACAACAGGCCCTTGATGAAAAAACCGCCGCGCTCAATACAGCCTATTATGTAATAGGCACTACCAAAGAGCTTAAAGACAAGAAGATTATTGACAAATCAGGCGGATTCATTGGCCTTGGCCGCTCTAAGACTGTAACCGAAAATTTTGATAAAACGTATTTCACCAGAATTGATGTTACCACTTTTACTGAGCTTCCGATAAATAAAAAAAGAGCCAGCCTGCTCTCGAACCATCCTA
Organism: Bacteroidales bacterium; assembly: GCA_038204995.1. Classification (GTDB taxonomy): domain Bacteria; phylum Bacteroidota; class Bacteroidia; order Bacteroidales; family UBA4417; genus UBA4417. The sequence goes on along the minus strand of JBBRCH010000056.1, from coordinate 1,114 downwards.
CCGGATCATACAAATTTGAAGGCGCTGACAAGAAATCAGTTGACAAACTTGTTATCCTCAACTATACCGATTTCTGGAGCCGTAGCAAATATCTGGTCATTGTTGCAGACTAAAATCAATGAATACTTACTTAAGAAAACCGGTTTCGAATGAAGCCGGTTTTTTTATTTATAAATATTCCCAAAACTTAGGTTTCTGTTGCGAATTCTTCAGAGATTAAAATAATACCACGATTACAAAATCTGGAGACTCTTTAGCTGCAGGTATGGATCGGTAACGAAATGCTCTTCAGCTTTATAACTAAAGAGATTCAAATAGCGCTGATTGTTAACAAACTATAGCCCAGACTTTAGTAAATGACTTCTGCCCTTAAATCCCGGACTTCGGTCTGCCAGCTTAAAACTCCCGATTCCTGGATAGCCTTTGCTGAATTCCGACTCCCGACTCCCGACTCCCATCTCCCGACTCCCATCTCCAGTCTCCGGTCTCCACTCTCCACTCTCCAGTCTCCAGTCTCCAGTCTCCAGTCTCCAATCTCCAGTCTCCGGTCTCCGGTCTCCAGTCTCCGGTCTCCAGTCTCCAATCTCCAGTCTCCAGTCTCCAGTCTCCAATCTCCAGTCTCCAATCTCCAGTCTCCAGTCTCCAGTCTCCGGTCTCCAGTCTCCAATCTCCGGTCTCCGGTCTCCGGTCTCCAGTCTCCGGTCTCCAGTCTCCAATCTCCAATCTCCAGTCTCCAGTCTCCAGTCTGCGGTTTCCGGTCTTCGATCTCACATCTCCGGTCTCCGGTCTCCCATCTCCCGTCTCCCGTCTCCCGACTTTAAATCCTACAAACCTTTCCCAAAAATCGGCTAATTCTTACTTTGAGGTGCTATATTTCAAATATTGGCAATAAATCACTCTGTTATGTGGCATTCACAAATTCTTATCTATGGTTAAGTTTAATTTATTATTCCTTTCTTTGTCCTTTTCCTTCGATGGAAAAGTACCAAAAGATCAAGGCTTTATAACAATGCTGGCGTTTCTAAGCCAGAGGTATCTCCTCGCAATACAAGGCATGAAAGAGTACAGCAAATCCTTACAGTTTGCCTTGCTGTGTTCCCGCTTTGCGGGATGC
>JBBRCH010000055.1:0-30407 GCA_038204995.1 Bacteroidales bacterium | reverse complement strand
TGATCCTGGTAAAGCCTCTGTTGACGGTACCGGATTAGTAAGCGGTTTAAGTGGAGGAGATGTTACTATTACAGCAACGTCAACCGATGGCACCAACCTGTCAGGTAGCTGCCTGGTCAGCGTGATAGCCATTCCGCCGGCTTGTTCAGCCACGGGAAACATAACCTACCAGGTCTGGAATAATATCACAGGTGTTGCCGTGAGCGATCTTACCGGTAATGTAAATTACCCGAATAATCCAACGACAACCCAGGCGATCACTTCCATGGAGGGAGCTACCAACGTGAACAACAATTACGGTGCACGAATAGCCGGTTATCTATGTGCTCCCCTTACCGGAAGCTATACGTTCTGGATTGCATCGGATGATAACGCTGAGTTATGGCTGAGCACCGACAACAATCCGTTAAATGTGGTGAAAATTGCCTTCCATACAGGGTATACAGGGGTAAGGCAATGGAATAAGTATGCCACGCAAAAATCAGCACCGGTATTCCTGGTCCAGGGTCAGACATACTATGTTGAAGCCCTTATGAAAGAAGGCGGCGGAAACGATAACCTGGCTGTCGGATGGTTAATACCGGGTCAAACAGGAACAGAGCCTTCAGAAGTTGTTCCCGGATCGGTGTTATCTACCTTAGAACCAGCATTCAAAATAGGTGGAATAAAAACCGAAAATCTTTTATCATTTGCAAAGGATATTAAGTTCAGAGTTTACCCGAATCCTCTCATAACGGATGTGTTAAATATTGAACTGGAGAATCTTTCTTCGGCAGCAACACTTAAGATCTTTACAGCTTCAGGTGTTGAGTGTTATGAAGGGATAATGGAAAATTCAGGAACCATACAGGTTGACAGATCTGTGTTTAAAGCCGGGGTTTACATTATTAAGGTTTACAATGAGAATTTTGTAAAAACCACAAAACTGGTTGTGAATTGATGTGATTCCCCATAATGAATAATAAAAGGCTGCCTGGAAAATAACTCAGGCAGCCTTTTCTATTCAATGGGGTTACTATCAGCAACTTAAGCTAATAAATAAGAAGAAACCAGTCGACTGTTATGATCAGCATGGAAATCTGGTGGTCTTAAAAGGATGAGAACCGAAACGCTATTCTTATGAGAACGGATCTTTATTTAAAGAGATATTAGTTAATCCTGCGAAAACTCTTTAACCAGTTTACGGTATGCTGAAAATACATTGGCCCTTGAAACAAAACCGACATATTTTCCTTTGTCAAGGACAGCCAGGTTATAATGAGATGTCGATTGGAATTTTTGTGCAACGTCTTCCATTGTTTCGTCAATTTCGACCGGGGTATCAGGCATATACATCAGTTGACTGACAAATGTAGTTTCGTATAATTCAGGCCTGAATAGGATATTCCTGATATCGTTCATAAAAACAATGCCCAGAAAAGTTCTGTCTTTATCAATAACAGGGAAAACGTTTCGCTGTGATTCAGATACTATTTTAACCAGTTCGCCAAGGTTGGCATCAGGTCTTATGGTTCTGAAATTTGTCTCAATCAGGTTGCGGATGCTAAGGCGGGAAAGCACAGCTTTATCCTTATGGTGCGTGATTAATTCGCCTTGTTGGGCAAGACGTTTTGTATACAGCGAATGGGGTTCGAAGCCCATGATGGTAAGGTACGAAACGGTAGCTGTAATGATAAGCGGAATAAAAAATGAATATCCGCCAGTTATTTCCGCAATAAGGAAAATAGCAGTAAGCGGTGCGTGCATAACTCCTGCCATGATACCTGCCATGCCTGCCAGGGCAAAATTCTTTTCAGGAAGCCGGAAAGGTTCAAAGAAGTTAACTAACCTGGCGACGAAGAAGCCAGCTACCCCACCCATAAACAACGATGGTGCAAAAATTCCGCCTACCCCTCCTCCGGCATTTGTAGCCGTCATAGCAATCACTTTAAAAAAGAGAACCAAAAGAAGAAAGAATAAAAACAAGATGTAATTGTTACTTACTGAATAGAACAGACTGTTCTGGAATAATGTATCCCCGTTGCCATTAAGAATAGAAGTGAGTTCAATATAGCCTTCGCCGAAAAGAGAAGGGAAAAGGAAAATAAGTACGCTTACGATTGTTCCGCCAATAACTAACTTTAGTGTAGTATTATTGATTTTATTAAACAGAGATTCCATATAAAGGTTTGCCCTTGTAAAATAGAGTGAAATTAAGCCACAGATAATGCCCAGAAGCACATAATAAGGAATGTTGGGAAGATCAAAAGGGTTTGTAACCGTGAAGGCAAAGAGAACATCTTTTCCCATAAAGAAGGATGCCAGTGTTGCTCCGGTTACAGCAGATATGAGCAAAGGAATGATGGATGACATGGTAAGATCAATCATAAGCACTTCGAGTGCAAAAATGACTCCGGCTATCGGCGCTTTGAAAATTCCTGCGATTGCCGCTGCTGATCCGCATGCAATCATCAGGGTTACCGAACGGTAATCCAGGCGCATGATCCGGGCAAGGTTGGACCCGATAGCAGCTCCCGTGAGTACGACAGGTGCCTCCAGACCCACCGAACCCCCGAATCCAACAGTTAATGTACTCCCTACCATGGAGGAATATGTATTATGAGGACGCAAAATGCTGTTATTCTTTGAGATAGAATAGAGTACACGACTTATACCGTGACCGATATTATCGCGGACAAAGAATTTCACGTATATCACAGTGAGTATCATACCTATGAAAGGATATGCCAGGTATAACAGGTTAAATTCATCTGCCTTAAATCCATAGGTAAGTAACTCGTGAGTATAGAAAACAGTATTCTTGAGTATAATAGCAGCCATTCCGCCTAATAAACCTGTAATCAGGCTAAGTATTATAATAAACTGTCGGGGAGGGATGAATTTCAATCTCCAGGCATGTATCTTTTTGTAAAAGGTTGTTAGTATAATCATTAGTTACTGATTTTGATTTATTCTAAACAGAATATTCCGGGTGCACAAAAACGGTAATTCCGGTAAAAGTACGGTATAAGGTAGAGGACAGTGAAAGTGCAAAAATAGCTGTATTTTCAATACTCATCCTCATCAAAGTTTGATTGTAAAATGGCTCGATACAGAAATTGCTGATGATATTTATCAGAATCGGAGTAAACTGAAATATTACTTTCAGACCTTGGGTTGCTTAATTGGGTACCTGGCAAATACCTTATCCTTGTTAACTTATAATTTTGAATTACGATATTTTGTCATTGGTTGTAGTCATTAATCCAACCATCATTATGAATGCTGTAATTAAGATAACCTGAATAATAAGCGAGTTATTTACCAAAAAAATTCTTTGAACCGGTTCAATAGAAAGAAACAAGAGAACAGTTATCAAACCTCTTGGAGCTATGAATAATAATGGATTAAGCGGCAGTTTTGATAGTTTTAACTGAAGAATCCTGAAAATGAAAACTATTACCACAATCACGAAAGCCCAAAGCAGGGTATCCGTATTAAGTATTTCGGATGTTTCGAGCATGTAACCAAACAGAAGAAAAAATAAGGCTCTTACCAAAAAGGCCGCCTCTATGGTCAGATCTTTAAATTTAATAACTTCATCACTTAATCCTTCAGGATGAAACGCTCTTATCCATTTCCAGCGCCTTAGCTGGTCGAGGTTGCCAATAAATAAGCCAAAAACCAGAATAAAAATGAGGGCTGGCAAATGATAAATTTTTGAAACGGCATAAATTAAAATGACAAGCAAAATGATTGGAACAAACTTAACATGGTGTTCAATTTTACTCAACAGGAAAGAAAGCCCTATTGTTGCAACAAAAGATACTGCGGATATGATTAAAAGTTGTAATCCAAAGTGCTTGAACGAGTTTAAATCGATGACTGCATTTAAAGCCACGAAATTAAATAAAAGCACTCCTAAAATATCTGACAGGCTGCTTTCATAAATAATAAATTCCTTGTCGGATGATTTCAGGGATCTGACACTCGGAATAGCTATCGCACTGCTGATAATGCAGAATGGAATAGCGTTGACCAGGCTGTCCTTATAGGAATACATCCCAAAATAATGGAAAAGAAATGCCAGCAAAATTGCTGTTGCAAGCATGGATAAAGCGGCACCGTTCAACGATTTTTTAATCAGCGGAAATTTTGATTTATTCAACTCCAGTTCCAATGCCCCTTCAAGTACAATCAATATAAGTCCGATTGTACCTAATACAGGCAGAACTGCAGAGAAATCCGGAATTATAAATCCCAGGAAAACAGTCACCTGCTTTACTCCCCATCCTAAAAGCAACAACAGAATTACAGATGGAATTTTAGTTTTTTCGGAGGAGAAGTCGAAAAGGTATGCCAGTAGTAAGAGTATGCAAAATATTATGATTATGGTTGAATCCATTTTTAAAAAAGTTGTTATTTAATTTGGAGATTCAAAATATTGCTAATCAGTGACTCATTTTCAGTGCGTTTGAGTTACCTTTAATTTGATACAATACATTAGCGAATCGCTTAGGTTAGATTTACACAGCTTACTTATTGATATTTATTTTCAGATCCGGGGCTCCTACGAGTTCGAAGGTAGCAGAAGCAAACCTGATTTCACCTTTAGTATTCTCAACTGATTTTAAAATGCGGGTAAATAGTTCAGTTTTAGTGACTCTTCGTTTTTTATAACTCACAACATAACGAAGGGTAAATTCTACCCAGTTGTCATTGGCTATCAAGGAAACCATGGGCTCTGTTTGTGCATCTTCTAACCGGTATTTATCCTGAAGTGAAATCCATTTTTCTTTCGATTGCTGTGTTAAATCACCGGCTACTTCTTTGCCTGTATTCATTAGGATTTCAGTGGTTTTTTCATAATTGCTTCCGTACTGGATCGGAATTTTAATTTCGTCCCACAAAAACGGGAAGTCACCTGAATAATTAAAAACCGGTTCTTTAAACACAAAACTATTTGCAATCAGAACAATCCGACCATTGTATAAATCGCCATCCACCCATTGCCCTGTTTCCATAATGGTAGTGCGCAATACTCCTATATCCATTACATCGCCTTTAATGCCACCTAACTGAACCCGGTCGCCGGTCTTATAAAAACCACCGAACATAATAGCCAGCCAACCTGCAAATGAAGCGATAACTTCCTGTAAAGCAAATGCTATGCCTGCACCTGCAACTCCCAGGGCAACAGTTAAACCACCAAGTTTATCGCTGTATACAACTGTGATTAAAACTATGCTTAATAAATAACCGATGAAACTGCCGAACTTCTTCGCCCGGTATCGGTTATCGTTATCCTTTATTTTCAAAATGAGGCTTCTCTGTATGGCCTTAAGAATGAGCCATATTATTGCGACACCTATAAAAATGGTCACAATTTTACCCACTGTGGGATTAAAAAGGAATTCCTTAATTTGCGTTTCCAATGGTTAGTAAGTATTAATGTTGGTGAATGAGATATCGGTTTTACAATCATCCAGGTAAACTTTTACCAGGTGCATACCTTCGCAGGCATACCATTAAATATCGGGAGGACACATTTTAAAAGCAAATCGCTGGTACTAATAAAACCGGCTGAATGAAAGAACGGAATTTATACTTTTTGGTTCACTTCCTCTACATAATCAGTCGTACACCACCCAATTCAGCAACTTTATATGAAAAACGATCACCCGGAGAACCAATAAACATAAAGTTTTTAGGAATATTCCATTTCTGTGAAAGTTCTTCAATAATTTCGGGGCCGAAATCACCCGGAATTTCGATAAACTCGATTTTTATTTCAGGATATGCACGGTCGAGAACTTCAATATCAATCTTCAGCGATGCATTCGAATCACCTTCTTTTTTAATGTTGACAATTTTGAGTATACGGGTGGTTTCATTGTCTTCGACATATTGCATTACCCGGTTTAAAATAGCCACATTGTCGCCTTTGGTGAAAAACACAAATTCCTGGGAATTAATTTTCATATGCAGGTTCAGCAAATAATGATTACTCAGGATAATCATTTTTCGTAAAGGTTTGTAAAAATATTCCAGTGCCTCAATCATAAATTTTACAATGAAAGACCTGTTTAGCATTAGCATGATAAACAGCAGGGTAGGGATGAGATATTTGAGAAAAGTGTAAAAGGATTCGATGTTCAATTGCATATTCCCCCAAAATGCTGACACGATGAACAAAACCGCAATAACCACTATGATTCCGTTTGCCCTGACTGGTCGAGGCAGTTTTTTCCTTTTCAGTTTTAATAACAAATTCCCCACCCCAAACAGAGCCATCACGGTGAGAAACGAAAAAGTATATACTCCGGCTAAAGCTTTAAGATTACCTTTTGTTACGAACAATACAGAAACGCTTAAAATGAAAAATGAGATAATTATCCTGTAATTAGCACCGCGTTTGTTCTTATGTAAAAAGAAATTTGGCAGGATCCTGTCGAGTGTAATGCGCTCAAGCAATCCCGAAACACCGACAAAAGAAGTTAAGACCGCTCCACATAACACCAGCACGGCATCCACCGAAATTAAAAATGCCAGCCAGGCACCTCCGGTTGTCTGGCCCAAAAACGCCAGGAGCGACTCCTCGTGCTGACCAATACTTGCAAGCGGGATAATACATATCAGCAGCAATGCCAGCAGCGGGTTAAAAAAGCTCACTACGGCCCACATATTACGCAGGGTTTTGGGAAACACACCGTTTTGTTGTTCTTCAACAAAATTGGCAGAGCTTTCGAAGCCTGATATACCAAGCATGGCGACTGAAAAACCTAAAAACAGGGCATAAATTATACTGCCTGATGTAATTGGCATATGCCAGTTGATATGGAACGTTTCCAATCCATTATTGAGAAGAAACCAGCCTGAGGCTACCACCAACACTGTGAGTGTTGCCAAATGGATGATAAAGATTATAACTGCTACAAAGGCTGATTCTCTAATACCTAAAATGGCAAGGCCGGTAAAAGCCAGCAACACCACAATCGTTGCTAGAGTAATATTCAGATAGGGGAATATCCCTTGCAGGTAATGCATTGCCTCGCTGGCCGAGATAACCGCAGTAGCCATATACGACAATATGGTTAGCGTTGCGGCAAAGGATGCCAGTCGTTTAGTGGAAGTATTTAACAAAGCATTATATGCTCCTCCGTTTAGAGGAAGCGCTCCGACAACTTCACCATAAATCTTACGGAAGAAATACAGTACCAGAGCCACAATGAGCAGCGAAATCCATGCAAACTGGCCGGCATAAATAATAGTAAGAGCGGATACATAAAGGCACGACGAACTGATATCGTTACCACAAATAGCAGTTGCCTGCAATTCATTTAATTTTTTATGAACTATTGCCTTCATTTTTTAGTTTTATTTACTTCCTGATCATTCTGAACCTTTATGTTAAAACTCGGAGGTGTGTAATTCTTGTCCAGGTAACTTGGAGGAATGGCAATCATGTTGCCATCGCGGGCAGCGCGGTAATGAGGTGAAAGTATTTCAATTCCCCTTTCATTGCAGATATCCTGTATGTTCTGATGAAGATTTGAATAAATAGTGGCCTGCTTGTTGGCTTCCTTTATATAAGCATTGATCTGGTATGATACGTAAAAATCATCGAGGCTGGTTTGCAGTACAAAAGGTTTAGGCTTTGGAAGAACCATTTCTGTTTTTGCAGCGGCATCGATAAGTGCCTGGTGCATATCTCTCCAGGGTACGTCGTATCCAATGGTTACGGTTGTATGAATGATTAATCCTTTCTCAGGGGCATCGCTGCTGTAATTGATAGTATGGCTGCTCATTACCGTGGAATTCGGAATGGAGATAATTTCGTTCTTAATCGTCCGGATACGGGTAACCAGCAATGATTTCTCAATCACATCGCCTATCACTTCACCTATTTTAACCCGGTCGCCGATTTTGAATAACCGCATGTAGGTGAGCACCAGCCCGGCAATAACATTCGAAAGTGATCCTGCAGATCCAAATGTAAAAAGGAATCCTAAAAATACAGATACTCCTCTGAAAACAGGCGAATCACTTCCCGGTAAATATGGGAAAATAACCACAATCGCAAAAGCAGAAACCATTACACGAATGATCTGGTAGGTAGGATTTGCCCAATCCGGATAAAATCCGGGTAAGCTTAAAGCTCCCTTTTCGATTTCGTTTTTCAGGAATGCCAGACCTTTGAAAACATACCGGAAAACGATGATGATAACTATGATAGTAATCAGGTTTGGCAAATAATTCCAAAGGCCCAGAGCAATCCTCTTAACCGGGTTCATTATAAATTCAAACAGCGTATGTGCAAAACCTCGGGTCCATGGAAATAATCCAAATAAAATTGGTAAGGTAATGTACACGATCAGCAATATAATAAACCACTTCAGAATTGTGTTGACAGTAAGCAATACTTTCACCTGCCGGCTGGCATCAAACAGCGTGTAGTTCTTAATTTTGAAGCCCTTGATCAGTAATCCTTCCTGTTCTTCAATTTTCAATGCCGTCCATTTGAACATTTTCCGTGTATATACTATCAGCGCCGCGATAACAGCCAGAACCAGGAGAGCTAGTGCAATGCTTTTTAAAATGCTGAAAACACTGGTCTGCGATTTATAGTACATAACTGCATCACCAATTACTTTTTTGTACCTGGAGGCTAATTCCTGTTTGGTAGTGTTTTGCCATAATGCATCATTTTCAGTAACACTAACTATTATTTTTTCGCTATAAACAATATCAACTGACGTTTCGGAACCAGAAAGTTTTAATGAATCCGGTTTAAAACTGAAATCACTTTTAATTTTTGATATCCTTTCGCTGATAGCATTTGCACGGTCAAGTGCCGAAAAACTGCCTAGTTTGTTATAAATTAAAAACAAGGTATCATCGAAAAATCCCATTACGGGATATGCAACTGCGCTTAATCTCAGAGAATCGATCTGTGCTTTTTTCTTCGCGATACGAATTGCTTCTTTATTTTTTATTTCAAGCAGCTGTTTCTGTAATTTTTCTTTTGTGAGGTTATCTGTGGTACTTAGCGAATTAATCCTGGTTTCCAGTTCTGCCTTTGTTACTGAATCTATAATACGCTGTTGTTCAACTTCTCCAAGCATTCGTTGGTAGTTCTGAAATATAGTAGCATTTATTGAATCTTTTTTAAGGTGAGAACTATCTTTCTCAACTTTTTGTCCAAGCCCCGTTTTAGCTAAAAGGAGGATACATATACTCAACCCCGTAATCAGTTTATAAAGTCTCATAGGATATCGTTTTTAATTTCGCCTTATCGTTTTTGATTTGTCAGCATAAATTCCTGGCATAACCTCAAGTTAAAAAATTCAAAAAGCCAATCTGGTTTATCGTAAACAGGTTTGAAAGGATTTGTCTGTTTATGGCAAACTTTTGATTCTATTTCATATTGTTTATGGATAAGCATACCTTTAGTTGCTTCATGAAAATACTCTATATTTAACAAAAATAGACAAAAACATGTGTTTTGAAATATGAACGTGTATATTTTCCTGACTACACATTATACCATTCAATTGCATACTCTTGTTAAAGCCTTTTTAATTCATAGATGTCTTTGCGCCTGTCGCGTAAATTTCGTACACTTCCCTGCAGGTTAAGTTCACGCAAGAGGTCAATGTCAACATCACAAATCAATATCATTTCAGTATTAGGAGTTGCTTCAGCTTTTATTCCATTGGTAGGAAATCCGAAATCGCATGGAGTAAAAACCATAGATTGAGCAAACTGTATGTCCATATTATGAACTTTTGGCAAATTACCTACACAACCTGCTATGGCAACAAAGCATTCGTTTTCTATTGCTCTTGCCTGTGCACAGTTTCTCACTCTTGAATACCCGTTTTGCGTATCGGTAAGGAATGGTACAAATAAAATATCCATTCCTTCATCAGCCAAAAGACGGCTTAATTCGGGGAACTCTATATCATAACAAATAAGAATGCCTATTTTCCCGCAGTCAGTATCAAAAACTTTAAACTGATTTCCTTGCTGCATTCCCCAAATCTTAACCTCATCGGGAGTTACATGAAGTTTTTCATAACGCTCAACGGTTCCGTCTCTACGGCATAAATACCCGGCATTGTATAACCTGTTGTTCTGTATTTCGGGCATGCTTCCCGAAATAATATTGATATTGTACGAAATGGCCAGTTCCGAGAACTTCTGAACGATGGTTGAAGTATGTTTTGCGAGTTCACGGATGGCTTCAGATTCAGTTAAATGATTGTAATCAGCCATGAGCGGGGCATTAAAAAACTCGGGGAACAAAGCGAAATCAGATCTGTAGCCTGATACAGCATCAACAAAATATTCGGCCTGCTGCATCAGTTCTTGCAGGTTTTTATAGGGACGCATCTGCCATTGTATTAGTCCGAGCCGAACTACTTTTTTAGTTGTAAAAGCTTTTATATTAGGCTCCTCATAATAAATGTTATCCCATTTCAGCAGAACGGCATATTCCCCGGAAGCCGTATCACCTTCAAGATACCCTTTCATCACTTTTGAAGGATAAAAATCATTGGATATCTGAAAGTTAAAAACAGGATCGTGAATTTCCTTCCGCCTTACCTTATCTATGTATTGCTTTGGTGAAAGCTTATCTGAGTATTTGTGGTAGTTTGGAATCCGGCCGCCGAATACTATGCCTTTCAGATTCAGGCGCTCACACAACTCTTTCCTGTAGTCATACAACCTGCGGCCTAAGCGCAAGCCCCTGAACTCAGGTTTAATAAACACATCTACACCATATAAAATATCTCCTTCGTTTTTATGGGTGTTAAAGGTATAATTGCCTGTAATATCTTTATATGTGTGCCGGTCATTGAATCCGGAATAATCAACTATAATGGATAATGCACATCCTGCAATCTGGTTGTTGACCTTAATCACTACCTGGCCTTCAGGGAAAAGACGGATAAGTGTGTTAATATGACGTTCTTTCCAAAAGGAATTAGGCATACTCGTATATGCCTCAATCATTGCACCTTTAAGTTCCTGGTAGTCATCAACACTTAAAAATGCCAATTCAATATTTTCTATTTCCTGCATGATTTTTTGATAAATAATTGCTTTGCATCAGAGCAAGGTTTTTTCGGCAAAGTGATAAGCAATAAATAATTTTCGCAAAATTAAGGTTATTATCGATGATTATCAATGGCTGTAGCTCCCTGTCCGGGTTTGCTTACCTTTTACTTTTATACTAACAACGAAATGTTGTTTCTGTTTTTAATCGGTGCTAATATCTTCGGGCGCATGCCTTTATGTTGACTGCTAATCAAAACTCTACAGCACAATTTAACTGAATTTAGCATGGTGTGATATTCAGCTGCCTGAATTTAACTTTTAACTCAGTTATCATCCTCCTGTACAGGTAAAAATTTAAAATCCACCTGCCTGGCAATTGGATTTTAAAGAAAAATAAATTGTTCTGATATTCTAAGCAGATACAAACAAATGCTTATATGTTAATTTTATTTCTTTTCTAAAAGTTTAAAGAATTGATCCAGTTGCGGAAGGATAACAATTCGGGTGCGACGGTTTGCTGATTTTCCAGCTGCCGTTTCATTCGAAGACATAGGCAGATATTCACCGCGGCCGGCTGCTGTCATCTTGGCAGGGTCAAGACCGTATTGGTTTTGCAACAGACGAACAACTGAAGTTGCACGTTTCACGCTGAGGTCCCAGTTATCAACCAGGTCACCCTTTTTAAAAGGAACATTATCAGTATGTCCTTCGACCATAAATTCAATATTGGGCTGATTTTTAAGCACTTTTGCAACTTTACCCAATACGGCGCTGGCCTGATCTGTGATGATGTAACTCCCGCTTTTAAAAAGCATTTTATCAGAAATGTCAATAAAAACTACACCTTTATCAACTTTTATATTGATATCCTGGTCGTTAAGATTGCCAACAGCTCCTTTAAGGTTCATTACCAGGGCCATATTCAGTGAATCTTTTTGTGCCAGTGAAGTTTGCAGCCCTTTTATATACGCGTCTTTCATCCCGATATTTTCCATCGATTTCTTTATACTTTCGGCCTGTGAACTTGAGATAACCGACATGGCTTCCAACTGATTTAATACCACCGAGTTATTGGCTTTAAGGTAAGATTGATCCTTCGACATATCAGCAATTTGCCTGTTCAGCTCATCAATTTGTTTAAGATAATTAGCTTTAGCCGTTTCGCAGGCATTTAAGTCGTTTTGCTTCTTCGAATATTGTGTGTCAAGTGTTTCAAGTTTTGCAACCTGAGCCTTATATTTTTTAGTGCTTACACACGATGAACCTAAAAGCATTACTAAGATTCCAGAAATTACAAAGAGTTTTGTTTTCATAAAGATTACAGTTTTAATTGAATTTAGTTTAATTGTTGATTATTTTTTGGATTATAAAAGGGTAAGTATTTGTATGATTCTCTTTTATTCCGAAGGGTAATTATTAAGAGGCTTACTTTAAATGAACCCGGCAATTACCTATGTTTTTATCACTATTCAGAATTCCGATTTTATATATACCGGCTTTCATCTTTGATGAGGGTGTGTAGTTGAGTTTTATTTGATGCGTAACAGTAAAATCGTTATTGAAAGGGGTAAGGCTGGCCAGCAGGTATTCAGTGTCATTCACTTTTTTCCAGGTAAGCGATTTGTCTTTTTCATTAATAATCTTACCATCCGGAGTTGTGATAGTAAAACTAATATCCTTCATTAAATCTTTTGGCACATCAATGATAACAGACATCATTTTCATCCGTTTGGCTTTATAGGTCAGCTTATCTTTTTTTACATTCTTTAAAACATCAACCTGGTAATTGTCAGCTTTTTGTAAAGATTCAGCCCTGGCAAATTCTATTTGTTTCAGCAGATCATTTTTTTCTTCCTTAAGCTGAGCCGTCGTTTTTTGCAACTGCTGATTTTCAGCTGCCAGGGTTTTATTCTGGCTATTGAGCGCTTCAACCTGCCTGAGCAGATTCTCTTTCATTTCCTTTATTTCGGCCAACTCTTTTTTCAGATTTTTTGTAGTAGCATTTTCCTTACGTAACCCAGCCATTACTTTTTCCTTTTCTTCCAATTGTATCTGAGCTTCGACAAGTAATTTATCGGTTTGCGCATTTTTACCGCTGAGTGAACTAATATCTTCCTTGAGTTGATTGATTTCCTTGTCGAGAGCAAGTTTTTCGGATAAAAGGGATTCACTTTTCAGTCTCTCACTGTTGAGCCCGCTTTTTAGTGATGAATTCGTACTTATATAATAAGCACTTGCTATAACGGCCGACAATAAAATAACAGCAGCAATACCTGCAATTGTTTTTTCTTTTACTGAATAAGTTTTCATACCTGTTTAAATATTAATTGGTTAAAGTGAAAATCAACCACAGCACCTGTTTCAACCTTATTCGCTTACTTATTGTGCGTTTTCATCCTGTAGGATATAAAAGCTGTTAGCGATATAATTGTATGCTACATATCAAACCTCCCGTAAAATATATGGCCAGGTGCTGTGGTGATAGTATGGTTCTTTAATTAAACGCTACAAAAGTATAGCCGGGTAATGAAGCCTGAATGAAGATGAAATTAAAAAGAGATTAAAATTGACGCTTTGTATGGTAAGCAGTAAATTAAGCAGGAAATATACAAACCACTAATAGTATCATTTTCTGGTTAGTGATTAAAACCCTGCAATTATATTGCAGATACTTTAGTTTCAATAAATTAAAAATTTTTAAGACCGAAGCCGGGAGTCCGAAGACGGAAGTCCGAAGTATGTTCAAAATGAATATAGTAATAATGTCCAGTCTCCAGTCTCAAGTCTCAAGTCTCTAGTCTCCAGTCTCCAGTCTTCAGTCTTCCGACTTCAAGCCAACAAGTTTATTTCATCGAAATTCATTCGAAATCTATAAACCTATGTATTTTCAGCGTATAGTAGTTTAGTTAATAATCAAATAATCAGGATGTTGCATATAAAAATTTGCTGTGTTTCATACCGGGTTCTTCCCTGTTTGAAGTGGAAATTCCAAATAGACCTGCGTTCCTTTATTAATTTCAGAGGCAATTAGCATAGTACCATGATGGATCCTGACAACCCGGTCAACAAGTGAAAGCCCGATACCACTCCCTCTGACCTTACCAACATTGGAACCCCTGTAAAATGGTTTGGCAATCTGCAGCAGATCAGCTTGTCCGATGCCAACGCCATGATCAATAAATTCAATACTAATGGTAAATTTTGCACATTTAAGATTAACAGCTACGGTGTGGTCATCAGAATATTTGCACCCGTTTTCAACCAGGTTGTGAATGGCAGTTTTTAACAATTGTTCATCGCCGGATATTGTCATAGTTTCATCATCAAGAGCATCATCGAGATTGATTTTTACTGTATAACCAGGATTATACTTCTGAAGTTCTTCGCTTGCCTGCCATGTGATTTCATCCATTCTTACTGGTAAAAAACCGGATTCAAGGATGTCGGAACTGGCATGTGCCAAAAGCAATAACCGGTTGGATAGCATATTGAGATTCCTTATATCGTCAAATACCGAATTCAGCGTGTTTTGGTATTCTTCAAATGAACGAGGTTTCATCAGTATAAACTCCAGTTGTCCGGTGATCGAAGTAAGCGGAGTGCGTAATTCGTGTGAAGCATTTGCGATAAAATTCTTCTGCGTAATAAAAGCAGTTTCAAGATGTTTGAGCATATTGTTAAACGTACGTGCCAATTGCTCCAGTTCATCCTTTCCGCTTCCTTCGTGAAGCCGCAGGTTAAGGCTGGAAGCAGAAATTTTGTTCACTTCGTTTATAATTCGCGTAATTGGTTTTAACGCCCTGCCAGCATATAACCATCCGGAAATCAAAAATAAAAGCAAACTGATAGTTACCACCACAAGTAAAATGGTTGTCAGGTTTCGTATCCTCTTTTTTCCATATATATCAGATGCAGCAGCTACAACAACAAAACGATCATATTTATCGGCAAATAGAAATCCTAAGACTTCAAAATTTCCTTGTTTGTATCTGATTTCACCATCAAGACGTATTGCATTCAATAATTTTTTATCTGTCCTCAGGGAGTGATTTTCATCCGTAGTGAAAAGAATATTGTTTTTGAAATCAAAAATGATAATCCTTTCTTCAGGCAGGCTAACGGGATTATCTTTCTCAATTTTCCTGAGTAGTGTCGCATCCACTTCGTCCACTTCAATTAGTAATTTGGCTGTATTGTTTGCTTTGTTTTGTAAACGCTCGTAAAAATCAACCCTCCTGTAGTTTGCCGACAGCAGGTAGATAGCCACTGATGACAAAATCATAATTATTGCAGCAATGGTAAGAAACTGAAGGGTGAGCCGGGACCGGATATTCATACTATTGCTCTTCAAATATATATCCCATTCCGATCCTTGTGTGAATCAGCTTGTTGGGGAAGTTACGGTCTATTTTTTTTCTTAAAATATTTACATAAACATCTACAACATTGGTACCGGTGTCGAAAGTAATTTCCCATACTTTTTCAGCTATATCAACTCTCGAGAGCACCCTGCCTGTGTTACGCATTAAATATTCCAGCAACACAAATTCCTTGGCTGTTAAACTTATTGACTGGTTGCCCCGTATCGCAATTTTCTTATCAAGATCAAGTTCCAGGTCACTAACAATTATTTTATTTCCTGTTTGTACTTTGCCTCCCGATCGTTTGCTTATGGCTTTGATTCGGGCAAGCAATTCACGAAATTCGAATGGTTTTACCAGGTAATCGTCTGCTCCGGCATCGAATCCAATAATTTTATCCTCGGTTGTTCCGAGGGCAGTTAACATAAGAACAGGGAGGTTTGGCTTAACTGCCTTAATCTTTTTACAGAGCTCAATTCCGTTTATATGGGGAATAATAACATCAAGAATAAGCATGTCGTAGTCGAATTGCATGATCATTCTCTCAGCCAGCATCCCGTCAAAGGCTATTTCGGCTGTATATTTATGCTCCTCCAGGCAATTTTTAATAAAGGTAGCAACCTTGGGTTCGTCTTCTACAATCAGAATATTCATATTTTATGCCAGGACGATGAGTTTAAGAAATTTTGATTATTTGAAAACACCGGAACAAGATTGTTCTTATTGCTATCCGCCAAGACGAAGAGTATAAAACTATGTTTTTCCAGGCTTAGGATCTACGCTGTGTGTCAATCATTATCATTGTCAGTATACGAGTCGGGCTCATCTCTCTTTTTGGTTGTCAGCACTTTAAAGAAAAAGTAACCACAAAGGCCTGTAACAATTGTGATTGTGGAAATCCACATTATTAAAGCTGAAGTTGTCATAATCCCAGGAATTGATGTTGTAAAATGTATGTTAAGGCGCCGGCAAAATATCCTAGCAGAGCTAAAAAACTGATCGTTTTCAGATACCAGAAAAAGCTGATTTTTTCCATCCCCATTGCTGCCACACCTGCTGCTGAACCAATAATCAAGGCGCTACCTCCTGTGCCTGCAGCATAGGCCAGAAATTCCCAGAAGTAGTTATCGGGAGGGTATTGATTTAAGTCGTACATGCCTTGTACTGCAGCAACCAAAGGAACATTGTCAACAATTGCCGAAAGCAAACCTATTGAAATCACAACAATGTTTTCATTGTTTATTTTAGCAGTCATCCATTGTGCCATTTCCGAAAGTATTCCTATGGACTGAAGTGCTGCAATGCTTACCAGGATGCCAAGAAAAAACAGGATGCTTGGTGCATCAATTTTGCGCAGTGCCTGAACCACTGAAAGGGCATGCTTGTCTTGTTCACCTTTCTTGCCATGAATGATTTCTGTAATTACCCACAGGATACCAAGGCCGATAAGTATTCCCATAAACGGGGGAAGATGAGTTACAGTTTTAAATACGGGAACCAGGATTAGAATCAGAACACCCGAGAAAAATACAATGGATTGCTGTTTTTGAGAAAGTGTATCAGCAGAACTGTTTTCTACAATTAACGGTCTTTCAACCTTACCTTTAAGCCTGAACGACAGGTAAACCAGCGGTACTATAAGGCATACCAGGCTGGGAACAATAAGCTTTACCACAATATTGCCTGCAGTAATTTGTCCGCCAATCCATAGCATGGTTGTACTTACATCCCCAATAGGCGACCATGCACCTCCGGCGTTGGCTGCCACTACTACAATGCCTGCAAAGAAAAGCCGGTCTTTGTCATCCTTGATCAGTTTGCGCAAAAGTGAGATTATAACGATTGTTGTTGTAAGGTTATCCAGAATGGCTGAGAGAATGAAAGTTATGAAAGCTACTATCCAAATAAGTTTCCTTTTGTCAGTTTGATTTATTCGTGTTGTGATAATATCAAAGCCATCATGTGCATCAATGAGTTCAACGATTGTCATGGCACCAAGAAGGAAAAACAATATACCGGATAACTCACCCATGTGATGGGTCAATTCTTCTCCGACCAGGTGCTTGTCAGGAGAAAAAAGTATATAGACTGTCCAGCAGAGAACACCTGTAATAAGGGCAGAAGCAGCTTTATTTATTTTAATGGAATGCTCGGTGGCAATGGCAATATAACCTAAAATAAAGATTGTTATTATGATTGAAGTCATGCTATTTAATTGAATAACTTCTGCTAAGATAAGACTTTCCTGAAACATGAATTATTAAATCCACAAAGAAGGCGCAGAAGCATGTAAAAAATGATTTCTGTAATTTTGCAATTGACTTTAAATAGTATGACATATTACAGTGAGGCCTGGTGAATAACTCTTTGCGGGAAAGGAATCTCAATTCCTTCGTTCCTGAATGCAATTAAAATTCGTTTCCGTAATTCACCGGTAACTTCCCATTGTTTAAGCGGCAGGGTTTCACCGAGAACCTTGATTATAACAGCAGAATCTGCCATTTCGTTTACTCTTAAAAACTGGGGTGGTTTTATTATGGAATCCGTCCATTGAGGGTCCCTGGACATTTCATTGCCAATCCCGTTAACAATGGTAATAACATGTTCCAGGTTTGAGTCGTAGGCTATACCAATATCAAGGTTTATTCGTGCAAAGTCTTTCGACATGTTCGAAACCATTTTAATTTCCCCATGTGGAATATGGTGAATTGTCCCGTCAAGATCACGCAAAGTTGTCATTCGCAAACTGATATCTTCCACCAGGCCGCTGGTGTCGTTCAGTCTGATGACATCGCCGATACGGTATTGATTTTCGAGGAAGATAAAAAGACCTGAAATCAAATCGCGGATCAGGTATTGACCTCCAAAACCAAAAGCCAGCCCGACAATTCCGGCGGCAGCCAGTATCGGTCCTATCATTATTCCGAATTCCGCCAAAGTCATTAGTGAGACAACGGTCCATAAAACAATTCTAAACGTAATGGTAAAAATGTGAATCAAAGTATCTTCTCTCTTTTTCTCGGCTTCTTTTGATGTAAAACTACCGGGGGTAACCGATATCCTGACTGCTTTATCAATAAACGTTTTAAGTATTTTATTGAGAATAAATGCTATGGCAATAATTACTAAAATCCTGAGTCCATGTGATAAGAGCCATGGGATAATTAGGTCAATCCATTTCGTTGTTTTATCTATCATTTGGTTAAATTTTGGTTTTTATTTTCAATGGCAGGAATTATCCGTGCCGCCTTACATCAGTTTTATTCCTATTTTTCATATTGGAAATGCCCGATTATTCTGAATTCAAACAGACAATCTGCCAGGACTTGTCCTCTGCCTATGTTGTGAGCGATAAGGTATCTTTTTCCGTCATTCGATTTTTTATTCACTACAATTCCTATGTGCATGATTTCTCCGCCTAAATTCCAGCAGACAATGTCACCGGGTACATAATCTTCTGATTTGTCCGAAATGGGCTTAACTACCCCATGCCGCGTAAAAAAGAAGATCAGATTCGGCACTCTTCTGTGGTCAATGTTTTTGTCGGGTCGTGTTAATTCCCAATATTTAGGGTACTTATCAAAATTCGCTTCCATGTCCTCATGGACTTCTTTTTGCAAATCGATTCCCAGTTTTCTGTAGGCCCGTATTATTACATCCGTGCATACTCCCTTGTCCTGTGGCACATCTCCTCCCGGATATTCAATGTTATAGTATCCAGGGTCATACATAACTTTCTGCTTCGTCAATCCGAGTGCTGATTCAGAAAGCTTTTCATAAAAACCATCCTGCCCGTATGCAAAATTGATTGTCAGAAAAATGACCAGCAGGGTAATTGTTTCCCATTTCATTGCAGCTCTTCCCTTTATCGGCATGTGCTATAATATGACACTTTGACCAGGTATTTTAATCGTTGACCATTGCTGATTCAGCTTGCTTTTATCAGATTTAAATATAACATTGTTGCTGTGATCAGGCAATATAGCATAATTATTGGTTGATTCACCATTTTGAAGTTATTAATGCATGTAAAAGAATTTTGATTTAACCGGGTTGCAGTTGAGGCCGGCAAAGAATGATAAGGATGCCAACCGCTTTGATCAAAGCAAACAAAACCCTGAACTTATTCAGAAACTCATCAAGTTAATGCTTGCTTATTAACTTGCAGTAATTTTGGATCTTCCCATCCAGGTTAGTTGCTCCTGTTCACCAAAATGATCTTTGAAAATACGGTAATAGAGCAATTCCTCTTTTGTATTGAGCATCCAGCCATTCCTGAGTTTTCTTTCCGTATTGAAATCAGCGTCTGATATTTTTTCAGATGCAAATTCCGAGATTAAGGTACCCAGACCTTCACTCTCCCGGAAATTAGATTTAGGATAGGTTAGCAGGCTTTCGGGCAATAATCCCTGCATGGCCTGACGCAAAATCCATTTTTCGATGCCATCTTTCAGTTTCAGATCTATAGGTATCCTTAAAGCAAATTCAAATACTTCAGGATCGGTAAATATTACATGAGCTGTTGTACCAAAGGCAGATGCCGAACGATCGACCCTTTGCAAGGTTGTATTATGCAGACGGCTTGTAATATCAATTAATTCAGCATTAAGTTTCGACTTCGGAATTGATTTAAGATACTCGTACCCTGCAAAAAGTTCATCGCCTCCTTCACCCGAGAATACTTCAGAAACATATTCTGATGCTGTGAATGCAACTGAGAGGTTTATTATGCCTGACCTGACCAGCAGGGCATCAAATGATTCGAGCTGATAGATAACATCAGGCAGAATCTTCACCATACTATCAAGGCTGATATTTACTTCATGGTGATCAGTTCCGACATAATTTGCAACTTCTCTTGCATACTTCAAATCCGGTGCATCTTTCAATCCTCCGGCAAAGGTATGCATGGTTTTGACTAATGGACGGGCCAGTGCTGCAATAATGGCTGAATCGAGTCCTCCCGATAACCAGGAGCCTATAGTCTCTGTCTTTATCCGCTTGCTGATTGCTGAACTCAGTATGGAACGCAATTCCAAAGCAATCACGCTTGGGTCTTCAACCAGGTGATTTCTTTGTCCTAATTTGAAATTCCGCTTTAATCCTCCCGCCGAGAGTGTATGCCCGGGAGGCATTTCTGAAATTTCTTTCGAAAATGGAAGCAAAGCTTTAACCTCTGAAGCAAATAAGAATAATCCATCCGCATTAAATGCTGTATATAAGGGTGCTACACCAAGTTCGTCACGACAAATCTCCCAATGGTTATTCTTTCGGCCTATTTCAACGGAATGGCCAAAGCCCGGACCATCCCTGAATATTCGTTTCCGGGTTAACTCCTTTACTCTTTCATCTTCGTGTTGAGACCAGACTATACCGATGGTTGCATTTTCCATCTCTAAAATCTCTTTGCCAAATTCGCCCCGATACGAAATCGATTCAAGCATTTTTTCTACTTTATGCGTCTCGCCACTTTGAAAAACACCTGCAATTCCTGCCATTGTTTATTTTTTTTAAGTTTTTTTTAAGACAAAATTTCTGAAATGAGTTTTTTACTCTGAATTAAATTGTTTCTGCGTTAAGGTTTTCCTGTAAACATCAACTCGAAACGTGTTCCCTCATTCTCAGTACTATACACCTTAAAATCAACTTCATGGTGCTCAAATATTTTAGCCACCAATGCCAATCCGATTCCAAACCCACTTTTAAAACGCACATTTGAAGCCCTGTTAAAAGGTTTATAAATACTGTCTATTTCACCTGGAGGGATTCCAATTCCTTTATCTGTAATAATGACTTTTATGAATTTGTCCTTAATTATGAATTCAATTATTACATCATCTTCCGAGAATTTACAGGCATTGTCGATTAAATTTTTGAATGCTATAACAAGCATGCCGGCATTGCCATTTATAAGAAGTTCGTTTTCATTCTCAGGGTATTGGATTACAGGAATTATTTTTCGCCCTGAATATTTGTTTATTAATTCTTGAATGGCATTGAATACGATTTCGTCAATTCGTACGGTTGAAAAACGAATTGAATTATCCTGATTTATTTGTGCCAATTCCAGTAGACTATTTAATTGTGCATTGAGGGCCTTAAGGTCGTTCACCTGGCTGGTGATATGTTTTTTGTACTCTTCAGCATTTTGTTCCCGACTTAAAATATAGTCGGATTCAACAATCATTACCGAAAGAGGAGTCCGCAACTCATGGGAAGCATTTGAAACAAATTCTTCCTGGTTTTTGAATGCAATCTCAAGATTGGTCAGCATTTCGTTAAATGTGAAGGCTAATCGTGCAATTTCGTCTTTTTTGTTTCCTTCGTCGAGACGATTGCTCAAACGGGATGAGTTTATTTCCTTCACGCTATTTATTATCTGCGAAATGGGTTGAATAGCATGTTTTGCAAATAAATAGGAAAAAATCACCGACAACACAAGACTGATAAGAATGCTCCATAAGAGTATCCCACGAAGATCAGATAAATTTTCTTTTCGTGATTTGTCAAATGCCATAACATACACATTGTAAGTTTGATTCTCAAACCTGTGTTTATAGCAGATACCATCCATTTTAGCAATTGAAAAGCTTATGATGTCGCCCTTGTCAGAATTTTGTTTGAGAACATTTTCCGTCAGGTATTTAATATTATAGTTGTAAATCAGGTTAAAAGCGGAATCTGTTACTGCAATTTCCTCCATTTCATTCGACAGGGTTGACTGGTGGATTTTTTTCAATAAGACTGAATCCACTTCAGGAATGTTTATAAGCAGAATGGCAGTATTCATAGCTCTCTTCGTTAAATTATCGGCAAATTTGTTGTGTTGCGTAATAAACGAAAAGTAGTATACGGATGCAGAGAAAAACAAGAGTATTCCCGCAACAATAAGCATGAACTGAAAAGATAATTTAGTTTTAATTTTCATACTTAAATTTCTTTTTCACTACAGTAAAAACCAAACCCAAACTTTGTGTGTATCAGTTTGGGCTCATAACCTTTATCGATTTTTTTTCGCAAATAGTTGACATACACATCGATAATATTCGTACCAGGATCAAAATCTATACCCCATACCTGCTCGGTTATGAATTCGCGTGTTAGTAATTTGCCTTTGTTTCTCAGGAATGTTTCCAATAATAAGCTCTCCTTGGCTGTTAATTCGATTTTGTTTTTGGCACGTGTAACTGTTTTGGTTTTTAATTCCATTTCCAGATCAGCAATACGTAACCTGTCGGTCTTAATTGTTGCATCCGAACGTCGCAGAAAAACGTTTACACGTGCAAGCAACTCCCTGAAATCGAAGGGTTTTAATACATAGTCGTCGGCTCCGGCATCAAATCCGCTTAGCTTATTGTCTGCCGTTCCAAGGGCTGTAAGCATAATAATTGGAACATTATTGTTGGTTTTCCGGATTTCTTTACATAAATCATATCCATTAATCACGGGTATGTTAATATCCAGAACGATAAGAGCATAGTCGTTTTTTTTAGCCAATTGTTTTCCGATATAACCGTCGTAGGCAATATCGACATTGAAACCATTTTCTTCGAACTGCTTTTTCAATATCTCAGCCAGCCGATATTCATCCTCAACAATCAGTAAATTAATGTTATCCATAAAAATGCACTATTTTTAAACAAAGTTAAGATAAGAAGATTAAGAATATCTGCACTAACGGCTTTCTAACCAGTTTCTAATCACATTCTAATTATCATCCGCTAGATTCTCCATTGCATTATAATTAAGTTTATGAATTGGGGAAGATGATATGTTAAGAGAAATCCGGAATTGTCAACTAAATATCTAAAATTCAGGTTTGGATAATACTATTTGCAATACCTGTAAAGGTAAAATCTTTATTAAATAATATTGGAATCACAAAAGGCATGGATGTCCAATCAGTAAATCAATGGGATAATCTGTCCTGGTCAAATTAATACGTATTGTTTTGAAAAAGTAGGCCCCCTGATGAGTAGTTTTTATTTTAAGAAGCTGCTTCAATACTCTATGAATGGCCGCCGATAATTATTCGCATAATTTTCAGATTCAGAACAAAGAATCTGACTATCTGCCAGGGAAAAAATTTACGCCAGAAACGGGTATTCCTGGTTGGAAGGGGAGGATAGGCTTCGTCTTTATATCCTTTAACTATATTTTTCTTAATCATCTTTCAAAGTATTAGGGATTCAGGCTGTCAGGGATTCATAATCCGGAAATTGAACTTCTGGATTATTCCGGAATCATCCACCAGAACGGTTTGGCTTTAGCCTTGTAAATAAACATAAAATGCAGCAAGAGTTTGATCCAATGTCCTGCTAAGCCTGGTTCCCCCACGGTATAGGAGAGATCACGGCCCCACTGAGGGTACTTTTCATAATCGGGTACAACAGGAAATACGGTCATCGAAGCAGCCATGCCGTCGCGCAAACCATAGCCTGACGAAACGATACATGCAGCTCCCATTTTACCCATCGACGCTTTATGCTTAAACTCCTTTCTTCCGGTAAGTATCTGTTCGGCAATATTCAGTGCTATCACCTTTCCTGTAATTCCTGATGGCATGCCGGTGCGGGGTGGGGTAGGGAAGATAGCCAGCCCGTTCTTATTGGTCATAGGTTTCGAAATAGCATGCGGTGGTGCAAATGCAATACCGGCTGCAAACATATTTTCGAACTTGGGATTTTGGTAAACCGAAGGCCAATCAGCTACCGACCAGTCTTCAAAATCTTTGGCCTGGTAGTTTGCGTCAACTTTCATAAAACCATTCGGGGCAAACACATCAGCAGTAATATCATTTCCGTCTTTGGCAAAAGCTTTAATTCCAACGCCTGAAAAAGCCGGTATCAACATGGCAAAATCGAATTGCTGCTCATGTATTTCACCATCAAGATTCTGGTAGTGGGCTTTTCCTGGTTCAAGCTTTGTAATTCCTGCACGCTTAATCCATTTTATGCCATATTCCGCAAGAATTGATTCAGTAAATATGCGTGTTGATGTTATATACCCTCCTTTTTTAATAAATGCGCCACCCATACCGAAATCACCCACTTCATACTCGTTGGTGATCCAAGTTATTTCGGCTTTATCATTGAGCTTGCGTTTATTTATTTCAAAAGCCACATTCAAAGCATATTCAAAAGCGGCTCCCTGGCAGGTGGCCATAGGATGGCCTGTACCTATCAGGAAGCGCTGTTTTTCACCTTTAGCCATTTTATCAAGAGCTGCCTGTAATTTTTCCCATGAATGACCGGCATGCGAAAATGTGCATACTGATTCACTATATCCTTCAGGTCCAAGCCCTTCAGTCGCAGCAAAGTTTAGCTTAGGGCCGGTGGCGTTCACAAGGTAGTCGTATTCGATCTTGTCGGTCTGGCCGGTTTTATCCTGCGAGGTGTATTCAATAGCAACAAAGGGTTTCAGGTGATCAGAATCTCCTTCAGGAAATAAGGCTGTGGCTTTCGCCTGTTTATATCCAATACCCATTTTTTTATAAACCGGTGCCAGTTCAAAGGTGACCTGCTTTGCAGTCATCTGGCCAATGCCCACCCAGATATTGGATGGAACCCACTGGTATTTCGAATTCGGACTAATCACAATTACTTCATGCTTCCGGCCTAGTTTCCGTTTTAGAATTTGTGCGGAAGTATGCCCGGAAATGCCGGCACCCAATACTACTACTCTTGCCATAACTGACTTTTTAATAAAGAAGACGGAAATGTATAAACTAAATGGAGATAAATTTGTCTTTTGGTGTTTTGCAAAAATCACATTTTGCAGTTACAGTTGCAGCATCGTATGTATTGCCGCACTTTGGACAAACAAAAAACGAAGTTGGCAGTGAAGAAGTTTCTCCATTATCAATTGCATCAAGAGCCTTCTGATAGAAATCCTTATGTTTCTTTTCGGTATCAAGTGCCCATGTGAATGAACGTTCGGCATCTGCTACATTTTCATCTTTGGCTGATTGGATAAAACCAGGATACATAGTTGTAAACTCATAGGATTCACCTGAAATAGCTGCCTCCAAATTTTCTTTGGTGGTTTTTACCTCAAATTTCGGATCAATAGGATCCATTTTTTCGCCAAGTTTTTCCAATACTTTCAGGTGGTTGTTTGCGTGGATGCTTTCAGCTTTTGCTGCGGCTTTAAATAGTTGTGCAATTGGCTCAAACCCTTCTTCAGTGGCTTTTTGGGCAAAGGCTGCATATTTAGCACTTGCAGTTGTTTCGCCAATAATACCGGCTTTCAGGTTTTCAATAGTCTTTGGGGATGTTTCTTTAGCACTTTTTGATTTACATCCGATAACAAATGCAAGCGTTGCCAGCATCATAGCAAAAATCATTACTTTTTTCATTTTTCTGGATTTAAGGTTAATTAATACGTTTTGTTATAAGCCAATCATATAATTGAAGACCATTGTTCCACCCAACATGCCGGTATATCCAACCAATATTACTCCTACCAAATAAAGCAAATAGACACCAAGCCCGGCTTTCGACTCTGCTTTGCCTTTATAAACCAGAAAAATCCGCAACATGCTGGCAACAATCATCAGGTACATCGTGATATTGGCAAATGTTTCGTGTCGTTCACGAACCGCTTCAACGCTTCCTGACATATCTTCAGTAAAAAAATTACCTGAAAGTACAGCGGCAATAGCGCCAAGCGTACCAGCCAGCATAAGATAAAATCCTACTTTTGAAAGGCAGGCTTCTTTTTTGTACAGCATGTAGACCGTATCGGCAACAAAGCCAACGATCAATAAAGCTATTGGAAAATGTATAATTAACGGGTGTAGATGTGCAGTGGTGAACATAAACTCTATTTTAGGATAAGTACTAAATTAATTATTTGATATAAATTGCTTTTCTGCGCTAATATACAACAAAAAAAGACATGTCAATAAAATACATATATTGCATTATTTCCATATTTAGTTTTAATGCTGATTGTGTTTTTGTTGGTTTATAAACATGCAGACTATTTAGTTTATTAAGAATCTTGCTTTAAAAAAATGTCAGTTCACAAAGTAGATTATATCATGGTAATGGCTATTAACTTATTTAGACACATAACTATTCAATAACCAGCGGACTTTGTCGCTTTTTATTTTTCATACGGGAACTAGTGTTAAAACAAGTTTATAAAATTTCTTTTATTTTCGTTCGAAAACAATGTTTATTTACTTTTGGAATAATATTTATAAAAGAAAATCCGAATCGGGCAAGTGAAACAGGCTTTAAGATTGTTGTTTCAAATGAACGGAGACATTATGATCACAAATTGGTGCAGGATGAAAGTATGAAAATGTGAACGAAATCATGAAACTGTATGCTGACAGATGTAATCCTGGATATGAATGTTTGTTGTGTCAAATTTAAACCATGTTTAACAATCCTGCGTAATGGAAGCTAAATTATTGGTCAGTGCCTTTGTTGCTATCCTGGCTTTGATAAATCCGGTACATAAAATATTGGTAATAAGTTCGTTACAGGATCAATTCTCCAATAAGGACTTAAAATATCTCTCAACAAAATCCTCACTTACAGCTTTGTTTATTTTGATTGCTTTTTTGTTCCTTGGGCATTTTATCTTCACCTATATATTCCATATTGAGTTATATGCATTCAGGGTAACATGCGGTGTTGTCCTTTTCTATAATGGCATTACGGGATTGCAGAAAGGTAATTTTCTTCAGCTTGAGCAAAATGTAAAATTGGTGGATCTGTCGGCTGTTCCTATCGCCATGCCAATGATCGCCGGTCCGGCAACCATCACTGCAGCTGTTACATTTCCTGAACATTACGGCAAACTTGTCACCATCATTGCTATTTGCATTGCTATCAGCATCAACCTGGTTTTAATGCTTAATGCAATACGAATTGGAAAGTTGCTTAACCGGTTTAATCTCATGAATGCTCTTATCCGGATTACTGGTTTAATTGTAGCTACTATCGGAGCACAAATGATCTTTACAGGGATTTCAAATTTTATAGCAAGCATGCAAGCATAGGAAGTGCTTATCTTTCATAGAATTACTCTGATATTTGGATAATAGTCACTTCAGCCCACTTATTTTTTAGTTTTAGCTTTCATTGTTATAATTTTACTGCTCTTTCGTTGCTCTGGTATCGAACGTATTAATTTGCGATTTCATAATTTTAATACAATCAATAATAACCTGGATTAATTCCGGCCATTCAAATCCTTTAGAATGATAATTGAGGAAACTTTTAAAATAATAAAAGCAAAATATGGACAGCGGTACGATTCCGTTACCATTGAGCAAATTGTTGCAGGTATTTATTTTACAGCTGTAAAATTATCAAGCGGGTATGGCGGATTGGCATATGCGGATTTAAATTCACCGGAATGCTGCACTCATAGCCGCGATAAAGGTTTTGCCGAATTTACGCCTGGAAATTTTAAAGGGCGCAAAATTGCTGATTTATTTAAACTTTCTGAACAGACGGGCCTTATTAAAACACTGCAACTTGCCGTAATGAATGCCATCTCAGCTGAATTGATGACGGAACCAGGATATACAATTATTGAAAATCAGGATCCTATTGAACGTATTGAATTAGGGGGTAAAAAGCAGGTTTCTATGATCGGGGCATTTTTATCCTACATCAAAAAAATTGCTGTCTCCGATTGCATACTAAAAATTATTGAACTTAATGATGCAGCTGTGCCTGAAGAATACAGGCAATACCTGGTAACTGAGCCCGACATTGAAAAAGTAATTTCTCAATCAGATATTGTAATTATTACGGGTGCCACACTTTCGAACAATACACTTGACAAACTATTAGAAATAATACCTGGCCGGGCTCAGGTTATTTTAGTGGGCCCCACAAGCAGCCTGCTGCCAGAGGTGCTTTTTGCCAGTGGTGTAAATTTAATTGGAGCTATTCGGATAACCAATGCTGAAAAAATGTTGGAATTGGTTGCAGAGGGTGCTTCCGGATTTCATCTTTTCAGGTACTGTGCAACTAAAATTTGTCTTGTAAATGAATCCTGATCGTCAACTTAATACTATTTGGCTTAAAGCTGCCGTGCTGGGTTGCCTATGGGCATCGTCCGAAATTGTAATCGGTAGCTTCCTGCACAATCTTCGTGTACCTTTCAGTAGCATCTTCCTCACTTCAATCGGGATCATTCTTATGGTATCATTAAGCTTTCAATGGAAGGACAGGGGATTGATCTGGCGATCGGGCCTGATATGTGCCCTGATGAAATCAGTATCGCCAAGTGCGGTTATTTTCGGTCCAATGATTGCTATTTTATTTGAAGCATTTCTGCTCGAGTTCTCCTTACGTATCATTGGAAAAAATATGCTGGGATTTATCGTCGGTAGTTTGCTGGCAATGTCATGGAATTTCATTCAAAAAATTGCCAGCTACATCATTTTTTATGGTTTCAATATTGTTGATTTATACGCCTCACTTGTAAAATTTGCAGAAATGCAGCTTCAGATGCATTTCAGTACAGTTTGGATGCCTGTGATTACTTTATGGTTTCTTTACTTGTTTTTTGGTTTGTTGTCGGCTGCTATAGGTATATACATTGGTAAAACTGCACTTGCTAAAAGCGTTCCAATGAAAAGCGCTGACAAAAAAAGAATGGCAGGGATAAAGACGAGGAATCAGACACCTGATATCAGCTATTCACTGGTTTGGCTTTCGTTTAATTTTGCCGGCATGATAGCTGTGCTAGTGCTTATGAATTTCACAGGCATGATCTGGTGGGTCACTATTGGATTTTCCCTGATAGCTCTTTGGTCTTTTCGATATAAAAACTCACTAAGGCCCTTGATGAAGCCGAAATTCTGGATATTTTTTATTGCAATCACCATGCTTTCCAGTTTTATTTATGCAACGCTTCGATCCTCACAGCTTACCATAACTGACGGTCTTCTTGTAGGTTTGCAGATGAATTTTCGGGCAGCCCTGATGATCGTAGGATTCTCAGTAACCGGCAAGGAATTAAGTAATCCGGTAATCAGGAATTTCTTTAGCCGGACTTCATTCAGGCAATTACCGCTGGCACTTGAAATTTCATTCGAAACACTGCCCTTTGTAATTGCTAACATACCTTCATTAAATGATATTTTTAAGAAACCAGTAACTGCAATGAAGCAAATAGTGGCTCAGGCTGAATACTGGCTCGAAAAAGTTGCCCTTACTATGAAAAAAAAGAGCAATGTTATTATCATCACAGGTGAAGTTGGCGGCGGAAAAACATCACTGATGTCTGCAATCGCATCAAAACTTAAAGAGAATGGTATTGAGGCTGGTGGAATAATTGCCCCGGCTGTTTATGAAAATGGGATTAAAACAGGGTATGATCTTATTACTTTAACCGGAAGCCAAAAAATGAGGCTTTCGCAAACAAACGAAATAGATGGAATGCCAAAAGTTGGCAAATATTTTTTTATTCCTGAAGCCATTGAATCAGGTCGTGATGCGCTTGCAATTGCAAATAATCAACATTCAAGGATTGTTCTTATCGACGAAATCGGAGCCTGGGAACTACAGGGACAGGGGTGGGCTGCGAGCCTGAATGAACTGATCATTCAGTGTGATATGCCTGTTGTATTAACAGCAAGAAAGATTTTCCTGGAACTTATAATTCAAAGCTGGATGTTTCAAAATCCTGTGATTATTGAAGCAGAAAATACTTCAGTGGATGAAGCTTATGCAGATGTGATGAAGGTAATAACCCGAATCTGATTTATTGTAATACCAATGTGAATATTACTCCTCCGATTTTTATCATAGTTGCAGCCATGGATGATGAGGTTCCGGTTGATTAAAGTATGTTTTTGGTAGACAATCGGGTAATTTAGAGATTTGATTGGATCACATTCATTTTCTGGGGAGAATGGGGTATAAAGAATGAAATTGAGACCAAAGATCAAGTCATTAACTAAAGTCCAAGCATTCGGAAAAATCTTGCATTATTTCTTTACTTTTTGCTTGATCAAAAAGTAACAAC
>JBBRCH010000054.1:0-31135 GCA_038204995.1 Bacteroidales bacterium | reverse complement strand
CGGGGCGCGGTTTTAAGTCGCGCCACGACTATTAAAATGAATAATCCGCTGCATTGCGATTACTAAATGCGATACTCCAATCGGAGTCGTGCATTTTCAAAATTGAATTCATGTAATTTCAAAGTTAAGTCCATGTAATTTCAAAATTTAATCCATGTAATTTCAAAATACAGTTCATGTAATTTCAAAATCATAGTGAGGTAATTTCAAATTATATCGTATCTTTGTCGCTTAATTACAGGGTATTATGAATCTGAAGCGTTCTCTTAAATCAGCTATTGATGTTTATCGACAAAAATATCCGGTAATCACCATTACCGGGCCACGGCAATCAGGAAAAACAACATTTCTGAGAAGCGAATTCCCAGAGTATCGCTACGCAAATCTGGAAAACCCGGATACCCAAAATTTTGCAGAAACTGATCCCAATGCCTTCTTCAACCTTTACGACAAATATGTGATTTTTGATGAAGTGCAGCGGGTACCGGCTTTGTTTTCGTACATACAGGCACTGGTTGATGAAAGCAGGATCATGGGGCAGTTTATACTGTCGGGGTCACAGAATTTTAACCTGATGCAGAATATCACCCAGAGCCTTGCTGGTCGTGTAGCTTTATTCCGGTTACTCCCTTTCGATTTCACCGAACTGAAAATGGCCGGATTATTGGATGCCGATTTTGCAGTGAATATGCATAAAGGGTTTTATCCGGCAATTTACGACAGGGACATTCCATCGAAAATGTTCTACTCCAACTATATACAAACGTATATTGAACGCGACCTTTCAGAAATTATTCAGGTGAGAGACCTGAAGCTTTTCAGAAATTTTATCAGTTTGTGTGCCGCAAGGGCAGGAAATGTAATTAACCTGAATTCGCTGGCAAACGAATGTGGAATTTCGCAACCAACAGCCAAATCGTGGCTTTCGGTGCTCGAAAGCAGCTATATCGTTTTTCAGCTTCAGCCCTATTTCAGCAATATGAATAAAAGAGTTACCAAAAGTTCAAAATTGTATTTTTACGATAGCGGTTTGCTTAGCTATTTGCTGAAAATTACCGATGCCAACAGCTTACAGCTTAGCCCGCATAAAGGCAGTGTTTTTGAAAATATGATTATTGCCGAATACCTGAAAGCAAGTTACCATCAGAATTTATTACGAGATTTCTGGTTTTGGCACGATGCGGTAGGGCACGAAGTTGATCTGCTTTGGCAGGACGACGAACGACTCAACCTTGTTGAAATTAAAGCCACTCAAACCATTATGAGCGATTTATTTAAAGGCATGGCTTATTTCGAAAACCTTGCCCCGGAACTGGTAAAATCAAAAAGCCTGGTTTATGCGGGTATGGAAAACCAGCAGCGAAGCAACGAAAATGTGGTTTCGTGGTACGATCTAGATTAATCAATAGCTCACAAAGAAGAAAGAATCCAACTCAGAATCCAGAGTGGTAAAGTTCGGTACTTTTTAGTCGGGGCGCGACTTTGAGTCGCACTCCGGCTATGAAAAGGAACGCTGGATTAGTGATTAGCTAATGTAACTCAGGTTAGGGTATAGTTGTCGAAAACTCAAAATCAAACTGCTCTCTTCAAAATATTTGTGTACTATTTTATAGTTCCAAAAATTGAATAAATCATTTATTCGCCAAACAATTGACGGGTTGACTTAATATATATTGGCTCCGTGGTAGATACGAAAATGTTTTGTTTATTCTATTTTCAATATAATGACTATATTTATTTATAAATTGATTTGTTTGCATCGTAATGAATAAAATTGATTACTTTTGAACTTTCAACAGACAATAAAGAACTATGGAACCGCCTGTATATATTCCACGCCCAAAATATGTATATAAGGTAATTCCTTTTATTGATAAACCAATCATTAAGGTATTTACAGGGCAACGGCGTTCGGGAAAGAGTTATTTGCTTTTGCAAATGTTCGATTATATTCGAGAGCATTTTCCCGAAAGTGATACAATTTTCATCAATAAAGAACTTCCCGATTTCAATTCAATAAAAGATGATACTGATCTTTGGGCCTTTATAAAAGACAAAAAGCAGGAAGGCCGCAAAACATTTGTTTTCATTGACGAAATACAGGAAATTGCGCGTTTCGAAAACACGCTCAGGGGATTATTAGCCGAAGGAGGCTATGATATTTATTGTACAGGAAGCAATGCCACACTCTTATCAGGCGAATTGGCGACTTTGCTGTCGGGTCGGTATATCGAAATTAAAGTTTACACATTATCTTACAGCGAATTCCTTTTGTTTCATCATCTTGAGAATACCGGAGCCTCACTCACAAAATATATGCTTCAGGGAGGGATGCCCTTTATGATACACCTCGATGACAATGAACTCGTGAGGCAGGAATATCTTCGTAATGTATTGAATACCATTCTTTTTAAAGATATTGTGCAGCGGTTCAACGTGCGAAATTACAGCTTTTTGAACAACCTTATGGTTTTCGTGGCCGACAACACCGGGAGCCTGCTTTCGGCAAACCGGATTAATGAATATCTTAAATCGCAGCAACTTACCGTTTCGACCAATACAATACTTGATTACCTGCATTTTCTGGTATCCTCCTACATGATATACCGTGTAAAGCGTTACGATATAACAGGACGAAGGATATTTGAGATCAATGATAAATATTATTTTGAAGACCTTGGGCTGCGCCACACATTAAAACCCTACGACCCGAAAGATGTGAACAAATACATCGAAAGTCTTGTATTTAAACATCTGCTGATGAATGATTACCAGGTATTTGTTGGCAAACTCGGGGATCGGGAAATTGATTTTATTGGCCTTAAAGGCGAAAATGTAATTTATATTCAGGTAGCACTTTCAGTTTCCGAGCCCAAAACTTTTGAGCGCGAATTTGGGAACCTCCTGTTAATTCAGGATAATCACCCGAAATATGTAGTATCGCTCGATGATTACGCCACAGGCAACCACCAGGGTATCATGCACCTGAACCTAAGAGAGTTCCTGATGAAAGAACTTTAAGCGGAACTTTCGCAACCAGTTTGAATAAATCATACTTATGTTAAGATTTGTACACTCTAAATTATATCCAAAACTATACTCCTGATATCGTAACTTTAGAAATCCTTTTCTGATACAAGTCCCTCAATCTTCTCGAAATAAAGAAGCACAAAAACCCGGAAAAAGTGGCTATAGCATAAAACAACTAAGGCTGAACTACAACCTTAAAAGTATTCACCTTATTTCCGTTCAGGCTTAAAACCAGCAAATAGATTCCTGGTGCAAACCCCTCTACATCAATCATCATTCTTCTTGAAATATTATCAGCTTTCTGGCGATAAACATCCTGCGATAAGGTATTAAACAGTTTAATCTCATCAAAAAGCAGCGTTAGTGAATAATCCCATTCAACGAATAATTTATCATGCGTAGGATTAGGGAATACACGAAAGGCCTGTTTATCCTGATTCTTTTGCCCTGTGTAAAGCACAAAATTGGCTGTTAAGCTGCGATGGTTTGCAACCGTGTAAACATATGATGAGTTTGTTGAAATCGGCATTCCTCCCTCAGACCAGTTTGCAAACTCCCATCCGGGATACGCAATGGCATTTACTGTTGCCTGTGAACCAATATTGTAGGGTCCGCAACCAATTGTATAACCGCCTTCAATCGGACTGGCGACAGTAGAAGTTACATATTGAATTCCCGGCTGATAAAACACGGCTGCCAGTTCTCTTTCGGCGGTAACAATGAAGGAATAGATGCTGTTTGTGGAAACAGGGTTGCAGTTCTCAGTCCATTCGTAGAATTCCCAACTTTTCCCAGAGGAAGCAGTTACAGTAGCCGTCGACCCATAGTTATATAATCCTCCTCCATTTGTGGTGCCGCTGCCTGAAGGGATGGAAACTGTGCCTATCGGAAACTTCTGAGGCTCAAAATTTGCAATCAGGTTGAGGTTGCCGGTAACGGTGAACGAATAAACAGAATCGCCCGAAACGATATTTCCATTCTCAGTCCAGTTTGCAAAATTATAGCCGGTGTTGCTTGTGGCTGATACAATGGCTGTTTCACCCGAAAGATAATTACCCCCACCCGAGGTTTCGCCACCATTTAGAGGAGATGATTCTGTTGCAATTATGTATGTTGTTGATTGTGTGAAATTTGCGACTAGCAACCGGTTGGCAGTTACGGTAAACGAATAAACTGCTGAGGTTGAAATGATATTTCCGTTTTCGTTCCAGTTGAGGAAAGTCCAGCTGCTGTTTGCGGTGCCTGTAACTGTTGCCTGCACGCCATATTCGTATGTTCCGTCGCCGCTTGTGCTGCCACTATCTGTGGGGTTTGGAGAAGTCGAAATTGTAAATTGCTGCAATTCAAAATTTGCTACCAGTGACCTGTTTTCAGTAACCGTGAATGAATATTCAGGGTCAGTTGAAACAATACTTCCATTTTCAGTCCAGTTGACAAAGTTTTTGCCTAAGTACGGCGTTGCTGAAAGATTTGCCTGATCGCCATAGTTATACGTCCCGGCACCAGTGGTATATCCACCATTGGATGGGTAACATGAGGCTGAAATAGTAAATTGTTGCAAAGCAAAATTTGCTACAAGATTTCTGGCTATAGTAACTGTGAATGAATAAGTTGCACTTAGTGAGACTATATTTCCATTTTCGGTCCAGTTAATAAAATTCCAGTTTGTGGTAGAAGTTGCAGTAACTGTAGCCTGTGTACCATAGTTGTAAGTGCCGCCGCCACTTGTATTTCCTCCATTTGCCGGGTTTGAGGAAGTAGTAACTGCGAATTGCTGCAACTCAAAATTAGCGACAAGACTGCGGGCTCCGGTTACAGTAAATGAATAACTTGCGGTTGTTGATACAGAATTTCCGTTTTCGGTCCAGTTTATAAAATTATACCCGGTGCCGGGTGCTGCAGTTACAGTAGCAGTTTGACCACTTATGTAATTCCCTCCACCTGAAGTAATACCGCCGGCAATGGGATTGGAAACAGTAGTCACAATATAAGTAGGCAATTGAGTAAAATTGGCTACCAATGCGCGGTTTGCTGTTACCGTAAAGGAATAAGAAGTTAAGGTTGAAACCGGAGTCCCGTTATCAGTCCAGTTCAGGAATGTCCAGTTGGTGCTGGGTGTTGCTGTTACAGTGGCCTGAGTGCCATAATTATAGGTTCCGCCGCCGCCAGCTGTACCACCTGCGACAGGATTTGATGAAGTGCTTACAGTAAATTGCTGAAGCACAAAATTGGCAACCAAACTCCTGGCTCCGCTAACTGTAAAATTATAGCTGGCATTGGCTGAAACAACAGTGCTGTTTTCGGTCCAGTTAACGAAATTATGGCCGGTATTGGGCGTTGCGGTTACTGTTGCCTGGGTTCCGGGTAAATAATTACCTCCACCTGTAGTCGTTCCGCCATCAGCCGGGTTCGATGAAGTAGCTATTGCAAAGGAATTATCCGTGGTTGTGAAATTTGCAGGATTTCCTTCGGCTGTGTTTGTATTGTAATGCTCAGCGCCGGGGTTTCCGGTATATTCGCAAACCATTACCCGATAGGTAGTGGTCAGAGCCAAATTAGTTACTGTAACTCCCGAATTATGTGTGGTTCCATTATAAACGCAATACCAACCTGTGGCACCAATTTGTGTGCCGGAACCAAAAACGGTATTTGCAACATAAGCAGTATTGTTAGCAGGATTTGCAGTTCCGGTATTATTCTGTTTTATAAACACTGCCCGCTTTTGGCCGCTGCCATCTATCCAGTTTATGTTCATCTGGGTGCCTTGAACATTTGTAGTAAAAAGATTGGTTGCCTGGGCAGCGGTAGTTGAATCATTGTAAACAGCAAACTGGGTGTATTTAGGTGAACTTCCATTGGGTGAGGTAAGATCCTGAAATTTAATAAAACTATTGTCAACCGGATTCCATTCAAAAATAACACCCTTATCATTCGTGCCACCTTTATCTGTCATTCCATAAAATTTTCCGCTATTAAGTGTTAATGAGCCCCACGCATGGCTTCCTTTTGGAATGCCATCAAAATCTATCTTTTTAATATAAACATTAGTAAACGGATCCCATTCATATATAACTCCCATATTATAAATACCACTCAGATAGGTCATTCCATAAAACTTCCCTAATTTAAATGTCAAAGATCCCATTGGAAATCCCCCATTATCAAGGCCATTAAAATTGAATTTCCGCGTCAAAATATTTGTTGCAGGATCCCATTCGAAAATAATGCCGTAATCAAATGTGCCACCTATTTCTGTTGTTGCATAGAATTTGCCATTTAAAAGAGTTAAATTGCTTTCAGGATAACTTCCATTATTGATACCATCAAAATCAATTTTTTTAATAAAAACATTAGTAGCGGGATCCCATTCAAAGATAACTCCCATATCATTTGCCCCGCCATAATATGTCATGCCATAGAACTTTCCATTGTATGCAGTAAGAGAACTTACTGGCCAGCATCCTTTGGATGTACCGTCGAAATCTATTTTCTTAGCATAATTATTAGTTAAAGGATTCCATTCAAAAATCACCCCGTGATTATTTGAACCACCTTGATACGTCATTCCATAAAATTTATCATTGTAAAATGCCAAGGTGCCAGTAGGATTGCTCCCCGTTAATGTGCCATTGAGATCAATCTCCTTGATTAATGCGTTTGTTGCAGGATCCCATTTAAAAATACAGCCATCGCCGTATAAACCGCCATAATATGTCATCCCATAAAATTTTCCGGCATTCTGTGTTAATGTACCATATGGATCATTACCGTATGGTGCTATAAAGAAATCAATTGACTTAATAATTGTATTCGCAGTTGGATTCCATTTATAGATAACACCCCCATGATTACTCCCACCAGTAGATGTCATCCCATAAAATATTCCATCTTTGAAAGTAAGATTTTGTCTAGGCTGACTGCCATTTGGAATAGGATTGAAATCTATCATTTTGGTATAAATATTAGTAACTTGATCCCATTTGAATATAACTCCTTGATTGAATGAACCTCCTGAATATGTTGTGCCATAAAACTGTCCGTTGTTGAATGTTAAAGAGCCCTGTGGAAAGCATCCCTGTGAAGAAATAAGATCTATTTTTTTTATATAAATATTTGTTGCAGGATCCCATTCAAAAATAACACCATAACCTGTACCAACCATACTTGTCATTCCATACAACTTTGTACCATTACTCGTTAAAGAACCTACTGGCCAAAGGCCATTACTTCCTGTAAAATCATACTTTTTTATTAAAATATTAGTAACAGGATCCCATTCAAAAATTACACCTACGTCGTTTGCACCACCTTTATTGGTCATTCCATAAAATTTACTATTGAAAAGAGTTAAAGAACCCTGAGGCTTTTCCCCGCTCAAAGTACTCTCAAAATCAAACTTTTTTACAAAAATATTGGTAAGCGGGTCCCATTCAAAAATTACTCCATTGTTATTTATTCCCCCGAAAAAAGTTATACCATAGAACTTCCCATTGCTGAGAGTTAGGGAGCTTGCTGGTGATGTTCCTTTTTCAGAACCATCGAAATCAATCTTTTTAGTACAATTATTTGTTACAGGATCCCATTCAAAAATTACTCCTTTATTATTAACGCCTCCCCGTGTTGTTGTTCCATAGAATTTTCCGTTGCTCAAAGTTAAATAGCCCCAAGGAGATGCCCCTATTTGAGTTCCATCAAAATCTATCTTTTGTATATAGATATCAGTTAACGGATCCCATTCAAAAATCACACCCCAATTGTAAGCTCCACCATAATTGGTCATTCCATAAAACTTCCCATTACCTCAATCTGTTAGATCACCCCAAGGATTACTCCCATTTGGTTCAGCAATAAACGAATGATCCACAGTTTGTGATGCATTGGTTTTGTCAATATGAAAAATAATACCTGCCCCGTCAATACCACCTTTTGATGTAACCCCATACAGTAGATTTGCATTTTGAGCCGATAGATTTTCCCTGGCAAAAAAGAAAGAGCAAAAAATCAGGATAGCTGTTCGCAGAAAAAGAATGGTAGTTTTCATAGCAAAGTGAAAGTTTAATTGGAGTTACCGGTTATTAAACGGAATTATTTCATTTTCATTGATTGTGCTTATGGGTGTTTCTGGCAAATATTAGTCAAATATATATAAATACTGATTACTGATGGAAGCTAACACGAAAATACTTGTAGTTCAGTAATTTTAAATGATGTAGGAGGTAAACTCCAAATATTCATTGAAGGCATTTCCTTATCTCAGATATCATTTACCTAATTTGGAAACTAATAAGTTTTTAAGAAAACGGATAAAATCAAACATCTAAAAATTAAACCAGCATCGCAGCAGCGCAAATGTTTAGTCGGGGCGCGACTTTGAGTCGCACTCCAACTAATAACCCGTGTCTGTTGAGCTAATTTTGAAAGAAAGTGGTTAATAAGTTTTGGAGATATGCAATTCCGTTACGCTTCGAAAAAAGGCACACCAACGAGAGGTGCAAATTTGAGTGCAAAGAGGTTCTGTTTTGTTTATTCTGAGAACTTTATATCACCTGAACCATAGATTGAGTAACTGGAATCGGGATGATAGTGATAATATAGTCTATAATAGCCGCCATTGAATGCAGGGTTGTCAATCTGAAGCTGCATATTCGTATTATTAAGATTGAGAAATGTTCTTTCTACTTCCATATTAGGGTTAACTAATAAAAAATCCAAAGGCTTGTTTTGCTGTGAAATGAATTTTAAATTCAGACTATTCTCCATCGGGTTTGGATAAGCTATTAAAAAATTCCCACCATGATTAGTACTATTGTATTTTAGTTGAAATAGCTGAGTTTCAACCGGATTCCATTTGTTTCTGATTTTCCAATCACCTTCATCTTCAGTGCTCTGAATCATTCCATTATTGTCACGCATGGTAATTTGCGTAAAATCAAGAATTGGATGCCTAAGAATTGTATCAGGTATTAATTTCCCTTCTAAATGGAAAGAGTTGTTGATATCTATTGAGAATTCTGCTTTCCCGAGTTTCCGGTCGTAGGTCAAAGAACCTGCTGTAGCATACATTAAATTTGATACATTAAAAGTGCAACGCATTTTCCCTTGGTCGGAGCTGAAGAGAGTATCTACAACTTCATAGGTGGTATGTGTTGTGTCAGATAGTACAAAAAAGAACAAATCCTCAGATTGCAGTATTTCGCCCCACGCTGTCCGGAAACTCATCGTAGGCCTGAGTTCATTCCAGGTTCCATAATGTAAATAGCCTGATTGGTCAGGTATAACTTGGACGGATGATTCCTTTTCTTTACAAGAGGGAAAACTCAACAAAAAAGACAGAATGCCGAAAAATGCTAATTCCTGAATTTTGCTTCTATCTATAAAATTATGTATGTTAGCCATCGGATTGCATATCTATAATTTATTTCAACCAACTCACTTTTTCAAATATAATAATGTGCCAAAGAGAGATAATTTATGCGGTCTCCATTCTTACTATCTTATTTTCTAATGAGTTCGGAATATTTCTCAAAATACTAAAAAACAAATGTACTGTTTATTCCTTAATAGCTTGATTTTTAATGCAAATTATCTATTTAAAGACTTCATTCATCAGTATTAAATTACTAATTAGAAATATCGATAAGCGTTTTTACCCCCCGTTCACGCGTTTTATTTTCTAATGCCCGCCGCAGATATTGCATTTTAATTACCCATCAAATATATTGCTATTCTTTAATTGCTTCACTGTTTTAAAAATTAATTCAAAACAAATTGGATGTTTCATTAGGCGGGGCGCACCTTTGAGTCGCACTCCTACTAGATAAATTGTGCCACAGCTTGCACTTGGGATAATCTTCATATTAACCTCTTAATTCGCACATACTCAGCCCTTTTTTATATCATTTTTTATACTATCTTTGCAGCCTTAAAAAAATTAGCTTAATTTACTTCCTGATGGGAACCAAATACACTGAATACAAACAACTTAGCCTGACACGCATCGGAAACGAGGTACTCGATTTCTGGAATAAGCATCATATTTTCGAGAAAAGCCTTGAAAACCGGAGTGCACATACCCCCTATATTTTTTACGAAGGGCCACCATCAGCCAACGGAATGCCTGGCATTCACCATGTTATGGCCCGGGCTATTAAAGATATTTTCTGCCGTTACAAAACCCTGAAAGGATATTTTGTCGAACGCAAGGCAGGTTGGGATACACATGGGTTGCCTATTGAAATTGCCGTTGAAAAAACATTAGGAATCACAAAGGAAGACATCGGGAAAAAAATCAGTGTCGACGACTATAACAAGGCCTGCAGAAGCGAAGTATTAAAATACAAGGACCGTTGGGATGAACTTACACTAAAAATAGGCTATTGGGTTGATCTTGATAACCCTTATTTAACATTCGATAACACGTATATCGAAACATGCTGGCATTTACTTTCGGAACTTTATAATAAAGGCCTGATATATAAGGGTTATACCATACAGCCTTATTCTCCTGCTGCCGGAACCGGGCTCAGCACACATGAACTAAACCAGCCCGGAAGCTACCGTAATGTTAAAGATAACACGCTTGTAGCCCAGTTCAAGGTTCGGAAAGATACTGATCATGCCCTTATCCCGACACTTTTCGGTAAGGATAAAACCGATGTTTTTATCCTGGCCTGGACCACCACACCCTGGACTTTGCCTTCGAATACGGCCCTGGCAGTGGGCAAACATATAGAGTATGTGCTTGTAAATACTTTTAATCCTTATACTTACGAACCGATAAAAGTTGTAGTAGGCAAACCACTTTTAAGCAAATATTTCCCTGTCAAACATGCTGATATGCCCTTGAGAGATTATGTACCGGGGCAGAAGGTAATTCCTTTTAAGATCCTTGCTGAATTTAACGGCTCTGACCTTGCCGGTCTTCGTTATGAGCAACTTTTGCCTTACGAGCAGCCCGAAACCGGCGATGCGTTCCTGGTTGTTACAGGTGATTTTGTAACCACCGAAGATGGTACCGGTATCGTACATATAGCCCCCAGTTTTGGTGCCGATGACTTTAAGATTGCCAAACAATACGGTATCGGATCACTCACACTGGTTGATAAAACCGGGCGCTTCACAGAAAGCATGGGCGAATTTGCCGGTCGTTTTGTAAAGTCAGAATATGCCCGGGATAACGATCCGCAGAAGGACGAAAATGTAGATATCGATATCATAGTAAAGCTTAAAAAAGAGAACAGGGCATTTAAAACCGAAAAATACGAACACTCCTACCCGCATTGCTGGCGTACCGATAAACCTATACTCTATTACCCGCTCGATTCGTGGTTTATACGTACAACCGCGCTGAAGGATCGTATGATTGAGC
This sequence comes from Bacteroidales bacterium, assembly GCA_038204995.1. Taxonomy (GTDB): domain Bacteria; phylum Bacteroidota; class Bacteroidia; order Bacteroidales; family UBA4417; genus UBA4417. Next base: position 19,737 of record JBBRCH010000054.1, on the reverse strand, counting down.
TTAACAAAACTATAAACTGGAAACCGGAATCTACCGGAAGCGGACGTTTTGGCAACTGGCTCGAAAACCTGGTCGACTGGAATCTTTCGCGTTCACGTTACTGGGGAACACCGCTGCCGATATGGGTGAGTGATGACCGCAGCGAGGAAATATGCATCGGCTCAATATCCCAGTTGCAGGCAGAAATTGAGAAATCGATCGCAGCCGGGTTTATGACCGTGAATCCTTTTGCAAAATTTGAACCTGGAAACAATTCGGCTGAAAATTATAACACTTTCGACCTTCATCGCCCTTATGTTGATGATATCTTCCTGGTTTCACCAACAGGTCAGAAACTGATCCGTGAAACCGATCTTATCGATGTGTGGTTCGATTCGGGGGCTGTCCCTTATGCTCAGTTCCACTATCCTTTCGAAAAAAATAACGGTCAGCCGGAATATTTTCCGGCCGATTTAATAGCCGAAGGGGTGGATCAGACCCGCGGATGGTTTTACACTCTTCATGCCATAGCAACGCTGGTATTCGATTCGGTAGCATTTAAAAATGTTATCTCCAACGGCCTTGTGCTCGACAAGGAAGGTAACAAAATGTCGAAAAAGCTTGGGAATTCAGTTGATCCGTTCGAAACACTCGAGAAATATGGCCCTGATGCAACACGCTGGTATATGATCACCAACTCCCAACCCTGGGACAATCTGAAATTTGACCTCGAAGGCATAGCCGAAGTACAGCGTAAATTTTTCGGAACCTTATATAATACCTATAACTTTTTCGCATTGTATGCCAACATCGACGGTTTCAGTTATGCTGAAGCAGAAATTCCTTTTGACGAAAGGCCCGAAATCGATCGCTGGATACATTCGGAACTCAACAGTCTGATTAAAAATGTTGACGAAGCGTATGCAGAGTATGAACCCACCCGTGCAGGCCGCCTGATTACTGATTTCGTTAACGAACACCTCAGTAACTGGTATGTACGTTTGTCTCGCCGCCGTTTCTGGAAAGGAGAGTATACCAGAGACAAAATTTCAGCCTACCAGACCTTGTATCAATGCCTCGAAGTTGTCGCCAAACTTGGTTCTCCCATCGCTCCATTCTTTATGGACCGGCTGTTTATCGACCTCAATGAAGTTTCGGGTCTGGATAACAGCGAGTCGATACACCTCACCGATTTCCCGGTTGCCGACGAAAGCCGGATAGACAAACAACTGGAAGAACGCATGGAACTGGCACAGCAGGTTTCGAGCATGGTTTTAAGCCTGCGCAAAAAAACCAATCTGCGTGTACGGCAACCCTTGCAAAAAATACTGATCCCGGTTTCCGGAGAGCATATAAAAGAGCAACTTGATAAGGTAAGTGGCCTCATCCTTAGTGAAGTTAACGTGAAAGAACTGGAATACCTGGATAAATCTGCCGGGTTCCTGGTTAAAAAGATCAAACCGAATTTTAAAACACTCGGTCCCCGTTACGGTAAACTTATGAAGGAAATCGCAACTGCAGTAGGCACATTTTTACAGGATGAAATTACCCTGATTGAAACCTCGGGTAAATACGACCTGCAAATCGGCGGCGAAACGGTCGAAATGCTTCTATCGGATGTGGAAATCGCTACCGAAGATATCCCTGGATGGATGGTAGCCAATCAAGGCTCGCTTACAGTTGCACTCGATATCACAGTTACTGAAGAACTCCGTCAGGAAGGAATAGCCCGTGAACTGGTCAACCGGATACAGAATATCCGAAAAGACCGGGGTTTTGAGGTGACGGATAAAATAACCCTGCTTATAGAAAAAAATGATCTGATAGAAACATCTATCATACACTTTAATAACTATATTTGCTCAGAAACACTTGCGGAATCACTTACCGTTCTGGATTACAAAATAGAGGATGCCCAGGTGCTTGAACTAACTGACGAACTTAGTGTTACTATTAAAGTCGAGAAATTTTAACACCTTTATTAATAAATATACCTGAATCATTAAACACCTGAACATATGAAAGCGGAAGACGTAAAAGAAGAAAAAGGAAGGACCCATTACTCAGATGAGGAATTGGAAGAATTCCGCGAGCTCATTCTCGACAAACTCGAAAAAGCCCGTCATGACCTGGTATTGCTGACTGAAGCTTATACCAACAGCAATGATAACGACACCATGGATACATCTCCTACTTTTAAAGTGTTGGAAGAAGGCTACCAGGTTCTTTCGAAAGAAGAAAATGCACGCCTGGCCGGTCGTCAGGAAAAATTTATCCAGAGCCTCGAAAATGCTATGGTTCGTATTGAGAATAAAACCTATGGTATCTGCCGCGAAACAGGTAAGCTGATTTCGAAAGAGCGCTTACGAAGTGTGCCTCATGCTACTTTAAGCATGGAAGCCAAACTGAAACAGAAATAATCTGACGACAGTATATCGTGCTGAAGAAATCACTATTAATAGTATTTATTGTCCTGTTCATTGATCAGGCTTTAAAATTATGGATTAAAACCCATATGACCCTGGGTCAGGAATATCATGTTGCAGGCAACTGGTTTATTATCCATTTCACCGAAAACAACGGGATGGCCTTCGGACTGCAGTTTGCCGGCGGATACGGTAAACTTGCGTTAAGCTTATTCCGCATCCTGGCTGTGGGATTCTTGGGATGGTACATAGTGAATTTATCAAAGAAAAAAACCGGCTTTGGAGTAATTTTTTCTTTCTCGCTCATTTTGGCCGGTGCCATGGGTAATATTTTCGACAGTGCGTTGTATGGCGTTTTGTTCAGTGAGAGCACCTATTTTGACCTGGCCCGGTTTATGCCCGCCGAAGGTGGTTACAGCAGCTTTCTTCATGGCAAGGTAGTGGATATGTTCTACTTCCCTATCCTCGAAGGTACTTATCCGCAGTGGCTGCCATTCTGGGGTGGAGACAATTATATCTTCTTCCGGCCGGTGTTCAATATTGCAGATTCGGCCATAACTACAGGTGTTGTCACATTGTTACTGTTTCAAAGGCAATTCTTTCAATCGCATACCGAAAATAATATTGAAAACAAGGATGATGTGCAACAGGATATTTCAACGGATTCAGCAGACAACATTCTACCTGCTGATGAATAATTGATAAGCTGTCTACTTATAATCAAGAACTTCCTTTAAATTAGAATTTGTTTTTTAAATTTGCTCTCTAAATCATTTTTATATGGCTCAAAAAATAATCGGTAAAATTTCTCAGATCATAGGCCCGGTAATTGACGTATGTTTCGACGAAACTGTTCCGCTTCCAAATATTTATGATGCCCTCGAAGTAACAAACGAGGCGGGAACTGTGATTGTACTGGAATGCCAGCAGGATATCGGTGAAAGTACAATTCGTACGGTTGCTATGGATTCAACCGATGGGTTGAGCCGAGGCATGGAAGTGATATCAACAGGCATGACCATATCAATGCCGGTAGGTGATACAATCAAAGGTCGTCTTTTTAATGTAATTGGTGATGCTATTGATGGTATGGCGCCTGTTTCGCGCGAAAGAGTATCCAGTATTCACCGCGATCCGCCTAAATTTGAGAACCTTACCACTACAAAGGAAGTCCTTTATACAGGTATTAAAGTTATTGACCTTATCGAGCCTTACTCAAAAGGGGGTAAGATAGGTCTTTTTGGTGGTGCCGGTGTTGGGAAAACCGTTATTATCCAGGAACTAATCAATAATATCGCCAAGCAATACAAAGGATTTTCTGTTTTCGCCGGTGTAGGAGAGCGCACCCGTGAAGGGAATGATCTTTTGCGTGAGATGATTGAAGCCGGCCTGGTGAACTATGGAGATGAGTTTAAAAAAAGCATGGAAGAAGGGGGTTGGGATTTGTCGAAAGTAGATCTGAAAGAGATGGAGAAATCACTCTTAACCATGGTTTTCGGACAGATGAACGAGCCGCCAGGAGCACGTGCCCGTGTTGCTCTCTCCGGTCTTACGGTTGCTGAATATTTTCGCGATGGCGACGAACAAAGCGGTGGAAACGATATTCTTTTCTTTATTGATAATATTTTCAGGTTTACACAGGCTGGATCAGAAGTCTCTGCTCTGCTGGGACGTATGCCCTCAGCTGTTGGTTACCAGCCAACGCTGGCAACTGAAATGGGAATGATGCAGGAACGCATTACCTCAACAAAACGAGGTTCCATTACTTCCGTACAGGCCGTTTATGTGCCTGCCGATGACCTTACCGACCCGGCTCCCGCTACAACCTTTGCCCACCTCGATGCAACCACGGTATTGAACCGTAAAATTGCCGAGCAGGGCATTTACCCTGCCGTTGACCCTCTCGACTCTACCTCACGAATACTGAGCCCGGATATAGTAGGAGATGAACATTACAATACCGCTACACGGGTTAAAGAAATCCTTCAACGGTACAAGGAGTTACAGGATATCATTGCTATTCTTGGTATGGATGAACTCTCGGATGAGGACAAACTGGTTGTACAACGCGCTCGCCGCGTAGCCCGCTTCCTTTCTCAGCCCTTTTTTGTTGCTACTCAGTTTACCGGTATTCCAGGCGCTTTTGTAGCCATCGAAGATACCATCAAAGGATTTAAAATGATTCTCGACGGCGAAGTGGATGAGTATCCTGAATCCGCCTTTAACATGGTAGGCACCATTGAAGAAGCAATCGAAAAAGGGAAGAAAATGATTGCAGGGAATTAAAGAAGTTTTAGTTCAATCAGAGAAATTTTAGTTGACAGCTTAGTACTGAGTGTCCGGTGCTGAGTGCACAGCAAGTTATAATTTTAAATAGCCTAACAGCCTAAAAATGAAAATAGAAATTGTAACCCCCGATGCCACAATTTACGAAGGTGAAGTTTCACTGGCTCAATTTCCCGGGCTGGATGGTTCGTTCGAAGTACTGAACAACCATGCGCCTATGATTGCCGCTCTGAAACAAGGCAAGGTTAAAGTAATTACTTTAAAAAAGGAAACTTTGTTTTTTCAGGTAAACGGAGGTGTTGTAGAAGTTCTCAAAAATAATATACAAGTTCTGGCAGAGTAAATTCAGCACCTATATTTATAGATTTGGGAGGGCTTTAGTCCTCCTTTTTTTGTGCCGGTTGAAAATATCTGAAATACCTGGTTTGCAAAGCATTCTCCTGGTTTGTATTTCTATCCGATTATTTGCGCACGGTTCAACCTGTGTCAAAAAAATATCTGAATTGTAATATTTACTTTTTCGTTTTATGCCAAATCCCCGACTTTTTAAAACAAGATATTGATTTTGAGAAAGTTGATCGTTTTATAAATTCATCTAACTTTGTTTAAAATTTATGTTGCATAATTATCCTGATTAATTGCATACCCATAAAAAACATATAGTACAAGAATCAGTATTTTGTGTCTGGTTTATCCTGGCAATCTTCCCCGTTGCTGCTTTAAGCCAAACCTACGATACGATCTCAAACTGGGATGGCATCACCCCAAACTGGGTTATTTCAGCCGGAGGGTCGCAAATTATATCCAACCCGCACAAGGAAGGGATCAACCTTTCCGAACATTGTCTTGATGTTATTTCGAGTACGGACTTGTACGACCTGATGTTATCCGATATGCCGGAGCCGGTGAATTTCGAACTCTTTCCCCGTTATAAGCTAAAAATCTATGCGCCTTCGAGCGGTGGCGATGTGGTGCTTAAATTTGAGAACAGCACAAATACTGCATCACAGGAAATCCTGCTTACCCCCATCCCCGGACAATGGAATGATCTTGAATTTAATTTTTCGGGATTGGATTTCAATAATTTTACCCGGATGGTTATTTTCTTTGATATTTTAGGCCCGGCTGCTGGTATCCATTGGTATATTGATGATATAGTAAAAGAAATACCTGTTCCGGTCGAGCTTTATTCGAATCTTCCGATTGTTGTGATTAATACCTCAGAAATTCCAATCCCTGACGAGCCAAAGATTACAGCCCACATGGGTATTATTGATAATGGCCCGGGAAATTTCAATAACCTTACCGATCCATATAATAATTATGACGGATCCGTTGGTATCGAAATCCGGGGACAGTCTGCCCAGATTTTTCCAAAGAAATCGTATGGCTTCGAAACACGTGATAATGCCGGAGGCAATCTGAATGTATCGCTGCTTGGCATGCCCGAAGAAAATGATTGGATTTTATATGCTCCATACAGCGATAAGTCAATGCTCCGCAACGTAGTGACATTTGATATGGGGAGGAAAATGGGCGGATACTGCACCCGAACCAGCTATTGCGAACTCGTGATCAACAACGACTACAAAGGAGTTTATGTTTTGATGGAAAAAATAAAGAAGGATAAAAACAGGGTAAACATCGCTACTTTAAATCCTGATGAAATCTCAGGAGATGATCTTACCGGAGGTTACATCCTCAGTGTGGATAAACTTGCTCCTGATTTTCAATTTGGGGTGAACGGCTGGAAGTCTCACCCAAGCCCGCCCTATCCCAATGCCATGGATATCATTTTTCAGTATTACTATCCTGAATCCAGCGTAATTGCTTCGCAACAAAGAAGTTATATTAAAAATTATATTACAACTGCTGAAAACACATTGAGCAACGCCAACTTTGCGGACCCTCAATCAGGATACATGAGGTATTTCGATGTGCCTTCTTTTGTTGACTTTATGTTTCTGAGCGAAATATCGAAGGAAGTTGATAAATACAGATACAGCACCTATTTTTTTAAAGAGAAAGATAGTGATGGAGGGAAACTCTTTGCAGGACCTGCATGGGATTTCAACCTGGGTTACGGAAATGTTGATTACTGGCCCATGGGATTGGATTACACCGGATGGCTATACACTAATGTGAATAATCATCCGGCAAGTATCATGTTCTGGTGGAAAAGGCTGAATGAAGATGTTTACTTTCGGGACCTTGCAAAAACAAGGTGGGTAAGCCTTCGTCAGAATGTGCTGAGCAATACCAGCATCGCATCAGTAATTGATTCAATCCTGGTTTATACTGCTGATGCAAAAGACAGGAATTACCAGCGATGGCCGATACTGGGGCAATATGTATGGCCGAATTATAACTGGCAATACAATACCTATGAGGATGAAGTAGCTTATTTTGAAAATTATCTTTTCAACCGGCTTGACTGGATGGACAATCATATTTCAGGGAATATTCTTCAGCCGTGGCTCAGCATATCGGCCGATGCCAACAAGATTAAGATGAATTTATACGGTGATTATTTCAGCAAACCCATTCTGGAAAAGGAGAATTTCCGGCTTAACGATGCACCTGGCGGAATATATATCCAAAGCGTGCAATATCAAAATGCCTCCGGATGTTTGATAACAGTATCATCGGATCTTGCTGGTTTGTCCAATATATCTGTCACCGTTTCCGAAAAAAGCATCAACACTTTTGAGGATTTAACAAGCAACAAATTGTCATCAGCAGGATCTGGATTTCCTTCGGTTCAGTTAACCGAAATTAATATATTTAATGCTAATGATCAGATTAATATCCGGTGCAATAAACCGGAATCACTACCTGACCATATAGAAATTATTAATGTTACCGGCCAAAGTTTAGGAATTTATAAAATCGAAAAAGTTCCTGAAAATAGAATATCTCACCATCTGGTATCCGGAATCTATTTCATTTTAATTCAGACCGGGGGCAAGCCACAGGTTCATCGCTTAGCTATAATGAGCAGCTTCTGATGCATCAATAAAATAAGCATTCAAACCCGTTTCAGATCAGGTATTCAAATAAACTCTTATGGTTAATCACCTCGGGATATGACACCTTATGTTTTTTCGTTTTTGTCAGCAGAACGGCATAATCCGAGGATACTTCCATTTCAATGTTTACCAGCGCCGGACCAACCTTACGGTTATTTTTCTTTATCCAATCGAAACGGGTTATATCGTCATCAGGACCCGGCACAATATTCACAAAATGCCGCAGTGAACCAGCACGCTGAGGAAAACAGACCAGGAAATAATATTTTAATCCTACGTATAACAGCGATCGTTCTATAATTTCCTGCATGCGGATTATATCGTTATTGCTTCCGCTGACAATACAAACTACTGTTTCCCCTATCAAATGCTCCTTAAACATTTTAAGGGCTGCAACCGACAAAGCGCCGGCCGGTTCAACCACAAAGGAACCTTCGTTGTATAGCTTTAAGATCGTAAAACACACCTGGCCTTAAGGTAATAAAAGCATTCTGTGTATATGAATATGAGTGTGCCAATGGAGGAGCTAAAACTTGAATCCGGCACCCAGGAATTCTTCAGGTGAATTTATGTTAACTAATACCTTGTTATCATTGGTTTCAACCTCCTTCACATTAAATTTTTTAAGAAACTGGTCTATCCTGATTTCATAATCAATAACCTTAAGCATTGTTTCAGTAACAACCGGGCTTAAAAGTACGGGATGGCCTGTTTTTTTTTGAAATGCCGGAATAATTACATCAGCGTCATCTTTTTCAGAGATCAATGAGTTGATCAAATGTGCTGATGTAAACGGATTATCAATATTTTGAAAAAAGCAGTAATTGCCTGGCTTTATTTTCTTTATGCCGGTTTGCAAGGAATAAAAACGACCCAGCTCAGGTTTTTCATTACTAACTAATATCACCTGTTCCGGAAGGTCAAGATTATTTTCGTTGAACAGAGCATATAATCCGGTATTTACAACAACAATGACCTGTTCTGCACCCGCCTTTAAATATGTTTCAGTGATCTTCTGAAGGAAAGTATGTTCATCATCAAATCTGAGCAATGCTTTTTGCGTGCCCATTCGTAAAGAACTGCCCGCAGAAAGTATGATAGCCGATGTTTGCGCAAATAATGCCTCCTTCATTCTATTAATTTCCTATTTTTACAAAAGCTAAAAGTACTAAACTTACCTTACCAAATGAAGCATTCCACAGCATTTTCCACGATTTCAGCAGGAAAACTTTTAAGTCTTATCGAAACGGAATTTACGACCCGGAAAGAAATTTTTGGAATCCCCGAAAAATTGTTTTTCAATCCTTCAGACCATGCCGGTCTTCAAATAGAAATTTTCGGGCAGCAGTTGTTTACTCCTTTGGGCGTTGCCGCCGGCCCACACACCCAGATGGCTCAGAATATTATTTCAGCCTGGCTCTGCGGAGCAAGTTATATCGAATTGAAAACCGTTCAAACGCTTGATGAAATCGAAATTTCGAAACCATGTATCGACATGCAGGATGAAGGCTATAACTGTGAATGGTCGCAGGAACTCCACATACGGGAATCGTTCAGTGAATACCTCAAAGCATGGGTAATTATACATTTACTACAGCATAAATTTGGATTGGACAAACAACAAAAAAGAGGATTTGTATTCAATATGAGTATCGGCTACAACTTCGAAGGCATTCAGAATAAAAATGTGCAATGGTTTCTAAAAAGCATGAGGGACTGCAGCGTAGTAAAGCAAGAGATGATCAGTGAATTATTACCGTTTTATCCCGAGATTGCTGATATTGATATACCAAACAGCATTTCCGACAACATTACGCTTAGCACCATGCATGGCTGCCCGCCTGACGAAATCGAGAAAATCGGGCATTACCTGTTAAAGGAAAAGAAGCTGCATACCCTGGTAAAACTGAATCCGACACTTCTAGGCAAGGACGAACTGCGCGATATTTTAAATAACAAATTAAACTTCAAAAATACCATTCCGGATATCGCATTCGAACATGACCTTAAATATGCTGACGCAATCGGGATCATACAGCGACTTCAGCAAACGGCTGATGCTGAAGGATTATTTTTTGGCGTAAAACTTACCAATACGCTTGAAAGCACAAATCACAAAACCGTTTTTCCTGCTCACGAGCAGATGATGTATATGAGTGGCCGGGCCCTGCACCCTATCAGTGTGAATGTTGCCCGGAAGTTGCAGAATGAATTTGAAGGGAAACTGAATATTTCATTTTCGGGAGGAGCTGACTGTTTCAATATCAACGACCTGGTGAACAGCGGGCTGAAACCCGTAACGGTTTGTTCCGACATTCTGAAGCCCGGGGGATATGGGAAATTAGCTCAATATATTGAAGACCTTGCGGATGAAGCGAATCAGAAAAATCTGATTCCACTTGAAAAACTAAACATTTATGCTGACGAAGTCATATTAAATGATGATTATAAACGCGATCCGTTTGTTACCAAAAGCATTAAGACCAGCCGTCCGTTAGGTTTTTTCGATTGCATCCATGCTCCCTGTGTTGACGAATGCCCGACCAACCAGGATATTCCCGAATACCTCTATCACACTTCACAAGGCGATTTTCAGAAAGCATTTGATGTGATTATGGTTAAAAACCCGTTTCCGAATGTATTGGGTGTGGCATGCGATCATTTGTGCCAGACAAAATGCACTCGTATCAATTATGAGCAGGCATTGAAAATTAAAGAAGTGAAACGATTTGTAGCTGAAAAGGGTTTTAAAGCTGATATCAGTATCGCACCCTCAAACGGAATGAAAGTTGCCATTATCGGTGCAGGTCCTTCGGGATTGAGCTGCGCTTATTTTTTAAGCATGGGCGGTTTTAAAGTTGAGATTTTCGAAACAAAATCAATTCCCGGAGGCATGGTTTCGGAAGCTATTCCTGAATTCAGACTGAAAATGGAATCGTTGCAAAAAGATATTCAGCGGATCGAAAACCTAGGCGTTAAAATTTACTATAATTCGAAAGTTGACTCTGAACTCTTTAACCGTTTGCGTAACGAATATGATTCTGTTTACATTGCAGCAGGTGCCCAGCGATTCAAAACTTTTCAGATGGAAGGCGAAAATGCAAGCGGAGTCATAAATGCATTTGAGTTTCTGAAAAACACAAAACAAGGGAAACAAACAAACTTAGGTAAAAACATTATTATTATCGGTGGCGGAAATACGGCTATGGATGTTGCCCGCACTGCCAAACGCATTGCAAAACCTGGCAGCACGGTAAAAGTGCTTTACCGTCGTACACGCAATGAAATGCCCGCCGATGTAGACGAAATCAAAGCTTTGCTGGCCGAAGGAATTGAACTGCAGGAATTGCTGGCTCCCGAAAAACTGGTAATGACCGGAACCCGGATTTCTTCGATTGTTTGTTCGAAAATGCAACTGGTAAAATCTGAAAATGATTCCCGCCTCACTCCTGTAAAAACAGAAGGTGAATACGTCGAATTTCCTGTCGATTCGCTGATTCCTGCACTCGGGCAGGAAATTGACATCGATTTTGTTCATCCCCGCGATCTTGTAACATCCAAAGGCTCATATGAAACTTCAATTCCCGGTGTTTTTGTAGGCGGAGATGCCATGCGGGGCGCAGCTACCATTGTGAAAGCCGTTGGCGACGGACGCAAAGCAGCCATACAGATTGCAGCAAAATCTGGAGTTGAACTTCCGTCGGAAAAACTTTCTTCAGATAAAAAAATGTCGCACTGCGATTTTATTATCCGTAAGTCGAAACGTGTAAAAATCGATTCTTCCATAGAAGGAGATCATCCTGAATTCACTTCGGAATCAGCCATCCGTGAAGCTTCGCGTTGCCTGTTCTGCGGTGACGTTTGCAGCGTATGTGTAACGGTTTGCCCGAATCGTGCCAATAATTATTACTTAACCACTGCAGCTGATATCCCTGTATGGCAAGTCAGTTTCAATGGAGATAAGCCTTCCTGGGAAATAGAAAGCTATTTAAAAATCCAACAAAAGTACCAGGTTCTGAATGTGGCTGATTTTTGTAACGAATGCGGGAACTGTACCACTTTTTGCCCTACAAAAGGTTCACCTTTCAGCGATAAGCCGCGTTTTTGCCTTACCGAGAAGAGTTTCAACCAAACCGAAAACGGATTTTTCCTTAAAAAAGATGGGGCGACCACAACATTACTTCACCGGAATGGTGACAAAATAATGCAGCTTACCAAAGAACCAGGTTTGTACAGATTCTCTGATGAAGAAATAGATGCGAGCTTCGGTATTACTGATTTTCATATCATTCATGCAACAAAACTGAAAGATTCCGGCACAGGACTGATCCTCAAAAAAGCAGCCGAAATGAAAGTGCTTATTGACTCTGTTTCGATGTAAATAAAATCCTTTTATGATTTCAAGAAGAAGATTTATTGAAAACGGAATGTTGCTTGGCGGCGCAGTCGCATTATGGTCGTTTAAACCACGGATGCTCTCATTTGCGGCAGATGAATATTATGTGCCTGAAACTTTGCAGAAAGAAATGTATAATAAGGCTTTAGCTCTTGCCAAATTAAAAATAAGGGGAGGAAAAGATAACCCGGTTTTTAAAAAACCATTTCTTGACGCTGCATTTTCGGAAAGTATTTTTTACTGGGATACCTGTTTTATAGCTACTTACGCAAAATACCACCAGAAGAAACTGCCCATTGCCAATGCACTTGATAATTTTTACGACCGTATGGACGCTGACGGGTATATCTGCCGGGAATTCCGTCCGGATGGAACCCCTTTCTGGCCGAAAAATCACCCGGTCAGTGTGAATCCTCCGTTGCTTGCATTTGCTGAATTGGAGTTGCACTCGGTAACCAAAGATGAAAAGCGCCTGGCGAAAGTATATCCGCTTTTAAAAAAGCACTTTGAATATTGGGTAAAAACATACCAATGCGATGATAAATTGTTTTTCAACGACGCATTTGGCAGCGGTATGGATAATATACAGCGATATCCCTATGGCTGGCAGGACGACAAGCAGGGAATTCCTTTAATTAACATGCACCCTGAAATCTTTTTATACGATTCGCTAAGCTCAAAATGGAATAAGCAAGGCCGGTCGGTGGATGCTTCCGCACAAATGTGTTTGTTTGCCGATAACCTGGTGACCATCGCAAAAACACTGCATCAAAAAGAAGATATTGTGGTTTATACTGGCTTTCATAAAGAAGTTGCCGATGCCCTGAACAAATACTGCTGGAATGATGAAGATGGCTTTTATTATGATCTGGGATACGGCAAACAAATTAAGAGAAAACATATAGGGATGTTCTGGACATTACTTGGTGGAGTAGTTCTAAATGATAAGCTCGATAAATTCCTTGCTCATCTCACCAATCCAAATGAATTTTGGACCACAATACCGGTTGCATCTTACAGCGCCGATCAGAAAGAGTATAACCCCAGTGGTGAATATTGGCTTGGAAGTATATGGGCACCAACAAATTATATGGTATTAAGAGGATTGTCAAGATACGCGAAAAACGAATTAGCCCTGAAATTAGCCGGGCAATATTATTGGGCTGTTGCTGAAGTGTACAAAAAAACCAATACTTTCTGGGAAAATTATGCTCCTGCTGAAATATCTCAGGGAAGTCAGGCAGCCAAAGATTTCTGCGGTTGGACTGCCCTTGTTCCCATCACCGTTTTAAAAGAATATGTTGCAGAGTAAAAAGTAATAGCAAATAGTAAATGATATCAGTAAATTTGCCGGTTATAGCAATAGGCTTAATTAGTTGAAAACGAAATTTTTACACTTTTTATAATACATTCAAAAATACGCACTAATGATTAAAACAATTGACAAGGTTGTAAACCCAGCTGCCAGGCTTAAAGCCATTGAACGCTTCCGTGAAAAAGGCATTGTACTACCTACATTTGCACAGATGCGCAACCCCGAACTTGTTCCTGCTAAAATTAAAGAACAACTGAAAACCATTGGATTATGGGATCTTCATCCTGCAAACCTGTTCAGGATTACCTGGAAAAACGAGCCTGTTGCAAAAGGTGGTCTTTTTGGCGGTGTAAATTATATTGAAATCCCTTCAGCGATTACAGGCGTTAAAGCCCGGATTATTCTGCTTGTCGGCAAGTATTTCCCAACCGGTGCGCATAAGGTAGGAGCCGCATACGGATGCCTTGCACCACGAATTATTACCGGCGAATTCGATCCTTCGTATCACAAAGCCGTATGGCCATCAACCGGCAACTATTGTCGCGGTGGCGCTTTTGACTCGCACCTGATGGGTGTTACAGCTGTAGCTATTCTCCCTGAAGAAATGAGCAAAGAGCGTTTTTCCTGGCTCAAGGAAATTGGTGCCGAAGTAATTGCAACGCCTGGTTGCGAATCGAATGTGAAAGAAATTTACGACAAGTGCTGGGACATCCGGCGTAATCGAAAGGACTGCGTGATCTTCAACCAATTCGACGAATTCGGGAATCCATGCTGGCATTACAATGTTACAGCTCCTGCTATTGAAGAGGTTTTTAATTCTGTAAAATCCCCAAAAAGCCAGCTGGCAGCCTATGTTTCGGCAACAGGATCAGCAGGTACTATTGGCGCCGGCGATTACCTGAAAAAGCAATTCCCGCAAATGAAAATTGTTGCTTCTGAAGCTTTGCAATGCCCTACCCTGCTTAACAATGGCTTTGGTGGACACCGTATCGAAGGTATTGGTGACAAGCATGTGCCATGGGTTCATAATGCAAAAAATACGGATATGGTTACTGCCATCGACGACGAAGACTGCATGCGCCTTTTCCGCCTTTTTAACGAACCGGAAGGAAAAAAACACCTGAAATCCTGCGGCATCGACGCTCAGTTGGTCGACAAACTTGAATTAATAGGCATTTCCGGCATTGCCAACATACTTTCTGCCATTAAAACAGCAAAATACTATGAAATGACAGGTGAGGACTTCATCTTTAGCCTGGCTACAGATGCCGCCGAAATGTATATTTCCCGGCTTGATGAATTAAATACTGAAAAAGGCTCTTATTCCGTCTTACAGGCAGCAAAGGATATGGAGCGATGTCTTTTCGGGCAGGCAACCGATCACCTGAAAGAGCTCAGCTATTATGACCGTAAAGCCATTCATAACCTCAAGTATTTTACCTGGATCGAACAGCAGGAAAAGGATCTTGAAGACCTGAACCAGCTCTGGAACGACCGTGATGTATGGGACCAGCAATTCCAACAAGCTGAACGCTGGGATGAAATGATCAATGATTTTAATGAGGAAACCGGGGTGCTGAAAAACCTGTAAAGTGTCTGCACACCTTTACCAGGTGTCTGACACTTTACAGTGGTTCCAGGTTCCGTTTAAACCCGGCACCCGGCACCCGGCACCGGGCACCCAGCACTTCTTAAAACAAAAAAACCATGACTTCCAAATTCACATACCAGTGTTCCGATTGCGGCAATCAGATTCCCGCAGGTGAAGTCATTTACCTCTGTCCTGATTGCAGTGCAAAGCAATTACACGGCCAGCCTCCACTCGGGGTCTTGAAAGTGATTTATGATTATCCGGTATTAAGTGATTTGACTTTTCGGGAACTGGAAGAAAAAAAATTCATTCAATTATTGCCTGTAAATGATGTGAAAAGCTTACCTAATCTCAGGGTCGGCAACACACCCTTGTATGAAATCAATTCCCTGGATGGCCAGACCAATGATTTTGAACTTTTCCTGAAAGATGACTCCCAGAATCCGACCTTTTCATTTAAGGACAGGGCATCAGCATTGGTTTCTGCCTTCGCGAAAGAAAACGGGATCGATACCATTGTAGCTGCTTCCACTGGAAATGCAGGTTCATCTCTGGCAGGAATCTGTGCCGCACAAGGTCAGAAGACAGTAATTTTTGTTCCATCAACAGCACCGAAAGCCAAATTGACACAGATCATGATGTATGGAGCCACGCTGGTTCCGGTTGCAGGAAATTACGATACAGCCTTCGATCTGAGCATAGAAGCAACCAAACGCTTTGGCTGGTATAACCGAAATACTGCCTTCAATCCATTTACCATCGAGGGCAAGAAAACTATTTCGTTCGAGCTTTTCAGCCAATTAAAAGAGCATATCCCTGACTTTATTTTTGTCCCGGTTGGCGATGGGGTTATTATTTCTGGCGTTTACAAAGGGTTTGAAGATTTACTGCATCTGGGAATTATTGAAAAAATGCCTGTCATCATTGCCGTTCAGGCTGCAGGAAGCTGCAACCTGGTTGAAAATATAGGCAAAGAGAAATTTGTATCAACTCCTTCACATACTTTAGCTGACAGCATTTCAGTAGATATTCCGAGGAACTTCTATATGGCTGCCGGTTATATCACGAAATATCACGGTCAAACAATAATTGTGTCTGACGAAGATATCCTTAGGGCTTCTTCCATTCTGTCGAAAAACACCGGGATTTTTAGCGAACCGGCTGCTGCTGCAGCTTTTGCAGGATTTCTCGAATATAAAAACAGGAACCTGATTCCAAAAGCTTCCACCAATGTAGTTCTGCTTACTGGCAGCGGATTGAAAGATCTGAATGCGGTACAAACGCTTCTCAGGATCCCGTTGCCGGTTTCGCCGGATATGGATTCTGTGGAGAATTTTTTAAAAAGTAAAATCTGAGTTGAGTATGATAAAATTTGTTTTAAACGGTGAGTCCGAAATTTTTGACGGCAACGAGGAAACCAGCCTATTGAAATATTTGCGAAATAGTAAAAATATCACTTCCTTAAAGGACGGATGTTCAGGCCAGGGTGCATGCGGTGCTTGTATGGTTGAGATCAATGGAGAAGCAAAATTGTCGTGCCTCACACCGCTGAAAAAACTTGAAAATGCAACAGTAAACACACTCGAAGGGCTGCCTGAAAATATAAAAGATATCCTTGCAAAAGCATTTGTCGAAAAAGGTGCCGTTCAATGTGGCTTTTGTACTCCGGGTTTCCTGATGCGCACCAAAATTTTACTTGATAAAAACCCTTCCCCTTCCCGCGATCAGATCAAACAGGCTCTTACACTGAATTTATGCCGCTGTACCGGCTATGTTAAAATTATTGATGCCATCCACGAAACTGCTCAGCGTCTTCAACAGCATCAACCTTCAATAAGCACATCACTCAAAGGGAATGTCGGCACCTCCTACCCGAAATACGAAGCGTATGAAATGGCTGTGGGGAAACGATTGTTTGTTAATGATCTGAGAT
This sequence comes from Bacteroidales bacterium, assembly GCA_038204995.1. Classification (GTDB taxonomy): domain Bacteria; phylum Bacteroidota; class Bacteroidia; order Bacteroidales; family UBA4417; genus UBA4417. The sequence continues at coordinate 2,782 of JBBRCH010000054.1, read as the reverse complement.
TTGAGGGTATGCTTCATGGAACTCTTTATTTTTCTGATCATCCCAAAGCAACAGTCCATGAAATTGACACTTCCGAAGCTTTAAAAGTAAAAGGAGTAGTAAGGATTTTCACTGCCGAGGATATTCCCGGTGACCGCTTTGTCGGCCTTATTTTCAAGGACTGGCCCCTGATGGTCAAAACCGGCGAAACAACCCGTTATATAGGCGATGTACTGGCAGGCGTGGTTGCCGAAACCGAAGATAGTGCAAGAGAAGCCGTCAGGTTGATCAAGGTAACTTATGATATACTCAAACCGGTTACTGATCCACATGATGCTATTAAACCAAGAGCCATGAGCGTTCATCCCGATAAGGATAACCTTTTGGAAACCTGCCGGGTTTACCGTGGCGGAATTGCTGAGGAAATACTGGCCGGTTCCGATTTTGTAGCTAAAGGCGTTTACCAGACCCAGCGAATAGAACATGCTTTCCTCGAAACAGAAGGCGCTGTTGCCATGCCGTTTGAGGAAGGCATTCATTTGTATTCCAACGGGCAAGGCATTTATGAGGATAGAAAACAAGTTGCCTCGGTGTTAAATCTGCCGGTTGAAAAAGTCAGGGTTACGCTGGTTTCGACAGGCGGTGGTTTCGGCGGAAAAGAGGATATGACTGTGCAGGGGCATGCTTCCCTGTTTGCCTGGCTGCTTAACAAGCCTGTAAAAGTGGTGCTTTCAAGGGATGAATCTATCCGGATGCATCCCAAACGTCATCCTGTTTACATGGATATGGAAGTGGGTTGCGATAAGAACGGCAGGCTTACCGGTCTAAAACTTTATGCTGTCGGCGACTCAGGGGCTTATGCTTCAGTCGGAACAAAAGTTATGGAACGTGTTGCCGGCCATGCCAGCGGAGCTTATCATTTCCCCTGTGTAAATCTTGAAGCACTTACCGTATATACCAATAATATTCCCTGCGGCGCCATGCGCGGATTTGGTGCAAACCAGGTTGCTTTCGCCCTCGAAGGCTGCATCGATGATTTATGCAGACAAGGCGGTTTCGATCGCTGGCAATTCCGTTACGACAACGCATTGTGCGAAGGTAAAATGACAGCTACCGGCCAGATCCTTCACAAAGGAGTAGGGGTTCGGGAAACATTGCTTGCTGTAAAACCTTTTTACGATAAAGCCCGCTTTAAAGGACTTGCCTGTGGCATTAAAAATAGCGGAGTCGGCAACGGTATGGCTGATTTCAGCGATGTGATCATTGAAATAAAATCGGGGAACCATGTGGTTTTACATCACGGTTGGACTGAAATGGGCCAGGGAGTGCATACGGTTGCCATACAGGTTTTGTATGAAGAAACCGGAATCCTGCCTGAAATTGTAGAAGTAATAGTTGATTCAATTGCCGATATTCCAACCGGGATGACTACTTCGTCGCGGGCAACCGCTTTGCTGGGAAATGCTATTCTTGATGCAGCAAAAAAAATCCGGGAAGATATGAAATACCAAAGTTTACAACAACTGGCTGGTAAAACGTATACAGGTAATTATACCTGCGATTGGACCACAAAACCTGGTGCAGATGTAAAGGACATCATTACTCACTTTGCTTACGGTTATGCAACACAATTGGTTGTTCTGGATGAAAACGGCAAAATAGAAACAGTTTATGCCGCTCATGATGCCGGTAAAATCATGAACCCCGTAATGTTCGAAGGTCAGATAGAAGGTGCTGTACATATGGGATTAGGATATGCCCTGACTGAAGATCTGCCGATGATTAACGGACAACTGGTTTCCACAAAAATGCGCGATTTAAAAATTCTGCGGGCTAAAGATATGCCTGAAGTTGTAGTTTTAGGCGTAGAAGTAAAAGATCCGGTCGGACCTTATGGAGCAAAAGGATTGGGTGAGATCGGGCTGGTCCCAACTGCGGCTGCTGTTGCAAATGCGTTTTGCGATTTTGACGGGGAGAGAAGATATAATTTGCCATTAAAGAAATCCCATTAAAAACATTCGCTATCTTTTAAATTGTTCATTTAAAAAGATTTCAATATGGTACCTGTAAAATTATTTGAACATAAGAAAGTTCGTAGTCACTTTGATCCTAAAAAGGAACTATGGTATTTTTCGGTAATTGATGTGATAGAAATTCTTACCGAAAGTCCTCGGCCAAGAAAGTATTGGAACGCCTTAAAGACAAAACTTTCAGTTGAGGGTAGTGAACTGTCCCAAAGATTGGGACAGTTGAAAATGGAAGCTGGGGATGGTAAAATGAGAGAAACGGATGTGGCTGACACGGAAACATTATTAAGACTTATCCAATCCATCCCGTCGCCCAAGGCAGAACCTTTCAAGTTATGGCTCGCTAAAGTCGGCTACGAACGTATGCAGGAAATCTCCGATCCGTCCCAAAGCATTGACAGGGCAAGAGAAAACTGGCAAAAGCTTGGCCGTAGTGAAAAGTGGATACAACAACGTATGACGGGACAAGAAACCCGGAATTATTTACGATTTACGAATGACGATTTACGAATAATCACCAGATTACTATGTGCTAAAATCCGTAAATCGTACCTCGTAAATTGTGCCTCGTGAATTCAATTATAACAAATGTATTATTCTAAATATAAGAAATATGAATACAGATGATTTGAAAATTCGCTTCAAAATGTTTGCTATCAATGTTGCAATACTGATAAGAGATTTGCCAAAAAACATCATTAATATTCCTTATTGCAATCAGTTAATCCGATCATCAAGTTCGCCAGGAGCCAATTACAGGGCAGCCTGTAGAGCAA
>JBBRCH010000053.1:0-31382 GCA_038204995.1 Bacteroidales bacterium | reverse complement strand
GGGGGTGACTCTACAACCTGAAATTAACTCAAACCAAAAAAAGCTTTGAATACTGTAGTGCTTAAATAACTGAACTTCTCGTCTTCACCCCCTCTCTTTCCTTCAAAGAGAGGGGGCCGGGGGTGAGTTTTTTAAAACCAGCCATGAAACCTGATTCACGAAAGAAATTTGTTATTGCCATTTGCAGGGAGAACCGTAAAAATATGACGGAGGCTGAAAGAATTATATGGGAATTGGTCAGAAACAGAAGGCTCGATGGGAAAAAGTTTCTGAGGCAACATAAAATAATTTATGAAAATTCATTTGATTCATTTCAATTCTTTATTGTCGATTTTTACTGTGCAGAAGAAAAACTGATACTTGAAATTGATGGAAGGATACACGATTTACAAAAAGAATATGACCTTTGGCGTACATCCGTTTTAAATGACTTAGGATTACGTGTTCTGAGAATAAAAAATGAAGAGACAATTCTTGTAGGCCAAGTAAGAGAGAAAATCCGGCCAATGTTTCTAAAAACTCACCCCCCGACCCCCTCTCTTCATGAAGAGAGGGGGTGACTCTACAACCTGAAATTAACTCAAACCAAAAAAAGCTTTGAATACTGTAGTGCTTAAATAACTGAACTTCTCGTCTTCACCCCCTCTCTTTCCTTCAAAGAGAGGGGGCAAGGGGGAGAGTTGTTAAAAATGTAACATGGAACCAACCTTTGGGCAAAATATCAAATTACTCCGCAAACGTCGCGGCCGCACGCAGGACGATTTAGCCTTCGTCCTCAATATGAAACGCTCCACGCTGAGTGGGTACGAAAACGGGGTTGCCGAACCCGGCATTGAGGCCTTACTGGCTTTGGCAAAATACTTCAAGATATCAGTGGATACGATGCTGACAATCGATCTGAGTACCCTTCGCGAAAGCGAATTATACCAATTGGAACACGGATACGATATTTTTATGAATGGAGGAACCCTCCGTGTGCTTACAACAACTGTGGATAGCAGCAACAAGGAAAACATCGAAGTGGTAAACCAGAAAGCTTCTGCTGGTTACCGTACCGGTTTTGCCGATCCTGAATATATCAGGGTTTTACCAACTTTTCAACTGCCGTTTCTTTCGGCCGACCGCAAATACCGTACGTTTCAGATTTCGGGCGACTCCATGCTGCCCATTCCGGATAAATCGTGGGTTACCGGCGAGTTTGTGCAGAATTGGGATATGATACGCGATCACCAGGCTTACATAATACTTACACTTAACGATGGTATCATGTTCAAAGTAGCTGAAAATCGCCTCAAATCCGAAGACCGGCTGGTCCTGCATTCACTGAATCCCCTATATGAATCGTATTCCGTTGAACTTAAAGATTTACGTGAAGTATGGCGCTTCGTCCATTATATCAGTTCGGAACTGCCTGAACCCAACACACCCAATAATGAGATTTCTTCTTCGCTGGCTACGCTGAAAAAAGAAATGGCCGAAATTAAAGTACAGTTGCAACAAGGTAAACTGTTTGAATAAGAGTAATTTGCGAAAAGTGGTGAAAGTTGTTATTCTATTGTACACAGCAGGACTGGTTTATTTTGTACATTTTTATTATAACTTTGTTTATTGCTATCAGACAATTTATTTCTCATTAACTAAAAATCGTGGCCATGAAAAAATTACTACTTTCCCTGATTTTTATGAGCGTTGGAGTTGGTATTTCGGCACAATCCTCATTGTATTACAGCTTCAATAATTCACTTGATGAAGTGAATGGTAATGGTCCTGCATTAACTGTTCTGGGTAACCAGGGCAATTTTGTAACGGATACATTAAGTGAACTTCAGGGTAACAATAAAATGGTTTACCGTTTCGAAAAAAATAATGGAGTTCAGTTTAATAATGTTGAAGCCGGAAATTTCCTTGGTGAAACCTACACAATTGAACTCTATTTCGTATTCGATGAGTTGTCGAGTTGGAAAAGGGTAGTCGACTGGAAAAACCGTAAAACTGATCATGGCGCTTACGTTTACAACGGTAAGCTCAATTTTTATCCCTATCTCTACAGCAATGAGGCGCCTGTTGCAGCCGGAGAATACACTTATTACGTGATTACGCGAGATTCAGCAACCCAAAACGTACTCATTTATACCGATGCCGAAGTAAAAATCAATTTTACTGATAATACTAATGATGCAGTTATTGATCAGGATGGAGTTTTGAACTTTTTTTATGATGACCTTGCCGTTCAGAATGAAGCTGCAGCAGGAGCTGTTGCCATGTTAAGACTTTACAATTATGCCCTCGATTCAACAGCTATACAAGAAAAATGGACACAGCTGGGAAGTAGCGTATTTGGTGTGAATGAAATCGCAAAACCTGGTGTGAAAGCAATAGTTTATCCTAATCCGGCATCGGAAATTCTGCATGTTAACCTTTCAGAATTTCAGGTTCAAAGTGAAGCCAGAATAAGAGTTATAAATGAAATCGGTGCTGTGGTTTATACCTCAGCTTTCAAGATATCCAACGCTGAATACATCATTCCGCTTAATGGTTATAAGAAAGGATTGTACACAGCTGTTATCGAAACAAGAGATATCATTGCAAGAACTAAGTTTATAGTAAACTAGGTAGCAATTGAATGCAATAAGGATTTAAAGCCTGAAAGTCTAAGGATCAGCAATTTAATGCCCGGTTTTTAAACAATGCCAGATATTAGTTTATAGTATCAACCAATAAGAATTTATAAGTCATGATATCATTTCCGGAATGATATTTGTGCCATTTATTTAGATTAATATTTGGTAAAATATTGAATAGCAGACTACTGAACTTTAATTTGGATCTATGAAAAATCTGACAATTCCGATCTTTATTCTGCTTTTTGTCTGGTCGTGTTCACCCTCACAAAAAACCGGAGTTGTTTCCGGAAGACATACAATAAAGAGTGACAGCACCGAGTATGAAATTACAATCATTGACAATGCTTTCGATAATTGGTATTTGCTTAATTACACGCCTTCAAAAGATTACAGCAACGATTATTATAGAGTCAAAAACCAAGTTGGGGTGAATAACTGGAATGATTATTTCAATCGGGGGAAATACAGCAGGATAGTCGAAAATCATATTTATTACAATTATTCTGTGGATTATGGCATCGAAGTCAACCGGAAACTCTTCTGGTATTTTAGGTATATTGAAGAAAATTATCGGATTCGTTTACTGAAATAATATACGTTTTAAAGGGACCTGCTACCAGTTTATGTAATCAAAACAGCAATATGAGGCTTTTTTTTACTCTAACTTGTCACTACCTTTGCATCTTTAATACTGGAAAAATATGTCGTTAAAATGCGGAATCATTGGCTTGGCCACTACCGGAAAAACAACCCTATTCAATTGTGTTGCTAATACAAAAATTCATGATCAATCGGGCGGACAGAAATCGCATATGGGTCAGATTAACGTTCCCGACAGCAGGCTTTATGTTCTGAATTTACTTTTACCGGCGCAAAAGGTTGTGCATGCAACCGTTGACCTGGTTGATATTCCCGGGCTTACAAAAGGATCGGGACAGGCTGAAAGTAGTTCCAGTAAATTTCTTGCCGAAATACAACAGACAGATGCGTTAATTCATGTTATCCGTTGTTTCGAAAGTGATACAGTGCCACATATAGAAGGCTCAGTTAACCCGGTTCGCGATAGAGAAATTGTTGATCTTGAGCTTTGTATCCGAGACCTTAACATGGTGGAACGCAAAATACAGCGAACTGAGAAACTGATTAAATTAGGCGATAAGGAAGCTAAAAAGGTGATGGACGTTCTTAACATCTACAAAGCTCACCTTGAAGATTTTAAACCTGCCCGCTCTGCGCCGGTATCAGAGGATGATCATAGGTATATTGCTGATATGTACCTGATTACCGATAAACCGGTAATCTACGTTTGTAATGTTGACGATGCATCGGCTGCTACCGGCAATGCATTTTCAAATGCGCTTATTGAATCGGTAAAAGATGAAAATGCAGAGGTCCTGGTAATTGCTGCCGAACTGGAAGCTGAAATTGCGGAACTTGAAAGCCAGGAAGATCGTGATGTATTTCTTGAGGATGCAGGCCTCGCCGAGCCGGGCGTTAATAAAGTTGTGCAATCGGCTTACAGACTGCTTAATTTAATGTCGTTTTTCACTATTGGAGTTAAAGAAAATCGCGCATGGACTATTCATAAAGGGATGACTGCCCCGCAGGCTGCAGGCGTTATTCATAGCGACCTCGAGCGCGGCTTTATACGGGCCGAAGTAATTAAATACGAAGATTTTATAGAATTAAAGACAGAGCATGCCTGCAAGGAGCACGGAAAACTTGCTATCGAAGGAAAGAACTACGTGGTTTGCGACGGGGATCTATTGAATATTAGGTTTAATGTTTAGAATAGTCTGATAAAAAGCATTTTAACTTTTGAGGCTAAAAGAGATTGGCGTATTAAAGAGAACCCTCACAGTTTTGCCATTTTGCCTTCCTGGAATCCATTTTGGTATAATACTTAACACCCGTATGGCTTCTTCATCGCAACCGCCTCCTATACCTTTCAATACCTTGATGTCTGAAATTGATCCGTCTTTTTCAATTATGAAATGAACATATACAGTGCCTTGTATGCCATTCTTCAATGCTGATTGCGGATAATGAATATTTTCAGACAGAAAGCGATTTCTTGCAATGTTACCTCCAATACATTCCGGCATCTGTTCAACAATTGTAAATAAAGGTGATGAATCCTTTTTTGTGATGTCTGTATTCTCCGAATTGTATTCGTTTTTCTCAAATATAGGTGTTACGGTGCTATCGGAACTGCATTTATAATAATCTACTATCAGATAAGATAATCCGGGATAGCTCTTTTTTACAGAATCCGATAAATCACTTACAATTTTACTAGGGTGCATTTTTAAAAAATAATTCTTTTGCTTCATCGTCATTTAAATGGGAAGCATTTTTCAGGTCACTGCAAAAAAATCACATGAATCACCCAATTTGAAATATGCTAAAGCCCGATTGTAATATGCATCGGCTGACGGATACAGCTGAATTGAAGTAGAGTAATATTCAATTGCTTTTTGATACTTGCCGCTAAAGAAGTAGTTATTTCTTTTCTTGTAATATTTGTGAGCGGAACTCGATAGGCTGTAACTGACGGAAAAACCTGAAATAGCAACTAATAATAAAATCGTCTTCTTCATATTTTTTTTTATCCGTCTGCAGGTTATTATCGAATTAATAAATACTTAATAAAGAAGGCTCAAGTTTAGATTAGCGTGTTAAAATGGCTGGCAGCTTATAAAATTAGCTTTAAAAATGTGGCATTTATAGAAAATCACAAATGGAATTTCCATGAAGCCTATGAATAAAGCATTCTAAGCCTATAATTTACCAACGCAATTCTATACTACAACCATAAAGAATAAAGAATTGAAAAGTTGCCAGGGGATGAACTGTATTACTTCAAAATCCCTTGCCTGTCCAGCGCCTGCTGGTATTTTGCAGCATTAAGCAGGTGTTCATTCAAAGTTACCGCGAAATTATGGTATCCTGAAAAGTCTTCCCTTGCGCAGAAATACATATAATTATTCTGCCTGTAATTTAAAACTGCATCGATAGATGAAATTGAAGGCAAGCAGATCGGGCCGGGTGGTAAACCGGTATATTTATAAGTATTATAAGGTGAATCAACGGTTTTGTAAATATTAAGTACACGTTTTATGCTGAAATTACCAAGCGCATATACCAAAGTGGGATCGGCCTGTAAAAGCCAGCCGTTTTTAAGCCGATTCATATATACTCCGGCAACATCAGGCTTTTCATTGTTCTGATTGGTTTCTTTTTCTACTATCGAAGCGAGGGTCATTGCCTGGAGCTTGGTTAAATTTATGGCGGCCAGCCGATCCATCCGCTTGGGGGTCCAGAATGCATTGTATTCTTTAAACATACGGTCCATAAACTTTTCGGCCGAAATATCCCAGTATACTTCGTAAGTATTGGGGATGAACATACTGATAACATTATCAGCAGTAAATCCGAATTTTTTAAGGTAATCAGCATTATTAAGCAGTTTAAGCAGCGAAACAGAATCGGCCTCAATTTGTTCTGCAATATGTCCTGCCAGTTCCTGCTTTATACGTATATTGTTGAATACCAGTTTAACCGGGTCCTGTTGCTTTGAGCGCAGCTTTGTAATTATCTGTCTATTACTCATTCCTTTCTTTAAAACATAATGACCAGGCTTTATATGATCAGGGTATTTCATTATTTCGGCCAGTTGTTCGAACGATGCCCTGTGAACAATTGTACCGTTTTTATATAATATTTTTTTTACATCATCCCAGGTAGATCCTGATTTGATATTGAATGCGACCGAAGATTGCCCGTTGAGCCAAACATTCGGTTTATACAACATCTGGTAACCGAAGTAGGCAGCTATTGCTCCGCCTATAAGTATTACAGCCAGAACCGTTAATATGATTTGTCGTCTTCGCGAACGGATTTTTTTACGCTTTATCCGGTTCATATAATAGTTTGCCATAACTTCAGGTCTGTAGATGTATGATATGTCTTTGTGATTTTCAGTGCCAGTTTCAATCAGGTTTCAAAATCATCAGGTACTTTCTTATTTACTTTTGTTTCCGACCTGGGTTTTAAATGCTTTCTGATCCATTTGCAACACGAATTATTTTTTCGACTTTCCTCCCTCAATCCCGTTCCTGTTAGTTCTCACTTTTTTCTGATTAACTGAAACATTAGCTCATCAGTCCATCCATCGTTTCGGAATAACCAATCTTTTTTGATGCCACATGAAGTAAACCCGGCTTTTGTAAACAAGCTGATACTATCTTCATTACCCCGTTCGATATTACAAAATACCTGGTGGAGGTTCAGCGTATTGAAACAATATTCGATCAACAAATGGATGGCTTCGGCAGCAAACCCCTTCTTCCTGTATGAATCATCAATCAATATACCTATTCCTGCACGTTTATGAAATGGATCAAAATCGAAAAGATCAATGCTGCCAACGGTGAGAATATCTATTCCTGATGAATGCCAGTCCACCATTAGCCGTAGTTGTTTTGTCGCATAAATGTCGTTGGTTGTATTAAGTACATACTGTTCAATGGCAAACCTGGAATAGGGTGTCTGTGTATTGCTCAAATGCCAGATACTCATATCATTTTCCCAGCGGAAAATAGTATCAACGTCAGATGGTTCCGGTGCTCTGAGTAATAAATTCGGGCCTAACATAATTGTTAAATTTCAATTTGTCCTTCAAAAACCAGGGTGGCGGGACCGGTTAACTTCACTTTTTTAAAAGTGTCATCCTTTCTGGTAAAACTTACGAATAACCTGCCTCCTGCAGTATTAACATAAAATGATTCACCTCCGTATTTAAGTGATGCAGCTATTGCCGAAGCTGTCACACCAGTGCCGCACGAAAGGGTTTCATTTTCGACTCCTTTCTCATAGGTGCGCACATAGAGTTCTTTTTTGAGTTGTTTAGCAAAATTCACATTTGTCCCATGTGGCTCGAACCTGGAATCATATCTCAATTCACGGCCATCTTCAATGATATCCACATTATCTGGATTATCAACAAATTTCACCACGTGGTAAGTTCCCGTATTCAGATAATACAGGTTTTTATCCGTGCTGTAGATAATTGCATCCTGCATTTCAAGCTCAACGATCATAATGGAACCATGGTTCTCGCTGATTTGCGCATGATGTATACCATCGGCAGCCATAAACCTGCATGTATTGTCGGTTATTCCCATTTTGTGAGCAAATGCGGTAATACATCTGCCTCCGTTGCCACAAAATGTCGCCTGGCTTCCATCCGGGTTATAATAATTCATCCCGAAATCATATCCTTCGCTATGCTGGACAAGTAGGATGCCATCGGCACCAATGCCAAAATGACGGTCACAAAGCTTGCTTATCAGTTCCCGGCTGATCGGAAACTGCAATTTGCGGTCATCGATCAGTATAAAATCGTTGCCGGTTCCTTCGTATTTACTGAATTGTAAAATCATTTCGGTAACAAATTTAATATATTCCTTGTCAATTTGTCAGATTGGGTTACGAATATGTCATTTTTAGTGTTTTAAAAGTGATAATATTTCAGGATTCAATACCAATTGTTAGAAAAACTTGTATTAAATATGTTTAAATAATTGATTATAAGCATTATAAATATTAGTATTAAAATCATTTCTTTGACGAAATAAAATATGTTAACATTAATTAACACCACAATAAAAACTATTGGTATTATCCTTGCGTTATAAATCAAAAATCAATTAAAAGAATTTTTTTAAACAGTATAAATTCATAAATCATCATTTAAAAACGAACAAAAAATGAAAAAGTACACAGGATTTTTTCTAATTGCAGTGTTAGGAGGATTAATATCATTAGGTGGATATACACTTTTGCAGAAAAACACTGGAAAAATGCAGGGAGTGCCACAGCAGGCAGCACCGGTTCAACTTGCAAGCATGACAGGGATGGCAACTTCGTATCCGGATTTTACAGCTGCTGCGAGTATTTCAGTTCATGCTGTTGTACATGTAAAAACAGAGTATGCACGCAAAAACAGCATGTACGATAATTTCTTTAATTTTCATGATTTCTTTGGGGATAGTCAGTTTGGACAACAAGGACCGTTACAGGGAGCTGGCTCCGGTGTTATTATTTCGCCGGATGGCTATATTGTTACCAATAATCATGTAGTTCAGGATGCCACTAAAATTGAAGTTGTGCTCAACGATAAACGTTCGTATGAAGGCACCGTTATAGGTACGGATGCATCTACGGATCTAGCAGTTATTAAAATAAAAGAAAGTAATCTTCCTTTCTTAACTTATGGGAATTCTGATGAATTGCAAATCGGAGAATGGGTGCTTGCAGTCGGTAATCCTTTCAATCTCACAAGTACAGTAACTGCCGGTATTGTTAGTGCCAAGGCTCGTAACATTAATATATTGGGCACACCTGACGGCACTTCAATTGAATCCTTTATACAAACTGACGCAGCTGTAAACCGAGGGAACAGCGGTGGTGCCCTGGTTAATACGCGTGGAGAACTTGTAGGTATTAATGCGGCTATTGCAAGTGGCAATGGTTTTTATGCAGGATACTCATTTGCAATACCGGTTAATATTGTAAAAAAAGTTGTAGGCGACCTGATTGATTACCGCGAAGTTCAACGTGCATTCCTTGGAGTGAGTATTCGGGAGATGGACAGCAAATTTGCTGAAGAACAAGGTATAAAGGAGTTACGTGGCGTATATGTTTCGGAAGTTAACGATGGCAGTGCAGCCAAAGAATCCGGAATTACAAGGGGTGACGTTATAACATCCGTGAATAATGTAGTTGTAAACAGTACCTCTGAGCTACTTGAGCAGGTTAGTCGATATCGTCCGGGCGAAAAAATTGTTGTTACCGCAAATCGTGATGGCAATGAAAAATCATTTAATGTAACCCTGCGAAATCGGGATGGAAATACTGCTATAGTAAAAAATGAAGCAAAAGACGTGTTGCCCATGCTTGGTGCAAAGATAATGGTAGCTCCCGGAGATATACTACGGAAACTTGGAATTGATCATGGTGTTCAGGTGACCGATTTGAGCGATGGTTTGTTCCGCAATGCTGGCATCAGAGAAGGCTATATTATTACCGAAGTTGATAAAAAACCTATACGGAATGTTGAAGATCTGAGCAAAATACTGGCAAACAAGAGCGGGGGAGTTTTGCTCGAAGGAGTTTATCCGAACAGAGTCAGGGCTTATTACGGTTTCGGGATGAATTAATCCGATAACTCTATTTGAGCTTTCTGCTTTTCAAAGAAATTAAAACAAACCGGTAGTTTCTTTGTTTATATGATAAGGTCGGTAGATTATCATACTGATTTATCCAATTTCCGATATTTAGTGTTGAACTGAATAGATTCTCTGTGCAGTTTAACTGCATAAATAAAGATAAGAATGTCATGAGACAACTAAAGATAACCAAATCAATTACCAACCGCGAAACGGCTTCCCTTGATAAATATCTACAGGATATTGGAAAGGAATCACTCATTACTGCAGATGAGGAGGTTGAACTGGCACGCAAAATCAGGGCAGGCGATCAGAAAGCACTTGATAAATTGTGCCGTGCTAATCTCAGGTTTGTTGTTTCGGTTGCTAAACAATACCAAAACCAGGGACTTAGCCTTCCGGATCTGATCAATGAAGGAAATGTTGGTCTGATAAAAGCAGGTCAGAGGTTCGACGAAACAAGAGGTTTTAAATTTATCTCCTATGCAGTATGGTGGATCCGACAGTCTATACTACAGGCACTTGCCGAACAATCGCGAATTGTTCGTTTGCCCTTAAACCAGGTTGGTTCGCTTAATAAAATCAAGAAAGAAACTTCACGGCTTGAGCAAAAATTAGAACGTTTGCCTTCTGCTGAGGAATTGGCTGAGGCATTAGAAATCCCAGATTACAAGATTGATGCTGCCATGAAAATTACCACCAGGTACGTTTCGATGGATGCTCCCCTTGTTGATGATGAAGACACTAAGTTTATCGATGTTTTTGTTGATGAAGACACTCCATTTACTGATGCCGGATTAATGCGCGAGTCTTTAGCAATGGAGATCAAACGCTCATTATCGACACTTACTGATAAGGAAAGAGATGTTATCAACCTCTATTATGGTATAGGTATTCCACATGGACTTACCTTGGATGAGATTGCTGTTAAATTTGATCTTACACGCGAACGTGTCAGACAGATCAAAGAAAAAGCAATACGCCGGCTTAAACACAATTCAAGAAGCAAGTTGCTGAAATCATACCTTGGACAATAAAGCTGTGCACATTTGATTGAAATTTTTCATTTTCCCCTTGGTGAATTTGCGATTATGATTAAAGTTGATAATCAGACTTAAGAAAAATGAATTGACAAATTTGGATCTTCTGTTATTAATAACAAACTTTTACTACATATGAACAAATAAATTGAATTCTCTGATGCTTTTTGAATTAACCTGTTGGATTTAGTGACAAAAGGGGCAATTTTTAATGTTATTGATGAAAAAACGAATGAGAATATTACTTTTGCAAACGAATAAGTGTAACAAGATTTGAAAAACAAAGAGTCTGTCATATCCCTTCTATGAAAATTCTGATTGCCGAAGATAATCTAATGAATCAACATCTCATGAGCAGATACATGAGTAAATTAGGCTGGGAATATGTAATTGTTGATAATGGGCTGCAAGCTACCGAAGCTTGCCGGTCCGAAATTTTTAATGCGATTTTAATGGATATCGATATGCCTGTACTTGATGGTATTGAAGCTTGTAGATTTATAAGGGCATTTAATAAAGAAATTCCGATTGTTGCGATTACTGCATACGCCGATGAACAAATGAGAACCGAATGTGCCGAGGCAGGAATGAATGCGTTTTTGGCTAAACCTTGTTCGCGTGATGATATAAAAGCTGTTATTACGGAATGTGTAGAAATCAGTTCATTTAAAATTGTATAACTATCAGCAAAATGAACATTTTTATGCCTGATTCCGGTCAGGCTTTTTTTTTTATTATTTTCAAGGAATTCATAGTTGTGATTTGTAATTTTGCAAGGGTTTTAAAATCCGGATCAAATCGTTGGTTAATATCATTTTCGGGAATAATTATTTTCCCGGATAAAAATATTTGTTTGCGTTCTCCCGGATCAAATCGTTTATAAACATCATCATGGCTGAAACAAAGTATATTTTTACTACCGGGGGAGTGGCCTCATCGTTAGGCAAAGGAATAATAAGTTCATCACTGGCAAAGCTTCTCATTGCCAGGGGATTCAGGGTAGCAATACAGAAACTTGATCCTTACATTAATATTGATCCCGGAACATTAAATCCCTATGAGCACGGAGAATGCTTTGTAACGGATGATGGCGCTGAAACCGATCTGGATCTTGGTCATTATGAGCGTTTTACAAATGTTCGTACTTCTCAGGCCAATAATGTTACCACCGGCCGTATATACCAGGCTGTTATTGATAAGGAAAGGCGAGGGGATTACCTGGGCGAAACCGTGCAGGTAATTCCGCATATTACAGATGAGATTAAGTACCGGATACAAATGCTTGGTTCAAGTGGTAATTATGATTTTGTGATTACAGAAATAGGAGGGACTGTGGGTGATATCGAATCGTTGCCCTATATTGAATCGGTGCGGCAGATGAAATGGGAACTCGGTAATCGATGCCTGGTTATACATCTTACCTTAGTTCCATACCTGGCCTCAGCTGGTGAGCTTAAAACCAAACCTACACAGCATTCGGTCAGAATGCTTCTTGAGTCGGGAGTACAGCCCGATGTAATAGTTTGTCGTACTGAAAAACACCTTACACAAGCTATCCGAAACAAGATTGCGCTTTTCTGTAATGTAAACCCTTCAGCTGTAATCGAATCGGTTGATGTGGAAACGATATACGATGTGCCTTTGCTTATGTTTGATGAAAGACTCGACCAGGTAGTACTTGAAAAAATGCAGGTGCCAATCCGCAAGGAACCTGATCTTGCCCGATGGGAGGAATTTCTGCATAAGCTGAAACATCCTGTGGGTGAAGTGCAAATCGGACTTGTGGGTAAATATGTTGAACTACGGGATGCATATAAGTCGATTACAGAGTCGTTTATTCATGCAGGTGCTGAAAATCAGCATAAGGTGAACTTGAAGATGATTCATTCTGAGTCCATAAATGAAAGTACATCCAAACACCTGCTTAAAGACCTGGATGGTATACTGGTTGCTCCTGGCTTTGGTGAGCGTGGTATTGAAGGGAAAATAATTGCTATACGGTATGCACGCGAAAATAAAATTCCATTTCTGGGAATCTGTCTTGGAATGCAATGTGCGGTTATTGAATTTGGCCGCAATGTCCTGGGTTATTCTGATGCTCATTCTACTGAAATGAATCCATCCACGCCTTACCCGGTTATAGATATCATGGAAGAACAAAAGAAAATTGATAAAAAAGGCGGAACGATGCGACTTGGCTCATATCCCTGTACACTTAAAACAGGTACAAAAATATGGGATGTCTATAAAACAAAACAAATAGTTGAACGCCACAGGCACCGATTTGAGTTTAACAACGCATACTTCGATGAATATCAGAAAGCCGGGATGATTCCCGTTGGAATAAATGAACAAAATAACCTGGTCGAAATTATTGAATTAAAGAACCATCCCTGGTTTGTAGGCGTTCAGTTCCATCCGGAATATAAAAGTACAGTTGCATCACCACATCCTCTCTTTATTCATTTTGTAAAAGCTTCAATTCAGTACAAAAAAGTTCAGACAAAATAGCAGGCTGAAATATAATTGTTGCTGCGTACCAGCTCATTCATGATGGGCTTTTGGATTTTCTCGTTCAATCTGACATAAATTCTAATACAACATTTTGTATCTTTGCCGTCCCTGATACTCACTAAATATTATAATTTATTGATTGTCAGTATGTTATTTTTGGGGTAGATTAATTATTTGCGTAACTAAGTTCATACAATAATAAATAGATGAGTAAGAATAATATTATTGGTCTTGTAATCATTGTCGGATTATTAATAGGCTATAGTCTTTGGATGACACCTTCCAAAGAAGAGATGGCTGCCGCCAGACGAAAGGCTGATTCGATAAGCCAGGTACAACGAAATGATTCATTGGTTACCGCGATGGCAGAGATGGTGAAAAAAGCCACTGCCGACTCCCTGGTTAAAACTAATCCACAGGCTGCGAAAGTATCTGATTCCGACACTCTTACAAAAGGTTTCGCTGCATTATCAAAAAGTGAAGAGAAGTTTTATACGCTGGAAAGTGATCTGCTGAAATTGAAAATCTCAGCCCGTGGCGGACGTGTTTGGTCCGCCCAATTGATGGATTATCAATCTTACGATAGCCTTCCACTGATTCTGTTTAAAGGCGATTCCACTGAATTCGGTTTTGAATTTAATACTGAGGATCTTCGGACTATGAATACCAACAATCTGGAATTCAGCATTGTAGTTCCTGATGGTAAGGACTCAATACATGTATCAGGTAAAGATTCGGTGCAGCTGGCTTTAAGGGTGTATCCCGGAAATGCTGATCCAGCAACTGCAACCAGTTATATTGAATATGTATATACCCTCAAGGGTAATAATTACATGGTAGGTTTCAAGGTAAATTTTGTGGGTATGAAAGGGTATATCGCACAAAATACACGTGATATGTCGTTGCTGTGGAGTACTACACTTCTTCAGCAGGAAAGAAGCCTGAAAACTGAGCAAACACAATCAACCATTCATTATATGGATGTGGCAGGCGAAGTGGATTACCTGAGCGAAACAAAAGATGCGAAAGAAAGAATTTCAACTGCTGTTAAATGGGTTTCGTTTAAGCAACAGTTTTTTTCGACAACTCTTATTGCTGCTGATAAATTTGAGAGTGCTGATATAGAGACGGTTGGTTATCCTAACGATAATGAAAACCGTTTGGTAAAGACCATGCATTCTGCATTAATCCTACCTTATACTCTTGAAAACGACCAAACCTATAACCTGCAATGGTATTTCGGACCTAATAAATATAAAGTTCTCAGGAGTTATAAAATTAACCTTGAAAGGCAGATTCCGCTCGGTTGGAGTTTCTTCCTCATGCAATGGATAAACAGGTTTGCCGTAATCCCTGTTTTTAACTGGTTGGAATCCGCAAATTTGAATTATGGAATTATCATTCTTATTTTAACTATCTTACTCAAAATAGTCCTTTTGCCGATTGCATACAAAACCTATGTATCATCAGCCAAAATGAGGTTACTCAAGCCTGAGATAGAAGAAATAGGGCTTAAGTTTCCGAAAAAGGATGATGCCATGAAGAAACAGCAGGCTACCATGGCACTTTACAAAAAGGCTGGTGTTAATCCTATGGCCGGGTGTATTCCCATGTTACTTCAATTTCCAATACTTATTGCGCTTTTCAGGTTTTTCCCGGCAGCGTTTGAGCTTCGACAGCAATCGTTTCTTTGGGCAACCGACTTGTCGAGTTATGATTCCATTTATTCGTGGACAACTCAGATCCCTTTGTTGAGTACTTTTTACGGCAATCATATCAGTTTATTTACTCTGCTTATGACCCTATCGACCATTATGTATACCAAGATGAATAATGACATGATGGGATCAACCCAGCAAATGCCTGGAATGAAAACGATGATGTACCTTATGCCGATTATGTTCCTGGGATTCTTTAATAACTATTCAGCAGGTTTAAGTTATTACTATATGCTGGCCAACCTGTTCACATTCGCACAGATGTTCCTGATTCGTCGATTTGTGAACGAAGACAAACTTCATAAACGTATCCAGGAAAACAAAGCAAAACCGGTTAAAAAGTCCTCATTTCAGAAACGCCTTGAAGATATGACCAAACAACAGCAGAGAAAGGCTATTCGTAAATAATAAACACTTTTGTTCAGCTAAAATTAAAATCCGCAGTTAAAATCATTTGGTTTTACTGCGGATTTAAATTTTCTGATTTGTTATTGGTTCGAGAATATGCACATATTCGATAACCGATAGAGCAAGCGGGCTGCTACATTGGCATCCCACTCATCATCGCCGGGAGAAACCTCATTGAGGTCAAAGCCAATAATCTTTCTGCCTGAACTTACCAGTTTTTCAATGAGGTAAATGGATTGCTCCAGTTCAAGCCCACCTGGAACAGGTGTTCCTGTGTTAGGACATAACTTAGGATCCAGTCCGTCAATATCGAAACTGAGGTAGACTTTTTCGGGAAGCTGATCAATAATACGATCGCAGATGGCCGCCCAAAATATGCCTTCGTATTGTTGCCGTTTTATATCACGGTCGAAAAAAGTGGAAATACGCTTGTCCGAATGAATCAACCTGAGTTCAGCTTCACAATAATCGCGTATGCCAACCTGCACCAGTTGAGTAATTTGCAACATCTTAATCGCATTGAACATTATAGATGCATGCGAGAATTCAAAGCCTTCATATGCTTCACGCAAGTCAGCATGCGCATCAATATGAAGGATTCCGAATGATGAATATCTTTCAGCCAATGCCTGCATAAGGCCCAGGGGTGTGCTGTGATCGCCACCCACTAACGCAACTATTTTGTCCTGATTTAACAATCTTGTAGCTTCATTTTTAACCCATTGATTCAATTCGAGGCCTGCCATGTTAATTTCATCGCGTATTGCCTTCAATTCAGGATTTGTTTCAGGATCAGCACCTCCTGATAATTGATCAATATATTCTTCTGCTTTATAGCGCAAAGACCGGCTGCTTTCCTTGATTCCATGATTTATCTCTTTCATGGCAATGCCGAGTTTCCAGGCATCGGTAACAAAAGGATCGTACAAATCGACCTGGCTTGAGGCTGTCATAATAGCATTCGGGGCTGAAGCGGTACCTGTTTTATACGAAACAGTTACTTCCCATGGAACCGGCAGGATAACAAGTTTTGCTTCATTCGTATCGAAAGGCAATCCGTATATATTGCCATTTGCATCACCCATAGCATTTGGGTCGAAACCGGAAATTTTGTCGTGAAGATCCATTGAAGGAATTATTTTAGTGTAAATATATGAAAACTAATAAATATTCTCTCTTACTTTCGGTACAATTAAATCGGAGGGAGAAGTGAAAGGTTTAAACCAGTGGACCTGAATTAGGATCAGGATAGAAATTCAAGGAACTTATTCATCCCTTTGAGTTTTGACTCATCCAGTGTATAACTGATATCATTTTGAAGATACGAAATCAACTGTTGTTCAGTAATATGGAGCTTTTCGGCCATAATAACAGATTCTTCGCGATGATTAACTCCCCAGAGCAGGGCTTCGCGGAATGATTTCTCAAAGTCAGCAGGAAACTGTTTTTTAGTAATCCAGGCAGCAAACACAAATGGTAATCCTGTGTAACTGATCCACTCACCCGCCAGGTCATAACAATAAGAATATTGCCGGCACAGGCCGAAAGTCTTATCACCTATAAGTACCATTCCTTCATCATTTGCAGGTGTTCCCTGTAATTCCGAAAGTTTCTTCCATACAGGATTTATTTTCCAGTACCTAAGTGCCAGAATTCGTGCAAGGTTGACAGATGTCAGGCTGTCGGTATCGAGGTAAATAGTTTTTAAGCCGGCTAAAGTTGCATTGGCGAGTAATAATACAGATTTTACATCTTTATCGGCTCCAATGCATAAATTGCCTATTATGCGGTAACCCGATATTCCTGGCAAAGCTCCTACGGGAATCAACCCAATATCAGCTTCATCCGAAATAATTTTTCTTGCGCATTCTGATGGTACGTCCAGGCTCAGTTTGTAACCGGAGAGGATACCTGAATGAGTTATTCCATATATAAACGGGAGCGTATTGTAGTAGGATACGGCTGTGATTCGGATTGGATTCATGGGAGCGAAATTATAAAAAACTTGCAGATGTGTGCTTCAAATTATTTAGAAAGTTAACTCTTTGTTTTAAAATTATTTACTACCTTTGCACCCCATTTAGCAGGGCGATAATTGGATTTTCCGGTATTCTGAGTATTGCATCTTGCTATAAATCAACCTAATGTTAAACCGGCTGAACCGGAAGGCCACAAAGAATAAGAATTTATGAATAACGACGTTAACGTTAACGACGAACTTAAAAATGTTGAAGATGCTGCAGAAGTAACAGCTGATGAAGTAGTTGAATCTGTTGAAGCTCCTGTCGCAGAAGTTGAAACCAAAGTTGAAGAAATTGTTGCAGAAGTTCCTGTTACAGAAGAAGTTGTTGCAGAAGAAGTTGTTGCAGAAGAAGTTGTTGTAGAAGAAGTTGTTGCAGAAGTTCCTGTTGCAGAAGAAGTTGTAACAGAAGTTTCAGCAGCTGAAGTTGTTGCTGAAGTTCCTGCAGTAGAAGAAATGATTGCAGAAGTTCCTGTTGTGAAAGAAGTAGTTGCAGAAACTGAGCCAGTTGAGGATGAGGCAGTTGCAGAAGTACTCAAAGTTGAAGAAGTTGCTGTGGAAGCTCCAAAAGCATCTGAAGCACCAGTAGAACCTGCTGAACCAGTTGAATTTGATTGGAATGCTATCGGAAAGAAGCATGAAGCATATGCTCCTGCTGACCGCAAGCGCTTAGAAGACATTTATGATAAAACCCTCAGCACAATCGGAGATCATGAAGTGCTTGATGGACTCGTTGTAGGGCTTACCAATCGTGAGGTTGTTGTAAACATCGGATTTAAATCAGATGGTGTAATTCCGGTTTCGGAAGTACGTTACAACCCTGATTTACGCATTGGCGACAGAATTGAAGTTTATGTTGAAAACCAGGAAGATATGGGCGGACAGCTTCAGCTATCTCACAAAAAGGCCCGCATACTTCGTTCATGGGAGCGCGTTAACACCGCTTTCGAAACACAGGAAATTATCAATGGTTTTGTAAAATGCCGTACCAAAGGTGGCCTTATTGTTGACATCTTCGGTATCGAAGCTTTCCTTCCGGGATCACAAATTGACGTTAAGCCTATCCGCGACTACGATCAGTATGTTGAGAAAGTTATGGAATTCAAAATCGTTAAAATCAATCACGAATACAAGAATGTGGTTGTTTCGCACAAAGCACTTATTGAAGACGAACTTGAAGCTCAGAAAATCGAAATTATTTCGAAACTCGAAAAAGGCCAGGTTCTTGAAGGAATCGTTAAAAATATCACATCATACGGTGTATTTATCGACCTTGGAGGTGTTGACGGACTTATCCATATCACGGACCTTTCATGGGGACGTATCAATCATCCTGAAGAAATCGTTCAGCTTGATCAGAAAATCAATGTGGTTATCCTTGATTTCGACGAAAATAAAAAACGTATTGCCCTTGGTCTCAAACAACTTAGTGCACATCCATGGGATTCGCTCCGCGAAGACCTTAAAGTGGGTGATAAAATCAAAGGCCGCGTAGTTGTTATTGCTGATTACGGTGCTTTTGTCGAAATCGCTCCAGGTGTTGAAGGTTTGATTCATGTTTCAGAAATGTCATGGAGCCAGCATCTGCGCACTGCACAGGATTTCCTTAGAGTAAATGATGAAGTTGAAGCTGTTGTACTCACACTCGATCGCGAAGACCGCAAAATGTCACTTGGTATCAAACAACTTATCCCAGATCCATGGACTGACATTGTTGCTAAATATCCTCTTAATTCACGTCACACCGCCACTGTCCGTAACTTTACCAATTTCGGTATTTTTGTTGAACTCGAAGAAGGCGTTGACGGGTTGATTCATATCAGCGACCTGTCGTGGAGCAAGAAAATCAAACATCCTGCTGAATTTACCAAAATCGGTGAAACTATCGATGTTGTAGTTCTTGATGTTGATGTTGAAAATCGTCGTTTGAGTTTAGGCCACAAGCAACTCGAAGAAAATCCATGGGATGTTTTTGAAACCATTTTCACAACCGGATCCGTTCATAAAGGTACTGTTGTAAGTTCATCCGATAAGGGCGTTGTTGTAGCTCTTCCTTATGGTGTTGAAGGTTTTGCACCTACACGTCATGCGCAGAAAGAAGATGGTACGAATCTGCAGGTTGATGAAGCCCAGGATTTCAAAGTAATTGAATTCTCGAAGGATAATAAGAAAATTATTCTTTCGCATGCGAAGATGCATCAGGATGCTAAAGCATCAGAAAGAGCAAAAGAAGACAAGAAAGAGGAAAGCGCTGAAATGACTACCAAACGCGCCGTGAAGAAAATCAAGGACAACCTTGAAAAAACCACCCTCGGTGACCTTGATGCTCTTGCTAACCTGAAAGCTTCGATGGAGAAAAAAGAGAAAAAGGCAGAAGAAGATAAAAAATAATCTTCTTAATTCTTATTATACGTATCAAGCCGGATTAGTTTATACTTTTCCGGCTTGATTTTTTTTTGCTTTTACTAAGTAAGAAGTTTGTTAAAAATTTAATTTTAAAAATACAACCGTCTTCATTTTATTTAAATAGAGGTAACTCCAGTTCAAAACCATGTCGTATAGCGCTTTTACATTAATTCCAATTAGGGACTGATTTTCAATAATGGGCAGCTAAAATATTTAGTAACTTTACGCAAAACTGTTGGGCATGAGCACAATTGATTTTAGAGAGATGATAATCAATCAGCTAGCTCATATAAATGATGCGTCGTTCCTTAAAGCTATAAAGGCATTAGTCGATTCAAAGGCTGAGGAGGGCGTTTACAAACTTTCGGATTTTCAAACAGAAAGAATTCGCATGGGCAGAGAAAAACTAAGCAAAGGAAAGACTTTTTCGCATGAAGAAATACAAAAAGAAATTGACCAATGGCTGGAATCAAAATAAAATGGTCGGTAGAAGCCAGGTTAGATTTACTTGATATTTTGGATTTTTATATACAGCGAAATAGGGATACCGTTTATAGTCAAAAGTTGTATTCCCGCATTAACAAAAGCATAAAGTTAATTGCTAAAAATCCATTTATAGAAAAACAAACAGATGAGCCTGCAGTCAGAGTGCACATTACTGGCGATTATCAAATCATTATGAGGTTTTTGATAACTTGTTACTAATAATTATGATTTTGGAATGCAGACGAGATCAAAAAGGTAAAAAAAATGATCCGCGAAAAAAGTGATAACTACCTGACAATTATCAGACTTACCGAGATTGGTACACCGGATTTTCAATTTAAAAATCAAAATGCAAAGGTTAAATGTCAAAATTTTAAAAGCTCCCCCTAAACCCTAAACACCAACCCCCAACCCCTCAACAAAAAATGCTTCCGTTTTCACTTACAATCCTCGGCTGTAGTTCAGCTACACCTACTTCTGACCGTAATCCAACTTCACAATTGCTTAGCCATGGTGATAAGTTATTCCTGCTTGATTGCGGCGAGGGAACTCAGGTTTCGCTAAGGCGATTGCATATTCATTTCCAGCGGATCAGGCATATTTTTATCAGTCATTTGCATGGAGATCATTTTTACGGACTTATTGGCCTTATCTCGTCGATGCATTTGCTCGGCAGAACCAAACCTCTGCATGTTTACGGACCGCCTGTACTGAAGGAGATTCTTAACCTGCAACTCCAGGCTTCGCTAACCACATTGCTCTATCCTCTTGAATTTCATTCTACCCAAGCCGATGAACCAGGAGTTATTTATGAAGATGAACATATAAGCGTGACAAGTTTCCCTATGCTGCACCGGATACCAACTACCGGATTTCTTTTCCGGGAAAAGCCTTACGAGAGGAAAATACGGAAAGATGTTTTAGAAATGTTGAAAATTCCTGTTCATCTGATTGCAAAGATTAAACAAGGGGAGAATTATGTTGCACCGGATGGAACTGTTTATCCGAATCAAGATCTGACAATGGAGTCGCCAACACCTCGCTGTTATGCGTTTTGTTCCGATACTGCTTATTTTGAAGATATTATACCGGTTATACAGGGGGCTGATTTGTTATACCACGAAACCACATTTATGAATGACCGTCTGGCGAATGCGACCGAAAAGTATCATTCTACCACTGGTCAGGCCGCAACAATTGCACTTAAGGCAGGGGTGAAAAGACTACTGATAGGTCACTACTCGGCCAGATACGATGATTTACAACCTTTGCTGGTTGAAGCCCGCAAGTTATTTCCCGAAGCAGAGTTAGCTGTTGACGGATGCGTTTTTGAGATATAGCCTGCAAGTTCTGCTCAAACTGGATACATTCCATTCTTTTTATAAGAGCCCCTAATACCATCCCTTAATATGAAGAAAGAAAGAAGTTATACTAAATGTCGAATCATGAAATATTGATCTTTGGATATTGAACAAATTCAATAATTCATTCCGACAAATTATAACTTCACTGCGAACTTGTGATCAGGAATTTCTGCTTCAATATTTGATTTATAATTTGACAACTTTGCGACTGTACAGTGAGAAACGGAAGCAAGAGCAAGTCAAGGTAAATATGCATTATAAACAGATAATATTGAACCTGCAAACAGAATCCGTTTGTTTAGTATTCTTTGCTTTCTTCATAGATCATATCGAGCAATCCACCTGATTCTTTGTCGCCACTGAGTTCCCAGAACATCACCCCACCGAGATGCCATTCTCTTGCATATTTGGTCTTGTAATATACTGAACGTAAATTATCAAAAGTGGCAAATGTTTTAGTTAATGAATTGTAAGCATAAGGTGCTTTTGCTTTATTATCCCAGAATTGTCGGTATCCATTTTCAGCACTCAGCTTTTCTTCCAGGTCCTTGTATTTAACATATTCACTGAATTTTCCTTTCTGGTAAAGGCCGTTATTTTCGGGTTTAACGCCGCTGAATAAGCGGGCATAGAATGCCATCCCAATTACGACTTTGTTCATAGGAAGCCCAATCGAATCAAGAAATCTAACAGCATAATCAACTGATTCCTCTTGCTGCTTTGTTGAATATAAGGAGGTCAGGTGGCCTGTCAGTTTGCTATCGCCGTTTACCAGGTCATAAGTCATCATATTGACATAGTTCACCAATGGCATTACTTTTTTCCACTCCACCGAATGTTCCAGGTATTCTTTGAATCCTCCGGCAGCAAAACTTAATTCAAAGTTCGGGCCAAGCGTTTCCCTGAGAGTATTTAATAATGATGTAAAGTTTTGCCTGTCTTCAGGTAAGTAGCTATGTCCTCTCACAGACTCTATCGCAGGATATTCCCAATCGAGGTCGAGGCCATCGGCATTATAAATTTTTAAGATTTGCAATACGGATTTTGCAAATTCCTGCCTGCCCAGATCTGAACTAAAAACCTCGCTGCAGGTAGCACATCCGCCCCATCCTCCAAGGGAAAGGATGATTTTAAGATTTGGATCAGCTTTTTTTAACTCTGCCAGACGGGTAATAGCCAGGCTATCTTTTTCCTTATCAACATCGAGCTGATTCCCTTTCAAATGCAGGAAACTATAAATGATATGGGTAAGTTGTCCGGTCTTATAACTGTCCAGATCTGTCCCATCACCTATATAATATGCAATAACAACCATTGGTTTTTCATTAATCTGGCTATAAGTTGCATTACCAATAATCAAAACTTGTAAAGTAAGTAAAATAATAATTATCCTGAAACTGTTGATTTTTTGCATAATTCGTGGGTAATGGTGTGTATTCCTTATTATTAATTCAGAGTTAATAGTCGTATAAAGTAATGTATTCGAATGAGTTAGTAGTCCAGGTAATAAATCTTAAAAAATCAACCCATTTCACAATAATTGAAGCTGTGTTTATGCAGGGGTGAAAACTGATGGTTTTGCTTTCGAGCAGATTACGGTCAAGAAAAACATGTACATGATGTTCATGATCGTTTATTAAACCGAACGGGCTAACAGAGCCGGGTGTAAGACCGAGAAATTTCATCATACGTTGATCGGATGCAAACGAGAGCTTTCCTTGTTTAAGCTGTTTTTCCAGCTCATGAATTCCCATCTGCTGCGTATGCTTCAGTATTACCAGGTAGTGCTTATCGCCTTTATGGTTTCTGAAAAACAGGTTTTTACAATGTGTCGCATCCAGGTCCTTCCAGTATTTCATAGCTTCTCCAATGGTAGGAGCAGGTGGATGCTCGTGATATTCGAATGCAATACCAAGGTCGGTGAGGAGTTTATAAAGTTTTGGATCGCCGTTCATGGGTTAGTTTCCAGGGGTTCAGGGTCTGTCTTCGGTGAGTTCGCTAAGTAATGCACTTCGCTGGCTTCAGCATTTATTTGGTTTATAGGTTCAAATACCCTCTCTTAAAGGTTTGATGGTCATCAGGTTGTAATTCTGTTACTTTTTAACGTTTCAAAATAAACCGAACATATAAAACCTTCCTTTTAGTCCGGTTGCCGCACATTAATTTTTCAGTATGTGAGTGAATAGGATCATTCATGAATTGTTAACTTAACAATATATATCATTCTATATTGTGTTTTCAAAATTACACTATTCAGGAGTTAAAAGAAATTAATAAATAGATGCAAGATTATGAATCGATCAGAAATTGCTTTGTTTGTAGAGAACTGGCACAATAAATAGTGTAAGCACAAAAATTATTTTTCAAACTTGATAATGTTTAAGCCATGGATACTAATTCGTTTTTCTCCATGCAAACGTTTGCGAGACCGATTTCATAAAAATAAATCCTGAAATGCTTAGTGTATAGTACTATATGATTATGTTTATTAAATAAGATTACATAGATTTGTAATACATTGTGATTGAAAAATTAATACATTCCGGAAACATTTACTGATGTTTAATTTATGGGTACTCAAAATTTACTAAGTCGCATTCGTTAACACCATATTTTCGTGAAAATTGAAACATATTCTTAGCTAAAAAAGATAATTTATGAAAAAAAATCTACCTTCAGGATTCAGGAATGCTATACAGAAATTTCTGTTTCTGTTATTTGCAATTTCAGGTCAATTCTTCTTTGGCTCATCTGCACAGGCACAAATATACGAGCCCGAAGGTCTTAATATGCCAGGAGCCTGGAACGCATGGACTAATCCGCCAACCAATAACCTTGCATTAGCAAGCAGTACCCAGGTTGCAGGCGGGAGAATTACTAAAATATCAGTTGGAACCCTTCGTTGGCAAACTATTCTGAGTGTTGCAGCCACAGGAGGTGATGTGATCGGTGGCACTTACAACTGGTTGTTTACAAGTGGCCCTTCAGGCAATGCATTCGCTAACAAATGGGCTAACTCATCCGTAGTAATGAATACACTTCAGAGTTATACTTATCAAGGATCTACTGATAACAGTGTAACACTCATCGATAACAAATGGTACACCATTAACTGGGAAGATGCAGGTTATATCAACAGCAGGGCTATCTTTATGGAAACAAGTGCACAGCCGGTGAACATTTCTTTTATATCTGTTCCAGCCGGAGTTATTGAAAATACAGCAGCTACGATTACAGTTTCAACTGTGTCAGCTAAAAGTGCGGAAGAAATTATATATATTCGGTATACAACTGATGCCTGGATAACTTCTATTGCCCTTCCTGTCACCATGAGTGGAATAAATGGCTCTGTTCAGCTTCCCGGCCAACCTGCAGGAACAACTGTGTCCTATTACGCTTTTTCTTCAACTGTTTCAAGCCTTACTACTGACTTTGATTTGTGTACAATTAATCTTTTAAACAACGGAGGACTGAATTATTCCTATACCGTAGCAGCCTCCCAACCTGTTATAACATGGGCAAATCTGCAGTTTCCTGAAAGCGGATCCATTGAAACAGGGCAAACTTTTAATGTTTTCGGGCAAGTACTTATTCCCGGTGTAACCGGACAAAGTTCCGCTGCTCCGGGTATGGAGGCCTGGGTTGGATACAGCACCGCCAATACAAATCCCGAAACCTGGACTAATTGGGTACAAGCAACCTACAACGGAGCTGCCGGTAACAACGATGAATGGACTGCTGATCTGGGAGTAGTAATTGCAGTTACAGGTACGTATTATTATGCAACCCGGTATAAATTAAATGCCGATGCATATGTTTACGGTGGCTATAACAGTGGTTTTTGGGATGGAATTACCAATGTAAGTGGTACGCTAATAATTAATGATCCTGCTCCAACTCCTGATTTCGATTGGGTTAATGTGCAATTTCCGGCAGGTGCAACCATTGAACCTGCCCAGGAACTGATTGTTTATGCCCAGGCTTATATAAACGGTTTAACTGGTCAGCCGACACCGGCTCCTGGTGTTCAGTCGTGGATAGGATTCAGTGCTACAGATACCAATCCGGATACATGGACAGATTGGATACCAGCCCCATACATTGGCCCGGTAGGGAATAATGATGAATTCAGTTCCAACCTTGGTGAGCAGCTTTTGATACCTGGCACGTATTATTATGCAAGCCGTTTTCAACTTAATACGGGAGATTATTATTATGGAGGTTATTCTGATACTGGCGGAGGTTTCTGGAATGGCATTTCCAATATTTCCGGCGTTGTTCAGGTAAACGCGGCCGGCTCCGGAATCGACTGGGCTAACCTTCAGTTTCCGGGAAGCGATACCATTGCAGCAACACAGGATTTCGAAGTATTTGCACAGGCATACATTAATGGTATAACAGGGCAGCCGAACCCGGCGCCTGGTTTACAGGGCTGGATAGGCTATAGTGAAACCAATTCCGATCCGGCAACATGGACCAACTGGGTGCCGTCAATATACAATACTGCTTCGGGAAATAATGATGAATTTAAGGCCAATATCGGACCTCAGTTTACACAGGAAGGAATCTGGTATTATGCCAGCCGTTTCCAGCTCAATAGCAACGAATATGTTTATGGAGGTTATAATGCCAGCGGGGGAGGGTTCTGGGATGAGATCAATAATAAATCAGGCATTCTTACAGTAACTGCCACTCCTGCAACTTACCCTGTTCTTTTTACTATTATTGACGGCACGCTGAATAATACCAATATCAAATTTAAAGGTGAGGTGACCAACTGGGATACTGTTAGCATGTATCCCAATAACCACACCTGGACACTCAGCCTCAACCTTGCACCCGGAACGTATGAATGGGGTGCAATCGAAGATGACGGATCACCAAACGGTATATGGCTTATTGAAGGCCCAAACCTGGTAATGACCGTTGGAGATCAGGGCGCCATTTCAGGTACAGTGACCTATACAACACTTATAACTGAACTTAAGGAAGCTGTAATTGATAATCAGGTATATCCAAATCCGGCAACCGGAAATTTATTCATCAAAACTTCACAAATAGCTGTGATTCGCCTGGCTACTATGCAAGGTGTAATTGTGCTTGATCAGAAAATCGGAAGTGGCACTCAAATGATTGATATAAGTGGTTGCAAACCAGGAATATATTACCTTGAAATAAATACAGGTGGTTCCAAAAAATTCCATAAAGTAATTGTAAAATAAAAATTCTGGTTAGGCTTTTATAATGCTTTCAGAGAATCTGATTCATTAGTTCATGAAATAGCATATTGCCGGAATAACCCTATCAACCGGGATTGAAATTTATGAAAAGTCGCTTTGGTTGGTCTTTGAATAATAGAACAGGTATTCTGATTATTTTTTAAGTTTTGAAGATAAGATTATTTAGTAGATACAGACAAATAGCCTTGGATTTAATTTCCAAGATCCAGGAATTGATAAATAAATTTATATGAGAAGAGTTAGGGATTTATACCAATACGCTAGATTTTTTTGCATAAGCAGTATCCGTAAAAATTTACTGCTTGTATTTATTTTGATTTCAGGCTTTGATATCATCAGCAGTGCCCAGATATACCAATCTGATGGCTTGCGAATGCCTGGCGATTGGAACTCATGGACAAACGCTACAAATATGGGGGGAGATTTTGACTTACAAAGGTCCTCTGACGGAGCAGTACGGTGGACTTCCTCTTTTCACTATACAGGTGCAACAGGAAGCAATGCTTTTAAATTTGTTAGTACTTCATTTGGTGATCCATGGGGCAACCAATGGGCTGCAAATACTTCGGCGTCATTAAACTCATTGAATACCTATCTTTATGGCAATCCTTCAGATCCTGATAATTTAATAAATCTTACAAATAACAAGTGGTACACTGTTGTCTTTGAGGATAAGGGCTATATGAACACCAGGGCTATATTCTCAGAAACTTCCCAACAAACTGTAAACCTGTTAAATGTGGAGCAAAACCCTGTCCTGGTTTCAAATATGGAAACGGTTCAGGTTGCTTCCGGCCTTTCAGCTATACCTTCACCAGAAGAGAAATTCTATCTCAACTATACAATCAACAATTGGCAATCATTTGTTACTCTGCCAATGGCGGTTGATGGTAGTACTGTAAACGCTACTATTCCGGGATATCCCTCACAAACGGATGTTGAATATTACATTTTCAGTAGTGTTATCATTAATCCTGTAAACGATGTTGACCTGATATCGCTTCGGAAAAACAACAACAATGGCAGCAACTTTTCGTATACCGTCGATCAGGTTATTGAATGTGGCCAACAAATGAGTCTCGTAAGCAGCGATCCGGCCTTCCCGCTGGAGGATTCAACAGTTACTGTATATTTTAATGCAGCTTTCGGTAACGGAGGTTTGTTTAATTATACCGGAGATGTATATGCACACGCTGGTGTGATTACAAACCTGAGTGCTAATTCAACTGACTGGAAATATGTAAAAACTGCCTGGGGTGAAAATACTTCGGAGACAAAACTTACACGCACAGATGATAACAATTACAGTCTCACCCTCAGCGATATCCGGGCTTATTTTGGTGTTCCTGCATTAGAGCAGATAATGAAAATTGCCTTTGTCTTCCGGAGTGATGTTATGCAGCCAAATGGAAATTTTCTGGAACATAAAAACGCGGATGGATCTGATATTCTTTTAGACGTGTACCCTCTTGCTCTCAATATTAAAATCCTGAATCCTTCGCGGAAGGAGCCTCTCGTCAGTCCGAATACGGTTCTTCCTGTATGTGTCGAAGCGCTTCAAAACACATTGATACAGTTGT
Organism: Bacteroidales bacterium; assembly: GCA_038204995.1. Classification (GTDB taxonomy): domain Bacteria; phylum Bacteroidota; class Bacteroidia; order Bacteroidales; family UBA4417; genus UBA4417. The sequence goes on along the minus strand of JBBRCH010000053.1, from coordinate 2,750 downwards.
ACCTCGACAGTCAGTTGATGACAGAAAACAACACAACGTCAATAACGTACCCTCTTATAGTTCAAACACTGAATCAGGGAGCACATTGGATAAAAGCTGTGGCAACCGGGTCCACGGGACAGGTTCGTGATTCCGTTCAAATATACCTTCGTGGCCCGGTAGTGATTGAAGAACTTCCTGCCGGATTGAAAAACGGGATCAATTATATCGATAATAGTACTGTAACGCTTGTACTGAACGATGCCGCAGGACTTAAGAATTTTGCTTTTGCGATAGGGGAATACAGTAACTGGTTACCGAATGATCAGAATTATATGAAGCGGACTACTGATGGTAAACATTTCTGGGTTACGCTGAGCGGACTACAGCCGGCTAAGGAATATTCATATCAGTATTTTATTGACGGCAACATGAAAATAGCGGATGCATATTGCGATAAAATTCTTGATCCCTGGAATGATCGCTGGATTCCTTCCACTACTTTTCCGGTATTGAAGGCTTATCCTTTTGATCAAACCATAGGTGTCGTAAGTGTGTTCCAAACCGACAAGCCTGTCTATCAGTGGGAATTTCCAGACTTTACACCTTCAGCAGTAAATACGAAACAATCCGACCTTTTTATTTATGAACTTCTCGTACGCGATTTTGTTGAATCACGCAGTATGAATGAAGCCGAAACAAAGCTGGATTACCTGAAGGACCTTGGTGTAAATGCCGTTGAACTGATGCCGGTTATTGAATTTGATGGCAATGAGAGTTGGGGTTATGCGCCCAATTTCTATTTTGCCACTGATAAATATTATGGAACGACTGAGGCCTATAAGAAGTTTATTGACGGATGTCATAAGCGCGGAATGGCGGTAATTCTGGATATTGTGCCAAACCACGCCTTCGGTCAGTGCCCGATGGTACAGATGTATTTTGATGCAAATGCAGGATCAAACGGTCAGCCAGCTGCAAATAATCCCTGGTTTAACCAGCAGGCTACTCATCCGTTTAGCGTAGGCTATGATTTTAATCATGAGAGTCCCTTTACGCGCCAGTTTTTCAAAGATGTGTTCAGGTTTTGGCTTACTGAGTATAAAGTTGACGGCTTTCGAATCGATCTGTCGAAAGGGCTGACTCAGAAATACACGGGCAATGATATTGCCGCATGGAGTGCTTATGACCAAAGCCGCATTAATATTCTGACTGATTATTATAATTTTATAAAATCAGTAAATCCGGATGCATATATGATCCTGGAGCACCTGGCCCAGAATGATGAGGAGAAAGTACTTGCCAATACAGGGATGCTACTCTGGAGTGCTATGCAGGGACAATATAAGCAGGTGGCCATGGGTTGGCAGGATAATTCGGATGTGTCCTGGGCTTACCATGCCTCACGGGACTGGAATTACCCAAACCTGGTAGATTATATGGATAATCACGATGAAGAGCGGGTTATGTTCGAAAATCTTTCGAATGGAAACTCTTCAGGAGGCTATAATATTAAAGATACCCTGACTGCACTGAAGCGCATGGAATTGGATGCAGTTCAGTTTTTAGGAATCCCAGGTCCTAAAATGATGTTTGAATTCACTGAGTCGGGTTATGATTACAGCATCATGTACAATGGCGACAGGGTAGCAAATAAACCGTCGCGATGGGACTATATGAACCAGCCGGCCCGTGAGCACCTGAACCGGGTTGTAAGTGCGATGGTTAAGCTGCGAAAAAGCGACGCTTTCCGTTTTGGCAGTTTTACTAAAGATTTAGGTGGTCTTGGTAAGCGGATGTGGGTAACGCATAACAGTATGGATGTGGTGATTGCCCTGAACATGGGTGTTACCGGATTTGATATGTCACCTGGATTTACTAAAAACGGAAGCTGGTACGACTACTTTAGCGGTGAAACCCTTAATATTACCAATGCTGCCGGACAAACTGTTTATTTTGCGCCGGGAGAATACAAGGTATTTACTTCAATACCTTTAGCTAAGCCATTTCATACCCTTACAGTTAAAGTGCTGGATGATCAATCGGGAAGTGCCATTGAAGATGCCTATGTCAGCCTGAACAGGGGTGGTAACAGGCTGACTGACGATTCAGGAACAGCATTGTTTTATGAAATACCTGATACTATCACCGTGACGGTCACAAAACCCGGCTGGATCAGTAAATCAGAATCTGCCACTCTGAGCGGCGACATGGAAATTATTTTCCGGATGATTTCAAATGGTAATACAATACATGAAATTCCTGCTGACAGCCTGTTTAAAGTTTATCCTAACCCGTCGATTGGAATGCTAACGATTGAAACGCAATTAACCGGTAAAGTGACAATTTATACGCTTGATGGCAGGCAATTGCTTCAGAAAAACCTTGTGGATCAAACTGAAATGATAGATGTTTCAGGCTTTAGTAAAGGCGTGTATATATTGCAGTACAAGGGCAAAGAAAAAGGCTGTTTCAGGAAAATTATGGTGGAGTAACCGGGTGTTAAAAACACAGGTTAACTTAATGAGGAGCTGTGTATTGAAGGTAAAAAAAAGTTGCGTGGTTTTTTGAAATGTGGTAAATTTACAGTCGGGATTAAATAATGATAGAATTTTCAAAGTGGATTTATTTGGCTAATTCTTACTTTGAGGTGCTATGAGATATAACCTCAGGTATTAATTCAATTTACTTGTTAACCCCGAATTTTCATATGCATCTTTATTATTCTTGTTCTTTTGTCATGCCACAAAAGAACCAAAAAGTCTAGGCTT
>JBBRCH010000052.1:0-32973 GCA_038204995.1 Bacteroidales bacterium | reverse complement strand
ACAAAATGAATTAATCAATTATTGTAAAACACTAAAAAAAACAAATAAAATGGCAGACTTGAAAGCTTTCGCTGAACAGTTAGTTAATCTGACAGTAAAAGAAGTAAATGAGCTTGCTCAGATACTTAAGAACGAATACGGAATCGAACCAGCAGTAGCAGCAGCAGCAGTAGCTGTAGCAGCAAGTGGTGATGCACCCGTAGTTGAAGAACAAACATCATTCGATGTTATCCTTAAGCACCCGGGACAGGCTAAATTGGCAGTTGTAAAACTGGTAAAAGAGCTAACCAGCCTTGGTCTCAAAGAAGCAAAAGATTTAGTTGACGCAGCTCCAAAAGCATTGAAAGAAGGTGTAACTAAGGACGAAGCAAACGCCCTGAAACAACAACTCGAAGATGCTGGCGCAGAAGTTGAGATAAAGTAAATATTGCTATTTGGACTACAATTACCAAACAGACTGCTTGTTTGTGCTTTACGCGCAAATAAGTAGTTTGTTTTCTTCCCGATTTTTATATCGGGATTAATTGTTTAAAAATACTTTGTTTATTTAAATCTTAAATTTCATGGCTTTGGCTTCACAAAAAACTGAACGGAGTAGCTTCGCGACATCAAAAATTCAGGCCGTTTATCCTGACTTTCTCGAAGTACAAATAAAGTCTTTCCAGGACTTTTTCCAACTGGAGACAAATCCTGACAATCGTGTAAATGAGGGCCTTTTTAAGGTTTTTTCGGAAAATTTCCCGATTACAGATGCCAGGAACAATTTTGTTCTGGAGTTTCTTGATTATTTTATTGATCCTCCCCGGTATTCAATCGAGGAGTGCATCGAAAGAGGTCTCACATACAGTGTGCCTTTAAAAGCAAAATTAAAACTCTTCTGTACCGATCCCGAACACGAAGATTTCGAAACCATTATACAGGATGTTTATCTGGGAATGATCCCATATATGACTCCTAAAGGCACATTCGTTGTGAATGGCGCTGAACGTGTAGTCGTTTCACAGTTGCACCGTTCACCCGGGGTTTTCTTCGGTACTAGTTTTCATACCAATGGCCAGCAGTTGTACTCGGCCAGAATTATTCCTTTTAAAGGTTCGTGGATGGAGTTTACTACTGACATCAACCACGTGATGTATGCCTACATTGACCGGAAAAAGAAATTACCTGTAACTACTTTACTCAGGGCAATTGGTTATGAAAGTGACAAAGATATTCTTGAAATCTTTAACCTCGCCGAGGAAATAAAAGTAAGTAAAGCTGGTCTGAAAAAATATATCGGGCGTAAACTTGCAGCCAGAGTACTCAGAACCTGGATTGAAGATTTCGGTGATGAGGATACAGGTGAAGTTGTGTCGATTGAACGTACTGATGTTATTATTGACCGTGAAACTGTTCTTGAAAATCAGCATATCGATATGATCGTTGATTCCGGAGCAAAATCAATATTACTTCACCGCGATGATGTAAGTTCACAGGATTATTCCATCATATTCAATACCCTTCAGAAGGATACAGCCAACAGCTCGAAAGAAGCTGTTGAATATATATACCGTCAGCTGCGAAATGCTGAACCACCTGATGAGGAAACAGCACGTGGTATTATTGAGAAATTGTTTTTCTCTGATAAACGTTATGACCTGGGAGATGTAGGTCGATACAGGATCAACAAAAAACTATCACTTGATATTCCTCTGGAAACTAAGGTACTTACTAAAGAAGACCTTATTTCAATTATCAAGTACCTAATCGGACTAATAAATTCGAAAACTGAGGTTGATGATATTGATCACCTTAGCAACCGCCGAGTCCGTACTGTCGGGGAACAGCTCTATAACCAGTTCGGTGTTGGTCTTGCCCGTATGGCCCGTACCATCAGGGAACGTATGAATGTTCGCGACAATGAGGTGTTTACACCAATGGACCTGATAAATGCCAAAACTTTATCGAGTGTTATCAACTCATTTTTTGGTACCAATCAGTTGTCGCAGTTCATGGATCAAACAAACCCGTTGAGCGAAATTGCGCACAAACGCAGGGTTTCTGCTCTCGGACCAGGAGGTCTCTCACGCGAAAGAGCCGGTTTTGAAGTACGCGACGTTCACTACACACATTACGGCCGTCTATGTACAATTGAGACTCCCGAAGGCCCGAATATTGGTTTGATTTCTTCACTTTGTGTTTTCGCTAAAATCAATAAACTTGGATTCATTGAAACTCCCTATAAGAGCGTAGTAGATGGTAAGGTAGATCTTTCAGAAACCATGTACCTGAGTGCTGAGGAAGAAGAGAACAAGATTATTGCACAGGCTACTACTGAAATGGATAACCTTGGTAATTTTAAGGAGGACAAAGTTAAAGTACGTTACCTGGCCGATTACCCCTTGATAGAGAAAGGGAAAGTCGACCTTATTGATGTAGCTCCTAACCAGATCGCTTCAATAGCCGCTTCCCTTATTCCTTTCCTCGAACATGATGATGCCAACCGTGCACTCATGGGATCAAACATGATGCGTCAGGCTGTGCCGCTTCTAAACCCGGAAAGGCCTATAGTAGGCACCGGAATTGAAGCCCGCGTTGCACAGGATTCACGTGTACTGATTAATGCTGAAGGCGATGGTATCGTTGAATATGTGGATTCGATGGAAATCGTTATCCGCTATGCCCGTCTTGAAGAAGAAAGATTGGTAAGTTTCGACGACGATCTCAAAGTCTACAATCTTACAAAGTTCTCACGGACCAACCAGAATACCTGTATAAACCTTAGGCCTATCGTTCGTAAAGGCGATAAAGTGAAAAAGGGACAGGTTTTATGCGAAGGTTATGCAACCCAGGCAGGTGAACTTGCATTGGGCCGCAACCTGATGGTAGCATTCATGCCATGGAAAGGTTATAACTTTGAGGATGCTATTGTAATTTCCGAACGTGTTGTAAAGGAAGATATCTTCACTTCCCTGCATATTGAGGAATTTACTCTCGAAGTTCGCGATACCAAACGTGGTGTAGAAGAACTTACCAACGATATCCCAAATGTCAGCCAGGAAGCTACCAAAGATCTTGATGAAAGTGGTTTGATCCGTATTGGTGCAGAAGTTAACGAAGGTGATATTTTGATCGGTAAGATTACGCCAAAAGGCGAAAGCGATCCGACACCTGAAGAAAAACTTTTGAGAGCTATTTTTGGTGATAAAGCCGGTGATGTTAAAGATGCATCGCTAAAGGCTCCTCCTTCAATGAAAGGTGTGGTTATTGCCAAGAAACTTTTCTCGAGAGTAGTTAAAGATAAAAAACTCAAAGCTAAGGAGAAGGATTTTGTAAAGGAGCTTGATGAAGAGTTTTCTAAAAGTACTACTGATCTGAAACAGAAACTCGTTGACAAGCTTACTGTTTTGGTGAGTGGAAAAACCTCCCAGGGTGTTTACAATAACTTTAAAAATGAAATGGTTCCCAAAAAGGTGAAATTCACCCAGAAAATGCTCATGGGAATTGATTTCATCAATGTAAATCCTAATAAATGGACTACTGATAAAGATGTTAATGATCTTATCAAACAGCTCATCAATAATTTCATTATCAAATACAAAGAACTTCTTGGTATTTACAACCGAAAGAAATTTGTAGCTACGGTAGGTGATGAATTGCCAAATGGAATCGTACAGATGGCAAAAGTGTATGTAGCCAAAAAACGCAAGTTAAAAGTGGGCGATAAGATGGCAGGCCGCCACGGAAATAAAGGTATTGTCGCACGCATTGTTCGTGAAGAAGATATGCCTTTCCTTGAAGACGGAACACCTGTTGATATAGTGCTTAACCCGCTGGGTGTACCATCACGTATGAACCTGGGGCAGATTTTCGAAACCGTTCTCGGATGGGCCGGAGCTAAAACGGGTACTCATTTCGCCACGCCTATTTTCGATGGTGGTTCTATCGATCAGATTAATGATCTTATGGTAAAAGCAGGCTTGCCCGAAAATGGTAAAGTCTTCCTTTATGATGGAGGAACGGGTGACCGGTTTGATCAAACTGCAACTGTGGGCTATATCTATATGCTTAAACTTCACCATATGGTTGACGATAAGATGCATGCACGTTCAATCGGACCCTATTCACTCATTACCCAGCAACCTTTGGGTGGTAAAGCTCAGTTCGGTGGTCAGCGTTTCGGTGAAATGGAGGTCTGGGCACTCGAAGCATTTGGTGCTGCTAATATTCTGCAGGAAGTTCTTACAGTTAAATCTGATGATGTAGTTGGAAGAGCTAAAGCTTATGAGGCAATTGTCAAAGGTGAAAATATGCCGATACCGGGTATCCCCGAATCATTCAATGTACTTGTTCACGAACTCAGAGGTTTAGGCCTAAGCGTAAACTTCGAATAACTTATCTCAAGTCGCCTCGTATCATGTTGTAAACTACAACATGATGCGTTTGGGGGACTTTTGATATTTAAGTGCAACAACATTAATTTTAATCGTTAATCCTTTCTTGATATATGGCTTTCAGAAAAGAAAATACTGCCGCAAACAAATTTTCCAGGATCAGGATAAGCCTCGCTTCGCCGGAATCTATACTGGAAAGATCCAGCGGAGAAGTACTTAAACCCGAGACTATAAACTACAGAACTTACAAGCCCGAAAGGGATGGCTTGTTCTGTGAACGCATTTTCGGTCCTGTGAAGGACTGGGAATGTCATTGCGGAAAATACAAGCGAATCAGGTATAAAGGTATAGTTTGCGACCGTTGCGGTGTTGAAGTAACCGAGAAAAAAGTGCGTCGCGAGCGTATGGGACATATCCAATTGGTTGTTCCTGTGGCTCATATCTGGTATTTCCGCTCATTACCCAACAAAATCGGCGCATTACTCGGAGTGCCTTCAAAAAAACTCGATTCAATCATATATTATGAAAGATATGTAATCATTCAGGCTGGTGTTTTGGCTCCGGAAGGACTAAAAACCCTTGATTTTATTACTGAAGAAGAGTACTTTGATTATCTGGATAAATTGCCGAAGGATAACCAGTATCTTGATGATAGTGATCCTAATAAATTTATTGCAAAAATGGGTGCAGAGGCGCTGGTAGATTTACTTGCCCGCCTGGACCTTGATCAGATTTCGTACGAGTTGCGTCACAAAGCAAACACAGAAACGTCGCAGCAAAGGAAAATGGAAGCACTAAAGCGCCTTCAGGTATACGAATCGTTCCGCGATGCTCAAACACGCGGTGAAAACAAACCTGAATGGATGATTGTGAAAGTAGTTCCTGTCATCCCACCTGAACTCAGGCCTTTAGTTCCGCTTGATGGAGGTCGTTTTGCAACCAGCGACCTTAATGATTTGTACCGCCGGGTTATTATTCGCAACAACCGTTTGAAACGGCTGATCGAAATCAAAGCTCCTGATGTAATTATGCGTAACGAAAAACGTATGCTCCAGGAAGCTGTTGATTCACTGTTTGATAATTCACGTAAGGCTAGTTCGGTAAAAACCGAATCGAACCGCGCACTGAAATCATTGAGCGACAGTCTGAAAGGTAAACAAGGACGTTTCCGTCAGAATCTTCTTGGTAAACGTGTTGATTATTCAGGACGTTCAGTTATCGTTGTTGGCCCTGAGCTTAAACTCCACGAATGCGGACTTCCAAAAGATATGGCTTCGGAATTATTCAAGCCGTTTATCATCCGTAAAATGCTTGAACGCGGTATTGTGAAAACTGTGAAATCGGCTAAAAAAATTGTAGATCGCAAGGATCCCGTTGTTTGGGAAATTCTTGAAAATATATTGAAAGGACATCCTGTTATGCTCAACCGTGCTCCGACACTGCATAGGTTAGGTATCCAGGCTTTTCAGCCAAAACTTATCGAAGGGAAAGCGATACAGTTACATCCTTTGGTTTGTACTGCTTTCAATGCCGACTTCGACGGTGACCAGATGGCTGTCCATCTCCCATTGGGAAATGCTGCTATTCTGGAAGCTCAGATCCTGATGCTTGCTTCGCACAATATTCTTAATCCTGCTAACGGTGCACCTATTACTGTACCTTCACAGGACATGGTCCTTGGCCTCTATTACATTACGAAAGGCCGTAAAACCGAGCCGGGCCATATTATGAAAGGTGAAGGGATGAATTTTTATTCACCCGAGGAAGTAATCATTGCCTATAATGAAAAAATGATTGACCTTCACGCCTGGATTAATGTTAGGATACCTGTAATTGAGGATGGAGTAAAAGTTGAAAAACTTATTGAAACTACAGTAGGTCGTGTTCTGTTCAACCAGTTAGTTCCTGAGGAATATGGTTTCATTAACCAGTTGTTAACCAAGAAATCACTTCGTGATATCATTGGCGATCTTCTGAAGAAAACCGGCACGGCAAAAGCAGCCCGTTTCCTTGATGATATCAAGAGCCTTGGCTTTAACATGGCTTTTAAAGGTGGACTTTCATTCAACCTGGGCGATGTTCTTGTTCCTAAACTTAAAGAGGAACTGATACATAAAGCCAATATTGAAGTTGAAGAAGTAATGAGTAACTATAATATGGGTTTCATTACGAACAACGAACGATATAATCAGATTATTGATATCTGGACCCATACTAACTCCAACCTTACCAAAAAGGTAATGAGTGACCTGGCTACCGATAACCAGGGATTTAATCCGGCATATATGATGCTTGATTCAGGTGCCCGTGGATCGAAGGAGCAGATCAGGCAGCTTTCAGGTATGCGAGGACTGATGGCTAAACCTCAAAAATCTGGCGCTACAGGAGGTGAAATTATTGAGAATCCGATTCTTTCGAACCTGAAAGAAGGACTATCAGTACTTGAGTATTTTATTTCTACTCACGGTGCTCGTAAAGGTCTTGCTGATACAGCTCTTAAGACAGCTGACGCCGGATATCTTACCCGTCGTTTAGTAGACGTAGCACAGGATGTTATTATTTCAGAACCTGACTGCGGAACACTTCGGGGACGTATTACAACCGCTCTTAAGAAAAACGAAGAACTGGTTGAATCACTCTATGATCGTATATTAGGTCGTGTTACGCTTCATGATATTTACCATCCTCACACGGGAGCACTTATTGCTTCGGCGGGAGAAGAACTCAACGAGGATATCTGTAATATTATTGAAGAATCTCCGATTGAATCGGTCGAAATACGTTCAGTTCTTACCTGCGAATCGAAACAAGGTGTCTGTGCAAGATGTTATGGCCGTAATCTGGCTACCGGGCGCATGGTTCAAAAAGGCGAAGCTGTTGGTGTTATCGCAGCTCAATCCATTGGAGAGCCAGGAACACAGCTTACACTGAGAACGTTCCACGTAGGAGGTGTCGCCGGAGCTAATATTGCATCGGCTTCACGTATTGTAGCAAGATATAATGGTATTATCGAAATTGATGAACTTCGTTCGGTATCATATACCAATTCTGAAGGACGTACTTACGAAATTGTACTGGGTCGTTCGGCAGAAATGAGGATTATTGATCCACTTACCGGGATTATCCTGGCATCAGGTCATGTTCCATATGCTTCAAATCTCTATTTTGCAAATGGCAGTGCAGTTAGTAAAGGCGACCTTATCACTGAATGGGATCCATACAATGCTGTTATTCTTTCGGAAGTCAATGGTAAATTGGCATTTGAGAATATAACAGAAGGTATGACATTCAAAGTTGAAGCCGACGAACAAACCGGTTACCAGGAAAAGGTTATTATCGAGTCCCGGGTAAAGGCAAAGAATCCTGCTATAAAGATAATATCCAGTGATGGTGAGGAGTTGAAAAACTACGACCTTCCGGTTGGGTCGCACTTGCAGATTGAAGAAGGTAAAGTAATTAAAGCCGGAGATGTGCTGGTTAAAATTCCACGAGCAGTTGGGAAAACAGGTGATATTACTGGAGGTTTGCCAAGGGTGACCGAGCTGTTTGAAGCCCGTAACCCATCCGATCCTGCTGTAGTTTCTGAAATTGACGGTGTTGTATCCTTTGGCAAAAAATTAAAACGTGGTAACCGCGAAATCATCATTACTTCAAAAACCGGTGAAGAACGCAGTTACCTTATCTCTACTTCCAAGCAGATACTCGCACAGGAAAATGACTATGTGCGTGCCGGCACACCACTATCGGATGGTGCAATTACACCTGCTGACATCCTTGCTATTAAAGGCCCGATGAAAGTACAGGAATATATTGTGAATGAAATTCAGGAAGTATATCGTCTTCAGGGTGTTAAGATTAATGATAAGCACTATGAAGTGATAGTTAGGCAGATGATGCGTAAAGTTGAAGTAGTTGATCCGGGTGATACCAAATTCCTCGAAGGGGAACTGGTTAACAAGATAGATTTCAACGAGGAAAACGATTGGATCTTTGGCAAGAAGATTGTTGAGGATTCCGGTGATAGTACCTCACTTAAATCCGGACAGATTATCAGTGCACGCAAGTTGCGCGATGAAAATTCTCTGCTCAAACGTCGTGATAAACGACAGGTGGAATCGCGGGATGCTGACTCGGCTACGGCTAAACAAGTTCTGCAGGGTATCACAAGGGCTTCCTTACAGGTGCGTAGCTGGATTTCTGCTGCTTCTTTCCAGGAAACAACTAAAGTTCTGACACAGGCATCCATTCAATCGAAGAGTGATGAATTGCTTGGATTGAAAGAAAATGTGATTGTTGGTCATCTGATTCCGGCAGGAACCGGATTGCGCGAGTACGAACATCTGATTGTTGGTTCACGTGAAGAATATGACCGGATGTTGGCTTCAAAAGCTGAATAGCATCTGAAATAAAAATAAATTGGGGAAACTGAGTCAAAATTTACCTGATCAGTTTCCCCATCTTTTTGAGACTAAAATTATCTTATCAAACAGCAAAAAAATATGGAAATGAATGATCCGAAGACTCAAAATCAGAACCAGATTAATATCGAACTTTCCGATGAAGTTAGTGAAGGTATTTATTCAAATCTTGCAGTAATCACACACTCCAATTCAGAGTTTGTGGTTGACTTTATCAAACTTATGCCGGGAGTGCCTAAGGCTAAAGTTAAATCACGTATAATTCTTACCCCACAGCATGCCAAGCGCTTGTACCGTGCCCTGAAAGAGAATATTAGTAAATTTGAAGCTATTCACGGAGCTATTAAAGAAACTGAGGGTGGAGATTATCCTTTTCAATTAAGTGGACCTGCAGGTCAGGCCTGATAGTAACACTTGTGAAGTAAAAAAAAAGAGGTTTCCGACACGGAAACCTCTTTTTTTTACTTATCGGTTAACAAAATACCTGTAAATAAGATAAGATTGGTCGTTATCAAGTTTGGCCTTTGGAGCCATTTTATTGAGAATACCTTTCCATTCCACGTCCGAATGCTTACCAGGATTGGGTAGTTTATGACACTTACCGCAATTATTCACAAACAGGTCGTGACCTTGCTGCAATTCGGTAAGAGATGCCTGCTCAACCTTGTTTACATTCTTTTCAGTAGGTACATACAATTGCGAAGTACATGCAACAGCAGCCACAAATAATAATGCTATAAGAAGTGGTTTCATAAATAATATTTTTTTGAAGAGCAAAGGTATGAAGTTTTCCTTATACGTTAGCCTTAAATAGCAAGATTTCGTTTATATCTGTACCACGTTCGCAATGAATTAACTCTTGCGAACAATTGTCAACAGAAAGAATGGGCTGTACTTTATTTATGCCGGTAACTTGGGAACAAACGATCAAAAAAAGACAGTAACTTCATTAATGAAATTACTGTCTTTTTTTGAGTAAAGTTGGTATAACCCTCAGGAATTATACGTTGAAAAGTGAATTGACAATGGGATCGTTTTTACTTGTACGATCATCGATACGTTTATCCATCATAAGAGGATACACACACTCATCAATTAGTGCCTGGCTGGTACGGGTTGTTACTTTATAAGCACGGCCGGCTGCTGAAGTCGATTCGTATGAGAAGTCCCAGCCCAAAACCATTACTCGGGTACCGCGGCTGTTGATTTTTTTAATGAGGGGGACATAATCAGTATCTCCCGCAATGATAACAACTACATCAAGCTGTTTAATAAGCGATAGCTCATAAGTTTCGAGAGAAAACCATACATCAATACCTTTTTCTTCAGCATCTCCTGTTCTGGAGTCGACTAAAAGAGGGTAATTGTGTGTAGTAATACCTTCGTACATAAAAATGTCGTCGATACGTCGTTCATTTGTCATTTGAGTTAAACGGTAGGCTTCGTCGGGATATTTTTTTTCCAACTGGCTGGTTGAATACCTTCCGCGAAACCAATGGGTTTCTACAACCTGGCAATAACGTTTTTCCGAGTTCTCGAGTTTGGAGATTTCATCGCGCAGGAATTCCGCGAGTCCATTAAAGTTGATTGTGCTTTTACGTTCATGATGATACCGGTAATACGAATTTACTTTCAAAAAGAAAGTTCCATCGATGAACAGTCCGATTTTTTTGATTTTTTCTTCCATCTAATTATGTATAAAAAAATTACACTATAAGGTTGTGATATAAAACCTAACTGAATAACATCAACCCTGTTAAATTGTTCATTTTCTTCAACAAGTGCCTTTGGTTATTTTTTGCAGAAATATTAAAAAATAATCATAGAGATTGCAGCTCACACCGGATTTGAAGAAAGACAAAATTAATCACAATTTGTTAAAATACAAACTTTTTAAAAAATCATTTTTCATAATTTTTCTTAATTATTAAACAGGCCTTCCATTCAGCTTTATACGTTCTTACTCAACTATTATTTTGATTTTTCCGACTAAAATTTAATCGTTATTCAAAAAACAGGTTACTCCATCCACTGACATTTTTTTTTGAATTTCAGACTTAAATTTATCCTGAAAAATGTCCATTACTCCGAATTTTACTGAAAGGTAACGATTAGCAAAGTATTCCAGTTTTAAAAGTAATCTTTAGTACCAAAGAAGATAATGTTTGAAAAATAGTTCAGCCATAAACGTATAGGCTCATCTATACCTGATCAGTGATTTCGTCAGTTTGGGTTGAATTCTCATCTTTTTTTTCTTCACCTTTGAGGTATGACGGGAGCTCAATTCCGGCTGATCTGAAAATATCGTCCAGAGGTGGAATAGATTTAATCATTCCTGCCAGAAAATTAGCAGTAGCAGGAGTCCTGCCATCAGCACCTGCCGAAAGGTTATCCCAAACGGTAACTTTGTCGATTTTAATATTACTTATGGCTTCAACCTGGGTTTTAATAATTTCGGGAAGCCGATCAGCAATGAGCATCAGCACAGCATCGCGGGAATTATTATTAGCAGCTTCAACAAGTTTTGCGAAACCGGCAGCTTGTTTGCTGAGAACTTCATAAATTCCTTGTCCTTCGGCTTGTTTTTTAAGAAGTATGGCATCAGCATCTCCTTTTGCCACCCTGCGAGTCTGTTCTGCAAGGGCCTCGGCTTCAATCTCCACCCTTTGTTTTGCTATTTGAGCCGGAATAACAATATCGGCTGTTCGTGTGGCACGTTCGCGTTCCGACCGGGCCATTTCGGCAGATTGCTCGGCTGAATATGATTCCTGAAGGGCTTTTGCAGTTTGTACTTTTTCAGCAGCAACGGCCAGCCTTTCGGCTTCCGCCATTTTCTCACGCCTGGCAGCATCGCTCTGAGCGATAGTTATCTTAGCAGTATTTTCCCCTTCAACAGCCGTAGCATTAGCACTGGCTACCCTGATACGTTGATCCTGCATAGCATTTGCTTCGCCAACCGAACCATCCCGGTTTTTCTCGGCAACTGTCTTTTTTGCATCATTGATAGCTTTTGCAGCTGCTTCTTTTCCCAATGCCTCAATGTATCCCGACTCATCTCGGATATCAGTAACATTTACATTTATCAGCCTAAGACCTATTTTCTGTAATTCAGCTTCAACATTCTGGGAAACATTTGCAAGAAACTTATCGCGATCGGTATTTATTTCTTCAATATCCATAGTGGCTACAACAAGCCTCAACTGGCCGAAGATAATATCCTTTGCCAATTCCTGTATAGCTGATAAGGGCAATCCTAGCATACGTTCAGCAGCATTGTTCATGATTGAATAATCAGTTGATATACCAACTGTGAACCTCGAAGGTACATCCACACGGATATTCTGACGGCTGAGCGCATTGGTAAGATTCACCTCAATGCTGATAGGAGTGAGGTCGAGGTAAGCATAACTCTGGATGACAGGCCAGATAAAAGCTGCACCTCCATGTATACATTTTGACGAACGGTTAGTTCCTTCATTATTCAGTCCGGTACGACCATATACTACCAGGATTTTATCGGATGGACACCTTTTATACCTTCGGAAGAGTGAGATGAAAGTAGTAAATACGATAACCGCAAATATTGCGACAATGGCTAATGTATACATAGTTTACGTTTTTATGATTTCAGAACTTTTGGATATGATTAATTTCTTTCAACAATCAGGATGTTATCATCGGCTAATCCTGTTACTTTAATGATGGTATTGGTTGGCAGGTCCTTATCTTCCTGCGTTATGGCCTGCATTTCCCTGAGCGAACCCTGGAATGTTACCTGTACTTTACCAATGTTTCCTTTACTTGCCTTGATCGGAATATAGACTTTCCCCGTTGCACCGATGGCATTTTTGACAGATACATTTCCGCTGTCAGCCATTTTCATGATAAAATAAAACAAGGCAGAAATAAGCAGCATGGCGAGGATGCCAAGTAATATTGCCAACAAAATGGTTATTGTATTACCCAGTCCGGCATTATTCATAGCAATCCCTGACCAACTGAAAACGGTAAAGAAGGCGACAAAATTCCGTATTGTGAAGAAACTGAAACCTGGGCCTGCATCTTCATTGCTATGCTGGATATCGTGGCTCCCATCGCTAATATCTGATTGAAAATCAGGAATATCTGAACCGGGATCAGTGGCTCCTCCACCTATGCCGATAAAGGATAATAGCATTTGAATAATAAATATAACTGAAAATGGTATCGCTATCAGCCAGAGTATTTTTTCGAATGATGTAAGGGCATCCCACCAGGTTTGCATATTGACGATATTTGGTTATAGCAAATATATATAAAAAAGAAGGTTATGATGTATAAGGAAATAAAAAAAATATAGCTGGTACTCACTTCATTTTATGGGTCCAGATGTACTTTCCATTTTTGTCCTTTGCATTGGTACTTGTACTGATCCGTGTATCGATGCGGATTCGGGTAAAATAATCTCTGAAGGATAAGACAAAGAACACACTCCCCAGAGTTGGTTTGTCAGTATTTCGGTAATTAATCCATAGTTCGCGGGGCTGGCCAACCCAAACAGCTGTTAATGATTTTGAATATGATTTTTGATGTAAGAGAATCTTCCCGGTTTTATCATAAATATACTCCCATTCATAACCATACACAGCCTGGCCACTAGGCTGAAATGCAGGAAGAAAACGGATGCTTATCGTTTGATCAGGATTCAAAACAACAAATGAATTAAAATACAAATTACAGGTATCACGGATCAGCTGGAATTGATCGTTTGCCTGTGATAACGCTGAAGCGGAGGAATTAACCCTGGTCGTATCGTAAATACCTTTGTAATCCGAGATAGTATAAAGTGAATCAATTATCATATGCCTGGCAATGGTGAAAACATGGCCTGTAAAACTTCCGCCAATAGTATGCCAGATTTGATTTTCGTTGTAACTAAACCATTCTAACGAAGAATTCTCCGGTTGATCTGAAAGATTGCTACTTGAAAGTTGAGAAAAATATTCGTATTCGACGAGCCTATTTGCAGATTCCAGGTTTTTATTGAAAAGCACTGTGTCAAAGTCAGGGCCTGAAGTCTGGGCTCCGGCTAAAGGATCCAGAACGATTAAAAATAAAATTAATAAAAGTGTATTTTTCATCTGACAATGAAACTATTTTCGACGGAAGGTATAAAATATTCCAAATGAGAAATCCAGACGGGAAATGTTTTGGTAATCCTTTTTTTCGAGTTTGATGACTTGTTGAGAAGTGCCGTCGTCCTGTGTAAATTTTTTAAGAAATGCATGGGTATAATTTCCTTCTACCCCAATACTGAGATTGGGTATAACTTCATAACTCACCCGCAACGATGTGGCAAGCCCTGGTGAAGAGCCCTTAAACATAGCTGAATCGCCGACAGCTTTTCCAATGTTCCTGTAAAAAAGCCAGGCCGGGCCAAGACCCCCTGTAACTGAAAGCTTGTTTTTTAAAAAAGGATATTTTCCGTATAACATAGGTGAAAGTGTATGAATGCTCATATCACTTGATAAGTCGATATAATAGATATTGGTAAAAAATTCTACCACTATGCTGTCAACCGCCTGTCTTGTATTGAACTTACAGTATTTCACGCCGACACCTATATGTTTATTGATAAAGTATTCAGTCTCGAAACCGTAGTGCCATCCGGAACGTAGCTTGTTATAATAATTTTGTATATCAATCAACAGACTGTCAGGCGCTTTTTCAACAAGCAGGCTGGGGCCTGCCATAGCACCAATCCATAAGCCGGCCGATCCTGCAACTTTGTAATTCTGGTTTGATGTTTGGGAAGTTAAATTGCCTGTTATCAGGATAAACAGAAGAAAAATCAGGTAAAAGCGTAGCATTCAGAAGTATAAGGTTTTGGATTATCGAAATGGGGAGTATATATTATTATAAACGCAGATTATCGGCAAATAGTTTTTGCCAATGGAATAAAAAAACGACGGTTTTGAATTTAAACCGTCGTTTTCCAAGCTGATCTTTCTATTTGCTCTTATCCGGTGGAGCAGGTATAGCAGGTTGCTCCTTATAATTTTTCAACTCTACGAGTATTATTTCAATCGCTTTATTGAGCTGGTCATCAATCCCATCGTATTCCCTCGAGGGATCATTATCAACTTCAATATCAGGTTCAACGCCTACTCCTTCAATAATCCA
Source organism: Bacteroidales bacterium (assembly GCA_038204995.1). Lineage (GTDB taxonomy): Bacteria > Bacteroidota > Bacteroidia > Bacteroidales > UBA4417 > UBA4417. The sequence continues at coordinate 18,020 of JBBRCH010000052.1, read as the reverse complement.
TTTACTTTCGTCGGCTGAATAGCTGGCAAATTCAGGTTTTCGAAGTTCAGCTCCGTCCACAAAGGGTAATGAACCTCTAATCCCTACAACTCCGCCCCAGGTTCTTTTCCCAACCACTTTTCCCAACTGGCTTTTCTTAAATCCGTATGCGAAAAGGTCGCCATCGGAAGCAGAATAGTTATCGATCAGCAGTACCTTAGGGCCAAGCATTATTTTGGTAGGAGTATGGCCGATCTGCTCTACATTCCGTGCCATGTTGCTGCGCTGAATTTCACGGTTCAGACGCTCAATGATCATGGGCGAAACATTTCCGCCACCATTTCCGCGGTCATCGATAATCAGAGCTTTTTTGGCCAGCTGAGGGTAAAAATATTTAACAAACTCATTCAGACCTTCGGGACCCATATCCGGAATATGAATATACCCAACCTGCCCGTTGGTGGCTTTGTCGACTTTACGGATATTATTCTGAACCCATGTATAATAATAGAGTTTTGATTCGTCATCAACCGGAACCACCAATACTTTACGGCCGCCTTCGGCAGGAGCAGAGTTGAGTGTGAGTTCCACATTTTTCCCCGCTTTATTTATCAGGGCGGAATAAATATCAGTCATTTCTTTGGTAGATTTGCCATTGACAGAAGTGATATAATCGCCTTTAACGGCACCTACACCAATATCGGTGAGTGGTGAATGAAGTTCCTGGCTCCAGTTTGCTCCCTGCAGAAGACTGTCAATACGGAAATACCCTGAGACATCCTTACTTAATTTTGCTCCAAGCAATCCCAGCTTTATTTTTTCCAGTGGTTTGCGCTCGCCACCATTGATATAAGCATGGCCAATGCTAAGTTCAGCGATCATTTCGCCAATAAGGTATGTGAGATCATTTCTGTTGTTTACATTAGGCAGCATAACTGCATACTTGTCATGCATGGCTTGCCAGTCGAGACCATGCATATTGGACACATAAAAGAAATCGCGCATTTGTCGCCAGGCCTCGTCAAAAATTTGTTTCCATTCCTGCTGATTGCTAATCCATATCTTCAGTTCCGACAGGTCTATATATTTATCGGTATTAATTTTTGATGAAGGCAAATCAATCATCGAAAACCTGTTTTTTTGCCTGACAAGCATTTTTTTGCCATCAGCCGTGATATCGAAAGTAAGATCGGTTCCAAGTTCAGTTTCTTTTTTTTGTTTCAGGTCGTATACCTTAGCCGACATATCTTTATCTTTAGAAGTGTTGTAATAAATCTTATCCTCAACCGACCAGATATTAAAATAGTTACCTGCTTCAACCGGGATTTCAACTATGCGTTGTTGTATGCCTTCGAGATCAATTTTGATCGGTTTTACCTCAGGTTCAGGTGTTTTCGCCGGTTTCTTGTCCTTTTCATCTTTTGCCGGTTTTGTTTCTTTTTGATCCTTCTGATCTTCTGTTTTAACCTCATCGTTTGCAGGTGCAAAAGGAGAAGGTGTATCTTTTGCAAGAGTGACCAGGTATAATTTGGTCATATTTTCGTACGCATAATTCCATTCTACATTACTGTAGATCGGATCGAATGAACGATCGGAAGTGAATATCAGGTATTTGCCATTGCCCGAAAAAGTAGGTTGGTCAGACGAAAACCACTGATCAGTGACTTCGTATTTTGTACCGTCGGAAGTATTATACAACATGATTTGCTGCATTCCGTTTTCGAGAGCGCTGCTGTAAGCAATCCACCTGCTATCCGGAGACCAGTCGCAACTGCCAAATTCCCAGACTTTCGATTTGTCGACCAGTGTAACTTTTTTAGTATCAATATCAACATATTGTAAGCGAAGCATTTTGTCGTTCCACAATATTTTTTTACTGTCGTGCGACCATTGGATCGTAAACTTGTAAGTATCAGCATCCGAGGTAATCTTAACAGCAGGTTCGCTGCCATCCTGTTTTATGATGTAAATTTCATATTCGCCGCTTGCATCACTGAGGTAAGCGATCCATTTACCGTCGGGTGACCAGAAACCTTCACGGTCGTGTGCGTTGCTGCTTGCAGTCAGGTTCCGTGTTATTCCTTCTTTTACCGGAACACTGAAAATATCTCCTCTTCCGGTAGCAACTATACGATTGCCATCAGGAGAAGGATTTACCGTCCTAAGGAAACGGTTGGCATCTTTTAGCTCGTTACGTGAGGTGTTAAAATCATCGGCAATCCGGATAGATACCTTTGACGATAATTGGGTTTTAATATCGAAGATGTAGATAAAACCTCCGTTCTCATATATAATCCGGTTGTCGCCGGCTGACGGGAATTTTATGTCATATTCGGTATAGTTGGTAACTTTCCGTGTTTGATTTGTTTTGAGGTTGTAACAGAACAGATTCATTGTCCGGTCGCGGTCGGAGCAGAAATATATTTCATCGCCAAACCACATGGGGAAAACATCCTGGGATTTGTTATTCGTGATATTTTTTGTTGTTTTTGCAGCGAAATCATGAATCCATAGATCGTCGGCCATTCCTCCTTTGTAATATTTCCAGGTACGGAATTCCCGAAAAACTCTGTTATAGGCAAGTTGCTTACCATCCGGAGAGTAAGAGCAGAATCCTCCGGCAGGTAAAGGGAGTTGATTCGACATTCCCCCTGAAGCCGGAACTGTAAATAGCTGGCCTATAAAGTCATTAAATGATTGCTTTCGTGACCTGTAGATAATATTTTTACCATCCGGTGACCAACCCATCACAATATTATTAGGCCCCATTCGGTCACTGATATCATCGCGGCCAAGCGTGGCTGTAATAGTTAACCTGACCGGAACACCACCCTGAGCAGGCATGGAATAAACTTCGGTATTGCCATCATATTGAGCAGTGAAAGCAATTGTTGTTCCGTCGGGCGAAAAGTGGGAAAACATTTCATACCCGGCATCGTTTGTCAGTTTTCGTGCCATACCTCCGGAAACAGGTACAGTATATAAATCACCTGCATAAGAAAAAACAATCTGGTTACCGCTGATTGTCGGGAAACGAAGTAAACGGGCTTCATCCTGTGCTGAAGTTAAACCTGGAACACATAGTAAGAAAACTGTTGCAGTTAAAAGACTAAAAAAACGCTTCATAATGAGTTAAATTTAGATAAAAAATTTAGAATGAAACAAAGTTATACATTCTGTTGTTCGCTCAGGCTTTTATTTAGCGAAAAGTACTGAAGAACCTGAACTCAATTAAATGTAATTTAAGGTCTCTCGTATAGATTAAAAATACTAATTTTACGCCTTGATTTCACGAAACAGGTGATGGAATTTTTATCTTCAGATAGTTGGATTTTTACCTGGGTTTTACTTCCGGGACTTATCTTTTTTGCCCGTATCCTTGACCAGAGTATAGGAACTTTGAGGCTGATTTTCCTGTCAAAGGGAATGAAGTATATTGCTCCTTTTCTGGGGTTTTTCGAGGTAATTATATGGCTTCTTGCAGTAGGGCAGATCATGCAGCATCTTGATAACTGGTTATGTTATATTGCTTATGGTGCCGGGTTTGCAGCGGGAAATTTTATTGGAATGACCCTGGAAGAAAAATTATCACTTGGTACTTCCATCATCAGGGTCATCTTATCGAACGACTCATCAGAACTCATTTCTGAGCTTAAGACTCATAACTTCGGTCTTACCATCCTTGATGCCGAAGGTGCCAAAGGAAAAGTGAAGATTCTCTTTTCGATCATACGGCGTAAAGAAATTCCGATTTTTCTGAAAACTCTCCATGATCATAATCCAGCTGCTTTTTATACAATCGAAGATGTTAAAGCGGCTAAAGAAGGAGTATTTAAAAATATACGGAAAAAGTCATTGGCCAATGGAATGACATCCTTGTTGAAAAAATCAAAATAAATTATTGAAATACTTTAAATTAACTGTTACGGGAACAAAGATTGCAATATTATCATCCGATAGCTCTGCCGGCAGGACAGTGATTGCCCTGAATCTTTTCAGGATAGCGGCATTGCATGGAAATACTCCTCTGCAACTTGCATGTTTTGATGTTGAGAAGCCGGATTTGATCGACTTTTCAGGTATCCAAAACGTGACTTCAGAAATTATTTTTGCGCCTTTGCCGGTTATCGATATTTCAAAATGCAGGTACTGCGGTGTTTGTTCAGGTTTTTGTTCTGAAAGAGCCATACAATTCAACAGATTTATTCCATCCGTAACCCTCATTGTATCCAGGTGTATAGGATGCGGCTACTGTGTGAGAGGATGTGATCGCAAAGGAATCAGGATGTTGGAAAAACCGGTGGGCACAATCAGCCAGGCTGAATTTAATAGTCATCTTTTAATATCAGGACAACTTGATAAGCAGTCGGAATTTGAGATTCCTCTGGTTAAAGCATTACTCAGCAGGCTAAACCCTGAATCCACAGTGCTTTGTGATTTTGGACCTGGAACCGGAAGTTCAATATGTACAGGTCTTCATAAGATGGATTTTGCTGCTATAGTACTGCAGCCTGACCGGCTCTGGAAGGAAAATCTTGAAATAATGCTTGAAATGATCCGGAAGAGACCAGTTCAGCACGGAGTTATACTCAATAAAGTTAGTAGTGATCCTGAATTTGCGAAAGAAGCAAGATCATTCTGTCACCGTTTTTCCATACCGTTACTCGGCTTAATCCCTCTAAATCCTGACATGAAAAGCGGATCAATTACTGAAACAATAGGAAATTTAGGTTCGATTGATATAACTTTCTCTGAAATATGGAATAGAATAGCAGAATTTCTTCCGAAAAATATACTTTTACCAAATGAAACTTCTTAATAATACTTATACACTTAATTGATTGTCAATGAAAAACAAAAACATCGGTTTTGACTCCAAACTCATACATGGTGGTGAGTTCAATGATGCACTCGGAAGTGCGACAGTTCCAATTTATCAGACTTCTACCTTTAAATTCGATAGTGCCGAACATGGCGCTGCATGTTTTGCCGGTGAAAGTGATGGATATATTTATACCCGTATCGGTAATCCAACCATCCATGCACTGGAAACTTTATTAGCAGAACTTGAAAACGGTTTCGGAGGAATTGCAACCAGTTCAGGAATGGGAGCTGTTAATACGGTTTATGGTACAATTCTTTCAAAGGGAGATCATGTAGTGAGTTCGGCAGCTGTATACGGACCTTCGCGTGTGGTACTTGAAACCTATTATAAAAAGTTCGGTATAGACGCTTCATTCGTAAATACATCGGATGTTGAAGAAGTACGTAAAGCCATAAGACCCGAAACAAGGCTTTTGTATATCGAAACACCATCGAACCCTACGATGGAAATATCTGACCTGAAAGCTTGCTGCGATCTGGCACATGAGCACGGTATTGTGGTTGCCGTTGATAATACTTTTTGCAGTCCATACCTTCAGCGCCCTATTGAATTTGGTGCTGACATTGTTTTGCATTCGCTTACAAAGTTTATTAACGGACATGCTGATATTGTTGGTGGTGTTGTTATTGCAAAAGAAGAAGCTTTATATAAAAAGTTGCGTTCGGTTATGGTGACTCTGGGATTCAATATGGATCCTCACCAGGCATATCTTGTTATCCGTGGTGTTAAAACATTAAGTGTACGCCTCGACAGGGCACAAGAATCAGCCATGAAACTGGCAATATTCCTTGAGAATCATCCTAAGGTTGAATGGGTAAGATTTCCCGGCCTTGTATCGCACCCTCAGCATGAACTTGCAAAAAAGCAAATGGATGGATTTGGCAGCATGATAAGTTTCGAACTAAAGGGTGGAATTGAGGCTGGCAGAATTTTGATGAACAGTGTTCAGATGGCAATTCTGGCAGTTTCACTTGGTGGCGTAGAGACCTTGATTCAGCACCCGGCCTCAATGACACATTCGAAAGTATCAGCTGAAGGGAAAGTAAAAGCTGGTATTACTGATGGACTTGTCAGGTATTCAGTAGGTATTGAAAATGTGGAAGATCTGGTTGCTGACCTCGAACAAGCTTTAGATAAGGTCTAAAACGGTATATTCTAATCCAGTTTTAAAATAGGTTATTACATCTGTATGACAAAGATAAATCCGGCCAATAAGCCGGGTTTTCTTATATTTGCACTATGCCTAATATCCTTTAGAATGATGAAGAAGTACAGCATTTTATTGCTTTTCATTATTTGCTTTTTTTCAGTCTTTTCTCAGAAAGTTGCAGTTGTATTAAGCGGCGGAGGAGCCAAGGGTGTTGCGCATATAGGGGTGCTAAAGGCACTCGAGGAACAAGGTATACCTATTGACTATATCGCAGGTACTTCAATGGGGGCTATCATCGGCGGGCTTTATGCATCAGGTTATTCTCCCGACCGGATGCTGGAAATTATTAATTCCAAAGAATTTACTAAATGGGTATCGGGCAAGCTTGATCCTGAATACACATTTTTTTTCAGGCAAGGTCAGCCTGACCCGTCATGGCTTAGTTTCAGATTCAAGTACGATTCGACCTTGCAAACGCAGTTGCCTACCAATATAGTGTCGCCGATGCGAATGGATTTTGCATTCCTGGAATTGTACTCCGCAGCATCAGCTGCGGCCGGATACGATTTTAACAAACTTATGGTACCGTTTCGTTGTGTGGCGTCTGATATTCGTCATAATAAACCCTTTATTTTAAAGTATGGCGATCTGGGATCGGCAATAAGAGCCTCGATGACATACCCTTTTTATTTTAAGCCTATACGTGTTGATGGCCGACTGTTGTTTGACGGAGGGATGTATAATAATTTTCCTTCAGATGTTGTGATGGAAGATTTCGCCCCTGACATTATAATCGGAAGCAAAACAGCTGGAAATTATAATCCGCCAAACGAAGATGATGTAGTGTCGCAGCTTACCAGTATGCTGATGGGTGAAACAAAGTTTAATTTGTATTGTGATGCAAGCGTGCTGATTGAACCACATCTCAAAGATGTAAATGTTATAGATTTTTCAAATACCGATGCGTTTATCGATAGTGGTTATGTGGCAACTATGCGAAAGATACCTCAAATCCGCCAGTTTGTAATTGAAACAGTTACTAAAGCTATGCACGACAGTATCAGGAAAAGCTTTAATGACCGCAAACCTGAGTTAAAAGTAAATAGTGTTGAAGTGAGGGGGCTTCAGCAAGGACAGGCTTTATATATCGCCAACGCGATTTTGGGTCAGGTCAAAACTCGCAGATCAAATACGTATTATGCCCATGAGCTTGATATGGACATGGTGAAAACAGGATATTTTAAGGTGATTGGTGAGGACCGTTTAAAATCAGTATACCCGACATTATATTACGATTCTGTGTCGCGACATTATAAATTTATCATTGATGCTCAATATGAAAAGGGCATTGAAGCTGATTTCGGTGGAAGTTTATCATCGGGAGGAAGCAATGAAATATTTCTTCAATTGAAATACAGCTTGTGGCGGAAGGTTGCAAATACAGCCAGAATCAATGGTTCGTTCGGGCGTTTTTATAATTCTGTACTTTTAGGAGGCAGGCTGGAAATTCCGGGCAGGAAGCCAAAATACTTCGAAGCTGATTATACTTTTAATCAATTTAATTATTACCGCACCAAATCTTTCTTCTTTCTGGATGATAGCCCTTCTTTCCTTTATGAAAATAATAACAGTTTTCGTATTGACATGGGTTTGCCGATCACCTATAAGGGAAAATTTGAGACAGGACTTACCTGGGGTTCCAACAGGTCAGATTATTTTCAAACCAATACCGCTACGCAAGAAGACAAGGCTGACAGGACAAGATTTAATTTTTACAGTCCTTATGCCGAAATTGAATTTAACACATTGAACCGCAAACAATTCTCAAACCAGGGATCCAGGATATTTACATCTTTACAGTTTGTTAGCGGGCTCGAAAAACATATTCCCGGGAGTACTTCAGTTCTGCAAGGAACATATACGGATTACCATAATTATTTTATTATCAAATTCGCTTTCGATAAATATTTTCGCCCCGGGAAGGTTTACCGGCCAGGAATTAATTTCGAATTCCAGGCGAATAACCAGGAAAGCTTCAGAAACTATACCTCAACCACACTCCATTTGCCCGGATATGCGCCGGTTTATGAAATGTCAACCATTTACCAGACAGTTTACCGTCCAATCGGCTATTCTGCCGTTGGAATGCGAAATATATTCACCGTAAGTAAAAATATCGATTTTCGCCTTGAAGGATTCATTATGGTCCCTTTTCGCGAGTTAAGCAGTAATAAACTACAGCAAGCTGTTAAAAGTGAGATTTTCCCGGCAACTCATTATATTCTTTCTGGGAGTTTTGTTTACACTACTCCCATAGGGCCTCTGAGTGCATCATTGAATTATTACGATAATGGAACCCCTGTTTCATTTTTTGTAAATATCGGCTTCGTGATATTTAACCGTTCTGCGTTTTGATAGATTCTTCATCATGGTGAAAACCGAAAGTATTGAACCAGGTTTTATGAATCTATTTTCAATTAATTGATCTACTAAACGAAATGTTATTAAATTTGCACTCCCTTTAAGTGAAAGGGATTAATTGACTAACCAAAATTTTTCGAAAGAGAAAGGCATATATCACCGCTGTTTCATTGAATCGGCGGGTTTTTATTAACTCTGATCAATAGTTTAATTACTAACTCATCAAAGATGGAATCGACCAAACATCCCGATCAAAATCCTGAAAAAGCATCAAAGCTTGTCAAGGAGGAGAATTCGCAGCTGAAAAATGCCGTTAACACAGTTGAAGAATCATTAACGGCCTTAAATGATGTTGCAGAACCCGAAACCGGGACTTCCGATTTTAAAATCACTGAAGTTGAAGAGTCTGAAAAACCGGAAATTGCAGCTCATGAAAAACAGCCAAAGGGTAAGAAGGTTTCGGAACCTGATAAATTAACCAAACCAGACGTAACAGCTGAACCTGATGCTACTGCAGAGGAAAAATCATTGCCCGAACCTGAAGTAGTTGCCGAACCCGAAATGCTTACCGAAACCGAAGTGATAGGTGTACCTGATGTGGCCGCCGGAAACGAAGTGGTTGTTGAAGCTGAAGTGGTAACCGAACCAGAGTTGATTGTTGAACCAGAGTTGGTTGTTGAACCAGAGTTGGTTGTAGAACCAGAGTTGGTTGTTGGACCAGAGTTGGTTGTAGAACCAGAAGAGGTAACTGCACCTGAAGTGGTAACCGAACCTGAATTGGTAGCTACAACCGAAGGGGTTGTTGAATCTGAAGTGGTTTCCGAGACGAAAGAGGATACAGTTGCTGAGGCGGTTACAGATCCGGTTGAGGTTCTTGAGGCAAAAGCAACTGTTGAACAAATGACGGAAATGAAACCGCAGGATGTTGACGTTGAAGATGAAGAGGATTCAGCAGAAGAACAGATTGCAGCAGAAGTTGAAGCCGCAGAGACAAATGAGATTGATTATGGCCAAATGGACCGCGAACAATTGGTGACACTGCTGGAAGAAACTGTACAGAACGCGGATGTTAATGAAATAAAATCAAAAGTAGCCCTGATAAAAGTAGCTTACCTGGCGTTGACCAATAAGGAACACCAGGAAATGTATCATAATGCAGCTGAGAGTGAAGAGACTGAAAGTGTTGAGGTAGTGGATCCTCTGGAAGAACGCTTCAAATCTGCTTTTGGCATATACAAGCACAATAAATTCCGTTTTACCGAGGATCAGGAAAAGATTAAAATCCACAACCTGGAAGCCAAAAAGAAGATTCTTGATGAACTGAAAGCACTTATCAACTCTGAAGAAACTCTCAAAAAGACCTATGACGAGTTTAAAGCTTTGCAGGATGAATGGAAACTTATAGGAATGGTTCCCAAAGCCGAGGCCCAGGGATTATGGCAGAATTATCATTTCCTTATCGAAAAATTTTTCGACAAAGTAAAAATAAATAAAGAACTTAAAGATCTGGATCTTCGTAAAAATCTAGAGCGCAAAATCGAATTGTGCGAGAAAGCCGAAGAGTTGGTTCTTGAATCGTCCATTTCCCAATCATTCAAACGTTTACAGGAACTTCACGAAGAGTGGAAGGAAGTAGGCCCCGTAGCCCAGGATAAACGGGAAGAGGTATGGGATCGTTTTAAAACAGCTACAGAAAAGATAAACGATCGTCGGCACGAATTCTATAAACAAATTCAGGGAGATCTTGAAGCAAATTATGCTGCTAAAATATTACTTTGCGAAAAAGCTGAGCAACTTGTCGCTACCGAGTATAACTCAATTAAACAATGGCAGGACAGCACACAACAGGTAAATGAATTGCTTAAAATGTGGAAGTCTGTTGGGCAGGCCCCTCAAAAAGTGAACAACGAAATCTGGAATCGGTTTAAAGCTCAGCTTGATCTTTATTTTTCGAATAAGAAAGAGTATTTTGGAAAGTTAAAAGATCAGCAGCTTAACAACTATAACCTGAAAGTGGAGCTATGTTTACAAGCCGAATCACATAAACTTAGCACAGATTGGAGAAATTCGTCACGAGAACTGATAAGGTTGCAGGATGAATGGAAAAAGATCGGACCGGTACCACGTAAACACAGTGAGAAAATATGGAAACGTTTCCGTACTGCCTGCGACGAATTTTTTAATACCAAGAATGAGCATTTTAAAGGCTTGCAGGCCAGCGAAGGTGGTAACCTTCAAATCAAACTGGATATCATCAGTAAGCTTAATTTATTTGAATTCAGCGAAAACAGACAGGAGAGCCTTAACAAAGTGAAGGAACTGCAACGCGAGTGGATGGAAACTGGTCATGTTCCCATAAAGGAAAAAGATCGCATCCAGGTTGAATTTAAGGCTGCAGTGAATAAAATCTATGATAAACTGAAAGTTGATTCACAGGAAGCCAGTCAGATAAATTACCGTTCGCGTTACGAAAATGTGAAGGATCAACCCGATGCCGGCCGTATCATCAACCGTGAACGCACGGGGCTCCAATCAAAAATTGATAGTCTTAAGGAAGAAATTCTTCTTTGGGAAAATAATATTGGTTTCTTCGCCAGGTCAAAACAGGCTAATCTTCTGAAGGCAGAATTTGAAGCTAAGATTGAGCGGGCCAAAGAGGAACTTGCTTCGCTTGAGGCCAAAGCAAAGATTCTCAGGAACGTTGCACGTGAGCAGCAGTAAATAAAAAAAGCCCCATAACGGGGCTTTTTTTATGGCACACTTCAACTTGTTTTTTTTCGATGAAAGACTCAAAGTTGTCATCTTGTTCTGTGGCTCCTGATTCTTTATTATGCTTACCTTTGTTGTATGTCAGCAAATACTTTCGGAACCCTGTTCCGGCTAACTACATATGGTGAATCACATGGAGCCGCCCTGGGCGGAATTATCGATGGTTGTCCTGCAGGGCTGATCATAGATATGGAATTCATTCAACTGGAACTTGCCCGGAGAAGGCCCGGACAGTCAGAAATGACGACCCCTCGTGATGAGAGCGATACTATTGAGATAATTTCCGGCGTTTTCGAAGGCAGGTCTACCGGATCGCCTATAGCCTTCGAAGTCCGCAACAAGGATCATCACAGTTTTGATTACGATCACCTGCGCGATACCTACCGGCCTTCGCATGCCGATTATACCTACGACAGCAAATACGGGTTCCGCGATTACCGTGGAGGCGGCCGTTCCTCTGCCCGTGAAACACTCTCGCGAGTTGCCGGCGGGGCAGTTGCCAAACTGCTGTTGCAGAATTCAGGAATTCGGGTCAAAGCCTTTGTCAGCAGCATAGGAGAAGTGAAAACCGAGAAGGATTTTACTATCAACCAGCTCGATGAAATCGAATTGAGCCTTGTCCGCTGTCCCGATCCGGATGCTTCCTCAAAAATGATTGAGTTAATCAACAAACTGAAATCAGAAGGTGATACAACCGGTGGTATTATTACGTGTATTATCAGCGGCGTACCGCCGGGGTTGGGAGAACCTGTATTTGACAAACTGCAGGCCGATCTGGCAAAAGCAGCTATGAGTATCAATACTGCCAAAGGATTTGAGTACGGCGAAGGATTTAAAGCTCCTTCAATGCGTGGGTCAGCTCATAACGATATTTTTACTTCCGGGGGACATGGTGAAATAAAAACTTTAACCAATCATTCAGGTGGGATACAGGGTGGAATCAGCAATGGAAGCGACATTGTATTCAGGGTAGCTTTTAAACCGATTGCTACCATACAAAAACCTCAGCCTTCGGTGAATAACAAAGGTGAAAATATTGTTCTTGCAGCCAAAGGAAGGCATGATGTGTGCGTTGTTCCAAGGGCGGTTCCAATAGTTGAAGCCATGGCAGCATTAGTTATTGCTGATCATTTGCTTCGGAATCGTTCGGCAAGGTTATAATGTGTTGGCGGAACATTATTTACTGATACTATACTACCTGAGTTTAGTTCGTCGCAGACTTAAAAAGGTTTTAAACTATGAAGATCTCAATAGGCTAAAACCAATATTTTAACTTAAGCAAAAGTTACATTAAATTAATATCCTCATTGTTATGAAGAAAGCGTTAAAAATTTCAGTTATCGTTATTGGCTTGCTCTTATTGGTAATCATTGTATTGCCTTTTGCATTTAAAGGTAAAATTCAGAAAGTGGTACAGACTGAAATCAATAAGAACCTGAATGCCGTTGTTTCTTTCGATGGAGTAGGGTTGACCTTGTTACGGCATTTTCCGGATCTTACTGTAAAGGTCAAAAACCTGATTGTTAAAGGAACCGGCAATTTTGAAATGGATACCCTTGCCTCGATACCGGCAGTATCACTTACGCTTGATCTTGCCAGTGTCTTTCGTGGAAGTGATTATAAGGTGAAGCAGATTGGGTTAACGTCGCCGCGACTGCTCTTTAAAGTGCTTGCCAATGGCAAACCCAACTGGGATATTACGAAAGAGACAGGAACCACAGATACGGTATCTGCGCCATCGGCTTTTAAAGTTTACCTGGACGAAATCAGCATCAGCGATGCTCACATTGTTTATGATGATGCCGAAATTCCAACCATGCTTGCTTTCGACGGCTTAACCGGTACGCTCAGTGGTGATATGACAACAGATATAACATCACTTGATATAAAGGCCGTTATAAATGATATCACAGCCGATTACGACGGAGTTCGTTATATGAGTAAATCAAATGCCGAAATCACCACTCTTCTCACTGCCGACCTTTCAACCTGGACTTTTACTTTCAAGGATGGACTCGTGAGGTTAAATGATTTGAATATCACTGCTGACGGTTTTTTTGCCATGCCAGACGAAGGATACAAAATGGATATTAAATTTGCAGCAAAAGAAAACACGTTTAAAGCTTTTCTGTCACTTATCCCTGCAATCTATTCAAAGGATTTTGATAATATAAAAACTTCGGGTACCATGGCATTCGACGGGTTTGTCAAAGGGCTTTATAATGACGTCTCGATACCTTCTTTTGCCATAAATCTTAAAGTAGCTGACGGGATGTTCAGCTATCCCGGGTTACCCGGAAATGTATCGGAAGTAAATCTTCAGGCTGCAATTGCCAATCCTGATGGTGTAATGGATCATACAACTATAGATGTGCCACGCATGCACCTGAGTATGATGCAAAACCCGGTTGATATAACCCTGGCACTTCGCACACCCGTATCAGATCCGGATATAAATGTTACAGCGAAAGGAACTCTAGATCTTTCAACAGTTTCGAAAGTTTATCCTCTCGGAGAAAAGACCAGTTTAGCAGGCCTGGTTAAAGCGGATATGGCTTTCGGAGGGAAACTATCAGCTATCGAAAAAGGGACATACGACCAGTTTAAAGCTTCAGGTTTTGTTACCGTTGATAAGTTTGTGTATGGTGGTGAAGAAATTTCACTACCGGTTAATATCAGTAAGGCACGTCTTGATTTCACACCTGCCTATGCCGAACTCACTGGCATGGCTCTTACCATTGGTAAAAGCGACCTTGCTCTTAATGGTAAAGTGGAAAATTACATTCCCTATGTAATGAAGAAAAACGCTTTGCTGAAAGGATCACTTACCACTACTTCTGATTTTATGGATTTAAACAGTCTTATGGCAGGAAATGCGGTAACTCCTTCATCTGTTGATACTTCTGCTATTACTGTTGTTGAAATTCCCGGGGACATGGACATCACCCTTAATGCTTCATTCAAAAGACTGATTTACGATACGTATGATATGCGTGACGTAACCGGAGTAGTGAAGGTTAAAGATCATGTGTTGCAGCTCGATGGATTACAGCTTCATATGCTTGGAGGTTCCATGGCGATGAAAGGAACTTACAATACTTTCGATCCTGCTAAACCACTGGTGGACATGGATTTGCAGGTAAAAGATATGGATGTAAAACAGACCTTCCAGGCATTTAGCTCCATTCAGAAATTTGCTCCCATTGCCGGAAAACTTAACGGGGACATCAGTACGAACCTGAAATTCAAGGGCGAACTTAAGAAAGACATGATGCCTGAACTCAAATCGGTATCGGCATACGGACTTGTGCTTTCGGATGTTCTTGGATTAGTCAACCTGAATACTTTTGGTAAGATTGCTGATTTATTAAAGATGGAAAAACTCAGGAATCCTTCGCTCGAAAATATCAACCTCTCATTCGATGTGGTAGATGGTAAAGCCACCATAAAACCCATGGATTTCAAACTTGGGTCCTATAAAGCGAATTTTTCCGGTTCAACCGGTCTCGACCAGGTGCTTAATTTTGTTTTAACACTCGATATTCCCCGCAGTGATTTTGGAAATAAGGCTAATAACATTCTCGATGGCCTGGTTAAGGATGCATCTAAAAAAGGTGTAAATGTTAATCTGGGAGATGTTATTCCTGTTACCTTACTCATTACCGGTACAGCTACCGATCCCAAAATTACTTCTGGAATAAAATCGGCCATGGCTGATCTTGCGGCTGATATGAAAAAGCAAGCTCTCGAGGTAGTGGAGAAGAAAAAGGAAGAACTTGTTGCCAAAGCCAAAGATGAAGCTACCAACTTGATTACCCAGGCTGATGAGGAGGCTGCGAAGATCATTGCCGAGGCAGAAAAACAGGTTCAGAAACTGATGCAGACTGCAAATAAAGCAGCTGATGATGTCCGTTTTGCCAGCGACTCATCTGCAAACCGTTTAATCGCTGAAGGCAAAAAGAATGGCTATATTGCTGAGATAGCTGCTAAAAAAGGGGCGGAGAAAGTTAAAAAAGAAGGCTATGACAAAGCTGGTAAAATTGTAACCGAAGCGCAGAAACAGTCGGATGACATTCTGGGAAAGGCACGTGCCGAAGCCGCGAAAATCAAGCAGGATGCATTGAACCGGGTGAAATAAAAGTAAAGTTTCCGGATTTTATTCCTGACCGATTATTTGTTCCATTTTTCGTCTGAAGTTTCTAACTTGGGTGTCTCTTTTCTATATACCGACATATCGTATAGTATCTTTACCCAGACTAAAATACATGGGAAAACTTTTAGAAAATAAGGTGTTACAAAATCATCGCGAAGGAATTTCGGGAAAATATCAGTTGGCGATAAGGACGTAAAAACAAATGCACAAACGAATAAAAATATGTTTAAAGCGTTTTTATCACTTGCAATAAACCATAATGCAACTCCTGACATAGCAATAATAAAAGTCGGGGATTCAGCTTTGGGATTGAATATCACAATATAAAGCAGTATGGAGCTTAAAGTCAGTAACCTGAATGTGTAATTCTTATATAACCTGATTCTGAGCAATGCAATTAATAAAAGTATAATTCCTGAAATCGCAACTAATAGTTTATTTACATCTGCACCAAACCAGGAATGGAGCCAGCCCATAACAGAAAGACCATAGGATGAAGAAAGATCATTGGCCAATAAATATCCCCAGCTTATATATAGAAACTTCAGTTGATTAAAGTCCACCAAGATCAGGGGTACTATAAATAAAGCGATCGACCAACCTATTGTGTATAATGCAAGTTTCCATTTTTGCGGATAAAACAGTAAGAGTGCAAATCCGACAATACCGAATATCTTGATAAATACCGAAAAAACAATGCAAAAAGTGGCTGCCAGATAGTATCGTTTTTCCAATAACCCAAATGTAAAAATCAGTAAGCCTGCAATTAGAGCATTCGACTGTTCATTTAGCATTGTTGTTGTTAATTCAATCAGGATAATAATGATTATCAGTCCTTTCTGCGTAATATTTAGTTTAGGTAAATAGTAAATTGCGAAAAGCAGAATTAGAGCATTAAAAATATTCCAAAGATTCAGGCCTATGAAATCAGGGAAAACAGCAAATATTCCGAAAAATAAGGCAAACGTCGGACTGTATTTAAATAAATCCCAATGCTCTTCAGGATAAAGTTGATATAAATCCTTCTTTTCAGTTAAGTGGTTAAATGATTGTTCGAAAATTATATAATTGTTATAACTAGTGTACTTTCTGGTGCTCTCTGCGAAAGAATTTTTTTTATGAAAATATGACTGAAAGCTGTCAGCAATTGCAAACAACAATACAATGGCGATTATTACTTTAAAATTTGATATTGCTTTTATAATAAAATTCATCTGCTAATCTTTGCTGGAAAAACAAATGCTTACCGTGAGCCTTATACTTATTACTTTTGCAGGTAATAATCATAAAAGAGCAAACTTCAAATATACAAATATATTGTTTTGCTCACTTAGTCATTCTTCGAAAATTAACTGGCAAACAACAGGTGCAATGTAATTTATTCGGAACAAATAACTTTTTACATTACTGAATTAAGTCAACCCGGGAATCGTTTTTTATATGAGGTTTTACTATTACTGGGTTTTAGTGACCTATTCATCCGGGTTTAGTTTTCAAACATTACCGAAGTGATTTGCTTGCAGTGCAGAAAGCAAACACTCTCCACGCTGGATATCGATTTCATGATCTTCCGTTTTTACGGATTTATCACTGATAATTGGAGACTTTTTTTCCAAAGAATTTTTTGATTGGCAGCAGTAATGAATTCATTTTTCGGTTCAACCACTTTACACTTTTCGAAATATTTTCCTGAAATGGTTTTGACTTCATCTGATGAAGCTAAATAGATAGATGTGGCTGCACCTTTTTCGGGAGATAGAAGAAAGGGTTTGAACATTTGGTTCAGTATGTTTAGAATTCCTTTTAACTCACCGGCAAAGTTGGTGTTAACAACTCCCGGATGTAATGTATTTACCGTTATACCTGTGCCCTTTAACTTTTCAGCCAGTTCGAATGTGAACAATATGTTCAGTAATTTGGTGTTGCAATATGTACTGAAGGTGCCGAATTTTTGTTCGCTCTGTAAATTTCTCACATCAAATTTCCCACTCTTATATCCTGCAGAACTAACATTAATAATACGTGGTTCGGCGCTTTTTTTCAAAACATCCAGCAACAGGTTGGTTAGCAGGAAGTGAGAAAGGTGATTGATTTGAAACATTTCTTCAAAACCATCTTCGGTAATTCTTCTTTCAGGCAGGCAAACCCCGGCATTATTGATTAATACATCAAGTTTTTGATAGCGTTGAATAAAAGATCCGGCGCACTTACGCACCTGTTTTAACGACATAAGATCAGCCAGGATAAAATCAACGGCTTTGTTATTTGATGCCGAAATGATTTCTTTCTTTACCGCCTCAGCTTTCTGCAGGTTTCGTGCTATAAATACTACCTGGTAGCCTTTTTTCGCCAGCGCTGTGGCAGTTGCTTTGCCGATACCGGAATTGGCGCCGGTTATTAAAACGGTTTTCATGATTTTTGATGTTACTTTGGAAATAATAAATCAGAATAAGAATAAATCATTTACAGGACTCTAAACAGCTGACCTGCTCACTTTGTTCTATTGATTTTGTACTGTACGACTTTAATCGAAAGAATTCCTCGAGGCTCTGCCTCGTGGTTCCTATTCCACCTCTCCTTGAGGAGAGGTCAAAACTGTTTTGAACAGTTTTGGGTGAGGTGCAATAAATAAATTTCGGCTTTTGTGCCTTTAGGCCAAAATG
>JBBRCH010000051.1:0-34805 GCA_038204995.1 Bacteroidales bacterium | reverse complement strand
GAAAATGAGGTGATTTGTCAAACTTAGTGCAACTTAGTGGACTTGGTGTCTTAGGGGTTCAAGTACTTTCTCATTAAACTGCATACAAAATTATAGATGAGTCAGTGCTTGGTGCTTGGTGCATGTGAGTGGTGCTTGGTGGTTGGTGCTTAATGGTTGGTGCTTTGTGGATAGACATACACCATTAAACATTGGCACAAATCAGGCTCTTAGGGTTCTCCCCAACGGGGAGATGCCCGAAGGGCAGAGGGGTCCTAAGGAAAGTGAATAGTGAATAGTGAATAATGAATAAAGGGGAAATCTACATTCTATAGACTGCCAAATGAATACAAATATAGTTCGTAGGGTTCTCCCCTCCGGGGAGATGCCCGAAGGGCAGAGGGGTCCTGAAGACCCAGGACCAAAGTCCCAAATCTCAAGAACCAAGACTGACTCTACATCCCAGTTGGAATTTGGACCCGATAGTTTTCGGGATTGGAATTTGGAATTTGAAACTTAACGGATGCGGAAATTTATCCCGTTTTCAGTATAAGTTCTGATAAGTAAAGCATTTTTTAATTCAAGAGTATGATTGATAAATATGGATATACTTATGCTCCGCCCGCCCACACCCCTTATCCCCTGAAGGGGATATGCCCGCGTGCGCAGGTCACGCCCCTTTATGGGCTGGGGGTGCAGTGGCAAGACGAAATAAAACAGATTGCCGTTACACATAGAACATAGTCAATCAGATAAATATCACAAACTCAATGTTACGTATGAAAATTTCAAATTACTGATTACCAGGCACCAGGCACTAAGTACTATGCACATTTGTTTTACAATCTAATACCTGCAATGGTCTAAAACAGAACCGAAAAGAATAATGTCTTATCTTTATTCAGAAAAGCACAAATATCTCATCCATGAATCAAAACGGATTAAAAATACTTATTGCCGATGATCACCTTGTGGTTAGAAATGGCGTTATAAAATTTCTGATGACAAGTTTTCCCGATGCCGGATTTGGCGAAGCGGGCAATGCTGCTGATGTGATGCGCCTTGTTAATGAGAGTAAATGGGACCTGATAATCCTGGATATCAATATGCCTGGCCGCAGCGGAATGGATGTTTTAAAAGAAATTAAGGAACACTTCCCCAAGACTCCGGTAATCATTTTTAGCATGTACCCTGAAGATCAGTTTGCGGTTCGCTCAATTAAGTCAGGCGCGTCGGCTTATCTGACCAAGGATATTTCGTCGCAGGAACTCGAAAAAGCAATACGAAGAATACTTTGTGGCGAACGATACCTCTCACCCACAGTTGCCGAATTAATAACCAACGAAATGGTTAACGGTAACAATAAACCGGCTCATGAACGATTGTCGGACCGCGAACACCAGGTATTCCTGCTTATTGGCGGTGGAAAGAATGTTTCGGACATTGCCCATGAATTAAGCCTGAGTGTAAAAACCATCAGTGTTTACAGATCGCTTATCCTTAAAAAAATGAACCTTAAAAACAACGCCGAGATTACACATTATGTGTTTAAATATAACCTGGTTGAATAAAAATGCATTAATTTTATTTTACTGCCTGTCCCTTTCGGTCAAGTTGACTTGATGTTTTAATTAAATGCTTATCTGCTTAATGCAAGTTGATCTGAATTATGTGTAGAAGATGCTGTGAAATGACTAATCTCTTAAGGCTGTTGGATGGCTCTATGTTCTATATATGATAGGTTATCCGCTAATTGAACCACATAGAAACATAGAAACATAGGTAACACATAGTTTCTCAATCTTTGAGCTAAAGCTAAGAATGTTTTTTTTCTATGTGCAATTCTATGTGGTTTATGTGCCTATGTGGTTCACTTGATTGAAGGGGATAGGCAGTTTTATTTTTATGTTTTTTGATATATGTTTAATGCGAATTAAGGATTAAAACTGTTTACATATTTTCGCAAAGCTCTGTAATGTCTTCATTTAAATAACCGTGGGTGCAACCCAAGGTTGACAATAAAAGCAAAAATGGGCTGTAACCCTTTATTCTATTACGTCCCTTACGGGACTTATCCTAAGGGGGTTGCTTTTAATTCTACCAATAGCTATTTGCAGACACAAATAACCTACGGGACTGTCCCGTCAGGGACAACATATGGGTAGAAAACAAGATACGAAATTGAACATAGTCCCGTCAGGGACGACATATATTTTAACCTGACAATAGTGAATTGATAAATGTTTAATTCGAATCAAGGATTAAATCTGTTTCTATATTTTCGCAAAGCTCTGTAATGGCTTCATTTAAATAACCGTGGGTTGCACCCCAAGGTTGACAATGAAAGCTAAGTCTCAGACCCGAACCGCTGGCACATTTTTATAATGCCAGTCCCTTCAAAGAAAGTCATTCCTAATGGCAACAATTTGGGACAAGGATTTGGCCTCACAGCAGGATTTTCGGGGTTTGGAGACCGACATTATAAAATTTCAGTAGTAGTTCGAGGAAGGTTTTATGTGCGTGGGGCATTTCAAGCCCCGCCTGCCTGCCTGCTTCGCGCAGGTAAACAGCGGGCAGGAATGCAGAAGTGAACCATCAGAATATTACTTTAGTTTTAAAATCAACTTTATGGTGAACGGCTTGCGTTGCGTGGCAAAAACCTGACGTAGAACTACACTGAAATGTTATAAAGTCTTGATCTTTTATTCGCCCCTTGCTTATTTTTTATAGGAGCTCATGAGACCGCTTCGCTAAGTTGGTTCTTTTGCATCAAGGTAAAAGAACAAGAAAGTAAATCAAATTTGAATTTTTCGCATGGATAAGATTTTTCAAAACGGGAATTTACCATTTACTCCCCAACTTTTGTACTTGACCCCTATGTAAAGAAATTGTACCTTTGACTTTTTAAACAAAATAATCAGATGGTTGTTTAATAGCATTAAATTGACAGGAAGTATGAGCCAGAACTTAACTCATATTTGATTGTTCCGCTTCGTGCTGATTAAGAAATTACCGATAATTTATAATGCTAAAGATGCCCGGTCAGATTGAAGTTTTGAGGAAGTAACCGGTTATTTAATCAGCTGCAGGTTTTTCTCATATAATACTTTCAGTGAATCAAATTCTGCTTTGTACTTCGTATTTACAGGCAAGGCCGGGGGCGATTCCATTTTAAGCGGATCGATAGCCACGTTATTTTTATAAACCCTGAAATCGAGATGTGCGCCTGTTGATAATCCTGAACTGCCAACATAACCGATAACCTGACCCTGACTTACATTAACTCCCGGCCTAATACCCGGACCGAATCCTGACAGATGCATATATGAAGTAGTGTAGCCGTTGCGATGCCTGATACTCACTAACCGCCCGGCACCTCCTGCATAGGAAGATTTTAACACAGTGCCGTTACCGATAGTATGCACAGGCGTACCTTTGGGCGCGGCATAATCCACTCCATGGTGCGGACGACGGATGCGTAATATCGGATGAAGGCGGCTGTTTGAAAACCTGGAGGTGATGCGTGAAAATTTTAATGGCGCTTTCAAAAATTCTTTCCTCAGGTTTTCCCCGTGTTCATCAAAATAGTCAGTAACATTATCCTGCTCGAAACGGAATGCATAGTATGGTTTGCCGTCGGTAGTAAAAACAGCGGAATGAATTTCACCGATACTCAGAGGCTTCCCGTCTACCGAAAGCTCCTCGTAAATCACTTTAAAAGCATCGCCTTTCTGTATAGCGTAAAAATCAATGGTCCACTGGTAGATATTAGCGAGAGCAACCGCCATATTAGCGTCGCCTCCTGAATTTTGTATGCTGGTCCATAAGGATGAGTTTATAACACCCGACAACGATTTCAGTTGCCTGACGACTTCCTTGGAACCGGTGTGTACGTGCAACGAATCACGGAAATCGAAAACCACATAACTGGTATCATTCAAAGAATAAACGAAATACTTTAGCTTATTATCGGCAGTGCTCGTCATGGCGGTATAGGTGTTCCCGCTACGGAGCTTTCTGATCTCGAAAATACCGTCAGTGTAAGTCCTTATATTTCCAATAATTTTTGGATCAACGCCTAATTGCATAAATATTCCGCCAAGGTATTCACCTGGTTTGACTTCATTGCGCTCAATCTGAAAGGAATCGGTCACTATACCGTATTCAACAGTTTGTATCGTTTTCTCAGGCGGAATTACCAGGGGTTCAAAAATAAAATCCTTTAAAGCAACGAATGCAACCAACAGTATTACAATTAAAAGAGCAATACCAAGTATCAGCCGGATGCGTTTTTTAGTAATTATCATCAAAAAATGTCCTTTTCGGGCTGAGTATCATATACTATTCAGATCCCGCGTTATTAAAAATTTATTCAGGAGCAGGCTTTCCTAACCCCCGGAGTGTAATTAAATGCGGTGAAATCACCGTTTCCCCGAATAAGCGCTTTTTCAGCCTTCCGGAACTAAACGTCCAATCATCATCGCGACAACCGTAAAACATTCGTCACGAAAAGCAGAAAGGACTGATCAATTCATGTTAGATTCGGCAAAGTTGCGGCCAGCCTGCAAGGCATCAAGGTTTAGCTGGACTATATCAGCCCCCTTTAGGGCAAATATACTGCGGACGGCTTCCTGCAACTCTTTATAATCAATATCGAGGAAAGGTGAAGCAGCTCCCAGCACTACCATATTTGCTGATCGTATTGAACCAATATTTTTGGCAATTTCATCGGCATCGAGTGCGATATGATTATCTATTTTCTCTACTTCAACCATCAAATCATTCATCTTGGGATAGTTCCTGATATTGATAAACGGTTTAGTATTGGTTATGAGCCACCCGTTGGGTGAAAGCAGGGGAAGATAACGAAGCGATTCCATAGGCTCAACCGAAATAATAAGATCAGCCTGTCCATACGGGATCAGGTCAGAAGCAATTTCGTGGTCTGCAATCCTGAGATTCGAAGACACATCACCACCACGTTGGCTCATGCCATGAACTTCAGCTTGTTTCAGATGCAATCCGGCTTTCAATGCAGCCATACCTATGGTTGTTGCAATTGAAAGGATGCCTTGACCCCCGACTCCCGCCAGAATAATATCTTTTTTCATGTGTAATTTATTTCAAATGAAATGTGTTTAAAAAAAGCAGCAGTGAAAACCAGAATTTTCAGGTTCCTGGTCAAATATACCCCAATGCCCGGATTCCTGAACTTAAAATAACTTCTCAGTTATTGATTATGTCAGCTTTTTTGCGTTCTTTAATGTGACGAACTGCTGTTTGAATGCATTCACGCCTGGGTATTATTACGGACACTCCTTCGTATTCCAGTTCTTTTTTGATGATGGCAAGATTCTCCTGATGAAGTTTCGGGGTTGGGTTTAGAACGAATATGTGATCCTTTTCAACACCTACTCCAATACAAATATCTTCGATGCGACCAAAAGCTGATGAATCCTGACCACCTGTCATTGCAGTGGTTTCGTTATCCAGAATCATAATGGTAATCTTGCTTTTATCCTTCACACAATCTATGAGACCTGTAATTCCACTGTGTGTAAAAGTGCTGTCGCCTATCACTGCTACTGCAGGAAGTAAACCGGCATCAGCTGCCCCTTTAGCCATGGTAATGGAGGCGCCCATATCAACGCATGTATTTATCGCATCAAATGGCTCAAGCGCTCCTAACGTATAGCATCCTATATCGGAAAATACCCGTCCTTTGGTCCATTTTTCGAGGGATTCGTTTAAGGCATTATATGAATAAATATGCGGACAACCTTTGCACAGTGAAGGAGGTCTCCCTGCTACTATTGAAGGTATTTCTTTTCCTCGTGTATCTTTCAATCCAAGAGAAACTGCAACAATATTCGGATTGAGTTCACCATCGCGGGGCACGGTGCCGTCGAGGCGGCCATGAATGACTTTACCCGTATTCAGAAAACCTTTAATTGAATCTTCAACAACAGGGTATCCTTCCTCAAGAATGAGCAGTTTTTCACATTCATTGTATATCTTCTCAACCATAGCATGCGGCATAGGATATTGGGAAATTTTTAATACCGGAAAAGGGATATGCCGGTCAGGAAAATTTTCGAGAAGGTAATTATAGGCTATGCCTGTTGTAATAATACCCAAACTTTTATCATCACCATCGGTATAACTATTGAATCCGGATTCGAGAGCATATTTCTCAAACGTATTTTGTTTTCCCAATAAAACTTTATACTGTTTTCGGGCATTGGCTGGCAGAAGTATAAACTGCTTCGGGTTAGCCGGTAAGTGAATTTCATTTTGTGGTCTCGATGGCTTACGCGACACACCTGCCCGCGAATGTGCCAGCCGCGTTGTAATCCGCATTAATACCGGAATGCCCAATTTTTCAGACATGTCGAAACCATAGTGCACCATATCATACGCATCCTGCTGGTTGGTAGGTTCCAATATGGGAAGCATGGCAAATTTTCCCAATATTCTCGAATCCTGCTCGTTTTGGGAGGAGTGCATCGAAGGATCGTCGGCTGAAACCACAATCAAACCTCCATTGGCGCCTGTAATTGCCGAATTAATGAAGGCATCGGCGGCTACATTCAGGCCGACATGCTTCATGCAAACCATTGAGCGCTTGCCTGCATAAGACATCCCGAGAGCGGCTTCCATAGCTGTTTTTTCGTTGGTCGACCATCCGGCCCTGATAATTCCGGATTTGGCTTCTTTTGATTTTATGACATATTCAGCAATTTCGGTTGATGGCGTTCCGGGATAGGCGTAAATGCCTGACATACCGGCATCTATTCCTGCCTGGGCTATAGCTTCATCGCCGAGTAACATTAATTTTTGTTCCATATTGTGATTTGATTAACAGCCAAAATGAATATGCAAACCTACATGAAATGAAACTCAATTACAAGCACTTTTTGAAAATTAATTGCAAGTAACTGCAATATTCATGTATGAAATCACTGTTAATTATTAACTTTTTGAACACCTTTCTTTTTCAGGTGTTTCATATTTTTGTATCCTTAATACTAAAATCTCAAATTTGAATTATTTAGCGCATCTTTTTCTTGCCGGCACTGACCCCGAAATGATACTTGGTAACTTTATTGCCGATCATGTGAAAGGAAGTGATGTTTTAAATTATTCGGAAAATATACGCAAAGGAATTACGATGCACCGGGCTATTGATACTTTTACTGACCAGCATCCTGTGGTTAAACAAAGCATTATCCGGTTAAGGCCTGATTTCCATAAATATGCCGGCGTGGTGGTGGATATGTATTATGACCACTTTCTTTCAGCTC
Source organism: Bacteroidales bacterium (assembly GCA_038204995.1). Classification (GTDB taxonomy): domain Bacteria; phylum Bacteroidota; class Bacteroidia; order Bacteroidales; family UBA4417; genus UBA4417. The sequence continues at coordinate 27,522 of JBBRCH010000051.1, read as the reverse complement.
ACTGGGACGAATACTCTGATATTGATTTAAAACTCTTTACAAAAACAAGGTACGACATACTGAAGACCTTTCACACCATTCTTCCGGTGCGATCGGCCAGGTTGCTTTTTTTTATGGAAAAACAGAACTGGCTTCTTTCTTATGGTAGTTTTGAGGGTATGGAGCAGGCTTTCAGCGGCATGTCGCGGCGAACAACATTTGAATCACATATGGAGAATGCAGTATTGAACCTGCGTGACGGATATACTTATTTCAGGCATGAATTCAGAGAATTTTTTCCCGATTTGCAGGCGTTTGTGAGGGATCATTTTGACGTGATTGTATATTCCGGATAAGCCCAAATTGAATTACATCACAGTTCGCGTAACAGAGCTATTTAATTGACAAGCTGCTTAGTTCAAACCTGTTCCTGAATACCGGATAGGTCGATTTCCGCATATTATGCTGATAGATTAAATATAACAGAAATTTACTTCTTCAACTATCCGTTCTGATTTCTTTTCACTTCCTTATGGTATGAGATTCCGGATCTCGGATACTAACCTTAATTACATCTTTTTTCTGCGGTGGAGAATTTGGATTTTTATCGGGAAGTACAAGTAATATAATTTGCAAATTCTGTCAGTTTGAGGCTTATTACTACTCTTGCACTAGCCCTTCTGAAAGCAGGTAACTATTATTAGCTTTTAAGCTGAAATCTTCCCAATTGTCTATAACCCGGAGCAAGTTATATTTTATTCTGGTTCCGCTATTTAATTTTCGCGTTTTGATCAACGGGCATCTGCGGATCTGTTTGAAGCGGCAATATTTTATCAATTGAAGGGTTTTGAGTAACCGGCAGATTTAACAGATTTTTATCCTTCAGAGGTTCACTGCTATTTGCACGCAGCACAAAATCGATATTGTCAACAATATCCCCTGTAGCTGATGACTTTATGATGAACTCAAAATAAGAAGGGAATGCTGTAAAGCCCAGGTTACTCAACTGCATGGGATCAACACAGGCAATGTATTCTCCGGGCTCAAGACCCAGATAATAGATATATCCATCAGACTCGGAAAGCGTTTCAGCTACTACTTTAGTGCTGTTTTTTTTGTAGAATTTTATCGAAATCCTTCCAATTCCCTTTAATGATTTCCCTTTATCCTTATAAACCATTCCGCTAACCTCACCGACGGCTACAATCGGAACTTCAACCCGTTTAAACTGGTTAGGGTCAATCACCACCTGGTATATTTTATCCTTAAAGCGCCAAGCAATATTCTCCAGATCTGTATCATTAAATGACAAATTATAGCTGGAGAATGCATTCAGATCCGGAATCCTGATAGTTGAATCTTTTTCATTAAACATTGCACGTCTTCCATTTAATCTGACTTTAGTAACTTTTATCATAGGTTCATTTTTATCGAAAATACCATTCTGATTTAAATCAAGAAATGGATAAAGTAAAATTCCGCCTTTACTTACCGATGAATTATTGCTTACCTGAACAGGTTTCCCGGCACCTTCAAAAGCCAGGCTTCCCTGCGCACTCACAGAAGTAGAAACATGATTCTTGCTATGTATTACAGAGTTATTGGTTCTGGCAAAAGGCAGATCATATTTGAAGCTTAAATTAAGAAAATGATCATTATATAAAATATTTTTTTCGTATGAAGCTGAAAGATAGCCCTTTGGAATTCTTTTTGCAATCTCTGCCTTGTATGTCACAACTTTTCCTTCGTTTATATTATATCGCGCGGATGGCCGGATAATAACTCCATTATCCAGTCTGTATGAAAATGCTACATCAGAAGTAATATAAGCCGTCCGCTGGTCAATCCAATTGAGTTGTACCGAAGAATTTGCACTGAATTGTTTATAATAGGTTGAGAACATGATACTGCTCTGATTATAGTTGAATTCACTATAAACCGATTGTGAAAAATCCAGTTTTGCATATCCGCTGAGCTTTTTGATCCTGAACGGTAATGAAAGTATAGCTTTGCGTTCTTCAAGAGAAACAAGGCGTGTAGCTTTCTGCCCTTCAACATATTTGGTATAATCAATTTCCAATAGTATATCCTTATTGAAATAATAATTCAGCAATCCACTTGTTTTAACACCATAAGCGTATTCACCGTTAAGTGTTAATTTACTGAATGGCTGAAATGTAGCCTTAGCGAAAGGAATATAAGGACTGTTGGGAATGGAAGATAAATACTCAATGCCTCCGCCGACAGTGAATTTACTGGTTACGCCATAATTACATTCACCTCTGCCAAAATGGCTTAAGCTACTATCCTGGACAACTCCTGCTGAAATGCCATATTCAAATTCGTTGACGGGCATAACTGTATATGGAACATTCATGGTACGTTCGTCCGTGCGTTCTTCACCTAAAGGGCCATAAAATTTTAATTTTAACGTGTTATAGCCATATACGATTGGGATTTTAAATACAAACAGGCCTGAAGCATCGGCCTTTGTGTAATCTACCAGTATATTATTTATGTAAAGTTCAATCGTCCAGTTGGGTTCAGTAAATTCATTAATAGTGTAGTATCCGGTTGCTTTTCGTATTGTTGTTGGAGAATTTCGGATCACTGCTCCAATTACCGGTGAATTTATGAACGATATCGTTTGAGTCGCTATCTTACCGACCTGGGCTTGTTTAATTATCTTTTTATCGTTGTCGACCCACCGCCAGAGGTATTGAATCTGACGATCAGTAAATTTCTGCCGATTGAAATAGGTTAATGAAATGTCTGTTTCGCCAAAAAGAAATTCGGTTCCAAGTCCTAAAATAAACCTGTTATCTAATGATTCATTCCATTTCTGAGTAGAAGTTATAACCCAATCGAACATGCCGAACTTTAAAAGATGATATTTTCGGGATACAATGGTATCAGCAACTTCTTCCATGTTCACTTTCGACAAATTGCTCCGCATTTTATCGATACGCATTTGTTTAATGATTGGCAACTCAAAATTCGACTTTAAAAGTATCGACAACGATCTGTAATTGAAAGTCAGTATTATGCCGAATGCTTCGGCAAATAGGTCCGATTCTATGTAAACCGAGCCACTTTCTTTAATCAGCTCATTTGAGCAGTTAAATATTTTAGTGCCGACGCTAATTTGTTTCTTAGTAAAGTCAATTAAATAAGTCCGGCTTTCATTCCCGATAAATCCGCCCAGGCTATCTCCTCTCTGACCGACAATGCATTGAATATTAAGGGCTTTGAATAAATCCTCAAAATTTACATATAGTAAATCATTATTTGTATAGATAACGTCAAGATTAAAATTTCCGGCTCCTTCGACTATTACAAGTACCGGTATATCATCAAATGTAAAAGGAAGAGCCTCTTTACTTTCATCCATGTACATATCCTGTGCCTTAACTTCAAATCCACGTAAAACACATAAAAGTATAACCAGCAGAATGCTTTTTGACAAAAGCAACGAACCTGATCGGGCAAACAGCAACCAGCCTGAAATAACCTTGCCGATGTATTTGTATACTTTCATTACTTATTCCTGGTTAAAGGTAATGTCGAAACTACCGGTATAAATACCAGGAACAGCTGTTCCCGGTATATGAAGGGTACCCCCTACGCGCAAAGGTGTAATAAAGTCGCAATCGGCATTTGTTGAAAAGAAAGCGCCATTACTTCCTCTTTCGGTAGGTCCGATGTCGAGAGTAAGCAAGCCTCCGTTACTCCCGGTTAAGGTTGTTGTTGAGGAAAAAGTGATGATGACATTCCTCCCCTGGCAAAGTTTAACTTCAAAAATGGCAGGCTGGGCAGTTGGGGCCATAGCTAACAGGATAATATCCCCCGATGATGATACACTGCCATCATACCCCACAGTAATGGTTCCACCGGCGCCGCCGGTAATACAAAAAGTGCCGAAATTAATGGATTGTGTAGGCGTTACGGTTAGTGTACGCTGAGGCAGGGCAGGTTGGGCAAAGGAAGTGCTTACATAAACAATTGAAACTATTGTAAGGAGCAATACGTTTAAATAACTTTTATGTGTATTCAATTCTGTCATTGCTAACTTCTGTTCACTATTTATTTACACTTTGAGTGAAAACTGATCCTTTTAAGACAGGCAAGATCACTATTATTTTCAACCGGTTCTCATTAGCAGCGAATCTTTTAATTTCAGATTATCCTTTAGCTTTACCCTCAGTGCTACCATTTCTCCCTGATTATAAATTAATTTAAAACCATTTCTCCTTCAGCATAAATAACACTTGTAGTTATGCCATTGCTGATGAATTGAACTTTTAATTTTCCGTCTTTTAATGAAACATCCGGAATATTATTTAATCTTACACTAACATTTCGTTTGTCAAGGTTCGAGTAAACGCCAATTCCTTTTACAACACCAACTTCGACAGCCTGGCCCTGGTTTGGAAGATAGTGTATTACTATATCACCATATACTGAGATATTGCCAGCCCGGTTTATGGTGAGTTTTAAGTCTTGCGTATTTTGCTGGTCACTTTCCAGCTTTAAATTACTCAGCGAAACATTCACATTAACTTCACCTGTACGAATAATTACCGGAATACTTAATCCATAAATGGGTATTAACTTAACATTCAAATGTGTCGTATCGGCCGAAGAGTTTTTCATACCCAAAGGTTTTAAGTCTTTCTCCGCCCTGAAATATAAATGCGAACGGTATTCGCCTGCCGCCATATCCGGTTTGTGCCTGTATTGCAGCACTATTACCTGCGGTTCACGCGGCGCCAGAGTTACTTTACGTGGAAATATTCTCAAATACGGATCGGCAAACATTTGCCCTGAATCCGGCTTTTCAACTGCTACAAAAGTCCCGTCTTCTCTCATCTGGTACTGAATAAAAGAGATGACGTACGTGGCTGTGTCTTTCCCTACATTCACTAAATTAATCTCTTCTTTTTGCTTATTCCCTTCAAACACTATACGGGTCGGAGTAATCAGCAAATCTCCCTGGGCCTGTGCTTGAAAACTTATACCGAACACCGGAATAAGTATAAGTAATAGTATTCTCTTCATGGTATTATTTTTAAGATTTTTTGGAACGGGAAACAACTTTTATGAGAATAAAGGGGGAAGTCCTAAAACCAAGGATTCCCCCTTTATTAGTTTAATTAGTCAGAAAGTTCAATGTTAGTTATAATTTACAGTTACATCAAACGTTCCTGCATAATCGCCTAAAGGCTGAGCATCAGCAATATTCAAAGTTGCACCAACATTAAAAGCGTCAATGCCACCTACAAGTGTTCCAATAGCCTTCGAAGAAGTAAAGGCGTTAACTAACATAGTACCGCCGCCAACAGGGTCAATTAAAGTGGTATTAGCTGGTAAGGTGATAGTATAAGTTGCCATTGCAACACCTGCAACTGCGTAAGCAGCAGCATGACGGGTACCTATAAGAACCATGTTGGTAACTGTTGGTACACCAGCAGGAGAAAGAACAACAGTTCCAGCTCCAGTCGGTGAGGTCATTGCACCAAATTCCAAGGTAGCAGTTGAAGCGAGTGTTATAGCAGTTTTAATCTGAGCAAATGCACCGTTAGTGCTTGTTGCCTGAGCCATAACTTTTGTTGAGAAGATTGCCATCATAAGGATAGCTGCGAAAATAATTGATGTTTTTTTCATGATTGTTTTTGTTTTTGTAGTACGAGTGTATTTATTTAATTGTTTGTTTTTGCATATTATCAATGTTTCCCGTTACCTCGTAACGATAAACAAAGCGGGTCGCTATGCTACTTGCCTGGGTTTAATTTCATTATTTCTTTTTTACTTTTTTCATTTTAAATTAATTAAGTTAAACTTCTGTTTATTTGTGTATATTTTGGTGAAAGAGTTTCCGGCAGATATTGCCTTGCCGGTTATTGAGTTGGACCAGTAATATTTGTGATGTTGCATTTACATAAATCTGATGCTCTTGTAATCCCTGTAAGGTTTTCTTCAATAATAAACGACCCGTTACATCATATACTAATGCTTCTGATTCGTTGCTGACAAGAGTAAGGTCAATGAACAGGCGGTTTTCATCAGAATAAATTCTGGCAGGTAATTCCTTGCATACCGAATTATTATCCGCTCCGAAATGCAGAACAAAACGGTCGTAGCTATCAGTTTTTGAAGCTTTAAAACTGTAAGTGTTTCCCATTTTCATGTCCTGGATGTAATTCGCCTGCCGGTCTTCGAGCATTACGATTTCAAATTCATCAGGATTGAAGGTGCATTTTAGCGTATAATTTCCATTTTCTCCAGGTTTAAACAAAACAGGAACTGTTGGATTATCCACTATATCAGTAAGATAACGTACAGAAGAGTTTTCGTTTTCAGTTGACAGGAAAAGGCTCGGGGCTGTTGATACATGGCTGAATAATTTTGCAGCACCAGGCTGATTTGTATAATAACCGAACTGCAACCGGGCTTCATCGAAACTATGGTTATCATCCGACTGCACAACCATACTTACCAAACCAGTGTTAATTCCTGAATTTTTAAACCAACTTCCGGAAACATCATTAACACGAACATTATTATTTATTCCCAGGTTTCCGGCAGCAACAGCCTGAACATAAAATCCCTGCATCGGAGCAATATATCTTGTTATTGAGTTGGTGCAGATTCCGGTAGCTGAATTGCATACTCCGTAGTTGTTCGCTGCCGGATTCCAAATCCAGATATCATATCCGCCACCGCTGTTAAGCAGGTCGGATCGCGTCCAGCCGGCAGGAGCCTGCCAATCTATTGATGAAGGATATGGATTACCCACGAAGTTGAATCCTTTGAGGGTTGCATCAGTGCTACTGAAAGAGAGCCCGATATCCATTGAACCATTATTCAGATTACCGATAAATTCATTTGTCGGATTTGCAGCCTGTACTGAATACAGATAACCCCGGCCGGGGATGAATTCAGTACCTGGATGCACCATGTTCCAATTAACGGCTGAAGTGATATCGAGCTTATAAATCCAGCAATTTGTGGGTTCATTCCAGACGTAAAGATCATATCCGGTAGTATTGCCATATGTGCCGGTAGGAGTCCATGATCCACCAATATTTTGATTTGTTACTGAGGAAGAAATAAAGTGGCAGGCTTCGGGGTCCCCACTAATATAGCGTTGTACAGTAGCCCCCACATTGTTGGTATTATGTATTAACGAGGCTGTACCTGTAGCATCAGATTTTAGAATAAATCCGGTTGTACCGGTAGTATTTGCTATTAAACCATTCACTGTCAGATTATTGCCTGCGCCAATTATAAACAATCTGCCTGAGTTAATGGAAAGAATGTTATTTACTGTGAAGTCAGTATTCAGGCTTACACCTTCCGGATTGTCAACAATTAGATTATATATTTCGTCATTCAGGTATTGACTGCTTTCGATTGTTTGAGGTGTTGTTCCTGCAAAAACTAAGTCAGGCATGTTGGTTTTTGCATCCAGGTGACCCGAAAAACCGGTTAGAGCATTCAACAGGTGAAGGCTGCCGTTTAATATTACATTGTAGGGGTTATTTAAGACCAGGTTAAAGACCTCTTCGTTATAAAAGCATCCTGCAGGAATAAATTGGGAAGATGCACCTGTATACTCAACTGTAGAGTTTATTGCCGAGGCATCAATTTGTGCTCCATTTGTAAACAAGGTATTCCCTTTTACTGTAAGTTTATGTCCGTTGCAAATTATCCGATAGACAGACTGGTTATTTGTGATGTTGGTAACAGAGCGATCCTGATCTAACTGGCAATGGTTCAAAGTAACATCGTCGAAAAAAATGTTGGCATCCACTTCAGGAACAATGTTTAAGCTCCAGTTTCCTGGTACATTCCAGTCGCTGCTTATAGTACCCTTCCATTTGTTATTGCAAGGGTTTACAATCATGTTCATTGTATTGGAAATAGCAGGGATGCCTGAAGTGCAGGGCAAAGCATTAGAAATAAGGATACAGGTAACAGCATCATTATTTGCCGGGGTATAGGTATATGTCGCAGTGCTGGCGCCAACGTTGCTTCCATTTACCTGCCATTGGTAAGCAGGTGCAGTTCCCCCGTTTGTTGTTGTGGCAATAAAGGTTACCGAAGATTCAGAACATACAGGATTTGCTGAAGCTGAAATATATATACTCACCGGAAGATCCGGATAAATAGTAATGTAGTTAGTTTCACTTACAGATGCACAACCCCCGGCAGCAGAAATCGTGTTTGTTACTATATAGGTACCTGGAAGACTTGTGGCTAAGTTCACTTCACCAGTGGCAGAATTTACAAAATTTAAACCTGCTGTTGAGGAAAAATTTCCAGCTGTACCTCCGCCACTAAATAACGGCAATGGATTTGCTGAATTTAAGCAATAGGGAGTTCCCGTATAACTGAAAGTTGCTACCGGCAAAGGTGTTATAGTTAAGATTTTTGTGGAAACTACTGTTCCACAAGGAGAATTCCCACTTACTGCAAGCATCAGGATTACACTTCCTGCCGAGATGTCGGCAACACCTGGTGTGTAAGTTGCAGTTGTTAATGAGTTGGCATTTGCGAAAGTTCCCGAACCAGACGATGACCAGGTTAAACCTGCATAATTGGCAGCGCTGGAACCCGCAGTAATGTTAACAGCTCCGGAGTTAGAACAGGTCACAACTGCTTCTCCGGCTTCAGCTTCCGTTGATGGGGTTATTGAGGCCAGAACCGGAGTTCTTGCTGTGGATTTACAGCCATTGTTATTCGCTTCAGCATAAAACGTTGTACTTACAGAAATAGATGGTGTAATAAAACTCGTGCCTGCCCCTAGTGAAACACCTCCAACTGGAGCCGAATACCAGTTTATTATACCGACTGAAGCAGTGGCCCCCAAACTCACTGTTCCTTCTCCGCATCTGTTACCAGGCGTTGTACTTGTTACTACCGGGCCAGGACTGACAGCTGCAGTCGCTAGAGGAACTATCTCACCATTAGAAAGTATAGTAGCAGCAAAATAAGTGGTTCCGTTGAAGAAACGAATCTGAGCCACTTGTAAAGCTGTCAAGCCAATGGATGATGTACCGGCTTTTATTTTTCCGGCTGTTCCTCCTGTACCGTTATAGCTTCCTGACCACCCGGTAACGGTAATCACATCACAGGGTGACCATACCTGTCCATTACTGGCAGCAAAGCTAAGAGTATGATTACCAGTGCCCAATGCAATCGTTGAAGAAGCATTCACATTCAGGATACCGACTGTTTCATTATATCCGATGCCTGCACCGGTCCTGAATACGCCACCATCAAGAGTGATTGTGCTGTTATTGTCAATTCTGTTGGAAGCACCTAGCAAGAGTGTGCCCCCACTGATTATTGTTTCACCCGAATAATTATTATTCCCCGAAAGGGTAAACGAACCGTCACCAGATTTTTTAAGACTTACTGTACCTTTACCATCCTGAATAACTCCCGAAAAAAGAGTGCTCGAATTGTCATCTCCGACTGTAAGAAGAAGTGGATCTGTTTCACTACTTGTAACTGATCCTGATCCCGCAAGCGAACCAATAGTTTCGTTGTTGCCCGCCAGATCCAGCGTACCGCTGACGATTACCGCACTCAAATCAGGTATAGTGCCGTCGGACATGCCTATTTTTATTGTACCGCTGCCTATGTTTGTAACACCGGAATACGTATTATCTCCCGAAAGTGTTAGTGTACCGTTTCCGGCTTTGGTAAATGCTAATTTACCAGTGCCGTCCTCAATAATACCTGCAAATTCAGTATTGGTATTATTCCCGCCTGCCGTCAGGAAAGAGGTTCCTGATGAACTACTTGTTACGGTTCCTTCTCCTTCGAGTGATGACACTGTTTCATTGAAACCTGCCATATCAAAAATTGCGTCAACAATCAAGGCGCTGGTGTTGGCAATTCGTTCGGAAGCTCCGAGCTTCAAAGTCCCCTCACTTATGAATGTGGACCCGTTATACGTGTTATTTCCCGAAAGAGTCCATATTCCGTCACCTAGTTTAGTTAGAGAGCCACTTCCTGTTCCTATCACTCCGCTTTCAATACCTGTTCCTGAGCCATCCAGCACAAGACCAAAATTAGACCCGGTAATACCTCCTGTTAATATCAATGTTCCGCTGCCTGATGCATCAATAGTTCCGTCACTTCCTGTCAGGTTAATAACCCGGTTTGAGGAGTGCCCGCTACCTGCGTAGAGAAGTGTGCCTGTACCGGAAATATCAATAGTGCCATTTGTAACTGTGGTTGGTGCTCCCAAGGAACTTGCTCCGCCGCTTACATTTCGAAGCGTATTAATACTGAGGATGCCGTCAAAGATTGTTGTTTTGCCGGTATACAGGTTTAATCCTGAAAGTACCATTGTGCCTGCTCCGGATTTGTTCAATCCAAAAGCACCGCTTACAATTCCGCTGACGGTTAAATCTACTGCAGAAGTACCATTATCGGCCACTGTACAAGTGCGTGTTCCACCTAAGACAACAGGAACCGAAATAGAAGCGCCACCGTTACCGGTTTTAACACTGTTTACTGTTATGTTTCCACCAAGAGTTAAGGTTCCTGTCCCACTTAAAGATGAACCTGTTACAGCTCCGCATTCCATTTCAAGGCTTGAAGGAGCAGAGGAGGCACCTACAGGATGATTTAAGGAAAATATAGCGCCGGCGTTCACAGTTAATGATCCTGATATTATGGGAATTGCAGTTCCAGTGGTGGTGGTTCCCGCATTAATCTGCAGATTATTGAAAGAGGTAAAAATCGTGCCTGGGAGCGTATTTGTGGATGTCATTTGCACTGTACCTGTTCCGGGTAGCCATGTGCTGGAAGTATTGTTTACTTTAAATGCACCGGTAATAAGTGTACCACCGTTATTCATATTTATAATTCCGGGGGCAGATGTTGCAGCAATTCCTCCCAGGTTTATAACCGACGCTGATAGTGTCGATCCCTTGCTAAAATTTATCAAGCCAATTCTGTTGGCACCTCCGCTCCCACCAACTACTACTTCCCCTTCAACTTTCAGAAAAGGGACTCCGTTTGTTGTATAATTGAGTATAGCGGTCCCGGCATCAGTGCCTATCGTAATACTTTTACATTGAGCATCGGGGATATCAACTGTTACAAAGTTTCCAGCGGTAATAATTACATCAGATAAAATTGTCGGCACATCGCCATTAGGCCAGGGTGCATTAGGAGTTGTTGAACTCCAGTACCCGGAACCACCGGTAGCGACGGTAGCTGTAATAATTATTGTAACATCAAATGTTGTGCTTCCTACTATGTTTGAGGCAGTAACTGTATAAATTGTTTGAGATGAAAGTTCAACAGGTATACCGCTGATAATCCCGGAATGGGGGTTTATTGATAAGCCTTCAGGTAAATCCGGGCTTATACTGTAATTCTCCACAAAACCTGTTACCACAGGAACTAAAGGAATGATTGCTATCCCAATGGGATACTCGTTAGGCGTCGTATAACTTAAAGCACTGGGAGGAGCAGGAATGACAAAAGGAATTGAAGTAGGAACTATCTCTCCTGTAGCAAGTATTGCTGCTGTAACATAACTAATGCCATTGAAAAAGCGAATCTGGCCCAACTGTGCGGCTGTCAAACCGCCTGTAGACGATCCTATGAAAAGTTTACCTGCAGTTCCGCTGGTGCCATTATAGCCTCCCTGCCAACCTGATATGTTTATCAGTGCTGATGGGTTCCAACTTATTCCGCTGCTGGCAGCAAAATTAAGAGAATGAGCGCCTGTACCTAAGGCAATGGTCGAGTAAGCTCCTGCTTTCAAGGTACCGACTGTTTCGTTAAATCCTGACATAGCTCCGGTTTGCAGAGTTCCTCCGGTCATAAGAATAGCACTGGAATTCGGTATTACTCCTGCAGTGCCTATATTGAGAATACCATAAGCAATGCTGGTGCTGCCGCTGTATGTATTTGTGCCCATGAGCGTCCAGATACCGCTCTTGTCTTTGGTTAATGAACCTGTTGTAGTTGCAATCGGCCCGCTTAGAATTCCTGTTCCGGTTCCGGCTAATACTAATCCGTATGTATTCCCTGTCACTCCACCAGTTAAAGTGAGTGCTCCTGTGCCTGACGCATCAATAGTACCACCATTTGCAGTTAAATTAATAATCCGGTTTGATGTATTCCCGGTTCCGATATATTTTAATGTCCCGGTTGCAATATCAATTGTGCCATTTGCTACTGTTGAAGGTGCTCCCAAAGCACTTGATCCGCCGCTTACATTTACGAGCGTATTGACACCCAAAGTTCCGGCACTTATAGTTGTTTTACCGGTATATGTGTTCAAACCTGACAGGGTTACCGTTCCTGTAGATATCTTGGTCAAAGCCCCGCTACCGGAAAGGATCGCACTTATCAGGCCGCTTCGCAAAGTAAACGATGTACCCGTTAATGCGCCAAAAGTACCTGCGATTGTTCCGCTAAACAAAGTAACATCGCCAACGGCATCGTTAAAATTTGCAATATCAAGAGTCCCCCCGGCTACAGTAACAGCTCCATTAGATAATGCATTGTTTATACCATATTTAAGTGTGCCCGAATTCACCCTTGTGACCCCGGTATACTGGTTAGCTCCTGAAAGCAAGAGGGTACCGTCGCCAGTTTTTATGAGGGCACCTGAAGTATTGGCGCTTGCACCTGTGATTGTAAGAGTATTGTCAGTAACTTCAATGGTTGAAGTTGTTGAAGCAGCTAAAGTAAAATTCCTGTTTGTTGAAGCCGTAACGCCCGTGTATTGCAATGTACCGCCTCCTAGCACAATATTACCTGCAACTGCAGAAGCAGCACCCAGGTTGCCTGATATGCCTCCGTTGCCAATGGTGGCCACACTCAGAATTCCTGCGTTTACGGCAGTTACTCCTGTAAAAGTATTTATACCTGAAAGCTGTATGGTTCCCACACCAGCCTTAGTTATGCCAAAAGTTCCGGAAATCTCGCCACTAATTTTAAAATCAATTGCTAAAGTCCCATCGTTGGCAACGGTAAATATTCGGTTTGCACGCAAGTCCACACCTGACGAGATGCTTGCTCCACTATTACCCAGTCCTAAATTTATTACCGAAACATCACTTCCCAGCGTAAATGTACCGGGACCAGTAATCACAGACCCCAATACAGCGCCACATTCAAGCTCAAGGCTGGCCGGAGCCTTACCAGCACCAAAATTGTTAGAAGCCAAATTGAAAGTGCTTCCTGCCTTAACGGTAAATGCTCCACTCATATTTACATCTGAAACGAGTGAAACAGTTCCGGACGGATTGTCGATCAGGAGATTAAAGAAAGTCGAATTGCTCCCTGAAGAAGCGCTCGTGATGTTTTGCGCCCCGGTGCCATTGAAAGTAAAAGTAGCGTTATTTGTAACATTAAGTCCTGTATAGTTGTTTTCAAAATTCCCTGAAATTAACACTACACTATTACCTTGCGAAGAGAATCCCGGGTTCACACCGGCATCTACTAAAGTGTTATTAAATTGTGAACCAGTACTTCTAAAATCTCCTGCACTTGATTTTGAAAACTCCACAGTTCCACTGGTTGAATTAAAAGTGTGCAGAGATGAAGGTTTCCAGGTACCCCAAATTTTCAATAAGGCATTTGAGCCGGTTTGATTATAGGAACCTGCAGTTGGATCGTAGTTCTTGACAAGAATAGTTCCTCCGGATTGATTAACAGTTCCCCCGTTTATAACAAGTTTTTTAGCTGGATTAGTTGAAGTGTTTTTTGCTAAATGAATAAGTCCGCCTGACTGGTTGAGAACTCCTGTAACAAGCATATCCTGATCGGATAAATATGTACCCCCGGACTGGGTGAACGTACCCGCTATGATTGGTTTTCTTCTTAATGCCAGAATTGTTCCTTCAAACTGAATTAAAGCACCACCTTCCGCAACTGTAATCTGACCATTCGTATTTAAACTCCCACCAGAAATTACAGTTACACTTGCACCTGTTCCTATACTGTTTATGCTCAGCTTTCTGATTATAATAGTGGTTGAGATAATCGGGTAGTAAGTACATCCTCCCGGAATTAAAGCGTCATTGTTGGAGGAAGGGATACTTCCACTTTCCCAGTTGGAACCATCACTCCAGTTAGAGCTGGTCGTTCCGGTCCAGGTCTGGGTTACACCAAAAACAGAATTTCCCGGAAATAGACTTATCAGGGTAAAAACAATTGGAAGTAAACGGCATTTTATATTAGCTGTTATCAGAAAAGAGATATCCACGCTGTGGGTTACAGCTGCGGAGAGTCGCTGGCTTAAAGTCCTTATTTTCATAAAAACAAGCTGATTTCTTTTCATTTCAGGTCGCTAATTACTTTATTTAACTGATGATCAGTATTTTATCAAAATTTTCTGAGCTTAATTCCGGGTCTTGCACGTAAATCCTGTGTATAGTCAAGCCAAGTGAAAAAAGGACATTTTTTCATAACCAATGTGTTGAAAAGTAAAATGAAATCTTAGTGTTGATTCAATGCCGGACTGAACAACATTATTCCGGGTTTTTGAAATAATGTATGTACTTTAGCTCTATTAAGAAGAATGACGAAAAGAATTTAATTAATGACAGTAAAACCGAACTCCGGATCATTGTTGTTTTCATTTTCTACGATTAAGAGATGAACAGTACAGAAAATGTTTTTTATTCTAATTCAATAATATAGTTTTATAATAGTTGTGTTCGAGTATACAAGATAGGGTATTAGCAAAAACATTTATTATTTATATCACTTTAGCAAAAAAGTAATATTGTAATTTAAGAGTCTGATGTAAAAAAGTAAATAATTTATACAGAACATAAGCTTTTAGCGGCAATTCTTATCTGTTTATAAGTACTACTTATCTGCTTACTTTATATATTCAATTATTCTTATTTTATTTAATAGGGACACGTAAAATTGCATATTCAGTTCATTATCAATACATTTAATATTAATTATTTTTACCCTTCGAAATGATTTTAAAACTACCTTTTTCGGAAAAACCAATCGAGTTTCATTTTCACGATAAAGGATTTTATTCGTTGAAAAAAAAAATATTTTTTTCATACTATTTGAAAAATTGATCCTAAAAAAGCTGTGCAGATTAAAGAAAGACTATTTGATCAGACATAATAAATGCTCATCTGGTGTGACACTTCTGAAAAATAAACTATCGGAATGGCATGCAGTGCCTTTTCAATCCGTTCCGTTGTCAAATCCGGATGCTTAAAAGAAATGTTTTTACCAACATGCAATTTGATGGGGTAAAAAGCAATTTCTGATTCAACGAAGAACTTTATGGACTGGATCGGAATACAATACACCTAAATAATAAATTCTGTCCTGTTTTCCGGACTTTTGTTTGCATGTTTAATCAGAATTGATCTTTAATATCCTTTCCAGCTATTGAAACTTGGAAAATATGCCATAAGGGTTTGTTTTGTATGTAACTAAAACAGCCATTTTATTGTTTGCAGACACGAATCAATAGTAAATAGCAACCTGCACCAATTTCTGAGTCAGATAAAGAATTCCTTTGGATTCATTTTTGTAAACATACTGTTTTCAAGGAAAAAAAAATGAATATACCCGGAATTGTATTTTAAAGCAAAAACCAAAGAGCCACCCTGAATCAGAATGGCTCCTTACTATTGATTACTGGTTTAAGAATTTAATCCTCAATAATTACATCTTTACCCGAGACAATGTCTTCGAGCATTGCCGTAGTAATTGATTTTGGCCGCTCCAGCGGATAACCTAAGGCACGGTCCCAAATAAGATTGGCGGTAATGCCAAGAGCCCTGCCGATTCCAAACAGAACCGTATAAAAATCATATTCTTTTACCCCATAATGCCATTGGATAACACCTGACTGAGCATCTACATTAGGCCATGGGTTTTTTGCTTTGCCTTGCTCACGCAAAATATCAGGAACAACTTTATAAAGCATATCCGTATATTTAAACATGAGGTCGTCCTTGAGGTGCGTCTGTGAAAAGTTGTGTTGCAGTGTATATCTGGGGTCAGTCTTACGAAGCACAGCATGACCGTAACCCGGAATAACCTGCCCTGATTTGAGTGTTTCCCAAACAAATAGTTTCATTTCTGCTTCGGTAGGGACACGATCTTCCATCTTCTCCATTACGCCTTGCAACCACCGGAGCACTTCCTGGTTGGCCAGGCCATGCAAAGGTCCGGCAAGGCCGTTAACCATTGCAGCAATGCTCAGGTAAATATCCGACAAGGAACTTGAAACAAGATGACCGGTATGAGCGCTTACATTTCCACCTTCGTGGTCGGCATGAATAATAAAATGCATGCGGCTCACATCATCATAAGGTTTGGATATACCCATCATATGAGCGAAATTTGCACCAAAATCGAGGTATGGATTCGATTGGATGCGTTTACCATCACGATAAAGCTTCGCATAAATATAGGTAGCTATTTCGGGCATCTTTGCCAGCAGGTTAAGAGAATCCTCAAATGTAGGATCCCAATAATCGAGTTTGTGCAGCTTGCCGGAAGCATATTTTTTTGCAAACAGTGATTCACGCTGGAGCGTTGTAATTACAGCCGAGAAAATTGCCATCGGGTGACTGCAGCATGGCATCCCGTCAATAACTTCGTACACATAGCGTGGAAGTATCCGCCGTTTGTTAAACTCATCAATAATTTCCTGCAGTTCTTCTTCATTTGGGATGTCCCCCGTGAGTAAAAGATAATAAAGGCCTTCTACATAAGGCATTTCTGCACCTTTTGGCTTAGGAAGTTGCTCGAACACTTCTGGAAGTGTCAGACCCCTGTACCTGATGCCTTCGTTTGGATCAAGATATGAAATATCAGTCAATAGTACTTTAATACCCCGCATTCCCCCAATAACTTGTCCGACGGTAACCTTGTCGATCACTACATTACCGTATTCTTTAAGAAGTTTTTCAGTACGAGGCCGCCATTCCAATATTTTTTCCTGAAGCCTGTCTTTTAGTCTGAACGACATAAATTTAATTATTTAGAGTTTGTAAAATGATTTTGTTCTGACACTGATTAAGCTGTAACAATACAATGCCAATATTTTATTTAAAGGTTTTTTATCATTTCTGTTCCGAATTCAGAGGTCTTCAGTTTGGTAGCGCCTTCCATAAGCCGGTGAAAATCATAGGTGACTTTTTTACTGGCGATGGTTTTCTCCATTGAATTATAAATGAGCTGTGAAACTTCATTCCAACCCAGGTATTCGAACATGAGTGCACCTGACAGGATTACCGAACCGGGGTTCACCTGGTCGAGACCAGCATATTTAGGTGCAGTTCCGTGGGTAGCCTCAAAAATGGCAAAACCATTCTGATAATTAATATTGGCCCCGGGTGCTATTCCTATTCCTCCAACCATTGCAGCCAGTGCGTCTGAGATATAATCACCGTTCAGATTCAGGGTTGCGATAACCGAATATTCCGCAGGACGAAGCAATATCTGCTGCAAAAATGCATCGGCAATAACATCTTTTACTATGATTTTGCCTCCTGCAACAGCTTTCTGTTGTGCAGCATCTGCAGCTTCGCGGCCCTGTTCATCTGCAATACGGTCATACTGAGCCCAGGTAAAAGTTTTGTCACCAAATTCCCTCTCAACTAAGGCATATCCCCATTGCTTAAAACCGCCTTCGGTAAATTTCATAATATTTCCTTTATGCACTATAGTAAGTGACGGAAGCTTATGATTTATAGTATATTGCATTGCTGCACGAACCAAGCGCTCAGTGCCTTCAACCGACACAGGCTTGATACCAATGGAAGATGTTCTGGGAAACCTGATTTTGGTCACTCCCATATCCTTGATTAAAAAGTTTATCACTTTTTCAGCCTCAGGTGTGCCATGCATGTATTCAATTCCGGCGTAAATATCTTCTGTATTTTCGCGAAAAATATGCATATCCACTTTATCAGGTCTTTTAACCGGGCTTGGAACACCCTGAAACCAGCGTACAGGACGAAGACATACATAAAGATCGAGAATCTGCCTTAATGCAACATTTAGCGAACGTATCCCTCCGCCTACCGGAGTTGTAAGCGGCCCTTTTATACCAACCAGGTATTCTTTAAATGCATCAAGAGTTTCATCCGGAAGCCAGTTCCCTGTGGTAGAAAATGCTTTTTCGCCGGCAAGTACCTCTTTCCACATAATTTTTCGTTTCCCGTTATAGGCTTTTTCCACTGCGGCGTCGAAAACCCTGACGGAAGCATGCCAGATATCCGGACCTGTTCCATCTCCTATAATGAAAGGTATAATAGGATAATCAGGTACCTGTAAATTTCCATTCTCAAAAACAATTTTACCACTACTCATTTGTATGCTAATTTTATAATCTAAATTCTTCGTAAAGATAAAAAAAACATTTAATTTCCTACATATAAAGGAAAAATGTTTAAACTTTTCAGTTCAGCTTTTTTAACTTAATTCAGTTTTAAAATCGAACAAACAAATTTAATGAAATGTTGTATATAAAGCAAGAAAAACTTAGTGAATGAAAAAAGGTATAACGATTGAACTTCCTTCGGAGTTGGCTTCGAGGCAACCCATTGTACTATTTGATGATGAATGCAACTTATGCAATAGATCTGTAAGGTTTCTGATCAGGCATAATAAGAAGCGTAATCTGAGTTTTAGCTCTCTTCGATCCAAGTCCGGATCAACAGTTTTAAGACTCGCCGGAAAAAATATCCATCAAACGGATACTTTGTTACTTATGCAGGACAATATGTTGTACGGGTATTCTACTGCAGCACTAAAAATATCATCAAATCTTGATTTCCCCTTGCGTTTGGCCGAAGTATTATTGATTGTTCCGGCTCTGATCCGGGATACGATCTATCGGTTTATCGCTAAAAACAGGTATAAGTGGTTCGGGAAAAAATCATTTTGTAATACAGATGCCGGTGGATTTAAGGATCGTTTTCTCTTTTGAGTATATCATTGAGAGATTATTTTTAAATATTTTATTAGTTAAATGATTATCCCTCATATTTATTCATAAGATTGATATGATTATATTTGCCGGTCAAAATGCATTTTTAAGAAATCACATAACTATGTTATCACATATCAGGAATTTAGTCTGTCTGACAATAGTATTACTTACAGTCTCATCTGCAGCTTATTCGCAGCAGGGAACAGTACGTGGTTTTGTATATGAGAAAGAAAGCGGTGAACCGGCTATGTTTACAAGTGTATATTTATTTGGGACCAACTATGGCGCTGCAACCGATATTAACGGGTATTTTACGATTTCAAAGATACCTGATGGCAACTATACCCTTGTAATTACATTCCTGGGGTATGATACACTGAAGGAAGACGTTTCGATAAGCGGTAATACAGTGCTGTCTAAAAAATATTATCTTAATAAGGCCACGTATTTCCTTGAAGGAGTTAGTATTTCGGCCGAGCATGCCGAGCAAAGGACCGAAACACGTACTTCGGTTGTAAAAGTAACGCCAAAGCAAATTAAACAAATTCCATCGGTTGGCGGACAGGCCGACCTGGCCCAGTACCTGCAGATATTACCTGGTGTGGTGTTTACGGGCGATCAGGGCGGGCAATTGTATATACGCGGAGGATCACCCATTCAAAACAAAGTAATGCTCGATGGTATGGTAATATATAATCCTTTCCACTCGATTGGATTATTTTCGGTATTCGAAACTGACCTGCTAAGGTCTGCAGATATCTATTCCGGCGGTTTCGGGGCTGAGATGGGCGGACGAATTTCGTCAATGATGGATTTAACCACACGTGATGGAAACAAAAAGCATATTGCCGGTAAATTAGGGGCCAGCACATTCGGCGCAAAAGTATTGCTAGAAGGGCCTATTTTCAGGCAAAAAACAGACGACGGGGGAAGCTCATCATTTCTGCTGTCGTATAAAAACTCATACCTCGAACAAAGTTCTAAAATACTGTATAGCTATATTGACAAAAATGGCCTGCCTTTCAATTACAGCGACTTTTATGCAAAAGCGTCAATAAACGGTTCAAATGGAAGTAAAATTAATGTTTTTGGATTTAACTATAGTGATAAGGCTAAATATAAGGCCATTTCGGAATTTGCCTGGGATGCAACAGGTGTAGGAACAAATTTCGTTGTTATCCCGGGAGCGAGTGCCGTGCTTATTGACGGGAATATCGCCTTTTCAAATTATCATATTTCACTGGACGAAACAAACAGACCTGCCCGCACCAGCAGTATCAGCGGGTTCAACGGAGGATTTAATCTCACATATTTTCTGGGTAAGGATCAGTTAAAATTCGGATTTGAAATGCTTGGCTTTGCCACTGATTTTAACTTTACAAACAGTGTAAACCGCGTTATATCGCAAACCCAGTTTACTTCAGAAATTGCTCCCTTTATTACCTATAAATTAACCCGTAAAAAATGGCTTATTGAACCCGGGTTCAGGCTTCAATATTATGCATCCTTATCGAATACATCACCCGAGCCACGCCTGGCAATCAAATACCTGGCAAATGACAAAATCCGGTTTAAACTTGCTGGTGGATTTTATTCCCAAAACCTGATAGCAGCCAGCAGTGATCGCGATGTAGTAAATCTTTTTTATGGTTTCCTCTCCGGCTCTGATGAAATCCAGGATGAGTTTGACGGGAAACAGCTTAAACATAAATTACAGAAAGCTCAGCATATTGTTGTAGGCACTGAAATTGAACCTATCCCCCATGTAACAATCAATATTGAAGCGTATTATAAAAACTTCTCTCAGTTAAGCAGTATTAACCGTAACAAGTTGTTTGAAGATAAACCGCCTTATAATGACATTACATCTGCCAGCTATAAACCCGAGTACCTGCGCACAGACTTCATTATAGAAAATGGTGATGCTGAAGGCCTTGATTTTTCGCTCAAGTACAGCTATAAGAAAATATATCTCTGGGCTGTATATTCTCTTGCTTACGTGCATAAATATGATGGAATTGAGCATTACGTGCCACATTATGACCGGCGTCACAATGTTAATCTTCTGCTGACATATACGTTTGGGAAACTTGACGTATGGGAGATAAACACCCGTTGGAATTTCGGATCAGGATTTCCTTTTACCCAGACCCAGGGATTTTACGAATCACTGACATTTTCTAATGGCTCAACTAGCAATATAACTACAGAGAACGGCCAACTTGGTGTAATATACGGCGCTTATAATGAAGGACGGCTTTCGTCGTATCACCGGCTTGACCTGGGTATCACCCGTAAATTTAACCTGAGTGAAACATCCGTGCTCGAAGCCAATTTTACCGTTACAAATGCATACGACCGAAATAATATCTTCTACGTTGACCGCATCTCAAACGAAAGAGTTTATCAACTTCCGATAATGCCAAGTTTCGGGTTGAA
This sequence comes from Bacteroidales bacterium, assembly GCA_038204995.1. Taxonomy (GTDB): domain Bacteria; phylum Bacteroidota; class Bacteroidia; order Bacteroidales; family UBA4417; genus UBA4417. The sequence goes on along the minus strand of JBBRCH010000051.1, from coordinate 6,134 downwards.
CTGGTCATTCTAGAAAAGATTATCCCCTAATAAATAGTATAGAAAAAGAGTTATTTTCTTTTTGCCCTATGGTAAAAGGCTACAATCCGGAAACGGGGACTTTGGATTATTAAACTGGCTCAATGCCGCTTACTCTTTGTTTTTTGTATCAATAATAAAAGTAGCAGGCCCGTCATTTACCAATGCAATTTCCATATAAGCGCCGAATTGCCCGGTTTCAACCTTTCTTCCCAGACTTTGCTCAATTGATTGAATAAAGGTATCATAAAGTGGTTGTGCTACCTCAGGCCTTGCTGCTTTGATATACGACGGGCGATTGCCTTTGCGTATACTGGCATGAAGTGTAAACTGGCTCACTACCATGAGTTCGCCTTCGATATCCCTGATATCCAGATTCATTGCTCCTTGTTCATCATCAAAGATCCGCAGACCGGTTATCTTACTCGAAAGCCATTCTATATCTTCATTGTTATCGGCTTCTTCAATTCCAAGCAGAATCAATATTCCATATCCTATCCGGCATTTTTCCTGTGATTCTATGCTTAGTGCACAGGATGTTACTCTTTGTAGTACAACTCTCATCAGCTATAGTTATCTATATAATTAACTTAATTTTTAAAAACTCACTCTTTTTCCGGTTTGAGTTAACTCTTACCAGGTATTTATTACTTTATTTTTGCAAGTATTCCTTATGTAGTTCCATTTCAGACAAGGATTTCACAAACGCATTATCTAATAAACAATTCGTTAACATACCTTGTTCGTTATTCAGGCTAAAAATAACTGCCTGTGATTATTTTCAGATTCCTGATTATACATAATCAGCAACATCCAGGTTCTCATCATTGAGTAATCCCAGGTAATTGTGATATCGCCCGGGATTGATGCTCCCTTCATCTAAAGCTTGTTTTACGGCACATCCGGGTTCATGCACATGTGTACAATTTTTATACCTGCATTTTGGGAGTAAAGCGCGAAATTCAGGAAAGCGCTCACTAATCTCCCGGCTTTCAAAATGAACCAGGCCGAACTCTTTTATCCCGGGCGTATCGATCATATAACCCCCAAATGAAAGAGGATGCATTTCAGCAAATGTAGTAGTGTGCATACCTTTATTATGGTATGAAGATATTTCGCCAGTTTTAATAGCCAGTAAAGGATCCAGGGCATTAACAAGGGCAGATTTCCCAACACCCGAATGACCTGTGAACAAATTCACTTTGTCGCAAAGCACCCTGCGAAGGGTTTCAATGCCAGTACCTGCCATTGCAGATACTTCATACGAAGGATACCCTAATGAACTGTAAAGTTCCATTAACTCCGAACAGCGTTCCTTAGCTTCGTTATTATAGATGTCAATCTTATTAAAAATCAACGCTGCCGGAACATGGTAAGCTTCGGCTGTTACAAGTAGCCTGTCAATAAAACCCGTTGATGTCCGCGGGAGCATAATGCTGGCAACTATATATAGCCTGTCGATGTTTGAAGCAATTATATGCGCAGACTTCGACAAGTTAATTGATCGGCGTATAATATAATTGGTACGAGGTTCAATTTTGTTTATAATACCATTTCCTTCTTTTCCTTCCGGTTCAAATTCAACCTTATCACCAACTGCCACCGGATTAGTAGTGCGGATGCCGTGAATACGAAACTGTCCTTTAAGCCTGCAATTGCATATCTTATTGTTGTCCGTCATTACCGTGTACCAACTTCCCGTTGATTTTACTACTATACCTTTCACTTTAAGCCTTTGGTTGAGTCTTGTGCGAACAAATTGATTGATTAAATATTGCAAGCTCTTTCAATTTTGCGTAAAATTACCGCTTTTCGGCCAAACCTAAGCTGTATTGAGGAAATATAACCTTATCCTGAGTTTAACACGATACATGAATCAGCCGCGACTGCAGGTGGGGAGAAGAAAATGCGTCAAATGCTTTAAAAGAAGAATTAAAAAGATAAACTCAAGATGAGTCAGTGTTCTACCTATTCATTTTCATTATTGCTGCATTAAAAAAATATTTTAAGGGAATAAGGAAACCTATGGTGCTTTTACCAGCTCCATTTATAGGGATAAGTCTCTATTTACTACTCAAATACAAATATACAAAATACAGATTGGTTGGTTTATAAATCACTTTTATTCAGACTTGCAGGTGTTTTACCAGTTTTTTTTTGATTGACAGGCTGATTTCAGGTCTTCGGCTCAACAGCCTGAACCACCCTTATTTTATGCATTTGTGCTAACCGGAGGAGTTTTTGAACTCTGGAAATACATGGTATTGAGATTATCAGTCTACCCATAGAAACAAGATATTAAAACGGCTGATGTAATGTTTTACAGGTTGTTTATTGTTGGATTTACACTTTTAATAATCAGCCTTCACGAATCGTCCGAATCAGGTTAATCGGTATACTTTCCCCGGCAGGCAACGGATAAGGCCCTCAAACTCCATGTTGAGTAGCACCGAAGCTGCTTTTGAAGGTAAAAGCATGGTTTCGAGCAACAAGGTATCTATTTCAAGATCTCCCTTTTCTTTCAGCGTATTTATAATAAGCTCTTCATCAGGGGTCAGATTCAGGAATAATTGTCGCTGCACCGGTTTATTCTGAACATTCAGATCCTGCCAACCCAGCAAATAACTGATATCTTTTGCTGACTGAAGTAATGCAGCTTTATTGATTTTTATAAGTTTGTTACAACCTTCGGAATGTGGGTCTCCAAGGCGGCCTGGTACAGCAAAAACATCGCGATTATAGGTATTGGCTATCTCGGCGGTAATAAGTGCTCCGCCGGTCAGACCGGCCTCGACGACTACCACTGCATCACTCATTCCGGCAATAATACGGTTTCGCATCGGGAAATTCTCACGATCAGGCTTTGTATTGCTCATATACTCGCACAACAATCCCCCATGTTCTATCATATTTTCGGAAAGAGAACGATTGGCATATGGATAAATCCGGTCCAGTCCGTGTCCTAATACGCCAACCGATTCCAGGTCATTATCCAGGGCTGCCTTGTGCGACCAGGTATCAATACCGTATGCCAGGCCACTTACAATCAATACATTGTGATCAATCAATCCGTCAACAATTTTACGGCACATATCGCGGCCATATTCCGTAGCTTTCCGTGTGCCAACAATGGCTACCACTTTAGGCGCATTTAAATCAGCATTTCCTTTATAATATAGCATCAGCGGGCTATCGTGACAATGCTTCAGCCGAACCGGATATCCCTTATCCAGGTAGAAGAGTGAAATTATTTTATTTTTTTCAATAAACACAAGTTCTTTTTCTGCCCTTTCGAAAACGTTATGATTTACCAAAGCATTGACAGTTTGTTCGCCGATACCAGGAATTTTTTCCAGGGTGCGTTTTTTTTCCATGAAAACAGCTTTCACACCCCCGCAGTAAGCTACCAGGTTCTTGCCATTTACACTCCCGACACCGGGAATAAGCGTTAAAGCTATTTTATATAATAAATCATCCATAGCGAACACCAAACTTACAAATTTTTGCATTTCCTTCTTTTGCGGTTGAGTTTAATATTATTAACAACCTAAATCATACATTTGTAAAACCAAAAATAATTCATGCATCCAAAGTCATTGCATATACTTATCAGTCCGCTCGATTGGGGCCTGGGTCATGCTACGCGATGCATCCCGGTAATCCTGGAAATTCTTAAGGCCGGGCATAAGATAACACTAGCAGGTTATGGCCGTTCGCTCATCATGCTAAAGAAGGAATTCCCATTATTGGAAAGCATTGAATTACAGGGCTTTTCGCCTTCATATCCCCGAAAAGGCAATTTGATTTTGCATCTGTTAATGCATCTGCCTATGTTTTTAAAATCAATCATTCATGAACATATTGAATTAAGAAAACTCATCAGCCGCTACCATTTTGATATTATTATTTCTGATAATCGTTATGGCTTATGGAATAAAAATATCAGAAGCATACTGATTACCCATCAGGTAATGATAAAAACACCAAAAGGGTTTAAGTTTGCTGAATACCTTCTTTATCGTATTTCCTGCCTGTTTATCAGTCGGTTCGATACATGCTGGATTCCGGATTTCGCTGAATATCCGGGGCTTAGCGGTGATTTTACACATAAATACCCTTTACCTGCAAATGCTGAATTTATTGGGCCGTTAACCCGATTTCAGCGATCAGATACTTTACCACATCAATATTCCGGTAAAGGACATATTGTTGTTATTATTTCCGGGCCTGAGCCACAACGAAGTATATTTGAAGATTTGGTAACAAACCAACTTTCCGCTTTAAACCAAACAGCCATAATAATCAGCGGGAAGCCGGAATTAGATAAAATTGTTGATTCCCCGGGCAATCTGACCATTCTGACACATTTAACTACAGATGAACTTCAATCTGTTATTGTTTCTTCAAAATTAATTGTCTGTCGTTCGGGTTATTCTTCTTTGATGGATCTGCAAGGACTGGGAGTAAAAGCACTTTTTATACCTACACCCGGGCAAACTGAACAACTTTACCTGGCTGAGCTGCATCATAATTCCGGGACAGTTTTATGGCGCAAACAGGAAAATTTGAATTTAAATGTTGATATTGAGGAAGCTATGGCCTATCCTGGTTTTATCAAAAACACTCAAGAGTCCAATCTGAAATTGGTTATTGCCGGTTTAAAAAAGAAATAATTCATTGCTGAAAATTTTCTAAGTATTTTTGCAATCCAATAAAACTCAAAAAATGATCCTACAATTTATACACTGGAATATCAATCCTAACATTTTTAGTATTGGTCCTGTGAGCGTGCGTTGGTACGGACTGCTATTTGCCATGTCCTTTGTGATCGGCTATTTTATTATGCTGCGCATCTTCCGCAAAGAAAACATTCCTGAACCACTTCTCGATCAGTTGAGCATGTATATGCTCATTGCAACTGTAGTAGGAGCGAGATTGGGCCATGTATTGTTTTATGAGCCGGCATCCTACCTTGCTCACCCGCTTGATATACTTAAAATCTGGGAAGGAGGATTGGCCAGTCATGGTGCCGCTATCGGAATCCTGGTTGCACTGTATCTTTTTTCAAGGAAAACACGTCAGCCATTCCTTTGGGTAATTGATCGTATTGTGATTGTTGTCGCACTTTCCGGTTTCTTTATTCGCACAGGCAATCTTTTCAACAGCGAAATTTATGGTAACGTTACTAATTTGCCTTGGGGTTTTATTTTTGAACGTGTAGGAGAAACTCTTCCAAGACACCCAACACAAATTTATGAAGGTTTGTGTTACCTGGGTTTGTTTTTCTTCCTGCTTTGGTATTATTTCAGGAAAGACGGAAAGCCCAGACCAGGTTTCCTTTTTGGGTTCTTCCTGGTAACTCTATTTTCCTTCCGGCTTCTTATTGAATTTATTAAAGAGCCACAGGTTAATTTCGAGAATTCAATGGCTCTGAATATGGGACAGCTACTTTCTATTCCTTTTATTATTGCCGGGATAGTAATACTGGTAGTTAAACCAAAGATTACGAAGTAGATGCCTCATCCCTTTCCTCTCCTCCCTCTTTCAGGTAAAGAACGATCTATCGCGCTAAGCTGCAAATTATCAGTTGTATAACTAATTTTTACAACGGCATTTTGATTTTTTAATATCATTCTACTTTTAACTGTTCAAAAAAAATGCTTGACGACAAAAACATGCATTAAGCACCTTATCCTTCAGGAGAGGATAGGTAATACCAACGTGAATTTTATAACAGGCCAAAGGCCAATTTAAAATTCTAGAGTCGTAAATACCGTTCAGAAATTCGATTAGTTCGTTATTGGACTATTATGAATTTCATATCGATAAGGCTCTCATAAAGGCAACTAAACCATTTTCGAAATACAATCATCACACAACAAAAAAAGGAGCCTAGGCCCAATGTCATTAAGTTAAGAAAAAGTTTGGCTGACCACAGTTTAAAGAACCGGATTTTTCCGGTTCTTTATGTTTGTGAAACATAACAAACTGTGGCATGAATGCAAACTTAAAAATCATTTCTGATTTAAAAAATTTTATTGCTCAAACATCGGCTGACAGCAAACTTCGACAATTGTTTGTATGCTCAGAATCTGACTTCATCAGGAATCGAAAGC
>JBBRCH010000050.1:0-34982 GCA_038204995.1 Bacteroidales bacterium | reverse complement strand
TTTGGAGCTGAAATAATCATATGCAATATTCAAGTCATTAATGCTTATACTATTGCTTCCTGAATAAATTACAATTGAATCATGAATAAAATTGAGATTAATGAAGTTATGATCATTATTTGCATTCTCATAGTTCAGCAGTCCCTCCAGATACCAGGTTGCACTATCTGCGGGCAATGAACCTCCGCTTTTCAGCTTAAGGTTATCACGGAACGAAAGTAATTGTTTTGTAATTTTCATGCTTGCCTGAGCTTCGTAATTGGTAGCCGGGCTTTGTTGTTCGTCTTTCTTACATCCTGTAGCTGCAAGGCTTACTATAAGTAACGCCCATGTTAAATGTTTAATTGTTCGCATTTTTGTTTAATTTTGTGCCGTTACCGGTGGCAGGGGAGCGGTTGCTGCAAAACTTGCAACGGTTAAGGCAGCCATCTCCCCCTTGCCGGTAATACAAGGCGGTGAAACATATTGGTTTGTTTATTCCTTTTGCTTTGTAAAATCGTTACTTTGGGAGTTTGCACTTTGCAAACGGCTGTAACGGGATAGCCTGCCCGGGTTCTGCTCCTTTCGTTTAGGGTAGGGTTTTAAAACAGTATTACCTAGCAACCGGTATATTTTTAATGAGTGATAATAGGTAATGATGTATCGGTATTTTTAGCTTTAAATTTATAATTCAGCACCGTTTTTTTTGAGAATTAATTTCAGATTTTAATAAAATGCGCATAGGGCTAACGATTATAATAGGCTAAGAGAAATACAAATATACATCAGAAAATTACATCTGTAAAAAAAAAAAAATCAAATAAGTTATTAACATTTTATCAACAGGCATTTCATATTCTATGTTTATATATACTTATTAATAAGTGTTTTATGTAAATGCAAAATCAGCAATGCAATAAACGTTGTTTTGCAATGCAATATTATTTATGTAAAGAAGTAAAGCCACTATGGAGTATTTTGCCGGGTAATCCTGTCAAGCTCCATAGAAGAACCTTTACCCTTAATCCAAAAAAAAGAAAAAGGTAATACCCATTCAGGTAAATCAGCCTTCACTTTTATAATAATATCTCGCAAAGCCGCTAAGCCGCTATGAAAGGGTAGTTTACTGAAAATTGCCGGAAACCCGCAAAATCGTTTATAAATGTTTTCCTGGCATTAAAGTGTTCCAGTTCTAAACTTTGCGTCTCTGCTCCTTTGCCTGATGAAGTATACAAATTAGAATCTTTATAAATATAAGATCGGGAAAGGCTGTAAAATTAGTATCAGGTAGCTTAGGCAAAAATCCTAACCCTGCCTATCCATGTTTCATTTCCGGTTGACTTGTTGCTGCTTATTATTGCTTCGATCCTTAGCTCCTGTTATTAAAAAATCGCGTAAGATGGGGATATGTTTTGGGGACAGGAAAGTTTAGGTCGCAGGTATTGATTTTCCCGAAATCTCAGGAATCTAAGACTCAGCACAGGCACTCTTTAAAATCCATCTTCCGGCATATCGCCGTTAAGCCTGTCTTTTTCAGCTTTCTTCGAATAGTTATTTATTTTCAATTGCAAGCCGGCATAAAGAACCCTCGATTCCCTGTATCGTTTGTCGACGGACACAAAGTTGGTGCCGGTTGTAGTGGAATTCCGGTTCCGTGTATTGAACACATCCGTTAAACGAAGGGAGAAGCTGAGTTTGTTATTAAAAAAGTCCTGCCGTATGGAAGCATCTATTGAATAGTCGCTTTCCGATTTGGACTGCAACGATTTATTCGGCGCCCGGTAATCTCCGATCAACTGGAACGAACCATCCTTGGAATAACTGAAAGTGGCATTTACTCTTCCGCTCCAGGTAAAACTTCCGGTTGCAGGGATAGTGTATGCGGGTACAGCACTTACAAGGTACTGGTAAACCGACAAATTACCATTGATCCTCAGCCATTTATATGGATTAGCCGAAGCTACAAATTCAAACCCGTAGGATTTGCTGTTATTAATATTTTGTGGCATTTCGTACGTTACGCCGCTTGAATCAATCCGGGTAATATCTTCGACCAATCCGGTGGTATTCCTGAAAAACGCGGTTGATGTTATGGAATATTTATCCCAGTATTTCATCATGCCCAATTCGAGGGAGTTGGTATATTCGGGCTTCAGGTCAGGGTTACCCTGCCGGATATTCAGTGAGTCGGAATAATCGACGTACGGGTTCATCTCGCGTGGTGAGGGCCTGTCGACCCGGCGGCTGTAACTGAACTGCAGCTCGCGTTTTTTACCAAGGTCATACTCGGTATGCAGCGAGGGATAAAAACTGTAGTAGGTGTTATTATACGTTTTATTGGTTTGCTCAACCTTCGAACTGGCATATACCTGTTCGTACCTGAGCCCGGCCTGGTATTTCAGTTTATTCCACGAGTTACTGTAAATTCCGTACACTGCATAAATCTGCTCGTTGTAATCATAATGATTTTTTAAGTTTTCCTGGTTTTCCCATTCATTGGTTGTGTAGTTGAAATTGGTGTAATTATAATCCATACCCAGGTCGCGTACCGAAACCTTATAACCGGTCTCCACACGTGCTCCGTTCAAAAAAGGCTGAATATAGTTGCCCTGTGCTGTGAGGAAATAGTTTTTATTTTTTGCAAAATTTTGCTGTTTCTGCAACATGCCTATCGTCTGCAGTGTACTTACATCGTAATCCTGCTGGTCAATCAGCTGGTTGTTATCCATGGTGAAGTCATTATAAACAATATCCTGGGTAAACTCCCGACCTTTCTGTGTAAAAGTATGCTTGTACGAAAGGGTATAATTTAGTGCGTCGATGGTTCTCTCGGAATTGTTGTTTCGGTCGAAATACCTGAGAAGTGAGTCGGATCCGAAATAGTTCCTGTACACCATCGCTCCGTCCTGTCCGAAAGCCATATTACGCTTTTGAACCGAAAGAGTCAGGTTATTGCGTGTATCGATAAAATAGTCGATCCCGCCACTAATATTCATGAAATTACGGTGAAAGGCGCCTACTTCTGATTGCTTGAGTGTGTTTACAACATCCCCGAAAGTGCTTGTTCTTACACTTTCAGAAGAGCGGTTACTCAGGTTGTAACGAACATCGGCACCAACAAAAACATTAAACTTATCGGCACGGTAATTCAGGTTCAGGGATCCGTTATATTTTTCATTGGTACCTATGGTGCCCGAAACCAGTCCGTTAAAGCCTTTCAGCGATTTTTTCTTCAGAACGATATTGATAATCCCTGAAGTGCCATCCGGATCATAGCGTACCGAAGGATTTGTTATTACCTCCACGGATTCGATTGAACTTGCCGGCAACTGGCTCAGGATATCGCTGCTGCTGATTCCAGCCTGACTGGCGGGTTTTCCATCGATGAGCAAGGTAATATTTGAATTCCCACGCAAGCTTACATTTCCTTCGGCATCTACAGCCACACTGGGAACATTCTCCATAATATCGGTAGCGGTCCCCCCCGAAAGAGCCATAGTTTTATCAACTGTAATTATTTTTTTATCCAGGTTGTTGCTAATCAAAGCTTTCTGAGCCACGATTTCAACTCCCGCAAGAGTAGACTGTTGTGGTTTGATATAAATGTCATCTAATTTAACATTTGCACTCTGTTGAGAAATGGTAATTCCGGGAATATATTTGTCTTCGTAACCGATAAAACTTGCTTTGATGTAATAACGGCCCGGCGCTAATCCTGTAAAGACGAATTTTCCTTTTGCATCGGTGATTGAACCGGTTATCAAAGCCGAGTCCATTGCCTTATACAATGCCATACTTGCGTATTCAATATGGTCTTGCGTTGACTCATCATGCAGGGCTCCGCTGATGACACCAAAACCCTGCCCTGCACCCATTCCGCCGGGTTTGTTTCCCTGGGCTTTTTGTCCGCTGATTGGCTGAGCGTAAAGCAGATTTGTTGCTGTAAACAAAAACAACAATAAAAAGAAGTACCGTAAATAATTCAAATGATGCAATTTTGCGGCTTTATATAAGATATAGGACATTCTAGTTCTGAATAAGTTTAATGTAGAAAGCTTAGAAAGTGATTTTTTTTGCAAAGCTACCAAAACAAGGCTATTCCCACATATATTGAGAATATTTAACATTTAAGTTATGAATTTTGTTCCATTGAAAAAAGCATCTTCATTTCAGTACCGATATTTATTCAGTATGGTAGGTAATATGTTTACTTTTGCATGCAAACTAACGGTCCATATGAAATTATTCTTCATCTTATTGAGCTTCATGCTCCTTGCTGGTAATCTCAAGGGACAGGATACTTCATTTCTGACCTATTACGAAAAGTCCGATTTTCTGAAGACGCCCCGATATGCCGAAACGGTTGAATTTTGTAAAAAACTGGATAAGGCATCTGCTGTTTTATTTTATACAACTTTCGGGAAAAGTCCGCAAGGACGTGATCTTCCATTGCTGATTGCTGATAAAAACGGGAATTTTACACCGGAAGCTGTCAGGAGAAGCGGAAATGCCGTTCTGCTTATCGAAGCCTGCATCCATGCCGGCGAATGCGATGGGAAAGATGCCGGATTAATGCTACTTCGTGATTTAGCCATTTACAAAAAAAGCCTTCCCCTCCTCGACCATGTTACCATACTTTTCATTCCTATATTTAACACTGACGGGCACGAAAGGTTCGGGCCTTATAACCGGATAAATCAAAACGGACCTGAAGAGGCGGGCTGGCGCACTACGGCTCAAAACCTTAACCTAAACCGCGACTTCATGAAAGCAGATGCTCCTGAAATGAAGGCATGGCTTACGTTGTATAATGCATGGTTACCCGAATTTTTTGTTGATTGCCACGTTACTGACGGCGCTGACTTTCAGTATACCATGACTTATGCTCTTGAAACCCTGGGCAGTATGGAGAAAAATTTATCATCATGGACTTCAACTGTTTGCGAAAAATACCTTGTGGATGAAATGAAAAAATCAGGTTTTCCAGTATTTCCTTATGTTCAGTTCCGTAACTGGCACGATCCCCGCAGCGGACTTACTGCCGGCGTAGCTCCACCCATGCTCTCGCAGGGATATACCGCCATACAAAACCGCCCCGGACTGCTTATCGAAACACATATGCTTAAACCATACAAAACCAGGGTTACCAGTACATATACCATGCTAACACATACGCTCGAATTACTTAACAAGGAATACAAAACATTACAAGCACTTGAAGTAAAGGCAGATGCATATTCTGCCAGCGAGCAGTTCCGGAAAGAACCCTTTCCTGTGAGTTTCTCCGAATCATTTGCTGACAGCACGCTAATCGAATTTCTTGGATTCGAGTATACAATTGATACCAGCGATCTTACCGATGGCTTATGGTTTAAATACGACAATAAAAAGCCGACGGTCTGGCAACTGAAATTTTTTCCCAATTGCAAAGCCGATAAATTCGTGAATCTCCCTGAAGCTTATCTTATTCCACCCCAGTGCTGTTCAGTAATTGAGGGATTGAAACTTCACGGTGTAGAAATGACTTCTCTAAAACACGAAATTACCTGCAACGTTCAATCGAGTCGTTTCAGCAATGTGCGCAGTCAGCAAGGTTCGTTCGAAGGATGTCACAAAATTACATTTGAATTGGATGACAGCATTGAACAGCGCACTTTTCCGGAAGGTACACTGTTAGTTGAGATGAACCAGCGCACTGCAAGGGTTATCGCTCACTTGCTCGAACCATCATCGCCTGATTCGTATGCCGCCTGGGGATTTTTCGATGCATACATGGAACAGAAAGAATACGCTGAATCCTACGTAATGGAAACAATGGCCCGGGATATGATTCAGAAAAATCCTGATCTGAAGAAAGAATTTGAAACAAAAAAAGCTAAGGATAAAGCTTTAGCATCAAATCCCGATGCTATGCTGAACTGGTTTTACAGTAAATCGCCTTATTGGGATAAGCGGTTTAACCTTTATCCTGTAGGAAGGATAGTACAGAAAAGTGAATTGGAACGGATAAAGAAATTTTAGCCCTATCTCGGCGCCCTGCTTTTCATTTGAACCTTTCGAAAGGCCATCTACAAATCAAATCTCTGCAAATAGTCCGGGCAGGGCAGATCCCATTTCCAGTTTTATAAGAAATTCTTTCCGCCATAAACCACCGCCATAGCCGGTGAGTTTGCCATTGCTGCCTATTACCCTATGGCAGGGAACAATGATATTGATCTTGTTTTTCCCGTTAGCGTTTCCGACGGCGCGGGTATTGGTTTCGCTCCCGGTCATTCGAGCAAGATCGAGATAGCTTATGGTTCTCCCGAAAGGTATTTGCATAAGTTTTTCCCATACTTCAAGCTGAAATTCTGTTCCTTCAGGATCAAGATTTAGATTAAACGTTTTCCGCTTACCTTCGAAATATTCGTTAAGTTGCATAACACAATCTATTAAACATTCCGCAACAGGGCCAGGCTCACAAACACCATCGGAAAAGAGGACTGAACGGATTCCTTTAGCGCTACCGGTTATTTCGATAATACCAACCGGTGTATTTATCCGGGTCGATTCAGGTTTTACGCTGCTACTCATTTTAGTCAAATGAAATGTAAATATCCACTATTTCAGGTCTGTTTCCGGTGCGTACCGGAGGTCCCCAACCCCCATAACCGCTGGATACATAGAAGTGAGTATTCCCTTTGTTCAGGTAACCCCAACTAACTTCGTACATCGCCCTGGTTATATAATTAAATGGCCACAATTGCCCGTTATGAGTATGACCGGAAAGCTGAAAATCGACCCCTGCATCCATTACCTGTTGCAAATTGAATGGCTGATGGTCCATCAGGATTACCGGAAGCGAAAAATCAACACCTTCGAGCACTTTTTCGAGCCCTTTACGCTCGTTTCCGCTAAATCTCTTAGAATCGCGGTCGTTGCGGCCGGCAAGATAAAAACTCTCATCTATTTTTATTGAAGTATCTCTTAGCATCTTTATTCCGTGATTTTCGAGATATTCGACTGCCGCTTTTGCACCACCAATATATTCATGATTTCCTGTTATGGCATAAATTCCCAGGGGTGCTTTCAGTTTTAACAGTGATCTGCCCAGGTCGTAACGAATTACCGGGGCCAGATCTTCGTCAACAATGTCTCCGGCAAGTAAAATAAGATCTGCATTACATCCATTGAGCATTCTGACAAGTTTAGCCGTTCGCCGCGGTCCGACCAGGGTTCCCATATGTATGTCCGATGCAGCAGCGATATGAAGAGATTTCAATGTCCCAGCCTTTTTATCGATATGAATATCAAGCCTTTTAACTCTTGGATTTAATGCGTTTATATGCCCTGCCAGAACCACAATCCCGGTTATACCCAACACAACGAGAAACAGGTACTTTTTAAACTCTGTATAATGATTGGTCAGAATGGCTGGTTGCGGCAAAAAGTAGAGAACCAGCCTTGCGAGATCAATTACGAGTACAGCCAATAAAAAATATACCATCATAGCCAGCCAGAAAGAACCCACAAATGTGAAGAAACTACTTACAGGTGAAATCCAGACACGTTCGGTAAACCGACCAATTACATAGGATGCACTTAAAAAAAGAAATATCCACGGATACCAGTTCCTGAAACTGATTCCGTGCGGCAAAGCCTGCAAACCCCGAATAAATATATAATAGTTGACCAGGCCGTAAATTAGAAGAACTATACTGAAAAAGATCAGAAACTGATATGACTTCATAGCTTTATGTCTCTTTTAATCCATAATTATTAAGCAAATTAACGTTAAAAAATGCTAATAACAGATAACTGAATACTTCTATATTTGTTCAGCAACAATTAATTGATGCAGAATGTGTAAATTTGCACTCTTCTAACGGGCCTGCCTGCTTCGAATTAACGATATTGCACTGATAACCAACAATATATATCGATAACTCTTATGCAGTAGTTTTCATTAAAAATATACCATGCGGAAATTATTTTTTACCTTCCTGATTGTGCTGGTTTTCTCAGCAGCTTCTTATGCTCAACAGCTGATTTACACCCAGAGTTTTGAAAATACTGCCAACCTTTTCCAGGATTATGTGCTTAATAAACTTGATAAAGGGGATCCTGCAGGTACTGAGTTTGATACTCTCAAATCGGTTCCATGGTTTGTGAGTCTGGCTGGTGATGCAGGCAATCATGCGGCTATAGCAACTTCTAATTTTGATCCAGCAATGGTTGCCGACGATTGGTTTGTGACTCCGGCTATACGGATAGGGAAAGCTTCAAAATTATCGTGGAAGAGCCTTTCATTAACCAGTGGTAAAACTGACACTTACCAGGTGTATGTTTCAACGACAGAGCAATCAGTTACCGGCTGCCTGTTTAACGGAGCTGCTGCATCATACAGTTCTGATAATTCAAGCGCTTTTATTACTAAAACTCTGGACCTTGCGGGTGCCGGTTATGCCAATCAGTTGATATACATCGGATTCAGGCTCAATACTCAGTCGGGAGGCGACAAACTGGCAATTGATGACCTGCGGGTTACTGATGATTCAACTCAGTTTGTAAGCCTTAAATTTATTGTAAACATGGCGAACTACATAGCAGACAGTTTATTTAATCCGGCAGCTGATACGGTTGATATTGCAGGTACTTTTAACAACTTTGAAGGTACTAAAAATATATTATCCATTGTTCCTGGAACGGATTCCTCTGTTTATTCAATTACTATCCCGGGATTTCTGGATGGGGATCATCTTGAATTTAAATTCCGCATTAACAGTACCTGGAATGATTCAACGGTTGAATTTCCTTATGGACAACCGAACAGGACCTGGACAATAGAACACGATAAATATACCTATACATGTCTGTATAACGATCAGGGAACCACGTTCAGCATCCCGGAGACCGCACTTATGGAACAGGTGAAAGTATTTCCGAATCCGGCTCAAAATCATGTGCTTGTTGGAATTCCCAACGGAATCAGGAAGATACTCCTGGTAAGTCTTACAGGAAGCAAGATTTTCGACCGCGAAACTAAATCTGTAAAGGTGGTTAACCTGGATGTAAGTTCACTTTCCAAGGGAGTATATATCCTGTTATTTTACACTGAAAAAGGATTTGCAGGAAGTAAGAAGTTGATTAAAAACTAATCCCAAGCACACCAACTCTAAATGATTGATTCAGGATCAGCATCAGGCAGGAAAATAAGATTTCTTCTCCTGTTTATGATGCATTCTCATTTTTCACAGGTTTTTACCCGGTGCCCCGGATCAATGTCATTATCATAAAGACTTTTCCTATGAGTGAACAAATAAAACATGAATGTGGGATTGCATTTATACGGCTTCTCAAGCCCCTCGAATACTATTACACCAGATACGGGACCGCACTCTATGGAATAAACAAGTTGCACCTGCTGATGGAAAAGCAACATAACCGCGGTCAGGATGGTGCAGGTGTGGCAAGTATAAAACTAAATGTATTGCCCGGTAACCGATACATCGACAGGGTGAGATCGAATTTAGCAGCACCAATCGATGAAATTTTCAAACAGATATACAAACCTTTCCAGGATATATTGAAAAATGATCCTGAAAAACTAAATGACTCTGTCTGGCTCAAGAAAAAGATGCCATTTTTTGGTGAAGTATTTATAGGTCATCTGCGTTACGGAACATTCGGAATTAACAATATTGAGAATCTGCACCCGGTAGTACGATATAACAACTGGATGACACGTAACCTCGTATTAGCCGGTAATTTTAATATGACCAACGTTGATGAACTGTTTCAAAGACTTGTTGAATTCGGACAATACCCGGTCGAAACTTCAGATACTGTTACTATTCTTGAAAAAATCGGACATTTCCTCGATGAATCAAACGAACAACTCTATCATCAATTTAAAAAAGAAGGTTTTAATAAGCAGCAAAGCACTGAGTTGATTGCTAATAATTTAGATATCAAAGGCTTACTTACACAGTCCTCCGAAAATTGGGATGGCGGATATGCAATTGCCGGCATGTTTGGCCACGGAGATGCCTTTATTTTACGCGATCCGAACGGAATACGGCCGGCATACTGGTACAAAGATGACGAAATTGTAGTTGCAGCCTCAGAAAGGCCCGTGATACAGACAACTCTAAATGTTCTGTACGAGGATGTTCATGAAGTAAAACCCGGACATGCACTGATTGTCCGCCGCGATGGGACCGTGGAAGAAGCACAGATAAAACAGCCTGCGCCCAGACGCTCGTGTTCATTCGAAAGGATTTATTTCAGTCGTGGAACCGATAAGGAAATCTATAATGAGCGCAAACAGCTTGGAAGCGCATTGACAAAAAGTGTGCTTGCCGAAGTTGGCCATGACCTGGAAAATACCGTTTTCAGTTACATTCCGAATACTGCTGCTTCCGCTTTTTACGGATTAGTTGAAGAATTGAATAATGTTTGCGACCAGATAAAATCCGATAAAATCCTGAATGCCGGTTCCGAAATAACACGAGAGCAGTTACAGGAAATCTTCAGGTTGAAACCACGGGTTGAAAAAGTTGCAGTTAAAGACATTAAACTCCGCACATTTATTACACAGGACTCCCAGCGTAATGATCTGGTGGCCCATGTATATGATGTTACCTATGGTACTGTGAGGCGGGGTATTGATAATCTCGTGGTCATCGATGATTCCATAGTGCGTGGCACTACATTGAAACAAAGCATTATTCGAATACTGGACAGGTTAGGCCCTAAAAAAATTGTGATAGCCTCGTCAGCACCTCAGATACGTTACCCTGACTGTTATGGGATTGATATGGCTAAAATCACAGATTTTATAGCTTTTACAGCTGCTATTGAATTACTGAAAGAAACGCATCAGAATAATGTTCTCAACGAAGTCTACCGGAAGTGTAAAGCACAGGAAAAACTTCCCAGAGAGCAGATAGTCAATCATGTAAAGGAAATTTATGAGCTGTTTACCACACAACAGATTTCTGCTAAAATTGCCCAGCTCGTAACACCTGCAGGCTGTAAGGCTGAAGTAGCAATTGTTTATCAATCCATCGAAGATTTACACCAGGCTATTCCGGGTCACACAGGCGACTGGTACTTTTCAGGTAACTATCCCACGCCAGGCGGGAACAAAGTAGTAAACAAGTCGTTTATTAACTTTATTGAAGGACGCAACGAGAGAGCTTACTAAGGTGGAGAATATCTGATAATTTCTTTCTTACCAACAACTTCCTCATGCAATCCTGATCCTTGTGAAATAACATGGGCGTCTGCAAGAAGCATTTGTGCATCCGATACATAATCATTCTTTACCAAGTCAATTACAGGAGCGCCCTACATCAGGAGCTGGTGATGCAGATTACAGAAAAATGAAATAGGTTTGTCGATTAGAAGTATTTTATACCTCGCACAAAAGCTTAAAAGTAAAAATTGCGTCGGGTTTATTGATAATTTTACGGCGCTCAATAAGCTTTCATCATGATGATCCCTGCCGAAAAAGTATTTAAACAGATGAATGACTATGGCAGCCGGAAAAAGCCTTTCCTGTTTGGGATTGATTTTGAAGTTAAAAAAGGATTTTTCTTAGATCCTGCCAAAGCAAGTGAGTCAGGCATTTATTTCAATATTAATGGATTTGGGAACAATTTAACAACTGAGTTTGAAAACAGGAAAGTAAATCTGATCAAATATCCTGTCAGTCAAAAGGTGTATCTGGAAGCTTTCAAAAAAGTTCACCAACATCTTGTTATGGGCAACTCATACCTTACTAACCTGACTTTCCGGACTAAAATCGAAATTAATCTAACTCTTCCCGAAATCTTTGCGCGAAGTAAAGCACGTTATAAACTGCTTTACAAGGATCAGTTTGTAGTATTTTCGCCTGAGATATTTGTGCAGATCCGGAACGGCATTATCTGCTCATTCCCGATGAAAGGCACTATTGATGCGGCACTACCCGATGCCGAGAATACCATACGTAATGATCAGAAAGAAACCGCCGAACACAATACAATTGTTGATCTGATCCGCAACGACCTGAGCATGGTCGCATCAGATGTAATGGTTGACCGGTTCAGGTATGTAGAGAAAATAACGACACACGAAAAGTCACTTTTACAGGTAAGCTCTGAGATCTCCGGGAGACTTCCCGCCGGTTACCAGGCTGAGTTGGGTACTATTTTCCGGAAATTGTTACCGGCAGGATCTGTTTCGGGAGCTCCTAAGAAAAAAACGCTGGAGATCATTCACGAAGCCGAATCGTATCCCAGGGAATTTTATACCGGCATCTTCGGGCATTTTGATGGTTCGGCATTAGATTCAGGAGTAATGATCCGTTTTATTAAAAAGGAAAATGATTCTTTTATTTTCTGCAGCGGTGGAGGAATTACAGTAAAAAGTAATGCGGCAACTGAATACAACGAATTAACAGATAAGGTTTATGTCCCTTTTATTTGAGACTATCCGCCTGCAGGACGGTGTATTTCAAAACCTGGAATACCACACTTTCAGGATGAATCAGAGCAGAAAGGTTTTATTCAATAGTTCGGATTCCATCGACCTGGCTTTGCTGCTCAGTATCCCGTCAGGTAGCAGGCAAGGCGTTTATAAATGCAGGGTAAATTACAGTAAACAAGTTGAGGAGATTAGCTTTGAAGCTTATAGTAAACGAAAAATTACTTCTCTCAGAGTAATAGAAGATAACGCAATTTTATATAATCACAAATACTGCAACCGCGATCATTTGAATGAACTTTTTTCAAAACGGGGAAACTACGATGAAATCCTTATTTTGAAAGATGGTCTTATAACGGATACCAGTTTCTCGAATATTATTTTCTTCGACGGAACCCAATGGATTTCCCCTGCTTCTCCTTTGCTGCCAGGAACTATGCGAAGCTTTCTGCTAAAGAATAAAATAGTAACTGAAGAACATCTTAAATTGGCTGATCTGAAGCGTTTCGAAAAAGCCAGGTTAATAAATGCAATGTTACCTTTTAAATCGGAAACTGATATTGCTATTGATCATATCATATACTGAAACCTGGTCAGCCAGGCAATTTTGATGAAATATTTCAAAAAAATTCACATTGGTATAAACCGGCACAAGAGCTTTAAACTGTAGCGAGAAAAAAGAATAAGGTATTCGGAACATCATTATTGTTGTTTATCACTACGAGATCTTCTAGGAATGTAATGTCTGTTTCATCTTTTAATTTATCAAAACAGAATCGCTGCCGCAGAGAGAAGATCGCTGAAAGAAAATTGATAGTCCTGGGGAAAAGTAAACTGACCCTATAAAAAAACCGCCTTTTAAAAGCGGTTTTCAGGTAGAATGGTTTATTTCCATCTTATTTAAAAGCAGCTGCAAGTTCAGCTGCAAGCTGCACCATTTCGCCTGCCGGTAAAGTAAGTTTAGGCCTGCTAAAATTAATATCGTCCATTGTATTGAGAGGAACCAGGTGAATATGTGCATGAGGCACTTCAAGTCCTATCACAGCAACACCCACTTTTATGCAGGGTACAACCTGTTTGATGGCTTTGGCAACTTTCATGGCAAAAAGCCAGAGGTCCTTGTATGTTTCCTCATCCATATCGAAGAGATAATCAGTTTCCTTTTTCGGAATTACCAGGGTATGACCTTTGGCCAGCGGGTTAATATCCAGGAAAGCGAAAAACCTGTCATCCCCGGCAATTTTATACGATGGAATTTCACCCGAAGCTATACGTGCAAATATACCTGCCATAACTAAATTATTTAACAACAATATCTACTATTTCTACCGTAATTGATCCTGCGGGGATAGCAATATTCACCTTGTCACCTTTGGATTTACCCAGCATACCTTTAGCAATAGGTGATGAAACGGATATCTTTCCGGCTTTAAGGTCAGCTTCATTCTCAGGGACAAGAGTGTATTTCATCTCTGCGTTATTCTTAAGATTTTTGATAATAACGGTCGATAATATCTGCACCTTCGAGGCATCCATTTTCGACTCATCAATCAAACGGGCACTTCTGATCAAATCCTGGAGCTTCGAAATCCGCATTTCGAGCATCCCTTGTGCATTTTTGGCCGCATCATATTCCGCATTTTCTGAAAGATCACCTTTATCGCGGGCTTCAGCAATTTGTTGTGAAATAAGAGGGCGTTCAATATGAACAAGCTGTTCTAATTCCGTCTTAAGTTTTTCGAATCCGTCTTTTGTATAATATGTTACCTGGGTCATATCAGAAACAATTTGTTTTTAGTGAATAAGAAGAAAAGACCCTTAGTAAAAAGGGTCCTTTCAGGTAATAATTTGACTATTTAAGCAGATTTTTTCTGCGGCATTCAGTTTTAGAAACTCATTCTTACAGCCATAGTGTGACAGCCTTTGAAAGGATTACTAGCACGGTAAGAATAATCAATAGAGAATAACGAGTTTTTCTCTTTGTTTATAGGAACCTGAACAGTTAATCCACCGCTAAATCCGGTTAGTGCAGTAGTGCGCTGGTTGGTATTAATACCATCTTCATAAGTATAGGCTCCTCGAACCATCAGGTAGTCTTTTAATTTGTACTCACCTCCCAGGACATATTGATCTTTATTGAAGGCATTTGATATGAACGCTGCTGCTAAGGTAAAAGTATGCATTTCGCTGAATAAAAACGCATACGATCCACCTATGTTCAGTTGCGATGGCATTTCAAATTCGGCAGAACGATGCTCCAGGGTAAACTGGCTTTCCTGGCCGGGAAGGAAACTTCTTATGGATAACCCATCACCTTTGAACCTCATAGTAGGACCAACATTTTTCAAGGAGATTCCAAAATGGATATTTTCTTTTTCCCCTGTAACATACTGAATACCAGCATCAATAGCAACACCCTGAGCACCAACATCACTTATAGATTCGGAAATAATCTTAAAGTTAAATCCGCCATAAATTGAATTGGAAAAAGCTTTTGCATAAGCTATGTTGATATTCATATAAGAGGGCGAAAAAGTACCTATTCCACCTTCGGGCAATTCGGTGGTAGTAATAGGCAGGTCACCGAAACTCATCGTCATAACGGTAACACCGAGAACACTCGATTCACCGATTTTATGTGAAAAACCAAAATTATTAATCCCGATTTCAGAGCCTTTCAACCACTGAGTATTACTGAATATAAGTTCAGTCCCTTTTGTAAATGCAAGTCCGGCCACGTTGGTATATATACTTTCCAGTCCAAAACTATTCGCCACATTTACACCACCCCAGCCCGAACTTCTTGCCCAGGGATTAATTAATAACTCTGATGCTCCAGCTTGTCCTGACCTGTCCTTGTTACCTGCAAAAGTAAGCTGGGGAAGAACCATGAAGGCTATCAGGAGGAATGCTAAGATCGATTTATAGATATTTTTCATTGTACAGACAGTTTTTAAAGAGGTTAATTTGCTGTTTTCTCCTGATTAATTAAAAAGCGTTAAGGTCAACCGGACGCAGTGATCCAAACCACTTAATGATTTTTTCACCCTGATCTGACTTAACATGTATAATATAAACACCTCCTGCAATTGGAATACCGGCAAAGTTTTTCATATCCCAGTCAATGGATGTTTTGGATTCATCCTTATTATATTGCCTGATAATATTGCCATTGGTTGAATATATCGTAACCGTGCATCGCTGAGGCAAATTCACAATCTTAATGCGATTATCAAGCTGATTGGTTTCATACTTTGAATAAGCGTAATAAGGATTGGGAACTACATTGATAAGATCAAGATCAGTTGTTGCTTTTGCCAAATCATTGGTATTCGTCTCAGAACCCTTAGTATCAAAGGTATACATTGGCCAATAGTTGTTGGCATTCTGGGCTCCTTTCAGAGCGGTTGAGAAATACCTGTTATATGGTTTTGTAATTCTGAGTTTTACTTTCATTTCATTGTTTAACCAGCCAAATTCAGGATTAGCAATCGGTATGCTTACCCACATACAATTGGAGAATTGCAATGCTCTAACTTGTTTCATAAAAGCAGATATCCTTGGCGTATTAACTTGTTTCACAAAGTTGGCACATCCGTCATATGCAGGATTGTCATATGCTTCGGCAGGAAGGTTAGATGTTGGTGAGGCAATCTTTTTCTTATCTGTAACATGCGCCATCACATAAATAAAATGTTTCCCTCCTACAACCGGGCGGAAGTTATCCGTGTAGATTCTCGGAGATGGGTTAAAGAGCATGTCACGTCCATTCTCATCGATGAGCCGCGAATCTTCACCAAACATCATATTAAGCCTTTCACCGGTTTCAACATTAATGGCATATCCCGGAAACCAACCCATTCCAAAGGGCGAAATAAAATCGGAATTTTTAGCCGGATCACTGCTCGTTACAGCTGTGTCTCCATCCTGGTTAACTGACCGGCCTTTCCGCATTTCAAATTGGTTTGCTGCACCTTCAGTTTGGCTCGACAGCACTCCTAATTCAATAACAGCGCAACGGGTCCATTTTGATTTATCTGAGGTAAATACAACATCAACACCAGAAATATCAGTAAAGTAACACTTTGATCTTGATAAATCCAGGGTCTGGCTCTCACCGTGCGATACACCAGAAACGGTATCATTCTTCCCGGTTTCGGCAAACATGTAAGGAGTCCAGGTTCCAGTGCCAGTTAGCCCTCCCGGCAATTGCCCTTCAAAAGCAGGTATTACGCCTTCATAAATAGCGTCAGGATCAAACGGTTTACCCGCTCCATTATTCCAGTCATCAGGTGCAACACCAGCCTTAATCCAGTCATATACAGGCAAGCCATCAATATCCGGAAGGAAATATAACCAGGGTTTGGTCGAATCCTGATATTCAATATTTCCACCTAGATAACCGTTATTGGGTAGTACCGTCCCATATACAGGAAGTATCTCATCAGGTTGCCCGAGAGTTGAATTAATCTTAGTATCAATAACATAAGGACCAGGGTAAAGAGTTTGTTCAATACTTATCGATAAACCAAGGTCGAGGAATAACTGCTCATTTTGCAGATTAATTGTGGTATCGGAAGTATAAACTTTACCTGTAGCATTATCAACCAAAGACCAGGCTGTAACCAAAAGGTTGGTATCCAACACGCCAACAGGAACCCTGACATTGTACATGGAATCGAATTTTACGGTATAGTTACCGTCCTTCACATTTAACGGGTCAATAATTTTAACACGAATGGGTCCCTGGTCCTTTTTATAGGTGAGGTTGTAAGCGATCGGATAATCAGCACTTCCTAAAACATTAATGGAATCAGTCATTTTTTTCGACATGATTTCAGCAACCGATTCATCAGATAATTCGAGGAAGTTGCCACCATTACCCTGACCGGACAAACGGGTGACAATCAAACCTTCGCCATAATTGCTTTGGGCCGAAACCAATCCGATCGTTTCGTGTGGAATACCGGTATAGGTTTTTATATTCTTACGACCTGCCAGGTAGGGTAATTTCTGCCCATTCAAAGCTTCCGGATCAGTCTGGCTGTAATGCTTATAATTATTATATGCATAAGCTACAGCAAGATAATAGTATTGTTTGTGGTTCACAAGGTTTTCACCGGTAAAAATATCTTTCTTTACGGGTATTGAATGAACAAGTCCTTTATTGGTTCCTACCACTTCTTCAACAGGAACACTGCCACCGAGATTCAGATCGAAATAGTAATTCACCAGTTGAGTTACGTTATTCTTTACATCACACTGGAAAACCAACCTGGCCTGATCAGTATTTTTCAGGTCAGCCACTGATACGGTAGCATTCTTCAACTGATAAATCAGGTACCCTTCAAAATGGTAAAGGGAATCCCAATTTTCAGTTTCAGGTCCCTGGATACGTGGATCGTATTCGCTGTATTTCTCCTGGTAATTGTTGCCTGCATCATTGGTTTTGCGGTTCGATATATAGAGGATTAAGGATTGATCCAGTTCCCTGATTGTCAGGTCCGGAGCATTAGGTCCGGAAATAACTTTGAAACAGTTATCAAAAAGTTGCTGGCATTTATCGTCAACCTGCTGCAGCAATTTAACTGATTCTAACGGTCCGCCTGTAAGTGCCTGTGCCCAGGGAATACCGACAGTGATATAATTTACTGCACCGGGTTCAAGGATGAAAGGACCGGCTGACTCCATAAAACGACGGTCGTTAGGCGGATTACCTGCTGTTACTTCTGTCCAGTTTTTGGCACCGTTAGGAGGTATGCCCTTGGTTCCCCAATCGTAAATATCGGTGGTGCCAGGGAACATAAAGTCGCATTCAGGGCCATAAGCGCCTGCAGTAACATGGCCATTTCCGCCATACTCCATTTTAGTACCGTCTTTCCATATACCACGCAGGAAGTTGTAATATTCAACTGCCACCGAAGGGTCGGTCATATAGGATGCTCCTCCGTTGTTATGATAAACAAACCTGCGCATACCAAAACGCTCATCGTCTTCAATATCATTACCGAAGTTCACACCGTTAATAGCAGCTGAATTTACGATTTTAAATATAGTATCTCCGCCGACAATTTTTTCGATGGTATCGCCATCCCAGAAAACGAGTTGGGCGCCCCCGGTAAAAAGCTGGTCGGGTGAACCTTTGAGGTGATAAGTTGGATCACCTTTTGTGGACGGGTTATCGCCATTTATTTTATTTTTTGAATCATGATCAATATACGGACCCTGGAAAAAGTCAACTCCGATAGCCGGAGGCTGATTTCCATATGAATAGGATTGTCCGCTTCCGTCAACTGCTGTTCCGTTGTAACAATATCCGAGTCCGCGCATTACATCGCAACCCACATAGTCGTCCCATGCAAATCCAAGGTCGGTATCCACCCATTGACTGAAATAGGTCTGGGTAAGCCTGTAAGTAGAACGGTTAATAATTTCATAACTATAGAAAGTCATGTTATTAATTTCGTCATTAGTTGAAAAACCAAAAGCCTGAGCCCTGATCTCCAATCCGATAGGTTCACCTTTCGATTCAGTATGAATATTACCTTTATCATTGAATACCCACCAAAGTGTTGCATCCCCTTTCAGTACCTGATCAACAAGGTTACCGGTTTGCTCTTTATTATAGAAAATATCTTCAGCGGTAAGAGTTTTTGTATGACATAGTTCATTGGAAAGATCATAATACGGATAGTCACCGTCGTTTTCGGGATCATAAAGCCCATTTGGTTCAGCCGGCCCATCAGGACCATCAGGATCGTTATCATAAAACGGAGCCAGGTAGAAGCTTTGTCCCTTCGATTCAAGTCCATGAGCAGGATAAGTAAGAATGGACGCAGGAGTACTATAATCTGGATGTCCGGCTTTATCGTTGAACCATGCATTGAAATCGTCAACTTCAGCTCTTGTTATGTAGAAAAGTTTATCATATTTAGCGCAAACATCCGAACTGACAGAAGCCGTACCATCAATAGTCAGCGGCCCGGGCCAATAATCATTCCCAACCTGCCGGTAACGTAAAGCAGCCATTTTTAACTGTCCGTTTGCATCAAGTCCACCTATCCAGAGAGCAGCTGAGAACATTGACATTTTCTTTGATCCTTTAGGGATCTCATATTGCGCAGTTTCAAAGTCCCACCACATATCGCCCCCGGTATTGATACGGCAACGTACATTATTAATTTCGAGCCATTTAAAGTTAGCGCCGGGTGCACATCCGGCAGCGGTTTGTTTTACAGCCGGAGTTCCTGATTTATAGCGAACCTGCTCTGCCCTCCCTGTGTTTGCAATGAGCAGGAAGCCTAGTAAAATCGCCGGTAGAATACGGAGTATATTTTTCATAGTATTTTTTGTTTTTCGTTTCTATACTGCTTTGGATATCCGTTAGAAATTTAACCCTACACCTACACGGATCATACGAGGCGAACTGTAATTATAAGGATTGTTAACCCTGATGCTATACATATCAATGTATGACGCCGGATTAAGCTGCGAATAAATTTGCGACTGATATTCAGCTGCGGCAAGGTATCCGTCGTCATCAGGATTACCGGTAGCTGCATATACACCTAATATATTACGTGAGTTTAGAATATTTAATACCTGAAGGTAAACATTCAGAGAATACTCTTTCTTGTTTCCGTCTTTTCCTTTTCCTGTTGAAACAGTGAAGTCCTTATCTAAACGTCCATCCATTCTGAAGGACCAAGGCAAGCGTGATCCGTTGAGTGAACCCTGAATAATGTTGTTGTTTGTTGTAAGGCTTGAAATTTTACTTGAACGGGTATAAGGCGTCCCAGATCCCCCGTTCATTGTAATGTTGAAGCCTGCATTTTTCAACACCTGAATTCCACCAATAACAGGACCATTGTAATCAGTTCCTTCGGTATAACGGAAATCGACGTTTATTTGTATGGCATGACGCTGGTCGGCATCAAGAGGGATAAGGTTACGCAGGTTGGGCTGTCCTGAGCGGATCAGGGCCGAAGATGTTTCAGGATTCGAACCGGTTCCGTTGGCAAACTGCAGTGTATAGTTGGCCCTGATACGTACATTACCGGTACGGCGCAGGTCATAAGCCACCGTGACACCTTTTACTGTACTGAAGTCTATATTGTTATAAGAATAATAGGTTTTAGGGTATGCACCGGTGTAGCGGAATGATTGTATCTGATCGCGCGATTCAATATAGAACGCAGAAATGTTAATTGACGATGAGTTGGAAAGTTTCTGCTGGAAGCCTAACTCATAGTTTACATTTCTTTCTGGCTTCAAATTAGGGTTATTGAATGTAGGATTACCCTCTGACTCCCAGAACAGGTAACTAAGCGGGTCGAACACGGCATTTTGTTTTGGGCGTTGGGTAATTACATCATAATGGGCATAGAATAAAGCTTCGTCCGAAATCGGAAAGGAAAATGATATACGGGGCATTACAGAAATCTGAGGCACATAATCAGCAAAGGATTCATTGGTTATGGTAAAATTTCCTTCAGTATCAGGCTTACCTGCAAGATAGGGAGTAATCCCGGAAGAACCTTTAATATCCTTTTCAGGGTCTAGTGTAATAGATCCATTTGCATCATACCAGGTATTACCGTTACGATAACCCATGATACGCGTAGGTTGTACAAGTTCATCCACATAAACAACATAATCACTTCCCATACTGGCAGGATGAGTGCCCAGGTCAGTAACTTCAGCTACAGTTTTAGCCGGATAAAGGGTATATGGATCTTTAAGCACACTCTGGTTTGCATCGAAACGGTCAACACGCATTCCTACATTAAATACCAGGTCGTCGAACGAAAATTTATCGGATATATA
The DNA here is from genome assembly GCA_038204995.1 of Bacteroidales bacterium. Lineage (GTDB taxonomy): Bacteria > Bacteroidota > Bacteroidia > Bacteroidales > UBA4417 > UBA4417. The sequence goes on along the minus strand of JBBRCH010000050.1, from coordinate 13,727 downwards.
ACCGGCCATGTATACGGGTTCAAAGGGTGCAACTTCGCGGGTGTAATTGCCGCTGGCATCTTTCTTGTTATAGAAATCAATGGTACTTGGATTAGAAGAAAGCTTATTCCCATAATAGTCGTAACCCCTGGCAATTGCAAACGGGCTGCCGCTGTTGAGAAACTCATCAGCACTGAAGTAATTTACTGAAATCGGTTCGCTCAGGTTAACAGTGTGACGATTGCTGCTTCCATCAATATAGGAAATGGTATTCGAATTGATGTCGTATGAGTTTACATCAATCCATTCGGTTCCATCAAGGGCTAAACCCATAGCCTTACGAAGATTTTTATCGAACGAACGTTGAGAATCTTTATCATACAGCCTGTTATAATCCGTTTGTACAACCGGGAAAGATAAGCCACCAAGTATGGTATCCTTATATGTTGTAACCGGATGGTTAAGATCAAGCTGAATGATATGTGAATTAGTTAACTGTGTCATTTGCGACCAGAAAGCTATGGGTGCGTAGGCAAAACTACTTTGGCTATAGCGTTCGAATGTGAATCCCAGTTTAATTTCGTGGTTGCCCACGTCAGCTGAAAGGTTCATATTGGCGGTTACCTGTTGCGTAGTATTCTTATTGTATCCGGCCTGCTGGTTACCCGGAGCTGACCATAAGCTATAAACGCCACCGAAAACTCCGTTAGGAGTATTCCCGTTCAGCATACCACCTCCCTGGTAAATCTGATTCGTATTTCTGGGATTGAAGAACAAATCGTAGAAGTTAGAGGTGTAATTGGCCAGCACCGGGTTATATTCAGCACGCTGGAAAGTAACAAGTGTATCAGCATAACCATTCATTATTTTGATAAGAGTTGCTGTACCCCCGGTTGTGTCAACACTGTAATCGTATCCTTTCTCTTTATAGGTATCAAATTTACCTACATATCCATAGGCAAATAAGTTATCTTTAAGCTCAGGATCTTCAGTTTTATTCTGTATGCTTGTATAGTCAGCCTGGATAGAATAATAAACATTTTTAATCAGACTGTTTCCTTCTTTGGCAGCCGGGAAACGTTGTGTAAACCTTCCGAAAACCCGCCATTCATTCCCATTGGAATACGAATTACGTTTATAATTGAAAACCGAATTGTAGAGGCTGAAATTATTTCCGGCATACATCCTGTATGAACCTCCAAAAGTGAGGTTTGTATTTTTACCGGTTTTAACGTCAAGTTTTCCGGAGGTATTAATATCGTAACCATCACTGTTGAGTGATGTTTTTAAAGATTCAAGGTCACTCAAACGAATGAACTCAGCATTCTGGTAGGTTCCGAATCCGGTACCCGAAGGCCTTAACGGGTTACTTTCAAGTTCAGCCAGTTTAGCATCATTAACTTTATAGAGTCCCATGGGCAATGTAGCTCCATCTTTATGATAGTTAAAATCCCCTGCAACAAAATATCCGAGTAAAGCCTCCGATTTATCTTTGTTTTTAAAAAGCGGACCTGTCATGTTGAGTCCTAAACGATGGCTTCCGTAGGGATCGAGAAACTGCGATGTCTGCAGTTCAAGTCCTCCTCCAAACTGACGTGAGGGGCCTTTGGTCGTGATATTGATAATACCCCCCGTAGCATCCCCGTACTGGGCGGGTACTCCACCAAGAATAACCGACACCTGCTCTATGGCTGATTCCGGCAGACCTCCTGTTCCCCGAACCCTTATTCCATCAATGTAAGTAACGTTACCATCGGATCGCTGACCGCGAATATTTCCAACTTCACCATCGCGTGAGAAGACACCGCCAACACTCGTTGCAATAGATTGCGCATTGCGGCTTGGCATCTTCGATATTTCCTCCGAAGTAACTGTGGCCCCGCTAACTGTTTTATCCTTATCGATAAGAGGAACTTTATACTTTGTGATAGTTACACCTTCAACCTGGATAGCCGTTGATTCCAGTTCTATGTTAAGGTATTCGATAATACCCGAACGGATCGGAATATCGGTGATTTGAACCGGTTTGTAACCCAGAAAGGAAGCCTTCACATCGTAGGTGCCAGGTGTAATCGGCTTGATTGTGTACTTGCCATCGATATCAGAGGATGTACCACCAGCCTGTGTTCCCCTGCTCTCAATAATAATATTGGTGAACGGAATAGGCTCTTTGGTTGTCTTGTCGATAACTTTGCCCTGCAACGCTCCCGATTGGGCGAGTACCGCTGCGTTTGCTGCGAGAAGCAAAACAAGGAGAAAGAGTAATTTTCTTACCATAAGGATTGGTTTTTATGTTGCTGTAAATAGAAATAGCCTACCTTGAAAAAAGCATGTAAAGATAAAAAGATTTTTAACTTATGTTAACATTTCATTACCAAATCGGAAATTTTCAGGATTAAAAATATTTGTGGTTCAGTAATTCACTGAAAATGACAGCCTCACGCAAGTTAAATTTTCTCACAATGCGATCATTTTTTGTCAGTTGTTCTTCATTCGCATATATTTTCGACTCCTTTTTGGTTTCGCCCGGAGAGAATTGAGGCGGGACGGAAGATATGAATTCATACCTGGAATTAAATTCTGAAGAAACTTTGAATTCAGGAATGTTTTTGGGCCTATCAGGAATGGCTGGCATAACCGGCTGCGGCGCATGCTGAACCGGTCGTGGTTCTCCGGAAAGTTCCCTGAAAATATCTTCGAACAGTGTCTTCCCTCCTCCCTGGTTCCCGGGTATCGGTAATGGCGAAGATTGCGATGGCCCTGAGGGAGGAAAACCTGATCTTTGTTGCTTCTGAATAGCTTTTTGCCTTGCGCTGTATAGTGAGTATGCAACCCAGGCAACACCTATTAAAATATAAATGAAGTTCTCCATAGAAAAATAATCTGAAATTGATTTTGTGTAAAGTTACAAATTATATTAATGGAAATTTAAATTTAAGGCTTCCCCGACCATTCATTAAAACAGCCGTAAGTGCCATAGCATTGCTGAAAAAATATCTGATTTTAAGAAAGTGCTTCAAATTCAATATAGTGCTCTGCTTCTGTCCTTTTTCATTTTACCTTTTATTGGGAAGGAACTAAACATGCAAGACAACGAATATCATCAATGGGTGAAGATCGATTTTATTTATAACACTTTTTTGAAAACAGTTTATATTGTTTCTTTGCTAGATTCTTTGTCTGTAGCCGGTGGGAAAATACTAAAAGGGCTCTTTTAAATGTATACGATCAGGTCCTGAACATTTGGGCTTTGGATTAATATTTATAAAAGGATATTTATTCTGTTCGAAATATAAAATCAGGAAATTAGTAAGGCTTCAAATTTTCACGGTTTTGCACTTTGGGCAGGATCACATCTTACCTTATTAATAAAGGTATTCTATAAATTTATTTTGGCTAATCACATTTTGTTTTTGAGAAACGCTTTCTTCGCTTAGGCTTATTGTATTTTGCAGCTTGTTTTTTGGTACGCTTCATCATTTTCTTAGCATCTTTGCTCTGATGATTGTAATGTTGCTTAAGTGCTTTCTCATATTCAGCATCAGCCTTTTTAGCGCTCTCCGCTTGCTTCTTCTCCGCCATGGATTGTTTATCTCTCTTGAGCAACCTGCAGCCTGAACCGGTGAAGGCGAATGATATTAAGATCAGCAATGCGATCAGAAGTATTAAACGGCTTTTTCGCTCAGCTTGGTTCATTAGTTTTGTCATACTATTTTATGCAAAGGAGGAAAAGTTTCAGTATAATCTGTGATCTGATATTCTGCTTTCATACAATTTAAATCCTGCAATCACGTTTAAAGAATGCTTTGTGTTACCTTTACAACGCAAATACCTTGCAATAATTACTCTATGCGCATACTTATTGTAATAATTCTTTTAATGTTGGTAGTTCCGGGATGTGACAAGGAAAAGCAACCGGTTATACCTTATATATATGTAAACCTACAGTTTTACCCTGATACCATGGATTACATTCCCGAAGGCGGATATAAATATGTAAATGCCGGTTATAGGGGCATATTAATTTATCGTTTTCTTCACGACCAGTTTATTGTTTATGAGCGTTGCTGCCCTTACGATCCCGAAAATGCTGCAGCGAGGATTACAGTTGATCCTTCAGGAAGTACATGCACGGATTCAGTTTGTATGTCGAAATTTATTCTCTACGACGGTTCCCCTTACCAGGGTCCTTCACCCTATCCGCTCATGAAGTACAGATGTTCATATGATGGTGAGGTCCTGCGGATTTTTAACTGAGAAAGAGATAAAAGATTCAGATAGTTGTTACTATGACTCAAATACACGACGACAGAATTATAAATCTTATAATCAGGATTATCTTGTTTTATTACCTGCTTCCTTCTATTATACGCTTCCATTCTTTTTGGTAAAATGACAAAGGGCCATCATGAAAATGACAGCCCTATGTATTTTTATTGCATTCCGTTCTTTTAATAACGATAATGATCAGATTTGTATGGCCCTTCAACAGGTATTGAGATGTATTCGGCCTGCTCTGGCGTAAGTTTGGTTAGCTTTACACCTAATTGTTCAAGATGAAGCCGGGCTACTTCTTCGTCGAGGTATTTCGGCAGACGGTAAACACCCACTTCGTATTTGTTTTTCCACAAATCAAGTTGGGCAAGTGTTTGGTTCGAGAATGAATTACTCATCACAAACGAAGGATGTCCTGTTGCACAACCAAGATTAACTAAGCGGCCTTCGGCAAGCATAAATATAGCATGACCATCAGGGAAAACATATTTGTCAACCTGCGGTTTGATTTCTATTTTCTTTACACTAGCCATACCATTCAGCTTATCAACCTGTATTTCGTTGTCGAAATGGCCTATATTACAAACTATAGCCTGATCCTTCATTTTAAGCATATGTTCCACTGTAATAACATCCTTGTTACCTGTGGTTGTAACATAAATGTTTCCTTCGGACAATGCATCTTCAACCGTGGTTATTTCGAAACCTTCCATGGCAGCCTGCAAAGCACAGATCGGGTCAATTTCAGTAACAATAACCCTGGCTCCGTAAGCACGCATGGATTTGGCACTGCCTTTTCCAACATCACCATAACCGCAAACTACAACAACTTTACCAGCCAGCATCACATCGGTAGCGCGTTTTATACCATCGGCCAGTGACTCGCGACATCCATAAAGATTATCAAATTTCGATTTGGTAACTGAATCATTCACATTAATGGCAGGAATAAGTAATTCTCCCCTTTCCATCATTTGATACAATCGGTGAACACCTGTAGTAGTTTCTTCCGAAACACCTTTCCATTCAGCCACAACACCCTTCCATTTTATAGGGTTTTCAACAAAGGTTTCGCGCAGCAAGTTTATAATTACCTGCTCTTCCGCATTTGATCCTGCTTTTTCAAGCAACTTCGGGTCTTTTTCGGCAGCATATCCTTTATGAATTAAAAGCGTTGCATCGCCTCCATCGTCAACAATCAGGTGTGGCCCTTTACCACCTTCGAAACTCAGGGCCATATTGGTACACCACCAATACTCTTCGAGTGTTTCGCCTTTCCAGGCAAATACCGGAATACCTGCAGCAGCAATGGCAGCAGCAGCATGATCCTGGGTAGAGAAAATATTGCAACTTGCCCAACGAACTTCAGCGCCCAGTTCAGCAAGTGTTTCGATTAAAACGGCAGTTTGAATGGTCATATGTAAAGAGCCGGTTATACGGGCACCTTGCAGAGGTTTTTCAGCTGAGTATTTGCGACGGATGCTCATCAGTCCGGGCATTTCTTTCTCGGCAATTTCAATTTCTTTCCGGCCCCATTCGGCCAGGCTTAAATCACGTACTTTGTATTTCATATTGATATCTGTGGCAAATTGTTCCATTATTTTTCTGATTTTTAAGGGGTGCAAAGGTACAACTTTTTTTAATTTGATAATAACAACACAAAGTGCAGCTAAATGTTCTGTTTATGACAAACATTTTATCATTTATCATATTGATTGCATACAAACAAGATTTTCTTATATCTTTGCATCTTCAAATATTCCTTTCATAAATTAAGGAGGTTTGAGTTATACAGAAGGGGGGAGAGAACAGGCTCATTGAACCTCTGGCAACCACCACCACCAGGTGAGTAAGGTGCCAATACCTGATCCCGATTTATCGGGAGATTATAATTGAAACACACTCCTGCTCCCGGAATCCGGAGAAACTGAATGTGTTAAAATAAAACTTCTGTACGGCTGCTTTGTTTAAGTAAGCGGTACAGCTATACATGTAAGTGATATGAAAGAAAAAGGAAGTATATATAAAGTATTGGAGAAGCGTGTCCTGGTTCTTGATGGAGCCATGGGAACCATGATTCAGCGATATAAGTTAAGCGATTCAGATTACAGGGGTGATCGTTTTAGTAAACATAGTATAGATCTGAAAGGATGCAATGACCTGCTCAGTCTCACGAAACCGGAAGTGATTCGTGAAATTCATGAAGCTTATCTTGAAGCCGGCGCTGATATTATTGAAACTAACACTTTTAATGCTACATCAGTTTCGATGGCTGACTACCAGCTTGAACCAATTGTGTATGAAATGAATGTGGCTGCCGCAAAATTAGCAGTTGCCGAAGCAGAAAAATATACTGCACTCAACCCTGACAAACCTCGCTTTGTTGCAGGTGCCGTTGGGCCAACAAGCAAAACAGCCAGCATGTCGCCCGATGTGAATGATCCGGGATTTCGGGCTATAAGTTATGATCAGCTGAAGGAATCATACCAGGAACAGGTTAACGGATTGATTGACGGTGGCGTGGATCTGCTGCTGGTGGAAACCATTTTTGATACGCTCAATGCGAAAGCTGCCCTTTATGCAATAAATGAAGTGCTTGCTGAGCGAAACCTGCGGCTTCCGGTTATGGTTTCGGGAACCATTACGGATGCAAGCGGCCGGACGCTTTCCGGGCAAACTACAGAAGCATTCCTGAATTCGGTTTCGCATATTCACCTGCTGAGTGTTGGATTCAATTGTTCGCTTGGCGCTGAGCAACTCAATCCCTATATTGAAGAACTTTCGCGGAAAGCGCCTTTTTACGTAAGTGCATATCCCAATGCCGGCTTGCCTAACCAATTCGGGGAATATGACGAATCACCTTTGCAAATGGCCCATCATATTCAACCGATACTTCAAAATAAATCAGTAAATATTATCGGCGGATGTTGCGGCACCACACCTGAGCATATTAAAGAATTATGCAAAATTGCTGAACAATCGACACCACGACATATTCCCGCCATTGAAAAGAATTTGAGGCTCAGCGGACTGGAGCCTTTGATGGTTTTTACAAATAGCAATTTTATTAATATAGGCGAACGCACCAACGTTTCCGGCTCCAAGAAATTTGCACGGCTCATACGTGAGGAAAAATACGATGAGGCACTTTCGGTTGCCCGACAACAGGTTGATGCAGGCGCCCAGGTGCTGGATATAAATATGGACGATGCCTTGCTTGATGCAAAGCGTGAAATGACCCGCTACCTGAATATAGTGATGTCGGAACCTGAGATTGCCAGGGTTCCCATTATGATCGATTCCTCGAAATGGGAAGTGATAGAAGCCGGTCTAAAATGCCTGCAAGGCAAAGCCATCGTGAATTCCATAAGCATGAAGGAAGGCGAAGATATATTCAGGGAACATGCCCGTAAAATCAGAAATTACGGCGCAGCCATGGTGGTTATGGCTTTCGACGAACAAGGCCAGGCCAGCACATTGGAACGCCGTAAGGAAATATGCGAACGCGCTTACAAAATACTGGTAAACGAAATCGGGGTTCCACCCGAAGATATCATTTTCGATCCTAACATACTTGCGATTGCAACTGGTATTGAAGAACACAATAATTACGCCGTCGATTTTATTGAAACCATAAAATGGATCAAGCAAAATCTGCCTTATGCAAGGATAAGCGGCGGAATCAGCAATCTGTCTTTTTCATTCCGCGGCAATGATGATCTGCGCGAAGCCATGCATTCGGTGTTTCTGTATTATGCTATTAAAGCCGGTATGGATATGGGTATTGTAAATGCCGGAAACCTACCGGTTTACGACGATATTCCGGCTGATTTGCTTCAGCTTATTGAAGACGTACTTTTCAACCGCAGGTCCGATTCTACCGAAAGGCTGATAGATTACGCATCAAAAATGAAGGCTACCGAAAAGACCGAAGAGGCTGCAAAAGCATGGCGGGGATTGCCGGTAAACGAGAGGTTAACATATGCTTTGGTTCATGGTTTGGATGCCGATGTGGCAACTGACGTGGAAGAAGCCCGTCCGAGTTTTGCAAAAGCGCTCGAAGTTATAGAAGGCCCTCTAATGGCCGGAATGAACGTTGTAGGTGATCTTTTCCAGGCCGGAAAAATGTTTCTGCCCCAGGTGGTGAAAAGCGCCCGTGTAATGAAAAAAGCGGTAGCAGTTCTTCTGCCTTACATTGAAGCTGAAAAAGTTGTAGGCGAAAACAACAAAGCCGGTAAAATACTGATGGCAACTGTAAAAGGCGATGTACACGATATCGGTAAAAATATTGTCGGAGTCGTTCTTGGATGCAATAACTACGAAGTGGTTGATCTGGGCGTGATGGTTCATGCCGAAAAAATTCTGGATGCTGCTATTAAAGAAAATGCTGATATAATTGGATTGTCAGGCCTTATAACCCCTTCGTTGGAAGAAATGGCATTTGTTGCTTCCGAAATGGAGCGCCGTGGTTTTACGGTTCCCTTATTGATTGGTGGCGCAACTACCAGCGAAATGCATACTGCTGTTAAAATTGCACCCGAATACCACAATCCTGTAATCCATGTGCGTGATGCTTCAAGAGCTACCGGCGTGGTGGCAGCCTTGCTGTCGGCTGAGGGAAAGAAACCTTTCCTGGATGCAACCACCAAGAAATATGCCCAGCTCCGTCACAAGCATGAAAGCACAAGAGCCGGGGTTACCTATATTTCTCTTGAACAAGCCCGTGCCAATCGTTTTAAGACAGATTGGTCAGCCTTTAAACCGGTTAAACCGTCGTTTTTAGGAGTGAAACATCTCGAAAATTATTCACTCGAAGAGATCAGCCGCTATATCGACTGGACTTTCTTTTTCCATGCCTGGAAAATAAGTGGAAAATATCCTTCTATTTTTGAGGACCCTCTCAAAGGTGTTGAAGCCCGGAAGCTATTTGACGATGCGCAGGTTATGCTGAAGCGGATCATCGATCAGCAAATGGTACAGGCAAACGGAGTATTTGGATTTTTCCCTGCTAATGCTACAGGTGACAGTATTGAACTACATGTTGAAAACCAGGATCATACTATGCTTCATTTTCTTCGTAACGAAGAAGAGAAAGAAAAAGGTATTCCTAATTTGTCGCTGGCTGATTTTATTGCGCCCAAAGAAGCAGGTTATCGTGATTATATCGGTTTGTTTACTGTTACTGCAGGAATAGGTATAGAGAAGTGGGTGAAATATTTCGAAGATCAAAACGATGATTATAATGCCATAATGGTTAAAATTTTAGCCGACAGACTTGCTGAAGCATTTGCAGAGATGCTTCACGCTAAAGTCCGCAAGGAATACTGGGGTTATGCAAAAGATGAAAACCTTACAATTGAGGAGATAATACACGAAGGATACGAAGGTATACGCCCGGCTCCCGGTTACCCGGCATGTCCGGAGCATAGCGAGAAAGGCACAATTTTCACCCTGCTCAATGCAGGTAAATCAGGCATCACACTCACTGAAAATTTCTCGATGTACCCTGCTGCGGCAGTGAGCGGATATTATTTTGCCCACCCTGAAGCTCAATATTTTGCTATCAGTCGCATAAGCCGCGAACAGGTTGAAGACTATGCTTCGCGAAAGAAAATGTCAGTTAAAGAAGTCGAACGGCTGTTGGCATCAAATCTGAATTACTGATTTAGAAAAGGCTGGAAGACAGGAGACCGGAGACGGAAGACCGGAGACGGAAGACCGGAGATCGGAGACCGGAGATAGGAGACCGGAGACGGAAGACCGGAGATGGAAGACCGGAGATAGGAGACGGAAGACCGGAGACGGGAGACCGGAGACGGGAGACCGGAGACTGGAGACTGGAGACTGGAGACAAAAATCAAAAATCAAAAATCAAAAATCAAAAGAAAGAAGAAAGGACATTATTACTATATTCATTTTAAACCTACTCATGACTTCGGTCTCCCGTCTTCGCTCCTTAAATATCTTAAATTTATAGAAACCAAAGTATCTGCAATAAAATTGCAGGGTTTTACCCTAAACCAGAAAATAAATTGTATCTTTAATTCCTCTATCGCATGTATATGCAGTTTAAAGTGACATATTAAAATACTTATTTATACCTGATTATGGAATCGCCCAAAGATCTCAAACTTGCAGTTTTAATTGATGCTGACAATGTGCCCTATGCGAATGTGAAAGAAATGTTTGAGGAAATCGCAAAATACGGGATTCCGACTTTTAAACGTATTTATGCCGACTGGACCAAACCAACCGTTGCCGGCTGGAAAAATGTACTTCTCGAAAATGCGATTACTCCCATACAGCAATACAGTTATTCCAGCGGCAAGAATTCTTCGGACAGTGCATTGATTATAGATGCAATGGATATTTTATACACCGGTAAAGTGGATGGTTTCTGCATCGTATCGAGCGACAGCGATTTTACACGCCTGGCCACACGGCTCAGGGAAGCAGGCATGAAAGTGATTGGAATCGGAGAAAAGAAAACCTTAAATCCTTTTATAACTGCTTGTGACAAATTTATTTACATCGAAATTCTGAAAAAAGAATCCGTCAGTACACCTGAAGAAGGAACCCGAAGGGCATCAAAGAAAGTTGCTAAAACCAAAAATGAACCTCTAAGTAAGATTGATCCTGCTATAATAAAGCAATTTTCGGACAGCATTGGCGACCTTGCCGACGAAAACGGATGGGCCTTCCTGGGTGACCTGGGTAATCTTATGCTTAAGAAAAGGCCGGATTTTGACTCCAGAAATTATGGGTTCCCTAAATTATTACCTTTGTTAAGGACGATCAACAAATTTGAAATTGACGAAAGAGATTCAGGCAAAAACAATATAAAGCATATTTATATCAGGAAAAAATAACCCTAAGGTTTGAATGATTTTAATTACAATTTAGTCAGCTTTTACCGGAATTTGCAAAACAAACTGAACTACTTGCATTGAAAATACCTGGATTTAATGATTTCGAATGGAATTCGATAAAATAACTTGTTGAATTGAAGACGGGAGACGGGAGACGGAAGACGGGAGACGGGAGACGGGAGACGGGAGACGGGAGACGGGAGACAGGAGACGGAAGACGGGAGACGGGAGACAGAAGACGGGAGACGGGAGACAGAAGACGGGAGACGGGAGACGGAAGACGGAAGACGGGAGACGGGAGACGGGAGACGGAAGACGGAAGACGGGAGACGGAAGTCGGGAGACAGGAGACAAAAGACAAAAGTAAGAAGACAGGGCATTATTACGATATTCATTAAGCAGACTTCTGACTTCGGTCTTTACATATTTTAAATTTACTGAAACTACATTGTCTGCAATAAAATTCAAGAGTTATACCATTAACCAGAAAATAAAATTCATACCGTTTATAAACACCCAACAAAAGTTTACGGATTAAAACTATAAGGCTAAGAACGAGATACCAAAAATTATTTTCCAGGCTATTGAAATTAAACTAATCCGCGTTCGACCTAAACCATATTACTTATTTAGTGCTTTAATTTTACAATGCTTATATAAATCTTTATTATGATACAGATCAGGAAGTTATACCACAGGGGTGATTACCAGATAGGATTGCACTTTGGATTTGATGAAAATCTGAAACAAAAAGCCAGGAGCATCGGGGCACGTTGGAGCCAGACCCATACATGCTGGTATTTATTGTACAATAAGGACAATTATAACAAAATTATCCGTACCTTTGATCAAGTTGAAATCATTACTAACGAAAACAATCAACAGCTCACTGAACCTGCTGAATTACAGCATGAAAATGTTCAAATAGCTGACAAAACCAGCGCATTTCAACCTGCTATACCGGTTGAACATAAGGGTGCAGACCCTGAATTTGCAGCTAAAATTGTTTTCAAAGGCAGCGTGGGAAAGTATTGGATACTTCAGGTCCCTTACAAAGAAGATATCTCCCGCAAGTTAATGGATATTAAAGGTGTGTTCTGGAATAAAAAGCAGAAGGCATTCTTTGTGTTCAGGCATGTCAACGCCAAAATCAAGGTTGAAGCACTGCTTGATGCGGGGCCATTATTTCCTGAGGAGTACTATGAAAAAGCTGAAGCCTATACTGGTGAAAACGGCCTGATTGAACTGGATGTGTATGTGCCCGACAAGCGCTGGATGGTATTACGTTGTCCTAAAATCCCTTTCCTGCTCGAAGAAGTAAGACGATGGGAAGGAAGCCGCTACAGCAAAGCGTGTGATGCCTATGTGCTGAATGCCATACCCTCCGTTTTCGAGAACCTCCGGAACCTGGCAGAAAGATTGAATATGCAGATTCAGAGCAACTTACCCGAAAAATACCTGCGAAAATACAAGGCAATGAATAAAAAAGCTACGCAGCTGAAAGGCATGCGCGAAGCCTTGTTGGAGCAGGTACCGGTAATGGCTCAGACGTATTCGCTTGCCATGCTCGATTATATGTACGCTATGAATTACAGCGTCAGTTCCATCAGGAATTATGTGAGCGCTTTTAATCTGTTTATGCGTTTTAACGAATATCAAAGCCCCGATACGCTTACAGAAAGACAGATAGTACGGCACCTGGCACTGAAAGTTGAACAAGGCCTTTCGCCGTCGAGCGTTAATATGGTTATCAATGCGTTACAATTTTATTTCCGGATGGTATTGCACCGCGATGCTTTTGAAATTAAGCTTCCCCGGCCCCGAAAGGTGGATAAATTGCCCGTAGTGCTTACCATTGACGAGTGTGCCAGTATTTTCAGGCAGGTTGAAAACCCGAAACATAAGTTGCTCTTACTTTTAGGATATGGCGCCGGATTGCGCAGGAGCGAAATAGTAGGGCTAAAATGGGTTGATATTTTGTTTGACGATCACAAAATCGTAGTAAAACAAAGCAAGGGAAACAGGGACCGGGTGGTTATGCTGCCTTATTCTATTGTAGGGTACCTTCAGGATTACCGGAAGTTGTATCGGGCTGACAGCTGGGTTTTTTCGGGCCAGTATAAAGGTGAGGCGTTAAGCACAGGTACCGTGCAGGCCGTGATGCGAAAAGCAGTTGAAAAATCGGGGTTGGAGAAAAAGGCGAGTGTTCATACGCTGAGGCACTGTTTTGCCACACATTTGCTCGAAAACGGGACGGATATACGTTATATACAGCAATTGCTGGGGCATACCAATATTAAGACAACTATGATTTATACTCATATATTACCAAAAGCCGCGCGCAAGGTGATTAGTCCGTTGGATAGCATGCAGGGGATGCTTGGTGGAGAAGAGCCTGAGAAATAAATTTCGAATTTATATACAACTTAATCAAAAGTGGTATATATTTGATGCTATAGACAAGTTAGCAACTAGTTGTAGAAACCCAACCTTAGTGCAATAAATAAGCGCAAAATGAAAAATTCAATTTTAATCTTCCTGCTTTTATTTAGTCTTTCATCCTTTGCCCAAACCTGGGAAAACTTAACGTGTAAAGACTGGGTT
>JBBRCH010000049.1:0-36800 GCA_038204995.1 Bacteroidales bacterium | reverse complement strand
TTTGCAAACGTATTTCTTCGCATTTACTTTTTTTCCGCATTTTTTGCATTCAAACTTCGGATCCTTCTGCTTTTTGGCCCGTTTTTCCTCATCCTTGGTTTCACACATTGTTTTCGACATAACTACTTTTCTGTTTAGAATTATATATCACAAACATCCGGGATTGCGCGAAGTTCATTTATCACAATTCTTTGCTTATAAGAATGTGAAGCTCTTCATTTCCTGGTGGTACAAATTGATCTTTATCGAATGATAATCATCTATATACGCAGCGAGACGCGAGGCACAGAACACCGAACGGTGCTGACCGCCGGTACATCCGAAATTTATCTGAAGGCTTTTAAAGCCCCGTTTCCGGTATTCAAGAATGCTCTGATCAACAATCTTAAACACGTGTTGAAGAAATTTACCCACGGCAGGTTCCCGCTCCAGGTATTGAATTACAGTCTCATCGAGACCAGTCAGCTTTTTATAATGATCGTAACGGCCAGGATTGGGCAATGCCCGGCAATCGAAAATAAAACCTCCGCCATTTCCTGAGTAATCGGGAGGTGGCCCGTTTTTAAAAGCAAAACTGTTTACCGAAACATTCAAGGTGTCTTCTTCCTGCGCCTCAGGAATAGTGATTTCAGTTTTGGCAATTTCCTCCAGGGCTTTCATCAATTCAGGTAATTCAATCCTTAATTTTACATTCGAAAGTAACCAGCGAAGATTTTCAACTGCATAGGGAATACTTTGCATAAAATGTGCCCTGCGCTCAAAATAGCCTCTGAATCCGTATGCACCCATTACCTGCAACAGGCGGATTAACACGAATCCATAATAGTCGTCAACAAATTGTTTTTCGTCGATGCTGATATATTTTTTCAGGTTTTCGAGATACCAATACAGCATTTCTTCCCTGAAAGAATAGGGCAACGAAGCTTTTACCTGGAAAAGAAGTGAAGCAAGATCATATTGCAGCGGACCCCGGCGTCCACCCTGGTAATCGATAAACCAGGGTTTATTGTCATAAATTAAAATATTGCGGGCCTGGAAATCGCGGTACATAAAAAACTTACTGCTACTCTGCAATAAATACTGTGTAAGCGTGTCGAAATCATCTTCGAGTAATGCTTCGTGAAAAGGTATTTTCAGTAGTCGCAGAAAATAATATTTGAAATAATTAAGATCCCATCGTATGGAGCGCCCGTCGAATTCTCCCGAAGGATAACAAAGAGTAAAATCAATGTCCTTGCCGGAATCAACCTGAAAACGAGGAAGCTCTGCAATAGCCTGTTTATAAAAACCAAGAGTTTCAGCGGATGGCGTTCCATCAACCCTGTTCAACTCCAGATGATGAAGCAAGGACAAATCGCCGAAATCACTCAGCAGGTAACAGCCATTATCGAGGTCTGCAGCGTATATTTCCGGAACACTGAGCCCGGATTGCCCGAAATGATTGGTAAAGGATATAAACGCTTGTGTTTCAGATTTATCCGGACTGTAAACGCCTATTGCATGTTTATTCTGACCGGTCAGCCGGTAGTATTGCCGGTAAGATCCTGCCTGAGGAAGGGGTATTATTTCAATACCCTGTTCCGGAGCCCATTTCAGGAAAAGGCGATGAAGAATGTCAGTCTGGTCAGTTGTTGCCACAAGATTTACGAACTAATGATTAACACTAAGCTACAATGCAAATTTATACTTTTTAGTCCGTAATACCGCTAATATTAATTAACAAGTCAGCTTATAGTTTGTTATTCATAGTATATTTGTAGTCTCGCATAAAAGCAAATCAATATAAAACAATATCATGGAAAACACTAAAGCATTAGAAATCCTGAAAACAGCCATTCTTCTTGAAAAGCGCGGAAAAGCTTTTTATGAAAAGATGGCTGAACAGACTGAAAGCCCTGAAGCACGAAAGATTTTCACAACAATGGCCGAAGAAGAAAAAGCGCATGTGGAATTTCTTTCAGTGCAGTTTGCACATTATGTTAAGGAAGGGAAATTCGCTAAACCTGATTACAGTAATGGCGAAACAGAAGATATTTCGCATGAAATTATGAATCCACAACTGGTTAAGGAGATTTCGGCAGCCAGTTTTGAAGCCGCAGCCATTTCTGCTGCTATGGATTTTGAAACCCGCGCTGTTGAATTGTATTCGAAACGATCGATCGAAGCTACTGATCCAAATGAAAAAGAACTGTACAAATGGCTGGCTGACTGGGAAAGTGGCCACCATAAAATTCTTTATGATCTGAACGAAGCGCTAAAGGAAAGTATCTGGTACGATAACCAGTTCTGGCCGTTTTAACGAATCATTATTAGTCAGAGCTTGACTTTAAGTCAAACCCTGACTAACCCTGATTACGATACAAATAAAAGCGCAGTTGGCGAAAGCTGGCTGCGCTTTTTGTTTGGGTGAATGGGTATCGACATTAATCGTTTGGGTAATTTATTTAAAGCCAAAAAGTACCGGGAAAAGAAACGTTACCACCATCGCCCAAACGATGTAAACCGGCAAAAAAGAAGAGATGTTGTTTTCGACTGTCACTAATTCTTCCGGATTTCTCAGTGACTTATAAAGCCTGTAAGTCACCATCATCAAATGGGTTAATATAAGTACATTACCCCCAAAAACGGCAAGCCTGTTGGGCGTAATTCCCCATTCAGAAATTCTGATAATAATGGCTGATAATGCAATCCCATTTACGATTATGGTAACAACAGAAAGCGCAAACAAAAGCAGAATGCTTATTTTACCTCCTGGATTTTTTGAGGTTTCTGCTACAGAGAACAATATTATTGCCATAACACCAATCAAGAGCATATTAAAAATCAGCAGAAATTCCCGGTCGTTATAAGGGTCTTTCCCGGTGTAAATAATGGCAATTAAATACACAACCAACATTAACAGCACCAATGGGGTAAACACTTTGGCAATTACGGGTGAAACGTTTTTTACCAATTGCGGATTTGATTGAACCAGGTAGGTGCCTACAATCGGAGATGCTGCCAAACCCCAAACAACGATATTACGGAAATAGAATTCTTCTATTTTTATATTAATAAGCTCAAATAAGCCTACTGTAACTCCTGACAAAATAGCCCCCGCAATAAGTATCAAAGTGGTCATTACAACCAAATCTCCATTGTACCTGAGGAAATCTATCCGTTTTTGAAAGCTTAAATATTCATTCCCTGTGAACGTAAAACCCAAAACGGCCCACATAAACAAAGGCAGATGGATGCAGGCTAAAATTAAGGTATCACTTTTACCGGTGTCGGGCAACAGGTTAATGTATATTACTGATAATAAAATGGTTGCAAAAACCAACAGCACATTTTTTATATTCAGTGTTTGCTTCCATGCAAAATAAACCGCCAGCAAAGGGAAAATTACAAATGCAATATTCCTGGGATAAAAATAGTCGGCTTTCACAGCAGTAAAGTCCGGAACTTTTGCAATAAGACCTGCAATAAATGATAATGCGATGATAACTAAAAGTTCATTTTTTGTTCCCCACGATATGGCTTTGTTTTCAAAATTTAAGCGCTCATTCCAGATTTGCGCCGATGTAGTATTCCGGATGTCAGGATAAATAAGGTCAAACGTTTTTTTGAACATAGACTTATTTTCCCGGTAAAGCATTTCAAGTTGCTTCGGATTATCTAAGTTGCTTTCGATTTCCTCTTTCATTGATTGTTTATTTAAAAGTTAAACATTTATTTAAGCATTGTCGTTACTGCAGTTTATTGACATTGATTGGTATTTTCTAATCATTTAAAAGTACTTTGAATTACAAAGTTTTTTTTGTAAAAAAAAATGCCTTTACATTCTGGTTTGATTTTTAAGTCTCAGATCCATTACTATTTCTGTGATTGAATAAGTTTTTCCAATGCGGTAAGGTGATTCCCAAAAGCGGTCTTACCAGCCTTTGTGATAAAATATCTTGTGTTGGGTTTTCGGCCGACAAATGATTTTTCCAACCCAATAAACGCTTCTTTTTCCAAAGTTTTGAGGTGGCTCGCCAGATTGCCATCGGTTACGTCAAGATATTCTTTCAGCGCAGTAAAATCAAGCGAATCGTTTACAGCCAAAACCGACATAATACCCAGCCTGATGCGACTCTCAAAAGCCTTATGAAATCCTTTGATAAACACGCTCACCTCTCGTACTTTAAATGAATATAAATACCATAAACAATATGCATCAGCCCGAATCCCAGGGCCCAAAACAGCAATCCGTATTCAATAAAACAAGAACTTATCAGTCCAAGCCCTATTTGGATTACACCTAAAAACCGAACCTCTTTATACGTAAAATTACCTGCACTGTATAGCGCAAGCCCATAAAAAAGCAACGTCAGGGGTGCCAACAGCCCATCCAGCCCATGGAAAATGAACACCAGGAGTAATACACCACCGCTTACCAAGGGTATGGACATATTGGCCAGCAATCTCCGGGATGTTGCATTCCATAGCTTCTCTCCTGTTTTTTTTGCTCTCCGGTACGACAGGAAAACAGCTGTGCTAATAGACAGTACCAATATCGAGGCAGCCAAACTAATAATATTCAACAGCCCGGATGAGGCAGTTCCAAAAGCGTTGTAAACTATCTCAGTGGGGTTGAACCTGAAGAAGCCGTAGGCGATATATGCACCCACCAAAGCATATATTCCCGCCAGAATGCCTGCCCAACCGGAGAGGGACAGAAATTTTGAAGACCGATCCATCATAGAGCGGATTTCTGCAATGTCACTTATGTAATCCCTTTCTTTATTCATTTTAAAAGTACTTTGTGTTGCAAAGTTATATAATACTTTTAATAATGCAAGAACTTTATATGAAATTGTTGAAAAAAAATAAAAAGACAGCTGCATTATCACCATTGTTATAACCGGCACGTATGGCAAATCCTCGTTGGCTGGGCGGGAAATCCTAAACACTAAACTTGTTAAAGAAATTTCAGCAGCCAGCTTTGAAGCCACAGCCATTTCTGCTGCCATGGATTTTGAAACCCGCGCTTTTGAGTTGTATTCGAAACGATAGACCTTTGCTACTGATCCAAATGAGAGTAATTTATAAGAATCGTCAGCGTGAACTTTGATCCAATCAATAATAGTAAAAATGACAAAATACCGTGTATAGCCATCGAATATTTTTACCTGTCGGACATATAGGTATATGCTGTTGGCTATGATGCCAGGGACTAAAAAGTTTCAAACCTGATGTGTGCAAGCGTTATGGCTGATGCACATGCAAGGAGAGTTTAAAGCGCGCACGAGCCGGGGGAATCTACCGCCTATTGCTTCCATGTCCGGCCATTCTTGAGGGAAAACTTTTTCCAGCCACCCCTTGCAGCAAATACCTCTGACTTTATCGGAAAGGAAATTTAATCCTTCTTAGCCTCCTTGTGTGACAGCCAATCCAGTATATGTTTCATTAATTCCAGATTGCCCCCCTCAAAAAACAGTCCTTCTCCTATCAGGTCCCAGGTACCGATCATATTGACGCCGCCTTTACCGCACAGTCCCTGAGGCGCTTCTACAGCAACTGGTAACCAGGAGGAAAAATCATTCTGCTCCACCATATTAACACCCGGTGTGGCCATAATGCCATCGTTGTACTGCACGCTGTCGTGTCGTGGACGGTAAGCTGAGTTTTCGCCGACATGAATCCATTCTCTTCCGCCAGGGTCAACCCTTATAGTTTGCACGTTTCGCAAGGTGACTAGAGGTATTGATTCGGTAAATGGATGTGGGGGGCTGTTTAATGGGATAAAGTTCAGGGGTTCGCCATATGGTTTCGGTATGGACACAGAGCCATTTGTATTGTTTGCTTGATATATTCTTGGTCCGACTATATCACCGGAAGTGGGATCTATACCAAAACGATGGCTCAACTCAGCAAGATTGCTGTCGTGGTGTCGGTCACCCAGTTCAAAACCAAGTAGCAGCAACCGACCACCTGAATAAACCCATTCCACCAAAGCATTGATAGTTTCCTGGCAAATTTTGAAGTGCCAGGGCAAGGCTAAAATCAAACCGGAGTATTGAAAAAGATCTTTGGTGATGAACATGCGTTCGTCTTCAACATTTGTAATGTTCCAGATGTCACGGAATTCAGGTGGCAGGGAATTGGGAAGGTTAAATACCGAATTCCGGTTTTTTTCCCATTGATCCTGCCGGTGTGTCTTGACAACACCAATGGTATCTTCATTCAGCGGACCTTTAATCTCTATAGCCTGATTGATGGAGGCAAACATTGAGACGGGATCAAAATTATCCGCAACAGTCAAATTAAGGTAAGTAGCCAAAAGGAGGACAAGATTTCTGCACGCCGCCGGCCGGATAAGCTCAAAGGTTTGAAAAATGGCTAAAGGATCAGGTAATTGATCCGTTGAAAGTCCTTTGTAACAAACCGGAATTACCCTTGCATTTTTTGCATATCCAATGCCGTTTTCAAAATTGATCCATGGCTGGCGAACAGAACCAGGACTGCAAAGGGTCAGTATGATGTTGGCTGTATCGAGATGCTTCAGAATCTCAACGAGCCACGTATCTCCTAAGACAAGATCGGCAGAACTGACAAAAACTTTTATACCTGGTAAGGCAGCTTCTATGCCTTCTTTCAGAGCTTTGGCTTCGTTTGCCTCTTCGGTTATATGACTGATAAATAAATCCATATGATAAAATTAGTTTTGGTTATTAAATAAGTATTATGCAACGCAATCTGGTCGGAACGGCTAAGTATTTGAACATAAGATCAATTTTATAACTTCTGACTTACGGTTGAGGCGTCGGGTAGGCAAATGGAGTCCACACTAAGCCTCTCACAGAACCGTATGGGATAGTCTCCCATCATAAGGCTCTTGTTATACAAATTTATACATTATTCCACTCAAAATCTAACTGTCGTTGGTAAAACAGGTATGGAAATTGATTCCTGATCCGTTCTTTCCAATCGAAAGCTTTTTTCAGGGATGTTTTGTACTGCTTGTAACGTTTTCGCGCCCATCGCACAAGACGATTATCCCTTCGCTGGTGCGCTATTGTATGGCGTTCCTCTTACTATTTGGTCAGGTAAAACCACACTAAAGGATTACCTGCGTTGAGTAAGTTCGCGCGGCGGCAAGGGTAATTTTATAAAAGTCTATATTTATCTGCTATAAATATCAACAATAGTGATAATGAAAAAGCAACTATGGGCGATACTAGCCACATTATAAAAAATCTTCTGACTTCTGTTTTTTTGAAAATATTTTTAGCTCCTAATTTTGCAACACCAATACCAAGAATTGCAGCAACATTCAACTGAACCAACGAAGTTGGAATCCCTTTTGTCAAAGAAGCTAATAATAACAAACTTGCAGATACGAAAGCGATTATAACTGCTTCAAATTTCCCAAATAATACAATTTCTTTCCCTGTGTTTTTCAAAATTTTATGTCCGAATATAGAACTTCCAATTCCAAAACTAGGAGCAACAATCAAGGTAGATAATATCATTATCAGGATAAAGTTATCATTTCCTGCAATTTTTAATTCATTTGCAGTCATTGATGCAATTGGACCAGCTGCATTAGCAACATTATTCGCTCCAATTGAAAAGGCAACATATAAGGACATAACTACTAATAATCCATTCCAGACAGGTTTAAGATTTTCATTTTGAGCTCTTGGCAGAGTATAGCCCCTTTTTCGCATAGGGCGATAAATATATTTTCCGATAAACAAACTGAGAAAAAAGGAAATTACAGGTAAAATAAACCAGGTTGGAATTATCTCTAAAAAAAGTTTATCGGTATTTAATGAATTCAAATACAGAGCAACTGCACTTACTGACAATACGGTTGATTGACTTGTCGATTGAGGTATTCCAGCTAAATTTGCAATTAACAGTGAAATAGCTACTGAAAAAAGAATAATAGAAACTACTGTAAATGACATCATTTCAGGAGATAATAAATCTTTACCAATAGTCGTAGCTGTTCCTTTTCCGGCAATTATTGCACCCAGAAAAACCATTATTCCAAACAGTCCGGGAATCAAACTTTTTCTGATTACATTGGCCCCGTATGCAGCAGAAAAAGCCGGGGCTGTTCCACTCCCCCCCATAGTTATAGCTAAAAACATCGCAATAATAAAAGGAATTAATAAGTGGCTCAGTAAAGGTGAAATCATATTTCTGATTTGTTAATGTAGTCAGTTTCTCATCATGCTTGGTAAAGCATTGAAAGCATCAAATATATACCACTTTTCAATACTTTATTCTTGTATAAGAATAAACGTCACTTTACCAGCATAAGCTTGAGCATGCCTCACCCTGGTTTTGCATAAAGGAATAACACTTCCTTACTTCACACTTACTATGCCGCTTCCTGCATACGAATGATATTCCCCGTTATACATGGCATCGGCAGATACGGCTCCAACAATAAAAGTTCCTTTGCTTACTGCACGCACGGTATAATAGAAAATTTTGGGAGTACCTGTAAGGGTGGTAAAGAAACTGATGCGGTCGTCGCGCATATCGGTATATTCGGGAGTAGCGCGGTTTTTCATAAAGTCCATCTCACGTTCGGCCACCAGCCGCGAATTTTCTATCTCGAAACATGCCGGCAACAGATCCGTAATAGCTACATTTTCAACGCTCGTTCCGGTTTCGGATTGAGCGGTTATTTCTACAATTACAAGATCGTTCTGATTAAATGAATTACCGTTGACTTGGTTCCCGTTCCGGTCGAGGAACCGCCTCCGGACTTTTAAGTGATTATCTTCGTCTGCAAGGTTCGGACTTATTTTTATTCCCGACATTTCGTAGTAGTAATAGAGCGTTCCGCTTCCCTTGGTCACAATTGTAATTGTTTTGTTATTGATTTCCACCGGAAGCTGTAAATCCTTATTGCTGTAGTTCCCGGCAGCTTTACCATCAACCGAAACCTGGGCTGTGATATCTGAAGCTGCGGCTTTACGTGCATGTTTACCGATGGCCAGCAGGGCAAAAGCTGTTTCCTGTGTTGAATAATACCTGGCATTTTTCATCTCTGCCGAAATACTTTTCAGCAATTCGTTTACCTGCGGGTTGTTCGGATCAGCTTCGAGCAAGGCATTCAGCGCTAGAGACCGATCCCGCAGGTAAGATGCATAGGATCCGCCAAACTCATTAATTGCTTTTTCGTTGCCGAAAGCTTTCGGCAATACGCTCCTGAAACTCTTAACGTCGCCGGCAAGCATAAATGCAGATGCAAGCAGGTACCGGCCCTCGGACGATAATTCGGTGGAAAGCGATTTATAATAATTCATGGTCGAAACAGGTGCGTTATAAGCCAAAGCCAATACGTAAGCCGAATATAATATTTCCCTGCGTGGAATATTCCGTGATTTGCGTACTCCGTTTTCGAAATAAAAATAAGTCTCCATTTCACGTTCTTTCACTTTTTGTGCTAAAAATTTAAGCGTACCATCCAGAACTTTTTTATTCACTTCGAACCCTGCTTTTTTTGCTTCCAGCAGGAAATGAGCGGCATAAGCGGTTGCCCACCAATCGGCACTGCCACCCTGCGGCCACAACGACAAACCACCATTATACAACTGCATGGCTTCAACTTTTAAAACAGCCTGCTGTACATTATATCCCATGGAACCGCCCTGGTTAAAGTTACGACCTGAAACCGATGGGAACAGTCTGGCAATATCAGCCAGGTATAGTTGCGGAAAAGCTGTCGAAACCGTTTGTTCAAGGCAACCGTATGGATACCTGATAAGGTAATCGAGGTTTTTGGCAAACTCAACTGCCGGTGATTTACTCAAAATAACGGCCGATTTTACACCTAAGGGATATAAGTCGCCTGAAACTTTAAACGATTGGTTCGATCCGGCCTGTACCGAACCGGAACCTGTAATAAAAGTGAGACCTCCAGCCGGACGAACAGGGATATCTATCTTCTGTGTAAACTTTTCACCCAGGGCAGTCACTGTAGCTGTGACAGTTGCAACTCCGATTCCATGATCAGCTTTTACACTAAATAAAGCTACTTCTTCTGCACCCGATTTAAGGCTCGTTGATGCAGAGTTCTTGCCTGATACAGTTAATGGTCCGCTTGCACTAAGTTGAATACTTGCACTGCTGTTTTTTTCGGTAGTATTAGTTATGGAAACAGCCACTGCACAATCATCGTCCGGGCTGAGAAATCGTGGTAACGACATGCTGATGATAACCGGATCAGCCACTTTCATGGTTTTTTCGGCCGATCCGAATTGCCGGCCCTTGTAGGCCACAGCCATGATGCGTAAAGCTCCCGAAAATTGAGGAATATCAATACTGAAGATGCATTCGCCCGATGAATTTGCAGTCCGGATACCGCTCCATTTTGAAATAAGTTTAACCCTGTCGCCGGTCAGGGGATTAATCCGCCGCGAAAGGTCGAAGGCTTCACCACCGGCAGTACTGGACGATTGTTTCAGTTCAGGATACAAAAACGCGTAAACATCATACGAATTCACTCCCAAAGCTCGTTTCTGATAGAACCAGTCGTAAGGATCAGGGGATTTATAATCCGTGATCTGAAGAATCCCTTCGTCAACAACAGCAATGGTAAGTTCTGCACCCGGTGATGTTTTAACAGTAAAGGTTTGTTTCATTCCCGACCGGGACTTTTCGGGGGCAGAAATTGCAACATTCAGCTTGGCCGAAACATCATCAACTTTAAGTGAAACGACTCCGTGGGCAACAGTTAGGGGGATCGACATATCGCCGGACTTTCGGAAAGCGGTTGCATCTATATACACATTTGGCAGATGGTCTTCTGTCAGAGTCAACACCATGCTGGCCGATTTATTAAACAGGTCCAGGAATTTATAGCTGAGCACATCATCCTGTTCAATTGCAACGAGTAACTGTCCGTCGAAAGGTGCTTTAAAAAGCAGTTTTGCTTTGTCACCGGCAGAATAGACAGCTTTATCAGGAGTTATGGTTACTTCACCCTCGCGGCTGACTTCGAACGATGAAAAATCAGTATCGCCCCATCCATAGGCATAAAATACACGGGACACATAATTCTCGCTTCCCGGGGTCATGATACGTACTTCGTATTCGCCTGATTCGGTAGGCACAAAAGGCAACATTGTTCCTGAACCTTTTATATTCATCTCGCGGGTAAACACCACTTTTTCTTTCTTTTGCGAAACATACCTGTATCTCCCATAATCCTTTTCAATTACAGTTTCATACTTATAATTCAGGATAATAATCTTAGCCGGTGCACCGGGTACTATTTTTCCGGTTCGGTCTACCGCTGCAAATTGCAGGTTCAGGGATTTCCGGGTCGACAGCCACCGATCAAAATACCTGATCCCGAAATAAACCTGTTGAGTAGGAATTTCAACCACGTTCAGCTTGTTTACCGGTCTGCCGGTTTCATCAAATACCGTGGTGAAAATTTTGCCTTCAAGCAGGCCAATATCTTTGTAAGAAGCTGATTGCAATATACTTGCAGCTTTACCTTCAGCATTCGTATTCCCCTGTTGAACTATGGATGCCAGTACCGGTATGTTTTTCGATTCGATGTTAAAGGAATAATCCGGCAACGCTTTTGATG
Source organism: Bacteroidales bacterium (assembly GCA_038204995.1). Taxonomy (GTDB): domain Bacteria; phylum Bacteroidota; class Bacteroidia; order Bacteroidales; family UBA4417; genus UBA4417. The sequence continues at coordinate 25,213 of JBBRCH010000049.1, read as the reverse complement.
TAAGTTGTTTGCGCTTCAGACGCAATTCAGTTTCATACCGTCTTCCACCGGCAGGAGTGCCATATAAATTCTCGGCCAGAATATCAAGATTAATGGTCTCGGCAGGGAGATAAACCGCCTTATTTGTTTTGGTAGTTACTTTAATTCTGTCGGGAACAAATTCCTCCACCGAAATTTTTCTGGAAGCCAGCAACACATCGTTTCCGGCATACACCTCAACCAGGTATGTTCCGGTCATCGCCTGGCGGGGAATAACAAACTGTGTTTCTGCAGCCCCTGATTCATTCAGCTGATGCCTCTGGTTTATGTATTCACGGCCATTTGGAGCAAGGAGTTTGATTTTTATCGGAATATCCTGCACAACATCCCAACGGGGAGTCCGGACTATCGTATTTATATGAGCGGTATCGCCGGGCCGGTATAAATCGCGGTCACCATAAATAAAAACATCATAATTCACATTATCAGTGCGTTTGCCTCCCACATCAAAACGTGACTTTTCAACACGTGTTTTGTCGAAAAGCACAAAATTGAAGTCGTTTTCGTAACGGGCTGATACCATGCTGAGCCTGAAACCGGCTGCGACCTGTTTTGCATTTTTGAAAACCGCAACGCCATTGTTATCCGTTACAGCTGAATATACTTTCTGGTTATTGGAACTGATGAAATCAACTTTTGCTCCTTTTACGGCTTTGGCATCACGAAGCGAGTTCACAAAAACCATCACATCTGCAGAGCCTTCTTTCACAATAAGACCCAGGTCAGAAAGTGAGAGCATCTGTGCATCCTGGATAAATTTCCGATCGGCAGCTTCCACTTTAACCAGGTAAAGTCCTTTATAGGAATCACTGAAGTTCAGGTCATTCAGATCGAGATTCAGCAACGAGATATTCCCGGACTTCTGCAGCGAACGGGTTAGTATCTCTTTTGTCATCACCGGTTTTCCATAATTCTCGTCGAACGACCATGTGTAATTATCGTTATATTCCTGCGTTTCTTCATCATAATCATATTCCCAGTCTTTGCCCTGACGCATATAATGCTGGATGTTGTTCTCGAATATTTTAAAAACTGAAACTCTTATCTTTGACACATTAACTATATTCACACCCAGGTTGCGCTCGCCTCTCGTAGAAAGGTAAATGGCGCTGTGTTCTGTAAACGAAATATCCGGTTGGGGATCAGAAAATGAAATTACGGTGGTATATGAATCTTCCAGTTCGGGTCCGAAAAGACTTTTTACACCTTTTTTAATTTTCAATGTGTAGGTTTGTGAACCAAGAAACTCAGCTTTCACCCTGAATCCGTTTGATAATAATTCAGTTATAATATTGAGAGCTGGGTCCGTTGAAATAAGAGCAGATAAACCCACAGCGCTAACCGGCAATGATGTAAATACATCGATATATCCTTTTCCATTATTGAAACCCGATTCAGTAGCCGTAATTGTAAACCGTTCTTTCGAAGGTATGAGAAATTCGCTTTTCAACTGGTCTTCAGTGGCTGTATTCCCGCCCGGGCATGAAAGGCCTTTGCCAATCAGGATTTCGCCTTTCGGAATATTTTCCGATTTTGTATCGTAGGCAAATGCAATTTCTATAGTTTCGGCATCATTTTGAGTGATGATACGATAAGGCATCTCCTTCCCTCCCACTCTAAGCTTCAACAAGGGCTTCAGCTTTGCAGGAGAAACCGGATTATTAAAAACAACCTGGCAACGCACCTCCACCTGGTTGGCAATTTCTTCGCTCAGCGACCAAAATGTATTGATAGTATTTATTATAAGATAAGGTGTATGAAACAAAACAGGTTCATCATCGATGCTATACTTTTCTTTACTGTATTTAACCAGTTCCTCGTTCAGAACAGCTTTATAGGCCGTAGCAGGCAGCAATGCTCCCAGGGGCGAAAAAGTTAACTCTGATTTCCCCGTCCACATAAATTTGCCCCTGATCGCAGGTTCAAACCTGATATACTGCGTTGTGTCCCATTTGTTTTTCAACCCTGAATCAGATATTAATTCCTTATTGAAGGTAAATACAAGATTCTGGGCCCGCAATACTTCGTCTACGAAATTGGTTTTCTTAACTTTTAACGCATTAAAATTGCTGCACGAAGCTAAAGCAATTCCAAATGAAACCAAAAGAACCAGGTGTTTGAACATAATTTGTAAAATTAAATGATGTATGAATCTGATTTATAATGAGGTAAATAAAACGGATGATTAAATTATACGATTCGGAATATTAACTATAAAATTAAGGAATAATTAAGGAGAAAGTAAAGATCCGGTAAATAATTGTATGAAACGAACTCATTATATGTAAATGCTGCTTTATGATTTGCACCTGGTTTCCTGAAAATAAAAATCCCCGGACAGATATTTCCTGACCGGGGATTCAAACTATTTTATCTTTCTTATTTTTCTACTCTGAAAACGGAGTCAATTATAGTACCGTCAATCCATTTGATAACCGCAACCACTTCGTCAGTAAGACGCGCTTTTTGCGGTTTGCCGCATATTTTCTCGGCTTCGGCTTTAAGTTCGTGAATGGTTTTTACCGGGAGCGAGCTTCCTTTCATTTTTTCGATCAGGTCAGTGCGTAAAGGATTAATTGCAATACCGCGTTCGGTAACAATAACATCAATCATTTCGCCGGGACCGCAAATGGTAGTAACTTCATCACGGATCACAGGCATACGGTCGCGGAACAAGGGAATCGGAAGGATAACGCATTTCGATAAAAGGCAATTCATCCAGCCGCCTATGCCATGCAAGAGGTAACCATCAGAATGAGTTACCACATTGGCATTGAAATTTATATCAACTTCGGTGGCGCCAAGGATAACAACATCAACAAATTGCGCAAAATTTCCCTTGCCGTGATAATTGTAACTGGTAAAAGGGCTTGTATTCAAATGATTCGCATTTTCGCGCATAGATCGCACGCCGTCAAGGTCGAAAGTCTGGCCATCGAGGATATAATCCACCAGACCATCTTCGAGCATTTTAACCAGGTATTTATTGCTTCCACCCCGTGCAAAACGGGCTTTCATACCCTGCTTACGGAGCATCTCGGCAAAGTAAACACCAATGGATAATGCTGTTCCCCCGGCACCTGCCTGGAACGAAAATCCATCATGAACAATTCCGGTTTCCTGGCAAAATTGGGCTGTCATTTCGGCAAGAAGCAACCTGTCGGGACTTTTGGTTATTTCGGTAGTACCGGAAATGATCTTTTCGGGAATACCAACTTTATCCATCACAACAACAAAATCTACATAGTTTCCTTGTATCTGCCAGGGCACACAAGGGAAAGGAACCAGGTTATCGGTTACAATTATCACCCTGTCAGCATATTGCGAGTCAGCCAAAGCAAAACCAAGTAAACCACATGCAGTAGGGCCACGATCACCGGTAGCATTTCCGAAACAATCGGCAGTAGGAGCTGCAATAACAGCAATGTCAATATGCACATCACCATCCTGTATCGCCTGGTAGCGGCCACCATGCGAACGAAGCACACCCAGCCCCGCCATGTTGCCTTCAGAAGTAAATCTTCCCAAGGCTCCGTTCATGCTGCCTTCAATATGATGAATAACACCATTCTCAAGGTATTTTATCATGGGCGAATGACATTCGAACGCGGCTGAAGGCATCCAGATGAGATTTTTGATTCCAAGTTCAGCGGCAGCATCAAATATCTGGTTTCCGACAAGGTCACCATTCCTGAAATGATGATGTGTTGAAATAGTCATTCCGTCTTTAATTCCGGCTCTGACCAATGCATCTTTAATCGAAGGAACAATTTTGTTGCCGTCTTCAGGATAATCGGCACAGGAAGCAATAGGTGGCCCATATTTGCGTCCGGCAGGTTTGAATTTGCCAACACCCATGAAAGGAATCGCATCCTTACCATTTACTACCTGTGGAACAGTGCGGCCAACCGCATTTATTGTAAGCTTATCGTATTTTGACATATTGAACGGATCTGGTGTATAAAGGGTATTACTGTTGTTTATCTGTTTATAGTTGGAAGTCGTGAAACTAAAGTACGGGGGAGGCAGGTTATATCTTGTTTATTTTAAATTTGTTACTTTAAGAGTCACTTTATCTAAACTATTACTTTTCATCTTAGTATAGATACTCTAGGCTGTTTCGGTCTTCCAACTTCGGTCTTCCGACTTCCGACTTCCAACTTCCAACTTCGGTCTTCCAACTTCGGTCTTCGGACTACGCACTCAAAAATTCTTCGTGCCAGTTAGGCGATAGTTTACCCAGGGTAATGGCCAGAGCAATAAGTTTCTGTGCCCGCTTAACTACAGGAGGATCGATCATTTTGGTTCCCAATGAAACTACACCTAATCCTTTTGCAGTTGCTTCGATAAAAGCATTCACTATTTTCATTGCCTTTTCAATTTCAACATCATCGGGTGCAAAGTTTTCGTGGATGACCTTAATCTGGCGCGGATGTATACATCCCATTCCATCGAAACCAAGCGCTTTCGAACGAATAACCGTTTCTTTTAATGCCTCCATATCGCCAACATCGCTGAAAACAGAATCAATGGCCTGAATCCCGGCAGCTTTGCATGCATTAACCACCATGCTTCGGGCAAAGAATGACTCTGTGCCTTCCTGTGTACGGCGGGTTCCAAGATCAGCAGTATAATCTTCCAGACCGATTGCCAGGGCAACAACATTTTCGCTTTGCGCTATTTCAAGGGCTTTCAGCACTCCAAGTGCACTTTCAATGATAGGCATAAGCCAGAGAGTACCAGTTATTCCGTATTTTTCTGCCAATTGCATGATCTTATCGTTCACAAGCCTGATCTGCTCAGCGCTTTCGCACTTTGGAATTAATACCAGGTTTACATTGTGGGGAACAAGGTATTCAAGGTCACCGAGCCCGGCAGGAACCTGGTTGATGCGCACCATGCGCTCGGCTCCGTAAAAGTCTATATTCCGCAAAGCATTCCGAACCAGAAAACGTGCCTCATATTTTTTAGTATGAGCAACAGCATCCTCAAGGTCTAAAATAATCCCGTCAGGTTTGTGAACACCAGCATTTATCATCAGGCTTGGCGTATTACCCGGGAGATAGAGCCTCGAAAACCGATTCTTGTCGCGCTCTGTTTTGTACTTGTTTTCGCTCAGCATCGGGAGCAGAAACTCCTGGCTGGTATCTATGAGTTGCCTGATTGCTGCTTCCATGCGTGCAGCAATAACAGGAGTAAGTGCACCTGAATCTTCTAAGAGTAAGCGGGAATGTTTTATTCCGTAAAAAGCCAGGATTTCATGTAAAAGCCTGCGATTTTCATCCCCGTACATGGCTTCAACTTTACTATTCAGTTCAAGTTGAATGCCACCGCTTTCGGTTATCTCCAGTGTTACATGACAATCAGAGCGGATTCCTTTCCCCTTGTTGCCTGCTACTGCCAATTTGTCGGTCAAAAACTCCATAATGATTAAATTATATGTTTTATAATCGCATTACATTTACTGTGAATGATTTCACAGATGCGCCACAAAGGTACATTGGCATCTGAATTTAACAAATATTAAACCCGTAATTATTTAAAATATTTTAACGGCCATTTTGATTGCTTGGTTAATGTTGAATTCAACGACAAGGTTTCCTTAGCAAGCCCTGTATTTTTAAAAACAGTATAAAAATAATACTCAGGTTTTATCGGGAGCTGCATTTTGATTTAGAATTGCTTTATGGCGCATCGGATAGGAGGAATTATTCCATTATGTCTAACGATAAAAGGACATTAATAATAACCAGCTATTTTATTATTCTACCAAAACAAATATAAGATATAAAAAAATTAGCTGAAAACAGAAACACTTTGTATAAAAAATCAGACAAAAAAAAAGGAAACCCGAAAGCTTCCTTTTCTAATAATAAATTAACCAGCTCAAGCCGGAAAATAACTATTCTACAACTGCTGTATCAGCAGGAGCTAAAGCAGCTGTATCAGCAGCAGCCTCAACCTGTGTTGAATCATTTGTAGCGTCAACTTTAGTTTCGCCTGATTTGCAGGCAGCGAATGAAGTAAGACCTACAACCGCAAGTAAGAATAATAGTTTTTTCATATGTTGTTTGTTTTAGGAGGTTAATTTGAATCAAAAGTATACATATTTTATTTATATTAAACACATTTTTTGTATTTAATGCCAACTTATTTTTCTTTTTTTGTTAACAACTTCCTGCTTAATAATTATTCACTTCATTAAACAACGGTTTTGTTACTAATAAATAAATTATTCAATTTATGGCATGAAATTTGACGTTTTGAGAACTATTATCGCTTTTGAGCGTAATCTTCTGACTTTAAACACAAACTATTAATTTAATTCAAAAACATCACAAATGAAAAAACTAAGTTTCCTATTTGCAATTCTGGTTATGGCTGGAATGTCATTTTTGTCCTCATGTACTAAAGACACTACTACCACTCCCACTCCACCGACCTTAATGCTTAATGCCGGTCCAGGATACACGGGTACTGATGTAACAGTGCCGGCTAACACCGAGCTTAAAGTTGGGATTATTGCTCAAAGTACGAGTGCAAAACTCTCCAATCTTAAGATTACACAAACGATAAGTGGCTTATCTTCAACTTTGTTGGACACCACATTCTCAAGTGACAGCTTTAATAAAGATTTTACTATTACTGCACCAGCTGAAGCAGGTAGCGTAACTTTAACATTTAAAATTACTGCTGAAGACGGTGAATTTGCCCAAGCGTCCTTTATGATTACAACAACCAGCGCAGCAATCTACACTTACACTGCCATATTAATAGGTGGGCAGTTAAATCCAAATGTTGGTAGTTTTTATTCAACTGGCGACAACAGCGTAATGAAGTGGGCAGTTGCAAATGCTTCGCCTGCAAAAGTTGATCTTGCTTTCTATTATGGTGAAGTAAATAAAGCTACTATCTCAGCACCTTCGGATAATGCTATTACCGCTGTGACAAATTTTGGAGGTATTGCAAACTGGGTTCCAAGAAATGCCACAAAAATGAAACTCATTACTACTGTCATTGATTGGGCAACGATAACTGATGAATCCGGAATATTGGCAAATGTAACAGACCTTAACGCAACTAAAGCTGATCATCTGGAAATCGGTAATACGATTGCGTTTGAAACAGCTTCAACTTCAACTAACCCCGGAAAAAAGGGAATGTTTAAGGTAATTGAGTTGAATGGTACTTCGGCCGGAACTGATCGTTCGGTCAAGATTGAAGTTAAAATACAGAAATAACCTGCATAATCAGTTTATCTGATTTAAATAAGAGATGCCCAATGGCATCTCTTATTTTTTTATTTTTGCCGATGAAAATGCTGGCTCCGCAGATGAAAAACGCTTCAATCTTTCGATAGCAAAGCAAAATAGCCTACTTACTTGAACCCATGCCTCACCCTATTCGAAAATTACATTATTCAGGTAGTCCGCAAATTGTACTTGTAATACGGATGTTGCTCGTGCTGCTCTTATTGGTTGCCACCAGGCTATCACTTTATTTCCTGCACCCTTCCCTTTTCCCCGGAATTACTCTTACCAAATTACTGTATTATTCATTTACCGGCTTAAGGTTCGACATTGTAGCACTCATTTATGCAAATGTTTTATATATTCTCCTGCTGGTTTTACCGTTTCGTTTCCGCAGAAGCAAAGGATTCGGTATATTTTCAGATGTAATATTCTATATTTCAAACATTATACTCCTTATACCGAATCTGGCCGATTCAGCCTATTACCCATTCTCGCTGAAACGCATGACTTTTGATATTTTCAGATATATCAATACAGGCGACGACACCGCGAATATGATGCCGCAATTTTTTCGCGATTACTGGTACGTGCTTTTACTCTGGATCTTCGCCATTTTTCTCCTGGTTATCATTGCACGATGTGTCAGGATATCTAACAGGTATGTCATGCAGAAGCGAACTCACTATTATCTATCGCAGATAGTATCGATGATACTGTTCTTAGCTCTATCAGTACTTGGAGTTCGTGGGGGTGTGCAACTGAAACCGGTAGGTATACTCAGCGCAGCGCAATACGCTCCTTCGCAGGAAACTGCCATTGTACTTAACTCGGCTTTTACTCTGATGAGATCATACGGGCAACAGGGAATTCAGCGGCTTACCTATTTTACGGATGAAAAGGAAATGCTCCGCATGTTTAATGCACAAAAAAATTATTCAAGCCCCGATAGCCTCGGACATGTCATTCCCATGCAGAAAAAAAATATTTTCGTGATCATTCTCGAAAGTTTTTCGGCAGAACATATTGGCTGCCTTACCCATCAGCTGGGAAATAGAAAAAGCGATTTTACACCTTTTCTTGACAGCCTGGCCGAAAAGAGCCTGGTTTTCGAAGGCTTTGCCAACGGCAAACGGAGTATCGAAGGTATCCCGGCAATTCTTTCCTCACTGCCAACCTGGATGACAGAGGATTTCATTACGTCACAATATGCTTCCGACAAATTTAACAGCCTGGCAAGCATTTTGAAAACGGAAGGATACAATACGTCATTTTTCCATGGCGGGAAGAACGGGACCATGGGGTTCGATGCCTATTGCAAGTCGGCCGGATTTGACAATTATTATGGAAAAAATGAATACCCTGATCCCTCTGATTTTGATGGTAGTTGGGGGATCTGGGACGAACCATACTTACAGTATATCGCTCATACCCTGGATACAAAAACGCAGCCTTTTATGGGTGCGGTTTTCACTCTTTCATCGCATCATCCCTATAGAGTCCCCGGGAAATATAAAAACAAGTTCCGAAAAGGGCCGCTGGAAATACAGGAAACCATAATGTATGCTGATTTTGCACTTCAAAAGTTTTTTGAAACAGCATCAGCTATGCCCTGGTTTCAAAATACTATTTTTGTAATCACAGCTGATCATACCTCCGAAGCATGGCAACCATTTTACAAGAACAGGGTCGGGCAGTATGCTATTCCAATCATTTTTTACCAACCCCAGGGCGATTCAACAGGTCATACCGGAATTGTAGCTCAACAGACAGATATTATGCCTACCCTGCTCGATATGCTTCATTATCCTGAACCTTTTATTGCTTTCGGTAGTTCGTTGCTCAGGAAAGATGAACCTCGGTTTAACCTGAGTTATCTCAATGGAAACTACCAGCTTATACAGGATGGGTATGCCTGGCAAACCGATAATTCCATCTCGAAAGCGCTTTATGATTTCACAAATGACAGCCTGCTTACAAAAAATTTATATGATCAACAGTTCAAAATTGCAACTGCAAGAGATAAATTATTAAAAGCAGTGATTCAGCAATATAATAACCGAATAATCGAAAACAAGCTCTCGCTGGAATAAGATATGACTGAAGGGAAGAAGAATATTGTATTTATCGTGAATCCAAAAGCGGGAATAACGCCTAAAAGCAAGGTGATTATCGGATTGCTTGCAGGAAATATTATTCCATCATCCAGGTTTATTCCTGAGGTTGTTTTTACTGAACGCGCAGGACACGCAACTGAACTTGCAAAGAATGCAATTGATAAAGGAGCTGATGTTGTGGTTGCCTCAGGAGGTGACGGAACCGTAAATGAAGTAGCCTGTGCCATGGTTGATACCGGAATCCCAATGGGTATACTGCCTGCCGGGTCAGGCAACGGTCTTGCCCGTTCCCTTGGAATATCCATGAGTTATGCGTTGGCCATTCGGACAATCATAAGGGGCAACACCAAATTAATGGATGTTGCAAATGTGAACGATATGCTTTTTACAAGTATAGCAGGAATAGGATTCGATGCCCACGTTGCAAATAAATTCTCCGAATCTTATATCAGGGGAATGATTTCATATATGAAGATTATATTGAATGAATTCAGATCTTATAAGCCCATGACGTATACGCTCACTATTGATGGCATCGAAATGGAAAAACATGCATTAATGATTATATTTGCAAATGGCAACCAGTTTGGATTCAATACACGCATAGCTCCCGATGCAAAAGTTGATGATGGATTGCTGGATATCTGTGTCATTAAGAAAATGCCCGCATCGCAGTTATTGAATCTTGGATATCACATGATGAAAGGAACCCCTGTGAAAACAGGCTATGCAGAGTATTTTAAAGGACAGAAGATTACGATTGAAAAAATATCTGATCCGTTAATGAATATCGACGGAGAACCTGTTATTGTGCAATCACCCGTTAACATCAGTATTAAACCTTTATCGTTACGCGTTATCGTTCCCTGACGGCGATGAAAAATTGATGATGACTGATGGAAAACAGCTAAGGGAAGATGTTAAATGAATTAAATTGGTCGGCAGACGGAGCAAAAACACTCAGTACATTCCTTAACTCAGCCCTGAAACTCTAATCTCTTAAAAAACATGGCAAGGAAAAATAAACCCACCGGAATTATATACTCAACCAATCCGGATTATAATTACCGGATTGAAGAGAACTCAGAGCCTTCAACCCTGCCAACACAGCAACAGAACCTGCGCGTGATGCTTGACCGCAAACATCGCGGCGGCAAACAGGTTAGCCTGATCACAGGGTTTGTCGGCACTCAAAGCGACCTGGAAGAACTTGGCCGTATGCTGAAAAGTAAATGCGGTGTAGGAGGATCGGCAAAGGACAATGAGATTATTATACAAGGAGATTTCAGAACAAAAATCGTGGAATTGCTAACCAAAGCAGGGTATAAGGTAAAACTTACGGGTGGCTAAGATTATCTACGATAAATTGGCAATTCAACTGGTAAATGATATAATTAATTAATATACTTATGTTTGAAGAACTGGTCAGAGTTATGACATCCTGGCTCACAAAACTTGGATTTTCAACTGAAGTTGCTACCAAAACAGCCGGTATTTCCGACTTTTTGTTTGTGTTACTTCTGGGAGTCCTGATATATTATTTATCTAAGTTTATAATTCTTAAGATATTAAAACGGATCGCAGCACGCACTGCCAGCAACTGGGACGATGCTTTGATTGAGCACAAAGTTTTCCAGCGAATGGCATTCCTGGTTCCGGGTATACTCGTTTACCAATCAATTTCGGTGACACTTGACGATTTCCCTAACCTGATTCCTGCAGTTTTAAAGCTCACCAACCTATATATCATTGTAATTTTTCTTCTGATTATTAATTCATTTCTGAATGCTTTATACGCAATGTACCAGAGAAGCGATTTTGCGCTTTATCACCCTATTAAAGGATATATTCAGATTGCTAAAATTATCGTGTTTATAATCGTATTCCTGCTTATCATTTCACTTTTGTTTAACCAATCACCCTTGTACATGTTAACAGGGCTGGGTGCTTTTTCGGCTGTGCTCCTACTGATATTCAAGGACCCGATTCTTGGGTTTGTTGGGGGTATTCAGCTATCAGCCAACGACATGGTGAGGCAAGGGGATTGGATCAGCATGCCGAAATACGGTGCCGATGGTACCGTCCTCGAAATATCGCTTACAACGGTAAAAGTTCAGAATTTTGATAATACCATTTCTACTTTGCCTACTTATTCGCTGGTTTCGGAATCGTTTCAAAACTATCGGGGAATGAAAGATTCGGGAGTAAGACGAATGAAACGGAGCATCAGCATCGATATGTCGAGCGTAAAATTCTGCACACAGGAAATGCTCGATAAATTCAGAAAAATTACCATATTGCAGGAATACATCGACCAAACAGAAGCTGATCTTCAAAAATACAACAAAGAAAATAAAATTGATAATTCTGTTTTCATAAATGGACGAAGGCAAACTAATATCGGAGTTTTCAGGGCATATCTTGAAACATACCTTCACCTTCATCCCATGGTTCATAATAAAAGTGACCAGATGGTAAGACAATTGCAACCAACTTCTTTGGGCATTCCAATTGAAGTTTACGCCTTTATTTCCGAAACTGAGTGGATTCGTTATGAAAAAACGCAGTCTGATATTTTCGACCATATCCTGGCTATTATACCCCAGTTCGAGCTTCGGGTATTTCAAAGCCCTACCGGTGAAGACTTGCGGCAAAGTAATGCGGTCTATTTCGAGCGAAACGATATTCAGTCCTAAAGAGGAAGCTCTTTCACCTTCTCCCGGTTGGATTTACGCTTTAAAAACTCAAACCAGGTAACATTCATCAGTAACATAAGAAGTCCGTAAACCATATCTTCAACAGGTATGGTTCCAATCCGTATCCCCAGGTTCTGGACATCGTCATAACGCACAACTTCTTCCGGAATACATGAGCCTGTAAGCAAGCCGTTTACAACAAAAAACGGAACCAGGGTAACCAGATACATCAGGTAGAATCGCCCCATATATGGGGCACGCACTATAAACCGGTGAAACAGCAAAAAAGCGGCTGTTGAGATAAAAGTAACCGAAGTATACAACCTTCCTGCATTAAATAATCCGATAATCAGCAGAAAAACAGCTAGTACCAGAGTTGTACGATCAGCATATTTGCCAAGATAATCTTTCGTGACTAGATAATTGAGCGCGTGATATGTAAAAAGGCAGGCATATGGAATTGCAATAAAAAACAACCACTCTTCTAAAGGTAGATTTCCAATATAAAACCCGAGCAAATACCGGGGATTAAAACCCCATACAGCCAGGTGGGTTTTGAGCATATCCCATGGAATAAACACAACCATAGTCAGCAATATCGCAGGAAAAAGAAAACGCCATTGCCTGTCGAATCTTAATCTGCGGTCAAATCCGGCAATAAAAGGAATACTTATTGCCCCAAGATTAATAAAGACATAGAGCCAGTGGTTCATTCAACAGTCGATATTTGAATATCTGATTAAAAAAGAGTTTATTTTGAATTGTTTCTTTTTCTAGCAAATTCCTCCTTATAATATTTGTAAGGTGCCACCAGGAAACCATAATTGTAATGTGCATGTGGGTTATGGTGCTCCAGATGAGCCTTAACGGTTGCACGCAGGTATCGGTTCGAGAAGTTTTTCAGTATCGGGATCCTCTGGTGCACGTATACATCGTGAAACATAAAGTAAGCAGCCCCGTATAACATGATACCAATACCTATACTTAGCATATAATTGTCAGGAGTCATCACGCCCAGGTAGATCAGCAATATACTGGGAAAGGCAAATATCAGGGCAAAAATATCATTCCATTCAATTTTACGACCATCCCTGATATGGTGGTCCCGATGAAAAAACCACATAAAACCGTGCATTACGTATTTATGGGTAAACCAGGCCATGAATTCCATAAACAGGAAAGCCAGTACCACAAGCAGGATATTAACTATAAGTTCCATGTTTGTTTGATTTTTTGTTATGATTTTTTTTAAAATGATTATTTTTGATTTGAGGACCGAAGTCAGAAAACCGAAATTTAACAGTTTAAATTATTTTATCTCTTAATACTGATTTCCAGCTCTCCTTTGATCCGCTTTTACAATGCTTTCAATCCAGTTTATTTTATCATTCAGGAGCTTCCATGTCTTCTGACTCCCAGCCAAAAAAAAGGCTGAAACCTTCCGGTAAATCTACATTAAACAATCTATTCCTCAAACAGTTCAGGAAACCGTTCCCCAATTTTTTCCATTATGATCCTGAACCAAACGGTATACTTATCCGGAGTCGAGCGCATATCTTCCATCAGGTCAACAGGTTTCACCCATTTAAAATCATTGGCTTCTTCGGGGTTAAGACTGGGTTCGCCATCGAAAAAACCAAAAAAGACATGATCATATTCATGTTCAATCAGGCCGTTATCGAAATGTGCTTTATAAGTGAAGTCGAAAGAATTACTAAGTGTGGTTGTGAAACCCATTTCTTCACCAAGTCTGCGTGTTGCGGCTTCAACGCTATCCTCACCGGGTCTCGGGTGGCTGCAGGCCGTATTACTCCATAGACCGGGAGTATGGTACTTACTAAATGCCCGTTGCTGTAATAACAAATCACCTTTACTATTAAATACGAGTATTGAAAGAGCCCTGTGCAACTCTCCTTTGAGGTGAGCTTCCATCTTTTCCATCTGCCCGATAGGATTATCGTGAGTATCAACAAGTATTACATTTTCTTTCATTTATTTCCCGGTATTGAATTTGTATAAAAGCTGGCTGACTGTATTTCTTGTATTATCATCCAATTCAGTATATTTTAACATAAACTGGCAAATGCGTTGGTAAAGATACGCATTAGGATGATTTGCCTGAACAGATTTTAAAGTATTAATAATCAATGCCTTGTCAGTATTAATATCTTCGTGATAACCTAGAAACCCGGGGGCATTTACCTGAGTAGCCAAGCGCAAAAAACGAATTTCAACATCAAGAGGTTTTAGCCCGACTGCTTTTTGAAGTTCTCTTTTACCTCGATTAAAATAGTCAAGCTTTTTCCAAACGCCACTCACAGATCCGGCAGCTGCTGCTGATGAAGCCCCGCTATAAGCCAGCAATATCGGGTCTTTTGTCAGATTCGCGGTCTGAAGTGATGAATACAGTTTTAATGCTCCATCATCTGTTTTATCCATTGTAAAAAACTTTTCACGCACTTTTTCAATTGTTATCGGCTGAGCAGAAATGCCTGAAATTCCAAAACAAAATGCGGTAAAAGCAAGTATCAATATCCGTAATACATTCATATCGTGTTCATTACATTTCGCATGTACGCCCTTATAAGCAACGTATATTTTCGACTATTCGATATTCTAACCCGCTCATTAAGCAGTTTTCCGGCTTTAACCTTCTTAATTTTCAAAAGTAACTCATGAAAATAAACATATGCCACATATACCCCAAACCTTGCTCCATCAGGTAGTTTGCGAATTCCCAGCAATCCATCGGAGAAATCTTTCTCTATATCTGCCTCAATGGCAGTTTTAGTGATGTCATTCCAGTTATTCAAATCAATTCCGGGAAAATAACTACGACCCAGTTCTTTAAAATCTGCTTTCAGGTCGCGTAAAAAATTAATTTTCTGAAAGGCTGATCCCAGTCGCATGGCCGAAGGTTTCAACTCAGCATATTTCTCCTGGTCGCCTTCACAAAATACACGGAGACACATTAATCCAACCACTTCTGCCGAACCTAAAATATACTCTTCATACTTTTTCTGGTCATATTGTACTTTTTCAAGATCCATTTCCATGCTTCTCAGAAACAGATCAATAAGCTCCTGCTCAATGCTATATTTATTTACGACATTCTGAAAATTGTTGAGAATCGGGTTCAAACTTATCTTCTCTTCTATAGCCAGATAAGTATCTTCTTTAAACCGCTTTAAAAGTTTTTGCTTATCAAATCCATGAAATGAATCTACTATTTCGTCGGCAAAACGCACAAATCCATATACTCCATAAATTGGATCATGAAATCTTCTGCTAAAAAAACGTATCCCGAGCGAAAAAGAGGTACTGTACATTACAGTTGTCATTTTGCTTGATTTACGCGAAATCATGTCAAATAGTTCTTTCATACTCAAAGTTATTAATAATAAGGAGATGTACCTCTGACTCAAATTATTTTCTCCTAATTCATTCTTTCATTACTCAATTGCCTTCCCCTAAATCCTAATCCCTATGGTTATCGGGACTAATTCCCAAATCCTTCTTCTTTCATAATTAGCTTTGCAGCAATTTCACCCGAAATAAGTGCCGGAGGAACGCCGGGACCCGGTACTGTTAACTGACCGGTATAAAACAAATTACTCACTTTTTTGCTTCTCATTTTTGGTTTAAGAAAAGCGGTTTGCAGCAGTGTATTAGCCAGGCCATAAGCATTTCCTTTGAATGCATGGTAATCGCTTTCGAAATCAGCATGTGCATAAGACCGTTTGAAAACGATATTTTCACTGATATCTTGTCCGGTCAAAAGTTTAAAACGTTCAAGAATAATCTGAAAATATTTTTCCCTTATTTCTTCAGTATCTTCCAGTCCGGGTGCAACAGGTATCAGTATGAACAAATTCTCCATTCCTACAGGTGCAACTGTAGGATCAGTTTTTGAGGTACAACTGAAATAAATTGAAGGATTTTCAGGCCATGCGGGTGTTTCGTAGATTGAATCTGCATGTTTCGAAAGATCCTCGTCGAAAAACAGGGTATGATGTTCAATGCCTTCAAGTTTCTTATCAATTCCCAGGTAAAATATTAATGATGAAGGCGACAACACCCTGGAGTTCCAGTATTTTTCAGTGTAAGTCCTGTATCCGGCCGGGAGCAGTTGTTGTTCAACATACTGATAGTCAGCCGAAGCAAGCACATAAGGAGCTTCATATTTTTTGTCGGCTGCAATAACTGCTTTTATCTTTCCATTTTTCAGGTCAAAGGATTCCACCGGGCTGTTATAAACGAATTTAACACCGAGCGAAGTTGCAAGTTCTACCATGCCTTCCACAACCTTATACATTCCACCAACCGGATACCATGTTCCGAGTCGGATATCGCCGTAGTTCATAAGGCTGTAAAGTGCGGGTGTGCTTTTAGCCGTTCCTCCCAGGAATAAGATGGGAAATTCAAGCATTTGCCGTAGCCTGGCACTTTTAAAATGCTGTTTCAAATGAGAATCAAATGACCGGAACATATGTAATCTGAAAACAGAAGCCAGCATTTCAGGATGTGCAAATTCAAAAACCGAAATTCCCGGTTTATAAACAAATTTGCTCATGGCAACCTTGTATTTATATTCGGCTTCTTTCAGGAATTTAATGAGTGATGCCCCGGCGCCGGCTTCTTCCTTCTCGAAAATATTAATTATTTCGGTGAATGAAGCAGGCATATCAACTAAGTCATCCTTTCCGAAATAAAACCGGTACGAAGGATCCAGTCGCTGCAACTGATAGAAGTCCTCCGGCGATTTGCTGAAAAGTGCAAAGAATTTTTCAAACACATCCGGCATCCAATACCAACTTGGTCCCATGTCGAATGTAAAGCCATTTTCGGCAAATTTGCGGGCACGGCCACCGGGAGTACTGTTTTTTTCAAGCACCGTAACATCAAAACCATTCTTTGCAAGTACAGAAGCCGCAGCCAGTCCGGAAAATCCGGCCCCTATAATAATTACCTTTTTTCTTTCCATTACTAGTATTGTAACATTACTTTAAACAACAAATCAGAATATTTGTTTAACCAAAGTAATCATTTATTAAACAGTATCTGCTTATTATTTTATTCTTTTGTTCAAGATAAACATTATCTTTGCAATCCTAAATCAATCAAAATCACAACTGCTGAGGTCATACACATTAAATCAGATAAAAATTTTAATAAAAGTTTTTTATTTGATGTAAAAGTAGTAATTTTGCAGCCCGAAAAATGGAAAGATAAGCAATTAAACGTTACACAGATATGTATTTAACGCCTGAAATTAAAAAAGATTTATTCAAAGAAAACGGACAATCAGATGCCGATACAGGATCAGCTGAGGGCCAGGTTGCTCTCTTCACTTTCCGTATCAAACATTTGACTGAACACCTTAAAGAGAACAAAAAAGATCTGGCTACACAACGTTCACTAGTGCGTCTGGTTGGTAAACGACGCAAAATGCTTGATTACCTGAAAAAGAAAGAAATCGAGCGTTATCGCGCTATTATAGCCAAGCTTGGACTTCGTAAGTAATTGTAAACATGACATTAATATAAGGAAAGGCAATCTTCAAATTGCCTTTTTTTGTATTGATACGAACTAAAATCCATAAGGGAAAATTGTAATATTCTGATTGCAAATCCCAAGGTTAAAATCCCAAAATTCAAATTCAAAGACTCAAATTCAAAGTCAACAATCTCAAAACTTTGAACTTACTTTTTTGTTTGTCTTTTGGATCTTGAAATTTGAAACTTGAAACTTAATAAAGCAGGTTGATCCGTGGTGCTCTATTCAACCTGTTGCTAAAAGCAAACATAAAGCACCATTTGTTACACAATTGAAAAAAAAGAGGTAAATTATGGAAGGAATTGTTAAAACCTTCGACATTGGCGACGGACGCATAATTTCGATAGAAACAGGCAAACTGGCCAAACAAGCTGATGGAGCTTGTGTTGTAAAAATGGGAAATACGATGTTGCTGGCTACAGTAGTAGCGGCAAAAGAAGCTAAAGAAAATGTGGATTTCATGCCACTATCGGTAGAGTATCGCGAAAAATATGCTGCCTCAGGAAGATTTCCGGGGGGATTCTTTAAAAGAGAAGCCCGCCCTACCGACAGCGAAATACTTACATCACGTTTGATTGACCGCGCATTACGCCCGCTTTTTCCTGACAACTATCACGCAGAAGTACAGGTTATCGTAACGCTGATATCATCTGACGACGAAATTCTGCCCGATGCGCTCGCATGCCTGGCAGCTTCAACTGCTCTTACCGTTTCCGATATTCCCTTTAACGGCCCGGTAAGTGAAATCCGCGTAGCCCGTATCAATGGTGAATACGTGGTTAATCCTAACCGTAGCCTGATGTCAACTGCCGATATTGATATTATTGTTGCAGCTACGGCTGAAAACATAATGATGGTTGAAGGCGAAATGAAAGAGGTTTCGGAAGACGCAATGGTTAAAGCCATTGATGTTGCTCACAAACATCTGAAACTGGCTTGCCAGGCTCAGCGCGAACTGGCTGCCATGGTTGAAAAATCAAGCCCGAAACGTGAGTACAGCCACGAAAAGAACGACGAAGAACTGAGAGTCGCTGTTTCTGAATTCTGCTACGATAAAATTTATGCCGTAGCCACGTCGGCTTCATCTAAAAAAGACCGCACCGAAGCCTTTGCAGCCATAAAACAGGAATTTAAAGATACACTCGACGCTGACTTTGCTGCCGAGAATTCACCGCTCATCGGCCGCTACTACCACGATGTGGAGAAAAAGGCAATGCGCAACATGATCCTGAACGACAAGCAACGTCTTGATGGCCGCAAGCTTGATGAAATAAGGCCTATCTGGAGCGAAATCGATTACCTGCCAACCGCACACGGTTCGGCTATTTTCACACGCGGCGAAACACAATCGCTCACCACTGTTACTTTAGGAACAAAACTTAATGAACAGGATATTGATGGGGTAGTGATTCAGGAAAAACAAAACTTCCTGTTACATTACAATTTCCCTCCTTTTTCAACGGGTGAAGTTAAACGTATAATGGGTGTCGGACGGCGTGAAATCGGCCATGGAAACCTTGCCTTACGTGCACTCAAAGCAATGATGCCTGATAAGGAAACGAACCCTTATACAGTAAGAGTTGTAAGTGATATTCTCGAATCGAACGGATCGTCATCCATGGCTACCGTCTGTGCAGGGACACTTGCCCTTCTCGATGCAGGAGTCAAACTTCGTAAACCTGTTTCCGGCATAGCTATGGGCCTGATTACTGAAGGATCAAAATATGCTATACTTAGCGATATACTGGGCGATGAAGACCATCTTGGAGATATGGATTTCAAAGTAACAGGTACCCGTGATGGAATTACTGCCTGCCAGATGGATATTAAGGTAGACGGGCTTTCAACCGAAATAATGGCAAATGCCATGGAACAAGCCCGCCTGGGTCGTTTACATATTCTGGGCGAAATGGCCAAAACAATTACTGAGCCGCGTGAAGACTACAAACCGCATGTACCACGCATCGTAAAATTAACAATTCCACGTGAATTCATTGGAGCCGTAATTGGACCAGGTGGTAAGATCATACAGGAAATGCAACGCGAAACCGGTGCAACTATCGTAATTGAAGAAGTAGGCGAATTCGGAATTATAGACATTGTATCGAATAATAAAGCCTCAATTGACGCAGTAAAAGAAAAAATCAAACGTATCGTTTCTGTTCCTGAAGTTGGTGATATTTACCATGGAACTGTTAAAACTATTACTGCTTTCGGTGCATTTGTTGAGATTCTTCCCGGGAAAGACGGCTTGCTCCATATTTCTGAGATAGAATGGAGTCGTCTTAAAGATGTGGAAAGCGTATTGAAAGTTGGCGATAAGATTGATGTTAAACTGATTGAAGTCGATCCCAAAACCGGCAAGCTTAAACTTTCACGTAAAGTTTTACTCCCCCGACCGGATCAAAATGACAATTCGGCAAAGTAGGTTTCTTTTTACCATAAACCTTCCCTCTATTTTAAAACGGGAAGGTGTTTTTTTTCACGAATATGAAACCTGCTTTCAATTAATCTCGTATTACAGAACGCCAACACAAATTTAATATATGAGGCAACTCAAGATAACAAAACAAGTTACCAACCGCGAAACCGCTTCGCTGGATAAATACCTGCAGGAAATCGGTAAAGTGGAATTGATTACAGCCGAAGAAGAAGTCCAGTTAGCACAGCGGATTAAGCAAGGCGACCGTGCTGCACTAGAAAAACTGACTAAAGCAAATCTCCGTTTCGTTGTATCAGTTTCGAAACAGTATCAGAACCAAGGCCTTAGCCTTCCTGACCTTATCAATGAAGGGAACCTCGGACTGATAAAAGCTGCCCAACGTTTCGACGAAACCCGCGGATTCAAGTTTATTTCTTATGCCGTATGGTGGATTCGCCAGTCTATTTTACAGGCATTGGCTGAACAATCGCGTATTGTAAGGCTTCCACTTAATAAAATCGGGGCAATCAATAAAATCAACAAAGCTTACGCTAAACTTGAACAGCAGTACGAACGTGAGCCGAACAGCGACGAAATTGCTACATTACTCGAAATCAGTGAGAATGAAGTAAAAGAATCAATGCGTAACAGCGGCCGTCACGTTTCTATGGATGCACCGCTTATCCAGGACGAAGACAATACAATGTACGATGTACTTCGTAGCGACGACGGACCGACTCCCGAAACAGGTTTACTCTACGAATCACTTCGTAAGGAAATCGACAGGGCTATCTCAACCCTTACTCCTCGTGAAGCGGATGTAATTAAACTCTATTTCGGCCTCAATGGAAGTCATCCTTATACCCTGGAAGAAATAGGTGAAAAATTTGATCTTACACGTGAACGGGTGCGCCAGATAAAAGAAAAAGCAATCCGCAGACTCAAACATACTGCACGAAGTAAAATACTGAAAACCTACCTGGGTTAATATTAAAAATATGAGCGGATTTTAGTCCGCTCTTTTTTTTATCCGTTTTTTCCATAATTTTACTCTCTTGCTGACCTCACACATTTAAAAATCTAAATATGCCTATTATTGCACCATCTATTCTGAGCGCCGACTTTCTTAATCTGGGGAAAGATATAGAAATGATTAACAACAGCCAGGCTGAGTGGATTCACATAGATGTTATGGATGGAGTTTTTGTACCGAATATTTCATACGGTATTCCTATTATTAAAGCTGTCAGGAAAGCTACAACCAAACTCCTTGACGTTCACCTCATGATTATTCAGCCGGAGCGTTATTTCGAAGCATTTCGCAATGCCGGAGCAGATATAATTACTTTCCATTATGAAGCTTCAACACACCTGCACAGGTCAATTAGCCTGGTTCACGAACTAGGAATGAAAGCCGGGGTTGTACTTAATCCTCATACTCCGGTCAACCTTTTATCCGAAATTCTTCCAGATCTCGATCTTGTGCTTATCATGTCGGTAAATCCTGGTTTTGGCGGGCAGAAATTCATTGAAAACACATACTCGAAAATAACCTCATTGAAAAAAATGATTAATGCCATTGGCAGGCATACCCTGATTGAAGTAGATGGCGGGGTTGATCTCTTAAATGCAAAGAAACTGTTACAGGCAGGAGCTGATGTTCTGGTGGCCGGCAATGCTATTTTCTCATCCAAAGATCCAAAGACTACTATTGTTAACTTGCTTGCCGGTTCCTGATTTCTGTTTTAAAGCTGATAGTGTGGTTTTATAAATCAAACGGATAAATTTCATAGTTAATAAGTCCGATAGATACCCTAATTTCCCGGAGAGACAACATATCCTCTTTGTTCTTGAAATTTAGTACTTGTCTGCCTGTTATATAAAAAGTTTTTTTAAGAACTTTTAATTATCTCCGGCAAAGCATTGCCTCCACCAGTTTTCCACCATCAGCAATATTCAGTTCTGTAGGAGTACTTAAAGTGTAATTTATTTAAATTTTAAAATAAAGATTGGATTTTATATTTATGCTATATATTTGCATATACTAAAAATCACTCAAACATTATGAGCACTGTATTCACAGGTTTAAATCCTGAAAAAGTCTGGTATTATTTCGGCGAAATATGCAAGATACCGCGTCCTTCCAAGAAAGAAAAACTTATTACACAATATATAATAGGTGTTGCCCGTAAATTGAATCTCGAACATGAGATCGATGAAACAGGCAATATCCTCATCAGGAAAGCTGCTACAGCAGGCTACACCCATTTCCCGGTCGTTATTTTACAAAGTCATATTGATATGGTTTGTGAAAAAAACAGTGATACCTACCATGATTTTGATAACGATCCTATAATCCCAAAGGTTGAAGGAGAGTGGGTAAAAGCCACGGGAACTACACTTGGGGCTGATGATGGCATAGGAGTTGCAACTCAATTAGCTATTCTTGACAACAATGATATTGAACACGGTCCGCTGGAGATGCTTTTTACCGTTGACGAAGAAACCGGGCTTACCGGTGCCAAAGGACTGAAACCCGGGTTTCTGAAAGGGAATATTTTACTGAATCTTGACTCAGAAGATGAAGGGGAATTATTCATTGGCTGTGCAGGTGGACAGGATACCAAGGTATTGATGGACTATTCGAGGGTAGCTGTGAATTATGATTTTGCAGGTTATCTGGTAAAAGTAACAGGCCTGCAGGGAGGACATTCAGGTGACGATATAAATAAAGGCCGTGGAAATGCAGTAAAAATACTCAACAGGCTTCTTTGGAACGCCAGCCAACGTTTTGAAGTACGGATTTCAGATATTAATGGCGGAAATCTTCGTAACGCCATAGCCCGTGAAGCTTTTGCAACCATAATTCTACCAAACAGGTTCAACACTGAGTTCACTAAGTTTGTAAAAGTATTCAATGGAAAAGTAAAAGAAGAATTCAAAGTAACTGAACCAGGGCTGCTGGTAAGTTATGAACCTACCGAGTTACCCTCATTCCTTATTGACCTGTCAACGCAGCAACGTTTACTCAACGCATTGTATGCATGCCCCCACGGCGTAATTGCCATGTCAGCTGTAGTTCCCAACTTTGTTGAAACATCTACCAACCTGGCTTCGGTTAAAATGACGGATAAAGTTATTGAGATAGGCACAAGCCAGCGTAGTTCCTCCGAACATGGAAAGGAAGATGTATTAAATATGGTGGCAAGTGTTTTCAGGTTAGCAGGAGGGAAGATCACGCATGGTGATGGATACCCGGGCTGGACTCCAAACCCTAAATCCCCAATACTTGATACTACCCGAAAGGCTTATGTCAAATTGTTTAATGTGGAACCAAAAGTGCTGGCCATACATGCAGGCCTCGAATGCGGGCTTATCGGTGAACAATATCCGGGTATTGATATGATATCATACGGTCCAACCATAAAAGGAGCGCATTCACCCGACGAAAGACTGCAGATTGAAACAGTACAGCGTTTCTGGGACCTTACACTTGAAGTTTTGAAGAACATACCCCGTTAAAAAACTTTTTCGATGCGTTGTAAAGATTCCTGTATTTTATACCAATGTGAATTTTATAATAGGCCAAAGGCCGTTTTAAAATTCGACAGAGGTAAATACCGATCAGAAATTCGTTTAGTTCAATATTTGACTTTTATGAATTTCATATAGGCATTAGAAGCCTTTCTATAGGAAATTTCTTCCCGGACAGGGAAGAAAGCATTTGAATATCAGCAGCTTGTTTGAATGTTACAGAACTTTGATAAAAATCAGGGTATACTATTGTTGGCATGCGATTATATAATGAATTTTTAAATTATATATATGACATTAATACTGTACAATCACAGTTTAAAAATGCACTCAAAGTAAAGAATCAAAACAATCAGCCTTATTTAAAGCTGAAAATTCGGTTTAACTTACATTCCGATGGTAAATCCTAACCTGATAACCGGGTTGGTATAAGGCGAATCGGTCGTGTCATTCAGATTCCACAGGACCATAAGGTTCATTGCGGAGTTCCCTCCAATCTGTTGCCTGTAGCCACCACCCACCAGCAGGCTGTTAAATTGTTGCATTTGAGTTAGATAACCGGGACTTTTGGTATTGTAGAAGAGTGTTTCATACTCGGCATGAGCAAACACATTTTCAAAAATGAAGTATCGCGCAAAAATACTTCCGCCATAAACATTAGTTTTTAGGCTAACCGATGATGAGTAATAATTTTTAACACTGTAATATTTATAAGTCGGACTCACACCTATCCCAAACCTGGGAGTTACTTTATATCCAATTAGAGGAGAAAGTTCAATCAGGGTAACTGTTCCGAACTGCAGTCCAAACCCGCCTCCGTAAAATAATCTGGACCCGAAATTACTTTTCTCGCGGCTATTATCTTCATTTACTTGCGCATTCAATGTTTTAGAGTTCAAAAACAAAATAAGACAAGCAATACCTATATATTCAAGGGAATTGAATTTCGAATGGTTTTTCATTGGTTTGAAGATCAAAAATGAGTGGTAAAGTAACATAATTTCCGGTTATTAATAAAATTAATAAAAGTTAAAAATAGTTATATCTCTGATTTACAACATATTTGAATAAGTATCAAATTTATTTTTATCTATATGTTGTATTAGTTAAATATTATTTTACCTTTGCACCCTCCTAAAAGAGAACGTTCATTGAAGGTAAAATTGTTAAGAAAGCAAATAAAACAGCTTATATTTTTATAATGCTGAATTCAAGTAACTAAAAAAGCAATCGGATTTTCCATTTGAATGCTTCAGGATATTGATAATTTTGCTATTTTTGCAGCCCGAAATTATAGCAACAAAAAAACTTAATAAAAATGTTAATAAATTATTAGGAAATAGTTGTAGGAGTAAAAAAAAGTTTTACCTTTGCACTCCCAATCACGACAAGAAGTTGAAAGACGGAAAGCCGGAAGTTATAAAGGGAAATAACACTAAGAAATGATCCGCCTGCAAAGGCACAATATAGATCACCAAGTTCTTTGAAAGACTGAAGTCAAAACATAAAGCAGCGAATATCCCCTGTTCAAATTTATTTGGCAGAGAAGAAACAATCTGAGACATTTAAGATCAACTTACTATGGAGAGTTTGATCCTG